>NZ_JACZKG010000034.1 GCF_014860165.1 Devosia sp.
TCGTGGGGGCGGCCGAAATCGGGGGCGGCGGTTTCCTGGCCGGCCGAGATGATCGAGCGGCGGATGGCGCGGGTGCGGGTGAAGATCGATTCGAGGGCGGCGCCATCGCCGGTTTCGACGGCCTTCTGCAGCACGCTGAGATCGCCCAGGAAGCGGCCGAGCATTTCCAGCACGGCGTCGCGATTGGTGAGGAACACGTCGCGCCACATGACCGGGTCGGAGGCGGCGATGCGGGTAAAGTCGCGGAAGCCGCCGGCGGAGAACTTGATCACTTCCGACTTCGTGACCGATTCCAGATCATCGGCGGTGCCGACGATATTGTAGGCGATCAGGTGCGGGATGTGGCTGGTGATGGCCAGCACCATGTCGTGGTGGCCCGCTTCCATGATTTCGACATTGCTGCCCATGGCTTCCCAGAAGGCGGCGAGCTTGTCGGTATGGGCCGGGCTGGCATCGGGCTGCGGGGTCAGGATGCACCAGCGGCCGGCGAAGAGCTCGGCAAAGCCGGCGGCGGGACCGGAATGCTCGGTGCCGGCAATGGGGTGGCCGGGAATGAAGCTGACTGTTGGCGGCAGATGCGGCGCCACGACCTTGACCACATGCGCCTTGACCGAGCCGACATCGGAGACGATGGCGCCCGGTGCCAGGGCCGGGCCGATGGCTCTGGCAATGTCCTCATAGGCGCCGACGGGGGCGCAGAGGATAACGAGATCGGCGCCACGCACGGCCTCGGCGGGGTCGAGCGTATAGAGGTCGCCCAGCTCGAGATCGCGGGCCTGATCGAGCGTTTCCTGCTTGCGGGTGGCGATGGAGATGACCTCCACCAGCCCCTGCCGCCGCGCGGCCAGGGCGATGGACGAGCCGATAAGGCCGATGCCGATGAGGGCGAGCTTGCGGAAGTGGACGCTCATGAAACCTTGCTCAGTGCTTTGAGAATGCCGGCCACGCCGATCATGGCCGCTTCGGAACCGATGGAGATGCGCAGGCCGTTGGCAATGCCGTAGGAGGGGCCGATTTCGCGCACGATCAGGCCGCGCTCGCGCAGGGTCTCGAAGGCCATGGCGGCGGAGGCGGCATCGGCAAACAGCACCATGATGAAATTGGCCTGGCTGGGAATGACGCGCATGTAGTTGGACTGGAGTTCTGATGTCAGCCAGTCGCGCCACCTGGCATTGTGTTCGCGGAGCCGGGCGGTGAATTCGACATCGCGCGTGGCTGCGGCGCCGGCCAGCTGCGCCGGCAGGTTGACATTGAAGGGGCCGCGAATGCGGTTGATGGCGTCGACCACATGGGCCGGGCCCACCATCCAGCCGATGCGGGCGGCGGCGAGGCCCATCTTGGAGAAGGTGCGGACCATGACGACATTGCTCGCTTCGCCGACCAGGTCGAGCCCGACCGAATAGTCGGCGGCAGTGACATATTCGGCATAGGCGCTGTCGATGACGAGCAGGATATCGGGGCGGAGGCCGGCATGCAGCCGCCGCACTTCGGCATCGCTGAGATAGGTGCCGGTGGGGTTGTTGGGATTGGCGAGCCAGATGACCTTGGTTCGATCAGTCACTGCGGCCAGCAGCAGGTCGACATCGGCGGTGTAGTCGGTCTCCTCGACCATGACGATGGATGCGCCGGTGGCCTTGGTGATGATCGGATAGACCGAGAAGCCATAGCGGTTCATCACCGCCTCGTCGCCTTCGCCCAGATAGGTCTGGGCCAGCAGGTGCAGCAGGTCATCCGAACCATTGCCGCAGACGATGCGGTCGGGATCGATGCCGTGGACTTCGGCCAGGGCGGTGCGCAGAATCTTCGATGATCCCTCGGGATAGATTTCGAGGTGTTCGGCGGCAGCGCGGAAGGCCTCCATCGCCTTGGGGCTGGCGCCGAGCGGGCTTTCATTGGCCGAGAGCTTGACAGCATTACTGCCCGGTGCGCCGGACTTGCCGGGCAGGTAGGGGGCAATGTCGAGAATGCCAGGCTGCGGAATAGGGCGGATAGGGTCGTCGGACATGAGGGGACGCCAGGGCGGGAAAACCGCGCGGACCATAGTCAAAGCGGGGGCGGAAGGCAAAGGGTGGTTGCGCTAGCCCTGCCGCGCCGTGGCGGTGCTCAGGCCCGGTACGCGGACGAAGCGTTCCTCGCGCTTGCGGCGGGGGACGGCGGGGAAGGCTTCCTTGCGGGCGCGGACGCAGATGACGCCGCTCATGGCCGGGCCGAACAGCCGCCCGACCTGCTCGAACAGGCGGGTGGACTTCAGTACGAGCGAGCTCTGGAACGGGGGCAGGAAGAGGCCGTCGCGCCAGGCCTCGGGTACGAAACTGTGGTCGCGCAGCAGCTTGTCGAGCTGGCCGCCGGAATAGGGATTGCCTGAACCAAAGGGCGTATTGTCGCGCTGGGCCCAGATGCCGCGTCGGCGCGGCACGACCAGGATCAGGTGACCATTGGGCGCGGTGACGCGCCACAGCTCACGCATCAGTTCCTCTGCATCGGCGACATGCTCGATGGCATGGATGGCGATGGTCAGATCGATGGCGGCATCGGTGAGCGGCATTTCGAGCGGGTCGCACAGCACGGTATGCGAGGGGCCCTCGCGCGGCCAGGCCGAGGCCCCCTGCCGCGCCGGCATGAAGGCCAGTACCCGCTCGGCCCGTTCGAGGGCGAAGCGCAGATAGGGGGTGGCAAAGCCCAGGCCCAGGACGCGCTTGCCCGCGACATCGTCGGCCAGTCCGATGACCTGCTCGCGGACCAGCGCGCGCGAAATGCGCCCTAGGGGGGACTTGTAATAGGCGATGAGGCGGGTGACATCGGCAGTCATGCGCGCAACTCTGCCGCTTTCTCAAGGACTTGTCCAACGGGGCGGTTGTCATGTGGAACCGGCATCCCTAGCTTTCAAGTTTGCCCGTTCAAGGAGTGCTACCCCCATGAGTCTGATCGTCGATGTGTTTCCCGCCCGGAGCGACAATTTCGGCTACCTGGTGCATGACACCGCCAGCGGGCGCACGGCCGCCATCGATGCGCCCGAGGCTGCGGCGATCAGGACTGCGCTGCTGCATCGGGGCTGGACGCTGACCGATATCTTTATCACCCACCACCATATCGACCATGTCGAGGCCATTCCCGAACTGAAGGCGGAGTTTGGCGCAAGGGTGGTGGGGCCGCGCGCCGAGGCGGACAAGATTGCCGGCCTCGACGCACTGGTGGCGGGCGGCGATACGGTGAGCCTCGGGGAAACGGTGTTCCACGTCTATGACACGCCCGGGCATACGCTGGGGCACATCGTGTTCCACGACCGGGAGGGCAAGCATCTGTTTTCCGCCGATGCGCTGTTTTCGCTGGGCGTCGGGCGCATGTTCGAGGGGACGCCGGGGCCGATGTGGGCCGGCATCAAGGCGCTGCGCGAGCTGCCTGACGATACGCTGGTCTATTGCGGGCACGAATATACCCAGAGCAATGCGAAATTCGCGCTGTCGATCGACGCCGACAATGCGGCACTGCAGAAACGCGCCGCCGAGGTCGAGGCGTTGCGGAAGGCCGGGCGGCCGACCATTCCGTTCGTGCTGGGCGAGGACAAGGCGGCCAATCCGTTCCTGCGGGCGGATGATCCTGTTCTGGCGCGGCACTATGGCCTGGAAGGTGCCGACCCGGCGGAGGTGTTCGCCGCCATCCGCAAGGGCAAGGACAATTTCTGATTCCGGGACGCGACAGCGCGGTCCCGATTTAACCATTTCACGTTTTGGGAGCGGAAATCGTTAACAAAACGTTAGCATCTGGCACGCCGATTGCCCCTAATGGGGTACAGGGCCAGATGCGTTGTTTCATTTTGAGACAGGCTGGCCCGCTTTGAGACAAGCGAGGCAGAAATGTCGGATTCTGAAACAAAGCCCGCGGGTTTGCCGGTCCTGATCGGGACGCCGCAACCCCGTCCCTCGCTATGGCGCAACCAAACCACGGCTGCCTTTGTCAGCCAATTGCTGGCCGAACGCGCCAACCTGGCTCCGCAACGCGCGCGCCGCCGGGGCACGTCGGAAGGTGCCATCGGGGCTTATGCCGACGGCGCGAAGGTTGCCGTGAAACGCATGCCGGCGGGGTATAGGACCAGTATCGTCGCGTAATCTTCAGACGACAGCCTTCTCTCCCCTCGAGGGGAGAGAAGAACGACTAATGGCCGGCCATGCTCATGTCGCGCGTGGCTGACGTAATGGACATGGTGAAGCCGGCGACGACGTCGATCAGCGCCATGACCAGCAGGATGAAGAACACCGTGCTCGAAGCGGCGCCGAGCAGCAGGAATTCCACCAGAATCACCACGAAGACGATCATCGAGAGCATGTGCTCAAGGATCGAGACTGCGCCGATGCGGGTCGATTTGAGCAGCTCGAAGAACAGCAGGATGAGCGAGCCGACGATCAGCAGGTCGCCCACCGAGACCGCCCACGGCACGCCCGAAACCATGGCGATGTTGAGCACCGTGTTGCTCCAGCCGGCCGGGTTGCCGCCCAGGAACAGGAAGACCACGATGTTGTAGATCAGGAAGGGGATGATCAGCAGCGGCGGAATGAACGGTCCGGTGCGGCGTGGTGCGGCGCCGGTGGGTGGCACATAGACATGTTCGACCAAGGTGGCTCTCCTTATTCCCTCGTGCGCGGACCATGCCAGATTGCGGGACCGCCGCAAAGGCTGCGTAGCGGGGCGGAGATGAATGGGAGCTGAGTGGGGTGCCTTGCACCACCGTCATCACCCGGCTTGTCCGGGTGATCCATCCCTGGCCTGGTGCATGGATTGCCGGGACAAGCCCGGCAATGACGCCTAGTCGCGCACACTGCCGCCGAAAGGGTGGATTCCCGCTTTCGCGGGAATGACGTGGTGTTAGGCCGGGAGAGCGCCTACTTCTTCAGCTTGAGCGGGCCGACCATCTGTTCGGGCTTCACTTCCGCGTCGAATTCCTCGCCGGTCAGCAGGCCCAGTTCGATCGCCGTCTCCCGCAGGGTGCCGCCGTTCTTGTGGGCGGTCTTGGCGATCTTGGCGGCGTTGTCGTAGCCGATCTTGCGGTTGAGCGCGGTGACCAGCATCAGCGACTGGTCGACCAACTGCTTGATGCGCTTGCGGTCGGGTTCGATGCCGATGGCGCAGTTGTCGTTGAACGATTTTGCACTGTCGGCGAGAAGCCGCACCGCCTGCAGGAAATTGTAGGCGATGACGGGCTTGAAGACGTTGAGCTCGAAATTGCCCTGGCTGGCGGCAAAGCCGATGGCGGCGTCATTTCCCATGACATGGGCGACGACCATGGTCATGGCTTCGGACTGGGTGGGGTTGACCTTGCCCGGCATGATGGAGCTGCCGGGTTCGTTTTCCGGGATGGTGATCTCGCCCAGGCCCGAACGGGGGCCCGAGGCCAGCCAGCGCACGTCATTGGCGATCTTCATGAAGGCGACGGCGAGCTGCTTGAGGGCGCCGGACGTGCCGACAAAGGCGTCGTGGCCGGCCAGGAGGGCGAACTTGTTGGGGCCGGTGACGAAATCATGCCCGGTGAGGGCAGCGATCTCCTTGGCCACGGCGACGGCATAGTCGGGATGGGCATTGAGGCCCGTGCCGACGGCGGTGCCGCCCAGAGCCAGTTCCCTGAGCTGGGGCAGGGTGGCCTTGATGGCCGCGATGGCATAGTCGATCTGGGCGACCCAGCCGGAGATTTCCTGGCCCAGGGTCAGGGGCGTCGCATCCTGCAGGTGGGTGCGGCCGATCTTGACCACGTCCATGAACTCTTCGGCCTTGGCGGCGAGCGTGTTGCGCAGCAGGGCGACGCGGGGGAAGAGGTAATTCTCCAGCGCCTCGACGGCGGCGATGTGCATGGCCGTGGGGTAGGTGTCGTTGGACGACTGGCTCATGTTGACATGGTCATTGGGGTGCACGGGCTTCTTGGAGCCCATGGTGCCGCCCGCCATCTCGATGGCGCGGTTGGAGATGACCTCGTTGACATTCATGTTGGACTGGGTGCCCGAGCCGGTCTGCCAGACCACCAGCGGAAAATGGTCGGCCAGCTTGCCCGAGATCACTTCGTCGGCCGCAGCGACGATCAGGTCGCGGGTCTTTTCGTCAAGCAGGCCCAGCTTGTGATTGGCCAGGGCCGCGGCTTTCTTGAGCACGCCGAAGGCGGTGACGATTTCGGTCGGCATCTTCTCGCCGCCAATGTCGAAATTCATGAGGCTACGGGCCGTCTGCGCGCCGTAATACTTGTCGGCAGGAACCTCGATGGTGCCCATGGTGTCCGATTCAACGCGCGTGCTCATGGCTTAACTCCAGCTAGATGGCGCCGCTCTTTCCGGCGGCGGGCAAAGCAAAACGGCCGACCCCTGAAGGGATCGGCCGCTGCAATATCAGAAACGAGCGCAAGGCGCGCCTCGTCTTTCGTTTACTTCTTGACGTCGAGGATCTGGCGACCGCGATACATGCCGGTCTTGAGGTCGACGTGATGCGGGCGGCGCAGCTCGCCCGAATCCTTGTCTTCGACGTAGGATGCGGTGGCAAGAGCGTCGGCCGAGCGGCGGAAGCCGCGCTTCATCGGCGAGGTCTTTCGTTTTGGCACTGCCATGGTCGGTACTCCGAATTCAATATCGTTGCGCCGCCAAAGCGGCCCAGAGAGTTCATCTCTGAAAGGGATTGGTCGGCTCTATAGAGCAAGTATCGGGGCTTGGCTAGGGGGTTGTGGAAGAGTCGACAACCGCAAATTGCGCCTCGTCCATAATCGGTCCCTACACACTCGATCGTCACCCTCGGGCTTGACCCGAGGGCGACGCCCAGTGGTGGGGTACCGATGCCCAGAATGGTAATTAGGCCGCCTGCATGCCCTGCATGGGCTCGGCGCCTTCGAGGTCCCAGATGGTGCTGAGGCGTTCGGCGGCGGTGCCGGGGGTGAGCAGGCGGAATACCCGGTCGGCGCAATCGAGTGCCAGGCGGAAGCGGCTGCGGCTCATGGGGTCGCCCACCAGCTCGCCGGTAGAGCCGACCCAGAGGACGTGGTTTCCCTTGGCGATGAGATAGAGATCGGCATCGGCCATGGCGAAGCGCTCGAGATTTTCGCTGACCAGGCCATAGGCCTGACCAGAACGGCCCAGCCACTTGCTGAGCCGGCCGAAGCCGTGAATCAAGACCCTGTTCTCGGTATTGCCAGCCATCACGCCATCCCCACAGCGATCGTCAAACAAGAACAAAAATAGAACGAAATGCGACGTATGTCAAGAGCCGACTTGATTGACGACTATATGTATGTGGTTGTTCGCTGACTTCGTCAATATGTAGTGTTCACGAGGTAGCGGCGTGGCTTCGGCGGAGGGCATCGAGACGGCTGCGCAGTTCGGGTCCGACAGGGCGGGAGAGGCCTTCGTCTTCCGCCTTGAGAATCAGTGCATCGGACTCAGATTCGATGGCTTTTTTGAGTCGCTCCTGGAAAACGTCGGCGGAAAGGCCGGACTCGATGGCGGGCAGGAAGCGGGCTTCGGCGGTGCCCGGCCAGATGACCAGGCTGTTGCGGCCCCAGAACAGGCCTGAATTCAGCGCCACCGGGACGACGGGCACATTGAGCTCGAGGTAGAGCCGTACGATGCCCTGGCGGTAATCAGCGGGCGCCAGCGGCGCCTTGCGGGTGCCTTCGGGGAAGATGACGATGCGGCAGCCGCGCTCGATGGCGGCATGGGCCTGCGCCATCATCAAAGGAATAGCCTCCGCGCCCCGCTTGCGGTCGACCTCGATGCAATCGAGCGAGCGCGCCGCCGGACCGAAGAAGGGGATGTCCATCAGTTCCTTCTTGACGATATAGGCGGGGCGGCCGGTATAGGGGAAAATGGCAAAGACATCCCAGTCGCTCTGGTGCTTGGCGGCGATGATGCAGCCGCCCTCTGGGATGTTCTCTTCCCCGCTGACACGGGTTTTGACGCCGGCTATGTAGCGCAGATAGACCAGGTTGGACCGGCACCAGAATTTTGCCAGGGCCCAGCTCATGGGCGTGCGCCCACGGACCATGGCGATGATGCCGATGGTGATCGCCACGAGCGCCGTCTGGCCGATGAAGATGAAATAGAACAGCGCGGTGCGCACTGCCTGCACGATAGCCATGAACCTCTCCCACGGCATCTGGCCGATGTGAAGCGTCATAGCGAGCTAACGCCGGCTTGGCGAGGGGCGTTCCCAGTGTGCCGGGGTTCACGTGAAGGTGGCCTGCAAACGGCGGCCTTCTGCGCTTCCGGTGCTCACGTACTGATGTACGCTCCGCTCCGGTTCTCGAATGCCACCATTTTCGGCTCACCTTGACGTGAACCGCAACACACCGGTCAGGAGGTTTCGTTGAGGAAGCGCCGGACGGTCACCCGCGAGGTAATGGCGGTGAGGGCGGCAATGACCGGCACGACGGCCAGGATGCCCACAATGCCATCGACGCCCAGGGCGAAGCGGCCGAAAAGGATGCCGACCTGCGCCCCTGCCTCGCTCGACAGCATATTGCCGGCGGCGGTGCCGATGAGGGTGAAAAACAGCATGGCGGCTATGGTGCCGAGCAGGCCCCCCTGCAGGCCGATGGACAGGAACCGCCCCTGGAATTCGCCGGCAATGAAGCGGTTGGATGCCCCGATATAGTGGAGGACATCGACAATCTCGCGGTTGGTCGCCATGGCGCCGCGCGTGGCAAAGACGATGGCGAGCACGGTGGCGGCGCCGATCAGGATCAGCACCAGCAGGCCCGAGACCACGATGGTTCCGGCCATGGTGTTGAGCTGCTGCCGCCAGGCGGCATGGGTGTCGAGGCTCGCGCCCTTGACGGCGGCGAGGTTGCGCTCGAGGCCGTCGATATCGGCCTCGGCCGGGTCGGCGAGCTGCACCACGACTAGGCGCGGAATTTCGATGGCGGTGAGGTCGAGACCGGCTCCGAGCCAGGGCTCGAGCAGCTGCTGGCTTTCCTCGATGGTGAGGGCGCGGGCGGAGGCGACACCGGCGGTGGACTGGGCCAGCGACACAGCAGTGCGCAGATTGCTGTCCATCACCTCGCCCTCGACGGGGCGGATCTGGATCGTGACCTCGCGGCCGACATCGGCCGACCAGGCAATGGCCGACTTCTGCACCAGCACCACGCCGCCCAGCGTCACGGCGGACAGGAAGCTCATGATGGTGATGAGCAGAAGCAGGGTGCGGCCGGCGACGCTGCGTTCGGGAACGATGGGGGCGGCACCCTTGCGGGCCGGCAAGAGACCGAGGATGCGCTCAATCATGGATCACCAACTCGCCCTTGGAGAGCAGCATGCGCGGATAGTTGAACTTGTCGAGCAGCGGCAGTTCGTGGGTGGCCAGGATTATGGTCATGCCCAATGTGCGATTGAGTTCGGCAAAGAGATGGACCAGTCGGCTCGAGAGATCAGGATCGACATTGCCGGTCGGCTCGTCCGCCAGCAGGATCTTGGGCCGGGCGATGACGGCGCGGGCAATGGCCGCGCGCTGCTTTTCGCCCCCTGATAGCAGCGAGGGCAGGGCATTCATGCGCTCGCCCAGGCCCACCCATTCGAGCAGCTCTGTGACGTTGGGGCGGTATTCGCTTTCCGGCTGCCCCAGCACGCGCAGGGGCAAAGCGACATTCTCGAAGGTGGTCAGGTGGTCGAGCAGGCGGAATTCCTGGAAGACGATGCCGATATGGCGGCGCATCTGCAGCAGGCGGTCATGGCTGAGATTGTTCACATCCTCGCCGAACATGGTGACGCGACCGCGCGAGGGCTTGAGCGACAGCAACAGCAGGCGGAGGAGGCTGGTCTTGCCGGCGCCGGAGGGGCCGGTGAGGAAGTG
The DNA here is from genome assembly GCF_014860165.1 of Devosia sp. Classification (GTDB taxonomy): domain Bacteria; phylum Pseudomonadota; class Alphaproteobacteria; order Rhizobiales; family Devosiaceae; genus Devosia. The sequence goes on from NZ_JACZKG010000034.1 coordinate 9,811, forward strand.
GAACGAGCCGGGCTCAACCGAAAAGGTCAGGTCTCGCAGGATTTCGGGACCGTTGCCGTAACGCAGCCCGACATTGGAAAACTCGATCAAGAACAGCGGCTCCCCAATTGGTCCGCGCAAGGCGAATCAGGTGTTGGGCGCATCATAACAGCCCAGGGCCCAGCATGCGCATGGTCGCCTCCTTGGCGGCATGAAAGCGGCACGAATGTGGTGGATTGCTGCCGTGGAGCGAATGGTTTGGGGAGTTTTAACTCCCGCGCTCTAGGGTCGGGAGTGACATATTCCGTCCTCCGTTCCGTCTGGCCCGATGATCATCACCTGTCCACATTGCCAGACCAAGTATCAGGTGACCTATGAGGCCATCGGATCGGCCGGCCGCAAGGTGCAGTGCGCCCATTGCCAGCAGGCCTGGCAACAGCGCCCGCTGAGCAAGCCGGACACGCCCGAGCAGAAGCAGGCATTTGAGGCGATCGCCGAGGATGGGCTGGACGAGGCCATGCAGGCCGAGGAAAGCGCGGTTGCTGCTGAGGTGGCGCAGCGGCTGGAGCTCGAGAAGCAGGCTGCCGCGGGCCGGGTCGATCCGGCCCTGGTCCGCAAGCGGCAGAAGGCCTTTACGCGACGGCAGACGGCGATGGCGGCGGACCTGCCGCTGGCTCGCCTGCGCCGTACGCTGCGCGTGGTCGGCCTTGTGCTGCTGGCTGCCGTTGTGGCCACGGCCTATTTCGGCCGCGTGATGGTGGTGGAGCGGTTTCCAGCCATGGCCGGCATCTATGAGGCGGTCGGGCTCGGCGTCAATGTGGTGGGCCTCGAGTTCTCCAATGCGTCCAGCATGCGCACCCTGCGCGATGGCAAGGAAGTACTGGTCGTCTCCGCCCAGATCGTAGGCCTCGAGCCAGAGCCGGTGCAGGTGCCGGCGGTGGTGGTGACGCTGATCGACGTGCATGGCCATGGCATCTACGAGTGGAGCGTCACCCCGGCGGTGCGCGACCTGATGGCCGGGGAGCGCTCGAGCTTCGACACGCAGCTGACCTTGCCGCCCGGCGCCGCAGAGCGCGTCCGCCTGACCTTTGCTGGCGGGCAGGGCATGCCCATCATCTCCGCCGAGGCCCATGCCGCCCTCGGTCTGAGCGAAGCGCCTGCCGGCGCTGCTGCGGAAACGCACGAACCTGCCGGACACGATGCCGCCGCGCCCGAACACGGATCGGCAACCGAAAACGCGGCGCCGGCCGCATCCGACCATTCCACTCCGGAGCAGCACTGATGGCCCGTATCCTGGTTGCCGAAGACGATCCATCGGTGCGCGCCTTCGTGGTCAGCGCCCTCACCATGAAGGGGCACGAGGTTGTCGCCGAGGAGGATGGGGGTCTCGCCGCCGAGACCGCCGATGCCGAGAACGGCCGCTTCGACCTGCTGCTCTCGGATATCAAGATGCCCATCATGGACGGGATCGGGCTGGCGCTGCACGTGGCGGCGAAATATCCCGATGTGATCATCGTGCTGATGACCGGCTTTGCCGACCAGCGTGAGCGCGCGCATGGGCTGGAAGCGCTGATCTACGACGTCATCACCAAGCCGTTCACGCTGGTGGACCTGCTGCAGAAGGTGGATGACGCGCTGGCGGGCAAGCCCGTGGAAGTGCTGTCGCTCGGGCGGCGGGCGCAGCAGGAATAGTCGTTACGCGTCGACCACAGCGTCCCAGGCAACAGTGACCATGCCCTTGCCGTCGGCCAGGAAGGCGCCGTGGGCATGGGCCTCCGCCTCGACATCGGCGGTTTCGGCTGGAGTGAGCTTGCGGAAGGGCAGGATGGTGATCGCGATGTCGGTCTTGTTGCGCTTGAGCGTCCAGTTGCCTGATATGAATCCATCCACGGTGTAAGTCGCGACATAGCCGTTGACCAGCACCATGCGGCTGCGCGCCAGCTCGGGCTGGATGCGAAAGCGGTCGGCAAAGCCCAGCCAGACATTGTCATATTCGGGCATGAAGCGCACCGGGGCGGGGGTGTCGGGATCGGGACGGGGGCCATCGGGAAGGTCGTAGAGTGTGCGGCCATCGGCGCCGGTGAATTCGACCAGTTCGCCCTTGAGCGCCTCGAAGGCCGGGGCCAGTCGGGTCAGGCCGGACCAGCTCTGCATGTCCATGACGCTGGCGGGGCCATAGGCGGCAAGGTAGCGCCGCACGAGGTCGGGCAAAGCAGGCGGATTGTCGAGGCCCCTGCCGGTCCAGTTCTCGATGCGGCTCAGCAGCGGCGCGCCGCCGTGACCCCAGATGCGGGTGGGCGGGGTCTGGATCAGCGTCTCGCGGCAATGCAGCAATTGCGCCAGCGCCAGCGGCTCGGAATTGGGCCAGGTCTCGGCCAGGCGCTTGCCCAGCGCGCCGCTGGTCATCGGCGCCTCATCGAGCAGTTCGACGCCGCGGCGATGCACGGCGTCGTGGTCGGCATCGGCAAAGCGCTTGCGGAAGGTCGCGGTCCAGCTGCGATCGAGCACGGACTGCATGACGGGGCGGATGCTCCGCATATCGGCGGCGGTATGCAGGTGCAAGGTCGTGCGCATCGTGGTGGCACGGAGCAGGGTCTTGTCCTCGATCAGTGCCGTCAGGTTCTGGTGCCGGAAGCCGGCGAGGCGGTTCCACAAGCCCTGATAAGGGCCGTTGCTGGTCTGGGCCTGGAGGCCGAGCAGGAAGGCTACCGCATCGGATATTGCGACGTCTGCCCGCTCGAGCATCCATTGCCGGGCCAGCGTGGCGCGGTTGAGCTGGCGGTCGGTCAGCGTCTCAGGCATGGCGGTCTCCCTTGGGTCAGGAGACTATGGGGCAGGGGCGCTGACAAGGGGTGGCAGGATGGACACCTCTCCCCCAAAGGGAGAAGTAAAGCGCTCAAACCCAGTCCGGCACGCTGTCGAGGGCGATCAGTTCGTCGAGCGACTTGCGCGGGCGGATGACGTGGAAGCGGTCGCCATCGACCAGCACTTCGGGGATCAGGGCGCGGGAATTATAGGTCGAGGCCATGACGGCGCCATAGGCGCCGGCGCTCATGATGGCGAGCAGATCGCCTTCCTTGACGCCGGGCATGGTGCGGGCCTTGGCGAGGTAGTCGCCGGTTTCGCAGACCGGGCCGACGATATCGGCGGTGATGGGTGCGAGGTTGGAATGGTTGACCGGCACCACGTCGTGATGGGCCTCGTAGAGCGTGGGGCGGATCAGGTCGTTCATCGCCGCGTCGACGATGACGAAATTGGTGCCGCCTTCCTTCACATATTCAACCTTGGTCACAAGGATGCCGGCATTGCCCACCAGAAGGCGGCCGGGTTCGATGACGAGCGAGCAGCCGAGCTGGCCGACCTTGTCGCGGATCACCGCGGCATAGGCTTCCGGATGCGGTGGCGCTTCCTGGTCGTGGTGATAGGGGATGCCCAGGCCGCCGCCGACATCGACATGGCGGATGTCGTGGCCGTCGGCCTTGAGGGCCGTCACCAGTTCGGCCATCAGGCCAAAGGCGGTGCCGAAAGGTTCGAGATCGGTCAGCTGGCTGCCGATATGCATGTCGACGCCGACAGCCTCGACATTGGGCAGCTCGGCAATGCGGCGATAGACGTCGCGGGCGCGGGCATAGGGGATGCCGAACTTGTTCTCGGCCTTGCCGGTGGAAATCTTGGCATGGGTGCGGGCATCGACATCAGGATTGATGCGAACCGAGACGCGAGCCGTGCGGCCCATGTCCGATGCGACCATGGAGAGCCGTTCCAGCTCGGGTTCGCTCTCGACATTGAAGCACTTGATGCTGACTTCGAGGCCGCGGCGCATCTCGGCGACGGTCTTGGCGACGCCAGAGAACACGATCATGTCTGGCCTGATGCCGGCGGCCAAAGCCCGCTCAAGTTCGCCCATCGACACCACGTCGGCGCCGGCGCCCTCGGAGGCCATCAGCTTGAGCACGGCCTGGTTGGAATTGGCCTTCATGGCATAGGCCAGGAGCGTCGGAATGCCCTCGAAGGCGGCCTTCACCACCCGCACATGCCGGCGCAGGGTGGCGCTGGAATAGACATAGAAGGGCGTTCCGACCTTGGCGGCGAGGTCGTTGAGATTGACGTCCTCGGCATAGAGGGTGTCGCCGCGATGTTCGAAGTGGTGGACCATGTTTGCCCCGGTGGTTTCACCACGCGATGTCACCCCGGCGAAGGCCGGGGTCCATGTCCGGGGTCACCCGCATGCGCTGGCGCGTGGGATGTATCGAGCATGGATTCTGGCCTGCGCCGGAATGACATCGTGGGTGTTGATGTCTCGCGGCAATCCCTAGTTCAGTGCCACTGAAAACGAAAGCAAGACTTAGCGATCCGGCTCATAAGCGGTTTCGATGCGCTCGGCGACGAGGGCCTGCAACTGCCAGAGATGGGGGTCGTGAATGCCGATATCCTCGAGGTGCCGCACGGTAGCGAAGAGGTATTCGGCCATCGAGCCGCGCGTGCCCACGGCCGTGGCCAGCACGTCGGCTATGGCTTCGATGGGAAGCCCCGAGACATAGCGGCCCGAATTGCGATCGATGCAGAAGGTGATGGCGCGGATGGTCCGCTCGCCGGAGTTGACATTGACCCAGCGCGGCGGGAAGGGCGAGGGCAGCCAGCCCATTTCGCGCTCCAGCAGGCTGGTCATGCTCTGCTCGATCTGCCCTGGCGGCAGCCGATAGAGCACGCCCTTGCAGGCGCCGCCCCGGTCCAGCGCCAGCATCAGGCCTGGATTGGCGTCGGAGCCGCGGAAGCGGTTGTTCCAGCCCAGGCAAAAGGCGCGATGCCAGCCGCGGACCAGGCCGGTCCGCATTTCGACGAAGTCGCAGGCCGGTTTCCAGATCAGTGAGCCATAGGCGAAGATCCAGACTTCGTCGCCGCGGTCGGGGCCCAGCAGGTCGGTGATGGTGCGCTGGTGATCGTCGGGCATGGCCGCGCGCATGCCGGGTGGAGGCGGCGGCATGTCTTCGGATGGCGCCTCGGGCTGGACATAGCCGACATGGCGCTCGGTGAGACGCATCTGCCGGGGAGGTTTGGGCAAAGGGTTCTCCGTTCCTTTCACAGTGTCATTCCCGCGCAGGCGGGACCACTCTTACCAACCGAGAAATCGGCAAAGAATGGATTCCCGCCTATGCGGGAATGACACTGTGGTTGTTGGCAGGATGGCGTGAGTTGGCTTGTCTATTCAACCCCGCCATCGCCATGGCCGCCATGCTTCTTCTTGCCCAGGGGCCGCGGTTCGTGCGGTTGGCCGGTCAGCTCGGTCTTCCAGCGGGCGGCCTGGATGAGCACATTGGCTGGGGCCGTGCCGCCATAGCTCTGCCGGGCGGCGACCGAGGCTTCGACGGTCAGCACCTTGTGGATGCGGCTGTCGATGCGAGAATCGATGAACTTGAAGTCCTCGATGGTGAGGCCTTCGAGCCCGCAGCCCTTCTGTTCGGCCAGGGCCACGATCTGGCCGGTAATGTGGTGGGCGTCGCGGAAGGGGATGTTGATCTCGCGCACCAGCCAGTCGGCAATGTCGGTGGCCGTAGAGAATCCCGCCGAGGCCGAGGCGCGCATGCGCTCGCGATTGGGGGTGAGATCGCTGACCATGCCGGTCATGGCGGCGAGGGACAGGCTGAGCGCGTCGAGCGCGTCGAAGGCGACTTCCTTGTCTTCCTGCATATCCTTGGAATAGGCGAGCGGCAGGCCCTTCATCACCACCATGAGGCTGGTGAGGGCGCCCAGGATGCGGCCGATCTTGGCGCGCACCAGTTCGGCGGCGTCCGGATTGCGCTTCTGCGGCATGATGGAGGAGCCGGTGGTGAACTTGTCGGAGAGGCGCACGAAGCCGAATTGGGCGCTGCTCCAGATCACCATTTCCTCGGCGAAGCGGGAAAGGTGCATGGCGCAGATGCTGGCCGCGGCCAGGGTTTCGAGGATGAAATCGCGGTCGGAGACGGCGTCGAGGCTATTGGCGGTGGGCCGGTCGAAGCCGAGCTTTTCGGCCGTCATATACCGGTCGATCGGATAGGGCGTGCCCGCCAGTGCGGCCGAGCCCAGGGGCGATTCGTTGAGGCGCCTGCGCGCGTCGAGCAGGCGGCCGGCGTCGCGGCCGAGCATTTCGACATAGGCGAGCAGGTGGTGGCCGAAGGTGACGGGCTGGGCGCTCTGCAGGTGGGTGAAGCCGGGCATGATGGTTTCGGCCTCGTCCTCGGCCCGGGTCACCAAAGCCAGTTGCAGCGTCTGCACCTGGGTCACCAGCGTATCGATGGTGTCGCGGACATAGAGCTTGAAGTCGGTCGCGACCTGGTCATTGCGCGAGCGGGCGGTGTGCAGCCTGCCGGCAGCATCCCCGATCTTTTCCCGCAGCTTGCTTTCGACATTCATGTGAATGTCTTCCAGCGCGCGCGAGAAGGTGAAAGTGCCGCCCTCGATTTCGGCCAGCACCTCGTTTAGACCGGCTATGATGCTGTCACGATCCTCCTGCGTCAGAATGCCCGTCTCAGCGAGCATTGTGGCATGGGCGATCGATCCGGCAATATCCTGGCGGAACAGGCGCTGATCAAAACCGATCGAGGCGTTGATTTCCTCCATGATGGCGTCGGGGCCGGTGGCAAACCGTCCGCCCCACATCTTGTTGCTCATTTCCGGAGACCCCTATGACCGATATGCAAGCGCCAAACCCGGGAGCGACGAGCCGGGTCCGGCTGTGGGTCATCCTGGGCTTGGCGGGATTAGCGGTAGCTATAGCGGCGTGGGTGTGGCTCGGCAATGCCGGCCAGGCAAAGGAATGCCCTGTCCAGGCCGAGGAAGCGGCGGCGATCGGCGAGGCAGCGGTGGGGGAACTGGCGGCGCTCAACGGCACCGGCGAGGGCCGGGGCTATGCGACCATGGCGTTCAAGGATGCCGGTGGCACGGCAATGACCATTGCCGATTTCAAGGGCAAGGCGCTGCTGGTCAATTTCTGGGCCAGCTGGTGCGTGCCCTGCCGCGAGGAAATGCCGGCGCTGGATGCCCTGGCGACCAAGTACAATTCGGACGCCTTCATGGTGCTGCCGATCAATCTCGATATCGGGGAAGGCGGGCTCGAAAAGGCGCAGGCTTTTCTCGACGAGAACAGCTTCGCCAACCTGCCGCTCTATGCCGACAACACCTTCGCCGCCTTCGAGCGGCTCAAGCAGGAGGCAGTGGCCGTCGGCCTGCCGGCGACGCTGGTGCTGGACGAGAACGGGTGTGAGCTGGCCGTGCTGCAGGGGCCGGCGCATTGGGACACGCCCGATGGCGAGGCGGTGGTCGAAAAGCTGATCGCATTGGGCACCTGAGGCGGTCGGCAGGCGCCCAAGGCGAGCCTTCGGCTACGCCGCCTTGTGCTCGGCGGCGTACATGCCGAGATAGTACTCGAGGTTGTCGTCGCGCAGGCCCAGCGTTTCGAGCACCCCGCCCATGAAGCTGACCGGCGCCGTGCCGGGTGCCGTGACGATCTTGCCGGCGACGACCGCATCGGGCTGGTCCTTGTAGTGCACGGCGCCCTTGTAGCCGGTGGGCGTCAGATTTTCAGTCGAATTGGACGTGTGGTCGACATTGTCGAGCAATCCGGTCCGGGCCAGCGCCAGGGTACCATCGCAGATTGCGGCCACGGTCTTGCCTGCGTCGCGGGCCGCCAGCAGCACCTTGCCGATATCGGGCGCGTCGGGTTGGCTCCATGCCGTGCCGCCATTGACCACGAGGGCATCGATGGCGCCGACGTCGATGTCTTCCACCGCCAGGTCCGGCGTGACCTTGAGGCCACCCGACGAGGTCACCGGCTTGCCGCCGGGGGTCGCAAAGCGCGTGTCGATGTGGAAATAGGTCCGTGCCGCCGCGTTGAGCAGGGCGGTTTCCCAATCGGCATAGCCCTCGGTCAGGATGGTGACGATGGATGTCATCTGGCTTCTCCTTGTTGTTGGCCGCAGGATGGTGCCCGCATGCGACAGATCGTGTCAGCAGGTTCAAAAGCCCGTCAGCGTGGCCGCCGCCGCATTGAGGTGAACCGTCGCCGCTGCTATGAGGATGCCGATTTTGCCGCCATTGTGGAGCCGTTTGCCCGTGCTGTTCGCCCGCCGTTTCGTCCTTGTCGCCATGCTGGCGCTGCTGAGCCTGATGCCGGCCCGCGCCAATCCGATGCTGCTGGTGGATATGGACACATTCGACGTGCTCTATGCTCAGGAGGCCGGCCAGCCCTGGCATCCGGCCTCGCTCACCAAGCTGATGACCGCCTATGTCGCCTTCGAGCAGATCGCGCAGGGCAAGGCGACGCTCGACATGCCCGTGGTCATTTCCAAGAAGGCGTTCAACGAGGCGCCGTCCAAGTCGGGCCTGGCGGTCGGCAGCGCCATCACGCTGCAGGACGCGCTCTACATCATGCTCGTTAAATCGGCCAATGACGTGGCCATGGCCATTGCCGAAACGCTTGCCGGCGATGAGGCGAGCTATGTGGCGCTGATGAACGATGCGGCGCAGCGGATGGGGCTGACGGCGACGCGCTACACCAATCCCAATGGGCTGCACGATCCGGCACAGGTGACCTCGGCCCGGGATCTGGCCGTGCTCTCGCTCTATATACGCCAGAGCTTCCCGCAATATATGCCCATCTTCGGCACCGGCACGGTCATGCTCAACGGCAAGGCGCTGGAATCGGAAAACAAGCTGCTGGAGAGCTTTGCCGGTACCACCGGCATGAAGACCGGGTTCGTGTGTGCCTCGGGGCTCAACATGGTGGCGACGGTGGATCGCGGTGGCCGCCGGCTGCTTGCGGTGGTGCTGGGCGGCTCATCGGCGCGCGACCGCAATGAGCGCGCCGCCGACCTGATCCTGCGCGGGCTTTCGGGTGCCGCCCTGCCCAGCGGGCAGACGCTGCTGACGCTGAGCAACAGTCCGGGCGCTGCGGCGGTCGATATGCGCCCGCTGATCTGCGGCAAGGATGCCAAGGCCTATGTGGCGACGCAGGAAGCGGCCTTCCCGATGGGCCTTGAAGGCCAGCCGAGTCTGCTGACCGACAGCGTGCAGCCCGCCTCCTATGTGGCGACCGATCTTGGCCGCATTGCCGTCGGCATCAACCTGCCGCGGCCGCGGCCGGCGCATCTGCCGGTTTTCACTGCGCCCACCACCGAGGCCGCGCTGGCTGTCGACCTGCGCCCGGGACTTGCGGCTGGCGTTCCCGGCGACATCCCCTTTCCGCGGCCGCGCCCCAGCTTCTAGAGCCTTCGCGAGCCGGTTCCATGCGCCAGACGCAGGCGTCTGGTCGAGCCATGGCGCCTGTGCATGGCGTTAACCTTGTTCCTTACCGGGGTGTTAATTTTTTCCGTCGCATTTTGCGGAAAGCCATTTCCCTTTCGAGAACGAGGACATCCATGAAGCGCCTTGGCATCATGCTTTCCGCGATCCTGCTGCTCACCAGCGCCAGCCAGGCCGCCGACCTGGGCTGGAACAGCGGCGCCAGCCCCATCTATTCGCCCACCCCGGCCACGGGCTGGTCGGGTTTTTATGCCGGCGTCAGCGGCGGCTATGGTTTTGGTACCGCGACCGTGACGCCCGCCCCGGGGGCCCAGGCGTCCAATGCCACCGGTGGCTGGAACCTGGGTGGCCAGGCTGGCTACAATATGGATATGGGCGGCTTTATCCTGGGTGGCGAAGCCGACCTGCAATGGTCCAATGTGGGCTATACCGAGGACATTCCGGGGGTCGGCTCGTTCAAGGCTGGCATCGACTTCTACGGCACGCTGCGCGGCCGCGCCGGCATGGCCTTCGGCCAGGTGATGCCCTATGTGACGGGTGGTATCGCGGCGGGCCGTGGCTCGGCGAGCCTCACCAATCCGGGTGGGGTTACCACCTCGCAGTCGGCTACCCATATGGGCTGGACCGCCGGCATCGGCCTTGAGGCACAGGCGACGTCGAATATCTCGATCAAGGCCGAATACCTTTATGTCGACCTGGGCACGCAGACCTATAACGGCCTGCCGGCCGGTATCGGCAATATCGACGCGACGCAGCGCTTCAGCGTCGTCCGCGCCGGCCTCAACTACAAGTTCTAGAAACCGGAGCGGGCGCCGGGGTCATGTGGCCCTGGCGCTGCGCCGTTCGACCAGTTCCTCCACCACGATCAGTGCAATGCCGAGCGCGACCAGCGGCAGGACCATCAGGTTGAGCGCCCACCAGCCGACGGCCGCAATAAGGCCGCCCGAGGCAAAGGTCACCATGGCAACGATGGTGAACAGGGTGAATTCGCTGAAGGCCTGGGTCTTGGCGGCTTCCTCGGGGCGATAGAGATCGGTGATCATCGCGGTGCCGGAGATGAAGCCGAAATTCCAGCCGATGCCAAGCAGCGTCAGCAGCAGCCAGAAGTGCCCGACGGTGATACCGGTCAGCGAGACGCCGGCAGCGGCGGCAATCAGCACGAAGCCGGCAGCGGCGATGGTCGAGCGACCAAAGCGGGTAATGAGCCGCCCGGTGAAGAAGCTGGGTCCGAACATGGCCAGCACATGGAAGATGATACCGATCTGGGCATCGGCGACCGAGTGACCGCAGAGCTGCACCATGGCCAGTGGCGCGGCCGTCATCACCAGGCTCATCATCGCATAGGCTGATATCGTGATCAGCATGGCGAGCAGGAAGCGCGGCTGGCTGACGATCACGCGGAGCGGCCTGCCATTTTTCAGCGCCCCGGGCAGCGCCCTGGGCTTGGGCACGCGGAGCCTTGCCAACAGCGGGATGGCGCAGAGGAACAGCAGGGCCAGGAGGAAAAACGTTCCGGCATAGGGCGTGTCGGGCCAGATGCTCCGGCCATGGATGGCCAACTGCGGACCGGCCACGCCCGACACGATGCCTCCCGCCATGACCCAGGCGATCGCCTGATCCTTGAAGGCCGGCTCGGACGCGTCGGCGGCGGCAAAGCGGTATTGCTGCAGGAACGCGGCGGCGCCGCCCAGCACCATCATGCCGATGGCGAAGAACCAGAACGAGCCGAGGCCGAGCGCCAGGCTTGCCAGGCCCGCCCCGGTGGCGCCCACCAAGGCGCCGGTGATGAAGCCTGCGCGCCGGCCGACGCGGCGCATCAGCAGCGCCGCAGGAATGGCGGCGACGGCGGAGCCGATCACAAAGGTGGTGACCGGCATGGTCGACAGACTCAGGGCATCCGCCGGCAGGACAGAGGCACCCGCCAGCCCGCCCGAGCCGATGGCGATCGGACCCACCGAGCCGGCAATGGCACTGCTCGCGGCAAGCAGCAGGGCTGTCCTTTGCGATGGCCCCATGGGCAGGCGGGCGGACTGGCTCATTTGAAAGCGGCTTCCAGTCGTTGAGCGAACTCGGCGGGCTGGGCTTCAAAGCCCATGTGGTCCCCGGGCACGCTGACCGGTTCCACGCCGAGCGCATTGGCGAGCGCCATGCTCATCGCATGGATGGGGTGCCCTGTCGATTGCTCGCCGATGGCGACGACGACCCGGGGCGCACCGACCTTGAGCGCGGTCACGTCCGGCTTGTAGGTGGAGAGTGGCAGCATGCCATGGGCCAGCCAGTATTCGAAATTGCCGCTGACCCGCATGAAGGTTTCGGCTGCTTCGGGCGGCATGCCGGCCGGATCGAAATCGGGCATGTCGCCCTCTGGCGCCTCGCCGCCATCGAGCCCGTGCTCCGCGAAGAACTGCGCCATGGCGGCATCGACACCCTGGGTCCTGTAGGTCTCATGGAGGGCGCGGTCGGCCGCCAACATGGGCTCGGGATCGTCCATGAGCATCATCGAGGGCGGCTCATGCGCCACCAGGGTCGTCACCAGGTGCGGATGGCGGGCGGCCAGGTTGAGGCCGATCTGCGCGCCGCCGCTGGTGCCGAACACATGGGCCGGGCCGCCGACATGGCCGATGAGGGCGGCTGCGTCGTCAGCCTGCTGGTCGACATCGAGCGGGGTCGCCTCGCCATCGAAGCTGCTGCGCGAATTGCCGCGCGGATCATAGGAAACGACCCTGAACCGGCCCGCCAGTTCGGCAGCCAGCGGCGTAAAGACGCCGGCATCCTGCGGGCCGCCCGGGATGATGAGCAGCGTGGGGCCGGAACCGGTGGTTTCATAATAGAGGGTGGCGCCGGGCACCTTGAGGGTGGCGGACTGGGTGGCATTGGTCATCTGGGAGACTCCTGCTTTCGGGATGCCGTTCTGGGCAATGGAGGGTGTCGGGTTCAGCAGCGACAGCAGGGCCGCCGCGGCAATGAGACGGGTGGTCATGGCTGTGGCCTGGCGCTCGAGAGGATCATGCGGTTGCCCTCGCTATCGCGGAATTCGGCGACGGTCCGGCCAGGTTCCCAGGCGGGCTCGTGCGGCTCGGTGACGATGGAGACGCCGCGGCGCCTGAGATCGCCGACGGTGTCGGCAACGTTGTCCACCACCAGCACGAGCACGGGTTCGTCGCCAGGCCGGTCGTCGCCCCGGCGGATGAAATGGAGGTTCGTCCGGGCGCCAGGCAGGCCCAACTCGATCCAGCGCCAGCCATCATCGCCCATGGGGCTGTCGGCGACGGTGCTGCAGCCAAGTGTGTCACAGTAGAAGTGCCTGGCCCGGTCCTGATCGAAGACGGGCAATTCGGCGAACTGGATATGCATGTTCTTCTCCTTCCAAACTGAACTAGACCGTTCAGTTCCGTTCTTAGAACTAGACTGTACAGTCTGATTGTGTCAAGCAGGGTTCAGCAAATGGAGTCGACAATGGCCGACAGCGCCCCACCCGCCACCGCAACGCGTTCGGAGCGCAAGCATGCCGCCATCGTCGCGGCGGCGGCCGCAGTGTTTCTCGAAACGGGCTATGACCGGGCCAGCATGGACGAGATTGCAGCGCGGTCCGGCGTCTCCAAGCAGACCGTCTACAAGCACTTCAGCAGCAAGGATCTGCTGTTTGTGGCTGTCGTCACCGAAATGATGGACCAGGCGGGCGCAGCGGTGCATCAGGCGCCGCCCCAGTTGCGCGACCGGGCGGAACTCGAGGCGTTCCTGCTCGACTATGGGGTGCGCATCCAGACCGTGGCGCTGACCCCGGGACTGATGCAGCTGCGGCGGCTGGTGATATCGGAGGTGCAGCGCTTTCCCGAGCTGGCGCGGGAACTCTATGCACGCGGTGCCGGCCGGGCCATCGGCGCCATGGGGGCGCTGTTCGAAACGCTGCGGGACGACGGGCTGCTGGCCTTCGAGGATGTCGCGGAAACCGCCTCGCAGCTCAACTGGCTGCTGATGGGGGAGCCGATCAATCGCGTCATGATGCTGGGCAATGAGGCGATTCCGACGCCCGCCGAAATCAAGCGGCATACCGGGGCGGCCGTCGCGACCTTCCTTGCCGCCTTCCTGCATCCCGATCAGCGATGAGCATATTTTGGGCGCGCTTTTTTTGCGCTAGCCTGATCAGGCAACGAGGACAATTGGCATGACTGATGGTGCGATACGGACCGGGACGGCCGGCTGGGTGTTCGAACCCTGGCGCGGCACGTTCTTTCCCGATGGCCTGGTGCAGAAGAAGGAGCTCGCCTATGCCAGCTCCAGACTTGGCACCATCGAGATCAACGCAACGTTCCGCGCCAACCAGAAGCCCGAGAACTTTGCCAAATGGGCCGGCGAGGCGCGCGACGGTTTCGTCTTCTCCATCAAGGGGCCGCAACTGGTCACCCACATCAAGCGGCTCAAGAATTGCGAGCAGGAGCTGGCCAATTTCTTTGCCTCGGGGCCGCTGGCGCTGGGGAGCAAGCTCGGACCCTTCATCTGGCAGTTGCCGCCCAATGTCGGCTACAACGCTGAGGTGCTGAGCACCTTTCTCAAGCTGCTGCCGCGCAGCACGGCGGATTATGTCGCTCTCGCCGGCAAGGCCGACGAGCGGCTCAAGTCCACGCCATTCCTCGCCACGGACGGTGTCGGCGCCATCCGCCACGCCATCGAGATGCGCAATGCCAGTTTCGATGTGCCGGAGGTCAATGCGCTGCTGGGCGAATACAACGTGGCCCGGGTCATTGCCGATACGGCGGAAAACCCGTCACGCGCACTGACCGCCGATTTCGCCTATTGCCGGCTGCAGGGGCCGCCCCGGGGGTACGGCTACAAGGATGCCGATATCGCGGACTGGGCGACAACGGCCAAGGCCTGGGCGGCTGAAGGCAAGGACGTGTTCGCCTACTTCGTGCACGAGGACAAGCTGCATGCGCCCGCCAATGCGATCGCCCTGCGCCAGGCCGCTGGGATCAGCCTGACAGGCGACTAAGGGCACGGAGCATAAGGTTCGGCAGCGGGCAATTTCTGCCAGCGGCGACAGATTTCGGTAATGCAATGGTGATTTAGTGGCGGCCCGGCACGCGGCGCGTGCCTCGATGGGCTATTGCTGATGCCGGACGCTGTGCAACACGATCATGAATCTCCCGCAGTCGTCCACGCCGACGCCATGCTGGACCTGCTTGCTTCGCAGCTTGGCATGGGATTCTGGCGCATGCTGGTGGCCAATGGCGCTACCTACTGGTCCGAGCATGCCTTCGAAATCTACGGGCTGCCGCCCCAGCTCGAGCCGCTGACGACCGAAGAGGCGATGAGCCATATCGTCGACTATGATCGGCCGTCGGCCGTGGCCCTGCTCAAGCGCGCCGTTGCTGAAAGGCGCGGCCACAAGGCCAAATTCCGCATCGAAACAGGTGCTGGCATCAAGGTGGTGGAGTATACCGCCGATGTGCGGATTGGCCCGGGCGGCGACGTCTCGGAAGTGTTCGGCACGATGCAGGATATTACCGGCCACACCATGAAGGATGCCAATGCTGTCGGCAGGAGCCTCCTGGTGCGCACCCTGATGAAGAATGTGCCGGCGGCGATCGCCGTGCTGGACCGGCAGATGAACTACCTGGCGGTCAGCGACTACTGGATTGCCGGGCACAAGACCGCCGAGGGCGGCAACCTTGTGGGCAAGAATCACTATGTCGTTCGCCCCGATATCAGCCAGGAGCATCGGGTAGAGCACAGGCGGGTCCTGGCCGGGGAAACCATCCACAGCCCGCGCGCCTATATGAAGGACAGGACAGGCAAGATCGTGCCGCAGATGTGCGTGATGTGTCCCTGGCACAAGGTTGACGGCACCATTGGCGGCATGATGCTGATGCTGGGTGCGGTCGACGGGCCGGTGCCCCTGACGCCGGCCGGACCGACATCGCGCCCGACCCGGCACGAACTGCTGGAGATCCTGCAGGATCTCTAGGCGGCTGGTGTGTCCTGGCGGCCGGCGCATGAAGTCCCGTCGCCAATTCCCTTCACAAGCCCGTTTCCCGCTGGAAATCGCCGCAATCGCGGGCTATCCAGCTGGTCCATAGCGTCAGCCGAAAGTTCATCCCAGCATGGCCGCATCGATCCTCCACCCGCTCGACAAGAAATCTGCGGGCCTCGCCTTCGTCCTGGGCCTGGTGACCATCCTGGCGGCCTGGGCTTCGCAGATTTTCGGCGGCCTCTATCCGTGCGAGCTCTGCCTCGAGCAGCGCATGGCCTATTATTATGGGTTGCCGATCCTGCTGGCGGTGCTGATCACCTGGAACCGCCTGCCGCTGGCGGTGTGGTATATCGCCATGGCCGTGGTCACTGCCATTTTCGTGTGGGGCGCCTATATGGGGGCCTATCATGCTGGCGTCGAATGGGGCTTCTGGCCCGGTCCGACCGCCTGCACCGGCGTCGGCGAAAGCATGGATTTCGATGCCCTCAGCAACCTGACCCCGGTCATCGGCTGCGATGTGGTGCAGTTCCGCTTCCTGGGCATTTCGCTGGCGGGATACAATGCGCTGATCTCGCTGGCCATCGTGGCGCTGCTGGGGCTGTCAATGTGGGCCCAGGCACAGCGCGGCAAGCGGGGCTAGTCGAAGTCCGAATCGCGCATGTCCCTGGCGCTATGAATAACGCGAACGACCCTTATGGTCGCCTGCACTCTTTGGTAGAATATCAGGTAGTTGCCAAAGGGCATTCGACGGTAGCCCCCAGATCCAAACAGCGGGTAGCGGTCGCTGGTCATGGCCAGCGACTCGTAGGCCACGCGTAGGTCGGCAACGAAGGTCTGTGCTCTTCTTGGATTGTCGGCGGCGATGTAATCGCCGATGGCGCGCATATCCCGCAAGGACTGTGGCGTGAACTGAACGCTCATCCCGTTTGGCGCTTGTCGGCATAGCGCGCCTCGAGATCGCCGAAGACCTCGTCTGGGGAGAGCCATCCGTTTCGATCTGCCTCCACAACGGCAGCTTCCAGACTTGCCTCAAGCTCACGAAGCCGCGCCTCGCGCTCCTGCACCAGGCGGACGCCTTCGCGCAGGACTTCGCTCTTGGAATTGTAGCGGCCGTTTTCCACGAGGTCCGTGACGACCTTTTCGAGGGTTTCACCCAGTTCTGCACTGATGGCCATGGCGCCTGTCTCCGATCGCCCGACCAATAATAGTTATTGGTCGGGCGATCGGCAAGGGTTACGGCTCCAGCTCGATATCCCAGTAGAGATAGTCCAGCCAGCTCTGATGCAGGTGGTTGGGCGGGAAGGCGCGGCCGTTATTATGCAGGTCGTGCACCGTGGGGTGATAGGGCTTCTGATGCGGGAACATGCGGATTTCGCTGGGCATGCGATTGGCCTTGCGCAGGTTGCAGGGCGCGCAGGCGGCCACGACATTTTCCCAGGTGGTCTGGCCGCCCTTGGAGCGAGGGATGACGTGATCGAAGGTCAGGTCGTCCTTGGAGCCGCAATACTGGCACTGGAAGCGATCGCGCAGGAACACGTTGAAGCGGGTAAAGGCGGGGTGGCGTGCCGGCTTCACGTAGTCGCGCAGCGACACGACGCTGGGCAGGCGCATTTCGAAGCTGGGCGAGTGGATGACCGTGTCGTAGAGCGACACGATGTTGACGCGATCCAGGCACACCGCCTTGATGGCGTCCTGCCACGACCAGAGCGAGAGCGGATAATAGCTGAGCGGCCGAAAATCGGCGTTCAGCACCAGCGCGGGACAGGCCTCAGGCGACACGTGGATCGTCACTTGAGTCTCCCGGAACGGGAATCGAGTAAGTCCATAGCCCCCTTATACTAAGCCGTTTGTGTCAGGGCTGTGAAGCGGGGGCCGAAGCGTTATTTGTTGGCGACCCGCTCGATGAAGGTGGTGGCAAAGGCCAGCCCGTCCGGGGCGATGCCGTGGCCGGTGCCGGGGCTCACATGATAGCTGACATCATAGCCGGCCAGCCGCAGCGCCGTATCGGCATCGGCGCTGTGCTCGGGATCGACCACCTCGTCCATGTCGCCATGCACGAGGCAAACCGGGCTCTTGGCCAGGTGCGCGCTGCCGAAGCCGTCGGGCGGCAGGAAGGCGCCGGAAAAGGCGATGATGCCCATCAGCGGGCGTTCGAGCGACAGGCCGGTATGCAGCGCCATCATCGCGCCCTGGCTGAAGCCGGCGAGGATGGTTTGCTCGGGCGCGATGCCGGACTGGCTCCAGAGGTCCTCCAGAAATTCGAGCAGTACGGGCCGTGCTTGCACGACACCCTCCTGCCGCCGGGCCAGCCGGTCGCCATCGAAGCTGACATCGAACCACTGGAAGCCGAAGGCAAACTGCCGGCATGGCTCGGGCGCATTGGGCGAGATGAAGACGGCATCGGGCAGGCTGGCCTGCCAGTGGGGGGCCAGGCCGATCAGGTCATTGCCATCGCTGCCATATCCATGCAGCAGCACCACGGCCTGTCTGGGAACGCCGCCGGAGGCGGGCGGCAGCATGGGGCCGGAGAGCTTGGTCACAGAAGAATTCCTTCCCGGTCGCGCATGACGGCGAAATAGCGCCAGAACAGCAAAGCCGCGGCCGAACGATGCGGGTGCCAGTCGGCGGCGATGCCGATCATGTCCCTGATGGTGGGACGAGCGTCAAGCCCGAGCCCGTGATGCACTGCCTTGAGCAATGCCAGGTCCCCCGCCGGAAACACGTCCGGGTGCTGGGCGCAGAACATCAGATAGACCTCCGCCGTCCATGGCCCGATGCCCTTGTGGGCGACGAGATAGCGCACGGCGTCCTCGGCCGGCAGTGTTTCGAGGTGGTCGAAGTCGAGTTGCCCGGCCACCATGGCTTCGGCGATGGCGCGCACCGTGCGGAACTTGCTGCCGGAAAAGCCGACCCCGCGCACTTCGGCTTCGCTGAGGGAGAGATAGGTCACCGGGTCGAGGGCGCCGGGCAGTTGCTCGAAGCGGCTCCAGATGGCGGCGGCACTGGCGACTGAAACCTGCTGCCCGGTAATGACTTTGGCGATGCCGGGAAAGCCCGGCTGAGTGATGCGCGGCTGCACGGGCCCCGCGAAGTCGCGGACCGCAGACAGGCGCGGGTCGATGGTCACCAGCAGGTCAAGATGGGCGGCGACGGCCTCGGCGCTGTTGAGGCGCGGTGACGGCGGCAATTGGCTCATGTAGAAACCCTGCGTGTCGCAAAAACCATCCAGTCCCGTCCTTCGCTTTGCCCCCAGCCCCAATGGGCGGTTGCACCTTGGCCATGCCTATTCGGCGCTGGTGACCTGGAACGCCGCTGCCCTGCTCGGCGGCACCGTCCTGCTGCGGATCGAAGACATCGATGCCGAGCGCAGTAAACCCGAATTCACCGCGGCGATATCAGAGGACCTGCATTGGCTGGGCCTCGACTGGCCCGAGCCGGTCCTGCAGCAGTCCGAGCGTATGGAGGTTTACGCGCAGGCCGGCAATCGGTTGCGCGAGCAGGGACTGCTCTATCCCTGCTTCTGTTCGCGCAGTGACATCGCCGCAGCGGCTGATGACACCGACCCCGATGGGGCGCCGCTCTATCCGGGCACCTGCCGGCATCTGGATCGGGGCGAACAGATCGAGCGGCTCGAGCGCGGCGACCCGGTGCAGTTCCGACTCGACACCGAACAGGCCATGGCGCGTACCGGCATGCTGAGCTTCACGGTGGTGGGGCCACTGGTGACCGACCGTCCGCAGATCCGCTATGCCAGGCCCGAGCGCTGGGGCGATGTGGTGCTGCAGCGCAAGGGCACGCCGACGAGCTATCACCTCAGCGTGGTGGTCGATGACGCGGCGCAAGGCATCACGCATGTGACGCGCGGCCGCGACATGGAGGCGGCAACCGATATTCACGTCCTGCTGCAGATGCTGCTGGGCCTGCCCTCGCCGATCTATCACTTCCACCGGCTGATCCTCGATGACGCGGGCAAGAAGCTGGCGAAGTCGAGGGGCTCGCAGAGCCTGGCGGATCTGCGGGCCCAGGGCTGGACGCCTGATCATGTCAGGCGGGCGGTGGGGCTGGGCGGCTGAAGGTCTCAGGACCTCATGGTGAGCTTGTCGAACCACGAGGTCGAGTGAGTGGAGGCCAATGTGCCACGACCTCGTCCTTCGACGGGCTCAGGATGAGGCCTACTCGACTTAGGCCGCAACCTTCTGCACGAAGAACGGCCTGACCGTCTCGGCCACCGCACGCTCGAACGGCGTACCGAAATCGGGGCCGAGGATGGCGTCGAGCCTGCTATCGACCAGTTCCATCGGGTTGTTCCACAGGTAGCGCATCTTGAGCACCTCGCGGATGACGCCATTGGCGAGCCCCATGGCCTGGAGGAAAATCCAGGGCAGCGGCGCGACCTTGAGGGGAACCGGCGATGCCTTGACGATGGCTTCCATCAGCGCGCCATGCGTCACGTAGTGGCCGGCAAAGTGGAAGTTCTCGAAGGCGCCGAATTCGCCGCGCTTCTCGCCCAGGACGGCGAAGGCGCGACCGAGGTCGGGCAGGTAGGCCCAGGCATGGCCCAGTTCGCTGTCCGCCATGCGATAGACCTTGCCCTTCCTGGCCTCCATCATGATGGCCTGGTCATACCAGTCGCCGGTATTGCCGGGGGCGTAGAAATCGCCAGCCCTGACGATGATGGTCTGGAACTTGCCGGCCTTGCTGGCGGCGGCGAGCATGTCTTCCTGCCGGACCCTGATGGCGCCGCGCGGGGTTTGCGGGCGCTGTGGGGTGGAGGGGCTGATGCGGCGGTCGGTGGCGGCATAGTTGTAGATGTTGCCCGGGAACATCAGCGTCTTGCCGCTATCGCCCATCGCCGTGATCACCGTGGCAAGCTGGGCTTCGGCGCGGCCCTTGTCCCATTTGTCATAGGGCAGGTTGAGCGCATTGACGACGATGTCGGCGCCGGCAATGGCCGACTTGAGGTCATCGAGGCTGCCCGCATCGCCCTTGATGAAGGCGACGCCTTCGAGGGGATGGCGATTGGAGCGGCCGAAGCCGCTGACGGCGAACCCCGCCTGCCGGAATGCCTTCGCCGCGTGATGGCCGATATGGCCGTTAATGCCCAGAACCGTGACGTTACCCTTGCTCATCTCGAAATCTCCATTGCGATGGACACAAGATCGTTCATTCACTAACGTCGCGGAATTGGCTGAAATCGTGGATTGAATATTCAAGAATGAATAGGGAGCCGGACTGGGCTTTGTGGCGCAGTTTTTCTGCGGTGGTGGCCAATGGCTCGCTGTCGGCGGCGGCGCGTGAGCTGGGCATAAGCCAGCCGACCGTGGGGCGGCATATCGAGACGCTGGAGGCCGATCTCGGCATCGTGCTGTTCGAGCGCAGCCTCAGTGGCCTCAAGCCCAATGTGACGGCGCTTCGCCTCTATGAGCCGGTGGCGCAGGCGCAGGCGTCGCTCGCCGAGGCCGCCATCATGGCCGAGGGGGCGCAGGACGACCTGGGCGGCACGGTGCGGATTACGGCGAGCGTGGTGATTTCCAATTACGTGCTGCCCGGTTTGCTGCTGCCGATAAGGGCGCGTTATCCGCGGATCGCCATCGAGACCGTGCCCTCCGATTCGGCCGAGAACCTGCTGCTGCGCGAGGCGGATATCGCCATCCGCATGTTCCGCCCGACCCAGCTCGAACTGGTGACGCGGCACCTGGGCGACCTGCCGATCATTCCCACCGCGCACCAGGATTATCTCGCCCGCCGCGGCACGCCGGCGACCGCGACCGAGCTCTATGATCACGACCTGATCGGGCTCGACCGCTCCGACCTCATCATCGCCCATGCCCGGCGTATCGGCCTGCCGCTGACGCGCGAGCAGTTCGTGCTGCGCTCGGACGACCAGACCCATATGTGGGAGCTGCTCAAGGCGGGCCTGGGCATCGGCTTTGCCCAGGCGAGCCTGGTGCGCTCCACCCCCGGCATGGTGGCGCTGCCCCTCGATCTGTCCATTCCACCGCTCGAAGTCTGGCTCACCACACACAGGGAATTGTTCACGTCGCACCGGATTCGTGCCATCTATGACGCGCTGGCTGAGGGTCTTGTGACCTATATCAACGCCTAGCGACTCTTTCGGCAGGACCTCATGCAGACCGCTCTCAATATCGCCATCATCCTTGCACTGCTCTTTGTCATCATCGTGCTGGGCATGGGCCTGTGGAACATGCTCAAGGGCGGGCCGGGCAATACCAGCCAGCGGCTGATGCGGCTGCGCGTCATCGGCCAGGCGGTTGCGATTGCGCTGCTGCTGGGTGCGTTGTTCCTGTTTGGCGGCGGGCGCGGCTAATCGTCATGGTCAAGCTCAATCGCATCTATACCAAGACCGGCGACGACGGCACGACAGGCCTGGTGCGTGGTCCGCGCCGGCCCAAAAGCGATGTCAGGATCGATGCCTATGGCACGGTCGAGGAAGCCAATGCCTGTGTCGGCATGGCGCGGCTGCATACGGGTTCCATGCCCAAGATCGACATGCTGCTGGCGCGCATCCAGAATGACCTGTTCGACGTCGGCTCGGACCTGGCCACTCCAGGCGCCGATGATCCGGCCGCCGATTATCCGACGCTGCGCATCCGGCCGGTGCAGACCGAATTCCTCGAAAGGCAGATCGACCATTACAATGCCGATATCGCGCCGCTGAAGAGCTTCATCCTGCCCGGCGGCTCGCCGCTGGCGGCGGCGCTGCATCTGGCGCGGACGGTGACCCGGCGCGCCGAGCGCATCACGGTCGAGCTGGCGGCTGTGGAAGCCGATACCAGCCCGGAAGCCCTGCGCTATCTCAACCGGCTATCGGACCTGCTGTTCGTGCTGGGCCGCGTGGCCAACAGCAATGGCGTCAAGGACGTGCTGTGGGTGCCGGGCAACTATGGTGACGTGAAGAAGGGCGGGTAAGCGAGCGACAGGCGAGCGGCAGCCGCCGAGCATTTGGCTTTCGTCATTGCCCGGCTTGTCCGGGCAATCCATCTTGCCGAGCATGTCGAAGGATGGATCATCCGGACAAGCCGGGTGATGACGATGGGGTGGGAGGCGTGGCAGTCTTCGAGGAGAACGCCTGGGCCTGAGTTCAAACCATGTTCCTGCCGCTGCATGATGCCAATTCGATCCGCCATATCCGCTTCCCCTATGTCAATTACGGGCTGATCGGGGTCACCACGCTCTGCTTCCTGCTGCAGGCGGTGCTGCCGCAGGCGGCGTTCGACCAGGCGACCATCGATTTCGGCATGATCCCGATCGTGGTGCGCGACATCTATCCCCAGCCGGTGCCGTGGCTGCCCGACTGGGCGACACTGGTGACCTATGCGTTCCTCCATGCCGACTGGCTGCACCTGCTATCCAACATGCTGTTTCTCTGGGTGTTCGGCGACAATATCGAGGACGCGCTGGGGCACACCAAGTTCCTGCTGTTCTACCTCGCCTGCGCAGTCTGCGCCGCCTTGGTGCATCTGGCGTTCAACCTCAATGACAATGGTCCGCTGATCGGCGCTTCGGGCGCGGTGGCCGGGGTCATGGGGGCCTATATCCTGCTCTATCCCCATGCCCGCGTCTTCGTGCTGGCGCGGCTGGTGATCCTGGTGCCACTGCCGGTGCCGGCCTTCTGGATGCTCGGCTTCTGGGTGGCGACGCAGCTGTTCTATGTGGTGGTCGGCTCGGACGAGCCGGTGGCCTGGTGGGCGCACCTGGGCGGGTTTGCCGCGGGCGTGGTGCTGGCAGCCGGTTTCAGGCGACATGGGGTGATGCTGCTGGGCGGCCGATGAGCCCCAGGCAGATCGGCGCAAGTTTCACCAAATTGCCACGATTGCCCAAGGTTTTGTTCACACCCGATCCCTAGAGTCGGTCATGGACTGCCAGCACAGGGAGGTCCCGCGTGAATACCGATCTCTCGACCCAGATGCTGCAGATGAGCTCGGCCAAGCTGCAGAACAGCGTGCAGATCGCGGTGTTCAAGAAGGCCCATGAAATGCAGACCGACCTGATCAATACATTGATCCAGGTGTCGCAGTCGGCGCCACCGCCCGGACAGGGCGCGCGGGTCGACAAGCTGGCCTAGCACAGGGAGACCGCCATGAGCGCCCTTGGAATCAGCCCTGCCGTGATGATCAACCGCATCGTGCACCGGGAAGGCGACGTCGCGACGCCGCACCTGGCCAAGGTGGCCAAGCTGCGTGCCGACCTGATGACAGCGGCCGCCGGCGAACAGAACCGGCAGGCCATGCTCAGCCCGACAGGGGAGGCCGAGGCGCCGGTGATCGATTCCGGCGCCGTGGTGGACCGGCTGATCTAGCCAGCGCGGCGATTCGCTCCATTCAGACAGGCAGCATCAGCGTCGTCGTGCGGCGGACCTGAGCCGTCAGCGGCAGGTCGGCGGAGGACAGCCCGACCCTCAGGGTGAAGCTGCCATCCTCCACCAGCCAGTGCCGGGCCGCCACGCGGAAAAAGGCAAAGGCGCGCGCGTCGAGCGTCATGGTCACCTGCCGGCTTTCCCCCGCTCTGATCTGGACCTTGCGGAAGGCCTTGAGCTCCTTTTCCGGGCGCGGATCGGATGAGAGGTCATCTGACACATAGAGCTGAACCACCGCGGCGCCGTCGCGGTCGGAGGTGTTGGTGACGTTGACGCCCACCATCACGCTGCCATCGGCCTCGAATTCGGTGTCGTCGACGGTGAGGTCGCTCACCGCGAAACGCGCATAGCCCAGGCCGAAACCGAAGGGGAAGAGCGGGGTCATGCCCAGCCGGTCATAGTGGCGGTAGCCGACGAAGATGCCCTCCTCGTAGCGCACCTTGCCCTCGACGCCCGGATAGACCTCGCGATCCTGGCTATGGGCCGGATTGTCGGCCCAGCGCACCGGAAAGGTCTGCGGCAGACGGCCGGAGGGCTCGGCGGCTCCAATGAGCACGTCGGCAATGGCATTGCCCGCCTCCTGGCCCGGATACCAGGCCTGGATCAGTGCGGCGACCGAACCGATCCACGGCATTTCCACCGGGCCACCGGTCTGCATGACGACAATGGTGTTGGGATTGGCATTCGCGATGGCCGCGACCAGTTCGTTCTGCCGGCCCGGCAGGTCGATGGAGGGCAGGTCACTGCCCTCGGTGTCCCATTCGCCATTGCGTCCGATGAAGACGATGGCGGTATCGGCATTGCGGGCGATGCGCACCGCCTCCGATATCGCCTCGTCGCCGAGCGGCCTGCCGATGCCAGCGGCGAAGGCGGCCAGGCCCAGCGTGGCAAAATCCTTGGTGGCGAATTCGATCACCACCTCATGGGTGCGCCCGGCCTCGAGTTCGATCGTGCCGACCACCTCATCGCAGCCTTCCTCGAAGAAAGTGCGGCCCTTCTGCCAATTCGTCCAGGCATCGGCGATCAGCTTGCCATCGACATAGACCTTGGCGAAACCGGCCGAATAGATACCGACGCGGTGGGCGCCTGATGTCTCGGGTGTGAAGCTGCCGGTGAGGCGCGCCGAAAAGTGCAGCGGATCGACCTTGCCTTCGGCGATGTGGCCGATCCAGAAGGCCTGGGCCTCGTCCTGGGTGGCGATGTGGGCCGGCTCGCCGCTGAGCTTCTCATTGGCGAAGTATTCGACCTTGAAGCTGCCGCGCAGCACCGGCTCGAAGCGGTGGTTGGTACAGCCGGGGGCATAGCGCAGCCGATCCTCGCCAAGGGCTGATACCAGCCCCTGCCAGGGCGAGATGCGATAATGCGCATTGAGCTGGGCGCTGCCGCCACCCATGATCTGGGCGATTTTCGTATTGGGACCGATGACGGCGATGCTGCCATCGCCCCTGAGCGGCAGGGTGCCATTGTTCTTGAGCAGCACGGCCGCCTCGGCGCCCGCCCGGCGGATCAGGGCGCGATGTTCGGGGCGATCGTCGGCTCGTTCCTGCCATTCGCTGTGATCATCGAGCGAGCCGACGCGCTGCATCAAACGCAGCATGTTGACCACGCGCTCGCGCAGGGTGGCCTGGGTGACCGCGCCTGTCTGGACCGCCTCGATCAGCTTCTGCCCGCGATCGCGCGGCGGCCCGGGCATTTCGAGGTCGAGCCCGGCATTGACCGTTTCTGCCGTGGAATGGCTGCCGAACCAGTCGGACATGACGATGCCGTCATAGCCCCACTCATTGCGCAACACCTCGGTCAGCAGCCAGTTGTGTTCGGAGGTATAGGTGCCGTTGAGCCGGTTGTAGGAGCTCATGACGCCCCAGGTGTCGGCTTTCTTGACCGCCCATTCGAAGGGAATGAGATAGATTTCGCGCAGGCTCCGCTCGTCGATCTCGCTCGAAATGGTGGTGCGCTCGATCTCGCTTTCATTGCCGACGAAATGCTTGATGGTGGCGCCGATGCCCTGGCCCTGGAGGCCGGTAATATAGGCCACTGCCAGTTCGGCCGAGAGAATGGGATCTTCGGAATAGCATTCGAAATTGCGGCCATTGGTCACCGAGCGGTGGATGTTGACCGTCGGCGCCAGCAGCATGTGGGCGCCCTTGGACTTGACCTCGTCAGCCAGGGCTGCGCCGATCTCTTCGACCAGGTCGACATTCCAGGTGGCGCCCAGGGCAATGCCGACCGGAAAACTGGCCGATTTGACGCCGCCGATGAGCGAGCCGCCGCCGCGCGCGCCATTGGGTCCATCGGTGACGCGCAGCTTGCCGATGCCGAGCCGCGGGATTGATGGGACCGACCAGAAATCCTCGCCCGACAGGATCGAGACCTTTTCCTCAAGCGTCAGCTGATCGGCAAGTTCTTCGATACGATCGGTCACGGCAGTCTCCTCGCGGGCGGTCTTCTTGTGATGCAAACAAAGACAGCCCCGGCGAGGGGGCTGTCAATTCACTTGGGCAGATGGACCAGTCGAAAGCTCAGCGGGCGGCGATTGGCGCCTTGCGCTCGCGGCCCCAGAGCACGAACAACGACAAAGCCAGCAGCACCAGGTTCATCGGCAGCACCATGAACTCGCCGCGGGAGATGTGGACGCCCATGGCCAGCACCTGGATGAGCGAAAAGCCCAGGGCGGCCAGCGGCGTCAGCCGCGGCATGATGCGGGTCAGTGCCGGCAGGATGATGCCGATGGCGCCCAGGATTTCCATCGTGCCGATGAAGCGCGTCAGCAGCTCGGGAAAATCGAGCGCATAGCTCATGCCCATGGCCCCGAGGCTTTCCATGCTCTGGGTCAGCTTGTTGAACCCGGCAAAGCCATAGAAGCCGGCCAGCAGCACCTGCGCGGCCCACAATCCGATATTCCACCCGCTGCGGCCCGTGACGCCACTGGTCATGTCAGTCATGCAATTCCCCCATGATGCGACAACTGCGCCCTAGGCACAGAAGAGAACTACATCTATATTTGTGCCTGAGTTACGCACAAGAAGGCACATCCATGTCACTGCATGATACGTCCAAATCCGCCAACTGCACCGCCATGTCGGACGTTCTCAACCGCATCGGCGACAAGTGGAGCGTCATGGTGGTCGGCATGCTGGGCCGCAACGGCACGCTGCGTTTCAACGAGCTCAAGCGCATGATCAACGGGGTATCCCAGCGCATGCTGACCCTGACCCTCCGCAATCTGGAACGCGACGGCCTGGTTACCCGCACCATCTATCCCGAAGTGCCGCCGCGGGTTGAATATGGTCTCACCGAACTGGGCAAGACGCTCGAGGGCCCCATCAGCAAGCTTTGGGACTGGTCGTCCGAGCACCACGCTGCCATCATCGACGCCCGTGCGGTCTACGATGCCCGCGAGAGCGCGGTGGTCAGTGCCGAACCCCGCAAGGTTGCCTACGCGCGCGGCTGAACCAGGCCCCTGGACCCGGTCGGCGCTTCGCCTCCTGACGCGGATTGTCACGAGGCCGGCCCATGGTGGCGAGGCTCCGATCGAGGCAGCCGGCTGATCCCATGCAAGACCTCCCGGCCGATACGAAAAGGCGGGTCCGGTATCCCGGGCCCGCCTCGTCAATTCTAGATCAGCGCCACGATCTGCTTCTTCTTCCAGACCAACTGGTACCAGCTCGCCTGCAGCACCAGCATCATGGTGAAGCTGGCCGCATAGGCGATCCAGATGCCCGTCAGCCCCAGGCTGGTCTGGCTGAGCAGGATGGCGCCGGGCAGTTCGATGCAGAGGATGCAGGCCAATGACAGCAGCATGGGTGCATAGACCGTGCCGCTGGCGCGCATGACGCCCGAGAAGACGACGCTCCCGCCGAAGCAGAGGATGCTCCACAGCACCACATGCAGCAGCGTCTCGGTCAGCTCGATCACCTCCGGATCGGTGATGAACAGGGCGACCAGATGCTGGCTGAACAGATAGGCCAGCACGATCAACCCGCCGGTGATGATCAGGTTCAGCACCAGTGCCGTGCGGGTGATGGAGCCGATCTGGTGGAGCTGCCTGGCGCCGATGGCCTGGGCGGCAAAGATCGAGGCGGCGATGCCGATCGACATGGCCGGGAACTGCACATAGCTCATCACCTGGCCCAACGCGCCATAGGCGGCGGTGGCGTCCGAGCCGAAGCGGTTGACCAGCCCGACCACGACGATGCCTGATATGGACGAGATGACCATTTGCAGCCCCGCCGGCACGCCGAGCCTGAGGATCAGGCCCAGCAGCTTGAAATCCGGCTTGAGCATGGCGCCAAGCAAGATCCTGTCCGGTGCCAGCGGCATGTTGCGGGCGCGCATATAGACAAAGAGGAAAGCGAGGACCGTGACAAAGCCGGCAATGGTCGCGACCGCAGCGGCATTGACGCCGATCTGCGGCAGGCCGAACCAGCCCAGGATCAGCGCCGGCGTGACCACAAGGCCCACCAGCATGGACATGATCAGCGAGAGCAGCGGCGTCACCGTATCGCCGACGCCGCGCAGCACCGACGTCGCCACGAAGAAGATGAAGAAGGACGGCATGCAGATGAACATGATGCGGGCATAGCCGACCGCGATGTGCAGGATATTGTCGGGCGCGCCCAGCACCGAGAGGATCTGCTCGGTCCAGATCCCCCCGACCACGGCTACGAAGATGCCCAGCGCGATGGCTGCCGCCAGCGTCGTACCGGTGACCTGCTTGACCTTGTCGACATTGCCGGCGCCCCAGGCCTGGCCGATCAGCACGGTGGACCCCGCCGAAATGCCGATGGTGAAGCTGAGCAGGAAGAACATGATGGGGAAGAAGGTGGCGATGGCGGCGAGCGCTTCCACGCCGATCAGCTGGCCGACATAGATCGAATTGATGGTGCCCGACAGGGCCTGCAGGATATTGGCAGCCATCAGCGGCACGAGAAACAGCGCAAACCGCTGCCAGAGCGGGCGGGATTGGGGGCTCATTTGAACACTCCGGGAGAACCTCGACAAATCGCGTCACGTCGCCGGCCCCTAAGGCAGCGGATGGTCTGAGCAATGTTCAGGCCGCTGCGGGGACCGATTCACACCCCGAAATCGGGGCGCAGGCTGGACGGGCGCTGGAGGCGTGGAAATGACACGGCGGTGTGTGTACGCCCGGGGTGGAGAAGCGTCAATGCAGGTCGCGACGGGGATTCCCGGCCTGTTGCACTGGTGCTTCAGTCGACTCCCTTCCACAAGGGGGAGGGGGGTCGGCTGCGCGTTCAGCATCACCACCACAAATACCTGCCATCACCACTTGTCATCGTCCGACCGACGATTCCCGATGCGCGGTGCGGCGGCGCCCGCTACAAACCAGTCATGTCCACCATCGCCACGTCCTATCGCTTCTCCGACCAGTTCTATGCCGGCGCCCGCGCCTGCATTCCCGTCATCATCTCGGTTGCGGCCTATGGCGTGGTCTGGGGTGTGCTGGCGCGCGGCGCGGGCCTGAGCCTGCTTGAAGTCATCCTGATGAGCGGCCTGGTCTTTGCCGGCTCGGCGCAATTCGTGGCGCTCGATCTATGGACCGCGACGCCAGCGGCCCTTCCAGTGGGCCCACTGATCCTGGCCGCACTCATCGTCAACCTGCGCTACCTGCTGCTGACCGCGACCTTGCGACCGCTCTTCCGCGAGGATCAGCAATGGAGCGGCGCTATCATGATGGGCATCGTCTCGGACGAAACCTGGGCGATGACGGTGGGCGAAATGGCCAGGGGCCGCGGCACGGTGGCGTTTCTGCTGGGCGGCGGCGTTCTGGCCTATGCCTGCTGGATGGCGACGACTGTCATCGGCCACACGCTGGGCTCGGCCATCGACGATCCGAGCAAATATGGCCTCGATTTCGCCTTCACCGCCACCTTCCTCGCCTTGCTGCTGGGCATGTGGAAGGGCAAGGGCGATCTCATCCCCTGGCTGGTGGCAGCACTGGCGGCCATCATCTCGTCCAAGCTGATCCCCGGCAGCTGGTACATCCTGATCGGCGGCATTGTCGGCAGCCTGGCCGGCGCCATGGCCGAAAGGCTGCGCCATGCTGACTAGCACCGAAGCCCTCCTCGCCATCCTGGGCATGGCGCTGGTGACCTTCATGGTCAAGGCCGGCGGCCTGCTGCTCGCCAACCGGCTGCCGCGCGATGGCTTTGCCGCTGCCTGGCTCAGGCACATTCCCGGCGCTGTCCTCGCCTCGCTGGTGGCCCCGGCCCTGGTCACCGGCAGCCCGGCCGAGATCATCGCAGCCGCCATCACGGCAATGGTCTATTTCCTGACGCGCAACCTGCTGGCCGCGATGGCAGCAGGGGTGCTGGCGGTTTATCTGGCGCGGTTGTGGCTTGTCGGCTAACCCGAGCTGGGCTAGAGACCTTTCCCGTGCCCCTCTGGCGGAATGGTAGACGCAGAGGACTCAAAATCCTCCGTCGCAAGACGTGCCGGTTCGAGTCCGGCGGGGGGCACCAACTTTCCTTAGAAAGTTCATGATAAACAGCAGGTTAGCCTGTAAACTGCAATGTTTATCCACCCTCTTGTCCGCCTCATAACCTGGCGACTGGACTAGAGACGTCGCCTGCAAGGCGAACGGCAAGAAGGGCGCCGATACCAGATCGGCAGCTTCTGCTGGCCAAGGCGCACTAGAGGACGTCGCGCGGGACTTGTGCCAGTGGCCTGCGGGCGCCGGCGGGGATCGACCGCCTCTGGTCCAGCTACCCAAGAGCCGAAAGGCAGCAAACTGTTTCAGCCCGCCAGTCGTGACAAAGCGGACCGCCGGCCTTCGGACTTCGCTGAGGTGGTTGCAGAGTTGGCATTGCCGCTACCCTTGCATAAGTTGTGGCGGGGAGACGGCAATGATAAATTTGACTCGATCGGTGACCGTCATGATCGTCGAGGACGACGACGACATGCGCGATCTCCTAGTGGACCTCGTGGAGGCGGAAGGATATGCAGCCGTCACCGCGAACTCGGCCGAAGCCGCCCTGAAGCTCGATGTTGAGGCCGACATCGCGCTCGTTGATCACAATTTGCCCGGCATGTCGGGCCGCGCCTTTTCGCAATTGCTCCGGGAGCGCAGCAAGACAGGCATCATCTTGGTCACGGCTGCAGGCAGCCCTATCGATCGAGTGCTCGGCCTAGAACTGGTAGCCGACGATTATGTGGTCAAGCCGTTTGAGCCGGCTGAACTCTGCGCTCGGATACGCGCCGTGCTGCGGCGACTGGACCGGTCACCAAGCACCCCCCCTCCCAAGGCCGCCACCAGCCCAGACCACCCCAGTTCCGAGCTTCGACTGGGCCGCTGGAGCATTGACCTTAAGGCACGCTCCGCCCATTGCGACGATGATCCGACACTCACGCTGACTTCGTCGGAATTCACCTTGCTCGAAATATTGGCCGAACAGCCGGAAAAGCCGATTGAACGGGCCGAGATCCTGCGCCGCCTGGGCGCGGACGACGAGCGCTATCTCGATCGCAATGTCGACGTGCTGATCCTTCGGCTGCGACGCAAGATCGAACTGGCCCCCGAAATGCCGCGCCATATCAAGACACGTCGCGGCAAGGGTTACCTGCTGTGTCTCTAGAGGCCTCGGACGCCGCCCGGCGCGGGCGGCCGGGCTGGTTCTCCTCGATTGCCTTTCGATTGCCTGCCGCGATGGTGGCGCTGTTTCTATTGGTCGCGGTGATAGGCGGGGTTGCCACCTATGTGCTGCGGCAGGCCAAGGATGACCTCTCGGCCTACGGCTCGAACACATTCGCCAGCCTGGGCGCCATCGCCAGCATTTCTCGCCAGACAACAGATCTCTTGGCATCCGCTCCGTTCCTTCTGAGCGCCACGTCGCCCTATCGGCTAGCCACCGAAAGCGTCAGCGTGACACGCCAGATCGATGAACTGGTGGCGTTCCTTTCGACGCAGCCGCAGCTCGTGTCCGGCACCAACCTGACGCCCCTTCCCATCGACGAGGTGATCGTCCAGCTCAAGGCCATACGCGAGAGGACCGTGGCATTGGCCGAAGTCGGCGCCAACTCGCAGGCCAGCCGGAACGGACTGGTCGAGGTTGTGAACAGGCTCACTAGCTTCAACAACGAGGAGAGCGATGGCTCCCGGCCCAATGGGCAGCTCCAGATTCTGGCACTGACGGCAGCATCCTCGGAAAGTCTGATCCAGCTGGGCGAATTGCAGCGGGAATTCGCCGCGTTGAAGCTGATATTGGCGGCAAGCCAGCCCGATGTGATCACCACGCTTCAGTCCAGGATATTCGCCGAGCGCGGCACCTATCTCCAGACCGTGCTGGAAATACGAACGGTGCTGACCGCCATGCGAGAGGCATCCGGCCGGCTGGCGGCCGCCACGCGGCAATATGCCGAGATTGTCGACGTCAATCTCGGGGAGGGGCTCTCCGATACCAATGCGCGCCTGGGACGGCTGGAAACGACCATTCTGGTCAGCCTGGTTCTCGTGGGCCTGATCAGCGCGGCGATCATCTATTACGTCGTTGTCCGGATTTCGCGGGCCATTGCCGGGATTTCGGCCTCTATGGAACGCCTCGCACAGGGCGAGCGCGAGGCGCCGCTGCCGCGTATCGAGGGCAAGGAAACCGAGCTGGTTCGCCTGGTCACCAGCTTTTCGGCGTTCAAGACCAGCGTCGATCGCGAGAGCCGGCTGCGGGAAACGGCATCCAAGGCGGCCCGGATCATCCGCTCCACCTTTCGCAGCATGACGGATGGCATTGCCATTTTCGATGCGCAGGGCGGGCCCATTACCGTCAATTCGCGCATGGTCGAAATTCTTGGCCGTGGCCCCGGCGCGCGGGCGATGAAACTGCCCGAACTGCTGGCAGAGCTGCCGGAGGTCGACCTGTCTTGGCTGTCAGCCGACATTTCTCCGGGCACCTCGAGGGTCGTCCGGTGCCGGCCAAGGCCAAATACGCTGGTCGAGATGACCATAGCCAGGCAGACCGATGGCCGCATTGTCGTGACCGCGCAGGACCGGACGGAGTTGGATCGACAGGAAAGCGAGTTGCGCCGGTTGCAGCGGCTTGAGGGCATGACAACGATTACACAGCAGGTCGCGCACGAGATCGGCAACATGATCGGCATCGTCAGTGGCAGCGCCGGTTTGCTCGAAACGGCCGGTGCGCTCAATGAAAGGCAGTCGCGCCACCTGCGTCGCATCAAGAAGGTTGCGGACCGCGGCAAGGCGCTCACCGGCAGCATGCTGGCCTTCGCCAGCCATCAGCCGCTGGCGCCCGAATGGACAGACGTACCCGGCCTGCTGCGGGGCATGCAGGACATCCTCGAGCTTGCCGTTGGGCCGGATCGGAAGCTGGCCCTCGCCGCGGCGATGAACCTGCCCAGGGTCTATCTTGATCCGGCACTCCTGGAGCAGTCCATCCTCAACCTCTGCCTGAACGCGGTCGCCGCGACCGAGGCGGGTCACGTCATCACCATCCGCGTCGCCAAAGGCGAGGATGGCGGCGTCGATATCTGCGTGTCCGACCCCGGCTCGGGGATGGCGCCCGAGGTCCTGGATCGCGCCTTTGACCCCTACTTCACCACGCGGACGGGTTCGGGAGGAACCGGTCTTGGCTTGGCGGTCGTCTATGGCTTCGTGCGGCAATCGGGCGGCGCAGTGGACATCAAGTCTGCATTGGAGAAGGGCACTGCCGTCACCCTATCGTTCCCCGTACAGGTCACTACAATGTAATATTTGGAATATTTGAAGTAATTCCGAAACACAGTAGTAGAATATCGGGGCCTTTTGAAACTCAAATCTGATTTTATCGAAAACAGTGGCGTGGGATGATGCTTTAGGTGTGGTGCTGCGGGCAATCAAGACTTGCGGTCACACCAGAGGAGGAAGAATATGCGCAATTCACTGTTGGTGAGCGTTGCGGCGATTTCGCTGCTGTCCGCCGCCGGTCCGGCATTTGCCGATGGTCGCCTGAGCGTGCTCTGCGGCGCCGAAGAACCCCACTGCGCTGCACTGGAAGCGGCTTTCGAGGCCAAGACTGGCATCGACGTATCCATGGTCCGCAAGTCCACTGGCGAGATCCTCGCCCAGGTCCGCGCCGAGAAGGACAATCCCAAGGTCGACGTCTGGTGGGGCGGCACCGGTGATCCGCAGCTTCAAGCCGCAGAGGAGGGCCTGCTTGAGCCATATACCTCCCCCGCTTTGCCGGACCTGCTGGGCTGGGCGCAGAACTTTGCCTCGGTTGCGAACGGCCAGGCCACCGGCATCTACGCCGGCGCCCTCGGTATCGGTTACAACAGCGAGTTGCTCGCCCAGAAGGGCGTGCCGGCACCGCAGTGCTGGGCCGACCTGATCAAGGAAGACTACCGCGGCGAAATCCAAATTGCCGATCCCAACTCGTCCGGCACAGCCTACACCGCGCTGGCCACGCTTGTTCAACTGTTCGACGACAAGGAGGCCTTCACTTATCTGGTGGCGCTCGACAAGAATGTGAACAGCTATACCAAGTCCGGCTCGGCTCCGATCAAGGCGGCTGCCCGTGGCGAGACGATGATCGGCATCTCGTTCATGCACGACATGGTTACCCAGAAGCAGGCCGGTTTCCCGATCGAGATCGTCGCGCCCTGCGAGGGGACGGGTTATGAGATCGGTGGCGTGAGCATCATCAAGGGCGCTCGCAACATCGACAATGCCAAGCTGTTTGTCGATTTCGCCCTGAGCCCCGAAGGGCAAGGCGCGGGCGCTGCGGCCGGCATGAACCAGGTGCCATCCAACGTGAATTCGGTGGTGCCGCCAGAAGCGCCAGACATCACGACGATCAAGCTGATCGACTATGACTTCGCCACCTATGGCACGGCGGAATACCGGACCTATTTGCTCGGGCGCTTCGCCGAGCAGGTTCGCGTCATCGAATAGGTCCATCCCGACCTGCTCGGGGTCGGCACTAGCCGGCCCCATTTTCCTTCTTCGGAGAGTGTATCGTGGCAAAACCCCTGACCCTGAGCGCTGCGCTCGGGCTGATAGGCTATGTCCTGTTGCCCTGGTTTGGCGTCGAATACGGCATCTTTGAGCGCGACTGGATCGACGCCGGCGGCCTGCTTTCGCCCGAGGGTGCGTCGGGGCTGCTGCAGACTCCGCTCGCCGGCCGCTTCTACCTGCTTCTGCCGGGTGCCATCCTGATGTTCCTTCTCGGCTTCGCCCGGCTCGGCAAGCCAACCGCCGGTCAACAGCGGATAGCCCTCGGCGTAACGCTGGCCGGCCTGCTGGTCACAGCAGCACCGGGCTTCCTGTCGCGCTGGACGGGCCTGGACCTCCCCGCGCTCGGCGTCATCAGGGAGCCGCTCGGCTATGGCGCGATGGCCGCCCTGGCGAGCATGTTCTTCTGCGCCACGACGATCTGGTCCAAGCTCGGCCGTGGCAATCGCGATGCCTTCGTGGTAGGCGCGATTGCTTTCATCGTCGCGCTCATCGGGATTTTCGTCTTCTATCCGCTGGCCCACGTGCTGGGCAGCGCCTTCAGTCCTGCCGGAGGCCGCTCCGGCCTTGAATCGGCGTGGCACACACTGACCGGTTCGGACCTTTGGAGTGTATCCTGCTGGTTTGGTGGCCGCGCCTGCGGCTCTGCCGTCAATTCCTTGACCCTCGGCATCATGACGGCCACCAGCACCACCTTCTTGGGCCTGGCCTTTGCGCTATTGGCAACGCGCACCCGCTTCCCTGCCAAGCGCCTGCTGCGGGCGCTGGCCGTGTTGCCCGTCATCACGCCGCCCTTCGTAGTGGGGCTGGCGCTGATCCTGCTGTTCGGCCGCGCCGGCAGCGTCACCCAATTCTTCGCCGACCTGACCGGCATGGATGCCGGCCGCTGGTTCTACGGCATTTGGGGTGTCTGGCTCGGCCAGACGCTGGCCTTCACGCCTATCGCCTTCCTCGTGCTGGTGGGCGTGGTTGAGGGCGTCAGTCCGTCCCTCGAAGAGGCGGCACAGACGCTCAGGGCCGACCTGGGCGCGACCATGCGCAGCATTTCACTGCCCCTATTCAAGCCCGGTATCGCCAACGCTTTCCTGCTTGGCTTCATCGAAAGCCTCGCCGACTTCGGCAACCCCTTGGTGCTCGGCGGTTCCCATGGCGTCCTGTCGACCGACATCTACTTTGCAGTCGTCGGCGCTCAGGCCGATGCCGGCCGGGCGGGGGTTCTGGCGCTGATCTTGCTTTGCATGACCCTTGGCGCCTTCCACGTGCAGCGCCAATGGCTAGGTAAGGCCAATTACACCACCATTACCGGCAAGGGCGACAGCGGTGCACACGCTCCACTGTCGAGGGCCCATTCATTCCTGGTGCATGCCGTCACCGTGCCGTGGCTGGCCTTCACCGTGATCATCTACGTCATGATTTTCTATGGCAGCGTGGTCAAGCTCTGGGGCCTGGATCACTCGCTGACCCTGCAGCACTATGTGAGCGCCTTCGGTGTGGAATGGACCGAGCGCGGCCTGTGGTGGAACGGGCGCGCCTGGGACTCCTTCTGGACCACCATCTCGCTTTCGGCCATCGCCGCGCCGATCACCGCCGCAATAGGCCTGCTCACGGCCTGGCTGCTGATCCGCCAGAACTTCTTCGGCAAGGCGACCTTCGAATTCGCCACCATGCTGAGCTTTGCCGTGCCCGGCACGGTCGTGGGGGTCAGCTATATCCTGGCCTTCAATGCCCCGCCTGTCGAACTAACGGGCACTGGCATCATCCTGGTTCTGTGCTTCGTGTTCCGCAACATGCCCGTCGGCGTCCGCGGTGGCGTGGCCGCGATGAAGCAGCTCGATCCGAGCCTTGATGAAGCATCGCTGACCCTAGGCGCGAACAGCTTCCAGACCCTGCGGGTCGTCATTCTGCCGCTGCTACGTCCGGCCATCGTTGCCGCGATTGCCTATAGCTTCATCCGGGCCATCACCTCGGTCAGCGCCGTGATCTTCCTCGTCACGGCCGATCAGAACATGGCGACGGCCTACATTATCGGCCTGGTCGAGAGCGGCGAATATGGCGTGGCCATCGCCTATTCATCGGTGCTGATCCTGGTGATGCTGGTGGTCGTGACCGGTGTCCAGTTGTTGTTCGGCAAGCGCACGCTCCGTCGCGAAAATCGCCTCGGGCAAGCCCAAGGCGCCATCGCGCCCACCCCCAATCAAGCCATTTCGGAGGCTGAACATGTCCCAGCTCGCTAAAGCCACGTCTCTCGCCAATTTCGGACGCGTCCAGTTTACCGACGTCGTCAAGAACTATGGAAAGATACGCGCGGTCAACGGCACGACCCTGAGTATTGACCCCGGTCAATTGGTGACCCTGTTGGGCCCCAGTGGCTGCGGCAAGACCACGACACTGCGCATGATTGCCGGCCTCGAATTGCCGACTGCCGGCAGGATCGAGATTGGTGACACGGACGTGTCCAATTTGCCGGCCACCTATCGCAACGTCGCCATGGTCTTCCAGTCCTACGCGCTGTTCCCGCATATGTCGGTGCTCGACAATGTCTCCTATGGCCTGCGCATGACGAAGGTGCCGAAAGCTGATGCCTATGTGCGTGCCGAACAAACGCTGGGACTGGTGGGGCTGGAAGGCTACGGCTCCCGCCTGCCCAGCGAACTCTCCGGCGGCCAGCAGCAGCGCGTCGCCGTGGCGCGCGCAGTTGTGCTGCAACCCGAGGTCCTGCTGCTCGACGAACCGCTCTCCAACCTTGATGCCAAGCTGCGCCGCCAGGTGCGGGAAGAGATCAGGGCGCTGCAGCAGCGGCTGCAGGTGACCACCATTTACGTCACTCATGACCAGGAAGAGGCCATGGCCGTTTCCGATCGCATCATCGTCATGGAGAAGGGCGAGGTCGCCCAGGATGGGACGCCACAGGATCTCTACGAACACCCCAGGTCCCGGTTCATCGCCAGTTTCATCGGCGAGGCCAACCTGGTGCCTTGCTCAATCGAACGCGCGGCGAACGGGCAGTGCCATGCCGAAGTGAACGGCGTGCACGTTGCTGTCCCGCAGACCGAGCTTCGAGGCGAGGCGACACTGGTCATCCGACCGGAGGCAACCACGCTGTCCGAAGGCGACGGAGCCGGTGCTATCCCTGCTACTGTCAGCTCGGTGGCCTATCTTGGCGACCGTGTCTATTACGGGCTCTCCAGTCCCCTGGGCCAGTTGTTCCATATCGAGCACACGTCGTCGGTAAGGCATCCCAAGTCCAGCGACGTCGTCATCCGGTTCGACGCTGCCAAGCTGCGCGTTGTGAAATGAGGCCGATGGTTGTCGACGACATCGACATCACCGGGTTCAGCTTCTCTGGGCTGATCTTTGATTGCGATGGCACGCTGGCAGATACCGGCGAGCTTCACCTCCGGTCGTTTCAAGAAGCGCTGGCGCAGCAAGGGTTCGCCATGGATGCAGACTGGTATCATGCCCGAGGCGGTATGGCCCGCGTCGAGTTGCTACAATGCTTCCGCTCAGAATTCGGCATTGACCTGGACTGCCGCCGCGCCGCCTGGCAGAGCATTGCCGCCTTCGGTGCGATGGCGTCGAGCGTAAGGCCGATAGCGGCGACAGCCCGGATCATAGAGCAGTTCCAGGGCGAGATACCCATGGCGGTGGCCTCGAATGCCGAACGGCCGGTCGTCCTGGCGACGCTCAAGGCAATCGGCATGCTGGAGGCCTTCTCGGCTATCGTGACGATAACGGAAGCGATCGTGCCCAAGCCGGCACCGCGCGTCTTCCTAATGGCCGCCGATCTGTTGCGCCTGCCACCGGAGGAGTGCCTCGTTTTTGAAGATTCCGCTGAAGGCCTAACCGCAGCACTCGCCGCGAGGATGAAAGCCGTCGACGTGCGGCCATATCGAACGCGCTGAGGCGATCCTGCACGAACGCGCGGCTGATCCTTGTAACGTCGCGTGCTCGCCTGAGCGTCTGCTTTTAGGGGGCCGCCACAATGTGTTGAAGGACCGGGCGCGTTGCGGACGGGCAGGGTAGGGGCGGAACGGCGGTTTAGTTTCCACGAGTGTCAGCGGACGCAGGCAGGGCGGCTAACCCCCCGTCAAGCAGGACTCTGCTCGACAATCCCAGGCAAAACGACCACCGCCTTTTGGCTCTTCGGTCACGCCAGTCTAGTCGCGTCGTGGCATCGGCAAGCCCGCACTATCATTTTTGCATACGAATGCAAAAATGTGTTGCATGCGTATGCATTGCTGCGTACCAATTATGACGTGCGGAAGACAAAGGCCGGGTCTGGACGAGTTGAGCAAGTGTCCCGGCCCCGGTCGCGGGAGCGTAAACGACAACAGGGGATGGTCGGCGCACTGGCCCAAGGGAGCGCCGTTCACCGTCAGGAGAACAACATGAAGCTTATCTTGAAGACATCAGTATCGCTTGGGGTCCTGTGCCTCACTGCCGGCGCTGCGTTTGCCGATTGCGGCATCGAGGGGGCCGGCTCCGTCCGCATCCTCTCCAACGACTTCGAGGCCCTGCGCCTCGTCAATGCCACCGCCGAGGAATGCGCCAGCGATGCGGTGACCGTCACCGCCAATGCCAATGCCGAGCACAAGAACCTCCAGGTTCCGGCGCTCTCGATCAACCCGGCCGAATATACCGTGGCCGTGGTCGCCAACAATTCCATCGTGCCGCTGCTCAATGACGACCTGATCCGTCCGCTTGACGACCTGGTCGCCAAGTATGGTGCTTCGCTCCAGCCCAACCAGTTGATCAAGATCGACGGCAAGGTCATGGCGATCGCCTTCATGGGCAACGCCCAGCACCTGTTCTACCGCAAGGACGTCCTGGACGCTGCCGGCGTCGCCGAGCCCAAATCCTATGAAGACATCCTGGCCGCCGCCGAAGCCATCAAGGCATCGGGCGCCATGGAATATCCGGTGGCCGCTTCAGTAAAGCCAGGCTGGGATCTCGCTGCCGAATTCGTCAATGCCTATTTGGGCACTGGCGGCGAGTTCTTCACACCGGGCTCGGCCGAGCTGGCCATCGACAACGAAAACGGCCTCAAGGTCCTCGAGACCATGCGCGCTTTGACCGCCTATATGGACCCGGACTACCTGACTTTTGACGCCAATGGCATCAAGGCCGAGTATGAAGCCGGCAACACCGCCATGATGGTCGAATGGGGCTCGCTCGCCGGCGCTACCATCGATGATGAAGGCGCTGCTGAGGGCGTCGTCGCCAACACGGTTCTGGCCGCTGCGCCGACCATCGGTGGCGGCACCATCCCAGCGGTTGCGCTGTGGTGGGACGGCTTCACCATTGCCAAGAATGTCTCCGACGAAGACGCTGCGGTCTCGTTCCAGGCCATGGTGCATGGCATCAGCCCCGAAATGGTCGCTGCCAATCCCTCCGTCGCCACCTGGCTGGTTGCTGGCTACGAGCCCGGTCCGGCGGCCGTTGGCGTGATCGCCACGGCCAATGGCGGCGCCCGTGCCTATCCGATGCAGCCCTATATGGGCCTGCTGCACACGGCCCTCTCTTCCGAGCTGGCCGAGTTCATGGCCGGGACCGAAGATGCTGCCCAGGCCCTGGCCGACGTCAAGGCCGCCTACGATACCGCTGCCAAGGAAGGCGGCTTCCTGTAAGATGGCGAAGCGGATGTGGCGTGATTGCGCCGCATCCACAAGACGGCACCTCCCCCTCTGATG
>NZ_JACZKG010000035.1 GCF_014860165.1 Devosia sp.
GCTCAGGAGCGGCAGGATCACGATGAAGTACGCGAAGTAGTAGAGCACCGAGAGCTTGGAGGTATCGGCCACCGTGAAGTTGCCGAGCACCTTCATGTCCGGCGCCTGGGCACCATACCAGGTGAGCAGCACGAAGTTGGCCACGAACACCCAGTAGAACCACTTGAACATCGGCCGGAACGTGCCCGAGCGGACCTTGCTCGTATCCAGCCAGGGCAGGAAGAACAGGATCAGGATCGAGCCGCCGAAGGCGATGACGCCCAGCAGCTTGCTGTCGAGGATGAAGTTGAAGTCGATGGCGCGCAGGATCGCGTAGAACGGCAGGAAGTACCATTCGGGCACGATATGCGCCGGCGTCACGGTGCTGCTGAACTGGATGTAGTTGTCCGGATGGCCCAGGATGTCGGGCGCAAAGAAGGCGAACCAGACGAACGGGATCAGGAACACCACCATGCCGAACGCGTCCTTCATCGTGTAGTACGGATGGAAGGGAAGCGTGTCGCGGCTGTCCTTGACGTCGACGCCGATGGGATTGTTGTTGCCCGGCACGTGCAGCGCCCAGATGTGGAGCGCGACAACGGCGGCAATCACGAACGGCAGCAGGTAATGCAGCGAGAAGAAGCGGTTGAGCGTGGGATTGCCCACCGAGAAACCGCCGCGCAGCAGTTCCAGCAGCGGATTGCCGATGACGGGGATGGCCGCGAAGATATTGGTGATCACGGTGGCGGCCCAGCCCGACATCTGGCCCCAAGGCAGCACGTAGCCCATGAAGGCGGTCGCCATCATCAGCACGAAGATCAGCACGCCCAGGATCCACAGGATCTCGCGCGGCGCCTTGTAGGAGCCGAAATACATGCCACGGAAGATGTGGATATAGACGGCGGCGAAGAACATCGAGGCGCCCACCGCGTGGAACGACTGGATCATGCGGCCGCCATTGACGTCGCGGCGGATGTGCTCGACCGAGTCGAAGGCCATGGCGACGTTGGGCGTATAGTGCATCGCCAGGATCACGCCGGTGACGATCTGGATACCCAGGCACATCACCAGGATCGCGCCGAAGGTCCACCAGTAGTTGAGGTTCTTCGGCGTGGGGAAGTCCATCAGGTGCTCTTTGGAGAACCTGATGATCGGCAGGCGGTCATCGAGCCACTTCTCGATGCCGGTACCGGGCGTATAAGTCGAATGTTCGGACATCGGAACGGCCCCCACTAACCGATCTGGACCAGCGTATCGCTGAGAAATTCATAAGGCGGCAGCACCAGGTTCTTGGGTGCGGGGCCTTTGCGGATACGGCCGGCACTATCGTAGTGCGAGCCATGGCAGGGGCAGAACCAGCCGTCGAACTCACCCGAGTCGCCCACCGGCACGCAGCCGAGATGGGTGCAGTTGGCGATCATGATCAGCCACTGTTCGTGACCGGTCTTGGTGCGCTGCTCGTCGGTTTCAGGGTCCTTGAGGTCGCTGAGCGGCACTGCCTTGGCCTCTTCGATCTCGGCCGCGGTGCGGTGACGCACAAACACCGGCAGGCCGCGCCACATGATGGTGACGGACTGCCCTTCCGGGATCGCGGAAACATCAAAATCGATGCTGGCCAGCGCCAGCGTCGAGGCATCGGGATTCATCTGGTTGATCAGCGGCCAGACCGTGGCAGCGGCACCGACTGCCGCAACTGCTCCGGTGGCGACAAAGATGAAATCCCGACGGTTCTTTGGATCTTTGTTGTGATCGGCCAATGCCCGTATCCCCGTACAATGCACATCCGACGAGGCCGGTAGCGGCAAGCCGTTTCGCGCATGCGCAGAATCGGCCGCGTGCCACCCTCAAGCGGCCCGTCAGTCGCGGTTCTTTTTGCACTGTCACAGGCGCTTGTCCAGTGCGCCCGCGGATGACAGCGGGCAACTGCGACACTATACCCGTCCCAGCCTCGCAAACGCGCTGGAAAGCTCCCATGCCGGTCGACATTGCCCTCTACCAGCCCGACATCGCCAACAATACCGGCACCCTGATCCGGCTTGGGGCCTGCCTGGGCACCACCATTCACATCATCCACCCCACCGGCTTCCCGTTTTCGGCCAAAGCGCTTGCCCGGGCGGGCCTGGACTATGTCGACCACGCGGCCGTGCGCGAGCATGCCAGCTGGGCCCAGTTCAATGCCTGGCGGCACGAGGCTGGCCGCCGCCTCGTGCTGCTGACGACCAAGGCCGAGGCCTCGGTCTACACGGTGACATATGGAGACAACGACATCCTGATGGTGGGCCGCGAAAGCGCCGGCGTGCCCGATGCCGTGGCTGAAGCCTGCGACCTGCTGGTGCGCATTCCGATGCGATCAGGACTGCGCTCTATCAATGTGGCGCTCGCGGCCACCATGGTCCTGGGCGAAGCAAAAAGGCAGACGGACGGGTTTACAGGGCTCGCATGACCGTACATGTCTCTCACACCATGACACTTCCAGACGATATTGCGGCCAAGCAGGCCACAGCCCAGGCCTGGTTCCGCGCGCTGCGCGACCGGATTGTTGCAGCTTTCGAGCAGATCGAGACCGATGTTCAGGGTCCGAATGCCCACTTGCCGGCCGGCAAGTTCGAGATCACCCCATGGGACCGGAAAGCTGGTGGCGGCGGCGAGATGGGCATGCTGCATGGCCGGGTGTTCGAGAAGGCGGGCGTGCATGTCTCGACCGTCCATGGCGAATTCTCCGCCGATTTCGCCAGGCAGATGCCCGGCACCGAGGCAGGGGCCAAGTTCTGGAGCGCGGGTATTTCGCTGATCGTGCATCCCTGGAACCCGCATGTCCCGGCGGTGCACATGAACACGCGCATGATCGTCACCGGCAAGCAGTGGTTCGGCGGCGGCGCCGACCTGACCCCGGTGCTGGACCGCCGGCGGGTGCAGGACGACGCCGATACGCTCGATTTTCACACCGCCATGCGTGCCGCCTGCCAGAACCGCCCGGGCGTCGACTACGACCGCTACAAGGCCTGGTGCGACGAATACTTCTTCCTGCCCCACCGCAACGAGCCGCGCGGCACCGGCGGCATCTTCTACGATCACCACAATTCGGGCGACT
The DNA here is from genome assembly GCF_014860165.1 of Devosia sp. Classification (GTDB taxonomy): domain Bacteria; phylum Pseudomonadota; class Alphaproteobacteria; order Rhizobiales; family Devosiaceae; genus Devosia. Next base: position 3,071 of record NZ_JACZKG010000035.1, read on the forward strand.
GGGACGCCGATTTCGCCTTCACCCAGGCGGTCGGCGAAGCATTCCTGGGCATCTATCCCCAGCTGGTACGGCGCAATTTCGAGACTGAATGGACCGAAGCTGACCGGCACGAACAACTGGTGCGCCGCGGGCGCTATGTCGAATTCAACCTGCTCTATGACCGCGGCACCACCTTCGGGCTCAAGACCGGCGGCAATGTGAACTCGATCCTGTCGTCCATGCCGCCGGAAGTACGCTGGCCCTGACATGACGCTCTCCGCCGTCGAAATCACCGGCTATCGCTCGATCCGCAAGATCCGGTTTCCGGTGCGGCAGTTGACGGTGCTGGTCGGTGGCAATGGCGTGGGCAAGACCAACCTCTACCGCTCGCTCGAACTGCTGCAGGCCGCAGCGCGCGGCACGCTGGCCGACGAGATCGCCCGCGAGGGCGGGCTGGCCTCGATCTTCTGGGCCGGCGGCAAGAATCTCAGCCCCGACGGCAGCTTCGATCCGAAATATCGGACGGACGGCTATCGCAAGGACGAGGGCAACAGCCTGCGGCTTGCAGCCAGTTTCGCCGATCTGGGTGATGGCAGCTTCGACCCGACCTATCGGCTGGAAGTGAGCTTCGCTGGCATCGACGTGGCAGCGTTTCGCAACGAGGCCCAGATCAAGACCGAAAGCCTCGACTGGCAGCAGCGCGGCAAGACCGTCAGCCTGATGGACCGCAAGGGTGGCATGGCCTGGGCCCGCGATGCCGAAGGCCGGCGCGAAGTGGCCAATGACGACATGTTGGCCAGCGAAACAGCCCTGGCGGCGCTGTCGGGCCGCTCCGAGATTGCCTTGGTGCGCGATTCGCTGATCGCGTGGCGCTTCTTCCACGGTTTCCGCACCGATGCCGAATCGCCCCTGCGCCGGCCATCGCGCGCGGTGACCTCGCCCTCGCTGGCCTCCGACGGCAGCAATCTGGGCGCCGTGCTGGCGACCCTGCACCATATCCGCGGCGACCGCATCGATCTCGACCGGGCCATCGAGGATGCCTTTCCCGGCGCGGAACTGGTCATTCCCGAGGTCGGGGAATTTGCCAGCTTTGGCATGCGTTACGCCGAAATGCCCAAGCGGGTGTTCCAGCCACACGAACTGTCGGACGGGACCCTGCAATTCCTGGCGCTGGCCGGCGCCCTGCTCTCCTATCGGCTACCGCCCTTCATTGCGCTCAACGAGCCCGAAAACAGCCTCCATCCCAGCCTGCTGCCCATGCTGGCGCGGCTGATCGTCAAGGCCGCCGAGCGCAGCCAGGTCTGGGTGGTGACCCATGCGCGCGACCTGGCCGACGCCATTGCCGCCGAAAGCGGCGTGCTGCCGCGCGAGGTTGTGCGGGATGACAACGGCACCTGGCTCGAGGGCTTGGGGAATTTGGGCGAGTTCGTGGACGGCTGAAGTGCCACGAAGTACGTGCCATCCCCGGCCCCACTGCCGCGAAGGGAGAGAATCTCGGAACCCCTTCCCCATCGAGGCGTTGTGCTTCAGCACACCGACGACAAGGGAGACGACATGAAACGATTTGAATCCGGTTCGCTGATCCCCGGCGCCACTTGGCATGCCGAGGCCGAAAGCGAAGCCGAAGTGGTTCGCCGTGCGGTCGAAAATCTCAAGACCTATCACGGTGAAACCGAGGTGCGACCCGACATGATCGAGCGCATCAAGGAGCGCATCGTCGATACCGACGATGGCAAGAAGACGAAGCACTAGCGCTTGACGAGCGCCAGCAATTCGCCTTTGCCGAGAGCGAAACCGCTCTCGATCCAGGCCCGCTCGAGACGGGCCAGTTCCTGACCAAGGGCCGGTCCCGGCGTTAAGCCGAGGCCGGCAAGATCGTGTCCGCTGACCGGGAACGGGGGCACCACCAGGGCGCCCAGCGCGCGGGCGGCTTCGGACAGTCGCGCCAATCCCCATTGCCCCATCGACGCCGCCGCCGCCAATCCTTCCACGGCCGCCTCGCCATGGCGATAGGCCGCCTCGGCAATCCTGTCGTCGGCCAGCAACGTCCCAGCCTGGGAAATGTGCTGCGCCGCGCTCACGATATCATTGGCAAGCCGCCAGTCCGCCTGCAGCGCGGGGAGCCGGTCCGCGCCGATCAGCGCCAGCCGGGTCGTGGCCGACTGGCCGCCAAATCCCTCATAGGCAACCAGCGCCTTGAGTGCCGCGTCCTCAAGCGGCAGCAGCCCGATTTCGGACATGACGGCGAGCGTCATCGCCACCTTGGGCAGCGCCAGCATGCGCATCACTTCGCTGCCCACCCGCTCGCGCGACAGGTGCCCGAGCTTGCCGACTGTGGCCGCGCAGGCGGTCAGCCCGTCCGGATCGAGCCGCTGCTCGCCGTGACTGGCCGACAGGCGGAAGAAACGATAGACGCGCAAACCATCCTCGGCGATGCGCTCGGCGGGGTCACCGATGAAGCGCACAATGCCGGCGCGGGCGTCTTTGGCACCATCGAGCGGATCATAGAGGGTGCCATCGGCCGCGCAGTAGAGCGCGTTCAGCGTGAAATCGCGGCGCCTGGCATCCTCGACCCAGTCTGTGCCGAAAGCGACGACGGCGTGGCGGCCATCGGTCTCGACATCGCTGCGCAAGGTGGTGACCTCGGCCAGCGTCTCCCCCAGCTTGAGCGTCACCGTGCCATGGACAATGCCGGTGGGATAGCAGGCAATGCCGGCAGCCTTGGCCCGCGCCATCACCTCCTCGGGCAGCAGTTCGGTCGCCATGTCGATGTCATTGCCATGGGTGCGGCCCATGATGGTGTCGCGCACCACGCCACCGACCGCTCGCGTCCGGCGCTTGGCGCCATCCAGCGCTGCAAGGATGGCCTGCGTCTCGGGCCGGTTCAGCCAGTCGGCAGTGGCCAGTGGATCGCTCATGGAACGGCCTCGCTCATCGCCAGGTCGCGCAGGCGCCGTGTGAGATTGGCGGTAATACCCCAGATGCGATGGCCGTCGTGGTCGATCTGCCAGGTGCGGTGCTCCTCGCCGTTGCGGTGGATGCGGAACCGGCCATAAGCCTCATGCGCCAAAATGCGCTGCAGGGGCACCTCGAACACCGAATGCACTTCGCCCGGATTGGGCACGAACGGGCCGCTGGGCTCCACCGTGGCGACCACGGGCGTGATCAGATAATTGGTGCCGGTGAAATAGGTCGGCATATAGCCGATGACCGTGGCGTCCTCGCGCTCCATGCCCACCTCCTCGAACGCCTCGCGCAGGGCCGCCGCCGCCACATCGGCATCTGATGCATCGATCTTGCCGCCGGGAAAGGCGACCTGGCCCGAATGGGCCCGCAGGTCGGGCGAGCGCTCGGTATAGAGCACGGTGTGACCCTCGGGCCGCCGCACCAGCGCGATCAGCACCGCCGCCGGCACCGGCGGACGGTTGAACGGGGTCTCCGGCATCCAGTCCGGCACAAGCGAATCGGCCGCCGTCACAGCGGGTGGCGAACTCAGCAGGCGCGCAGCCAGGCGGTCGATGATGGCGTCGTCGGGTGACAAGGATGCACCGGATTGTGTTTTGGAGGCGGGAGGATAGGCGAGGATGATGGAGTTGGGCACCCCTTACCTCTCCCTTTGGGGGAGAGGTGAAGGAGCGCTAACCCTGCTGCCAGGCGGCGATCGGACCGTGGAGCGTTGCTGCCAGCGACTTGTCCTCGGCAAACAGCAGCACGCGGGTCGGGTCGACCGGGCCGGGAAATTCGATATTGCCCAGCGTCGTCGGCTCCCAGCCCAGCGGGCAATAATAGTCGCGGTCGCCCACCAGCATGACGAACTGGCCGTCGCCGCGGGCCAGCGCGCGCTTGGTCACTTCGCGGGCCAGCAGCTTGCCAGCGCCGAGCTTGCGGAAATTGGGATGGGTAGCCAGCGGACCCAGCATCCAGCCATTGATGCCGCCAATGCTGATCGGGGTCATCCATACCGAGCCGCAGGCCACGCCGTCGACTTCGGCAATCAGGCTCATGCTCGGGTCGATCCTGAAGCGCTCGCGAATGCGATAGGCCGTCTTGGCGAACCGGCCCGGACCAAAGGCGATAGCCTGCAGGTCCTCGATGAAGGCATCATCGGCCGACGTGGCAGGGCGCACGGTGGGAACGCGGGTGGAAACGGCGGAGACAGCAGCAGTGGCGGCCGAAGGCGCAGGCGAAAGGGTCATGACGATGATCCAGGATGGGGATGCGTAGGACAAACCCGGCGCCACGGGGGGCACCGCTTCGAAAGACCGTTTACGGTCGTCGTGTCACCAGCAAAACCTTCACCATCCTGGGCGCCTCCACGCCTGAAATCCGCATTAGCACCAAGGGGGCCTCGCGTAAAACGAAAATCATGGATCACCCGCCAAAATACAAGATGCGCAGGACGGCTGTGTTCAAAATGCACAACGGTTCGTTGTAGCGAAACCGCCTTATCGGCGGCGCTGCCCATCGCTATGTGTCAGGCAACGCAAAGCGACTGTCGGGATTTGACCCCGACAACGAGTCGACAACATGACGGAAAGGGTTCGATCTTGGGACAATTGATCGACGGTATCTGGTCCACCCAATGGTATGACACCAAGAAGACCGGCGGCGAATTCAAGCGGTCGCAGGCCGGCTACCGCAACTGGATCACCGCTGACGGCAGCCCCGGCCCATCAGGTGCAGGCGGCTTCAAGGCCGAGGCCGGCCGCTACCACCTCTATGTGTCGCTGGCCTGCCCGTGGGCCCACCGCACGCTGATCTTCCGCAAGCTCAAGGAGCTGGAGAACCTGATTTCGGTCTCGGTCGTCTCGCCTAAAATGCCCGACGAGACCGGCTGGAGCTTCGACACCTCCACCGGCTCCACCGGCGATGCAGTCTTGGGCAAGGACTATCTCTGGCAGGTCTATACGCAGGCACAGGCAGACTATACCGGCCGCGTCACCGTGCCTGTGCTGTGGGATATCAAGACCGGGACGATCGTTTCCAACGAAAGTTCGGAAATCATCCGCATGTTCAACTCGGCCTTCGACGAGTTGACCGGGAACACCGAGGATTTCTACCCGGAGGCCCTGCGCGGCAAGATCGATGCGATCAATACCCGCGTCTATGACGACATCAACAACGGCGTCTACAAGGCCGGCTTTGCCACCACGCAGGAGGCCTATGAGCGGGCGGTGACGAGGCTGTTCGAGGCGCTGGACTGGGTCGAGGGCCTCCTGGGCGAGACCGCCTATCTCACCGGCGACACCATCACCGAGGCCGATTGGCGCCTGTTCACCACGCTGGTGCGCTTCGACGCCGTCTATGTCGGCCACTTCAAATGCAACCGGCAGCGCATCGCCGACTACAAGAACATCTCGCACTATCTCAAGGCGCTGTACGAGGTGCCCGGCGTCAAGGAAACGGTCGATCTCGACCACATCAAGACGCACTATTACTGGAGCCACATCACCATCAACCCGACGCGGATCATTCCCATCGGGCCGGACCTGCCGTTTTTGAAGTAGCGCTCCCCAACGAACACGATGTCATCCCCGCCTGCGCGGGAATGACGTCGTGGATGAGGCGATGGCCCACAAGCAATGCCCCTCAATACCCCCAGACATCCCGGCGCGGCACGTCGTCGAAATATTCGTCGATGCGCTGGCTGGTGGCCGGGGTGACCTTCTCGGGCAGAGCGTGGCGGTCGAACCAGCCGACCTCGGCGATCTCGTGATCGGCCTTGCGGTCAAAGGCCTTTTCGAAACGGGTCGCCACATAGAAGGCGACATGGTCGCGGTCGGTCACCGGGCTCGAATTGTGATAAATGCCGAAGAGCTGCATCGGCCCCACCACGCGATAGCCGGTTTCCTCGAGGGTTTCCCGCGCCCCCGCGGATTCGATGGTTTCTCCTGGCCCCACGCCGCCGCCGGGAAACTGCCAGCCGGGCACATAGCTGTGCCGAATCAACAGGACCTTGTCGCCATCGACCACCATGACGCGCGCGCCCAGCGTCATGCGGTGCCAGAGCCCCTTGAGGGTGAGGAACACCTTGGCGGTCAGCTTCTGCCTGCGATTCATCTGCATCGAAACACTCCTTGCGACGTTACCGGTAGCAGAGACTTGATGGCGACAAAATTGACCCCGCGCCCGATTGACCGTTTTCTTGCCCGCCTGCTTCTGGCATTAGGCGCGTGATGGTTACTCTCGCCCACATTTCCGACATCCACCTGTCGCCCATGCCTGACATTGGCTGGCGTGACCTGCTGGGCAAGCGCGTCACCGGTTATCTCAACTGGAAGATCAAGCGCCACGACGAGCTCAACAGCGAGACGCTGGCGAGCCTGGTCGCGCACCTGCAAGCCCAGAATGCCGACTTCGTCGCCGTCACCGGCGACCTGGTGAACCTGGCATTGCCGCTCGAGATCGACCGGGCCGGCCAGTGGCTCAAGGCACTTGGCGCCTCCGAACGGGTCGCCGCCTGTCCGGGCAACCACGATGCCTATGTGGCGGGCGCGCTCGAAGCGGCCCAGCTCGCCTGGGGCGAATATATGCAGGGCGAAACGCTCGATGACGAGGCCTTTCCCTTCGTCCGCCGCATCGGCGAACTGGCCATCATCTCCTGTTCCAGCGCCGTCCCGACCCGGCCTTTCCTCGCCACCGGCCGCTTCGATGAGCGCCAGGCCGACCGGCTCGCCCGCATCCTCCGGCTGATGGGTGAGGCGGACATGTTCCGCGCCGTGCTGATCCACCATCCGCCCAATCCGGAACTGCAGCATCCCTCATTCGGCCTCAAGGGGCACAAGCTGTTCCGCCAGGTCATCGCAGAACATGGCGCCGAGCTGATTCTGCACGGCCACACCCACCGCTCCTCGATCCACTCCATTCCCGGCAAGGGCAAGGAAGTGCCCGTCGTGGGCGTCGCCGCCGCCAGCGCCGCCCAGGGCGGCACGCTGGACGATCCGGCGCGCTACAACCTCTTCCGCATCGAACGCTCAGGCGATCGCGGCTGGAGCTGCACCATGCGCGAATATGGCTTCCAGCGCCTGGGCAGCGACATCGTCATGCGTCTGCAGATGCGAATCTGCTAGCCGGCAAACCCGATTCTACTGCCCCTCGGTCTTGGCCCGCACGCGGCCGTGCACTTCCTCGGCTTCGGGCGTCATGATCTCGGCAAAATCGCTCATCTCATAGACCGGGCGGATTTCGACCTCGCTATAGCCCAGCATTGGGTTGGGGCAGCGCTTGACCCAGGCGACGGCCTCGTCCATGTCGCGCACTTCCCAGATCCAGTAGCCGGCCACCAGTTCCTTGGTCTCGGCAAACGGCCCGTCCATCACGATGCGCTTGGTCCCGTCAAAGCCGATGCGCTTGCCCTGGGAAGACGGCTTGAGGCCATCGCCACCCAGCATGATTCCGGCATCGACCAGCTCTTCATTGTATCGGCCCATGGCTTCCAGCAGCTCGCTGGACCCCATGACCCCGGCTTCGCTATCGGCGGTTGCCTTGACGAAAACGACGACACGCATGGCTCATTTCTCCTCTGTCCGGGGCGCGATTATGCCGCCCCTATGTCAGTGCGACGAATGAGCCGGGCCGATTTCGACGGAAAACGTGCCCCACTCCCGCCACGGCGGCAAATCACCTATATGGATAGCCAACCCCGCGAGTGATCCAAGCCTTGACCGAACAATTTCTCATCGAGCGCCCGACTTTCGATCCGACGACGGGCAAGGCCAGCTTCGGCTACGGCCTGGATGGCCTGCATTTCGTGGAGACCCTTGGCTTCCCCGCCGGCGCCGATGCAGGCGCCGCTGAGAGCCCTTCCTTCCGCAAGCTGTTGGACCTGACCGCCGTCGTGCTCGGCGTCAGCTACTTCAAGCTCAGGGCCCCGTTCGAGATCGTCGCCCCCAACATTGCGCTGACCGAGGCCGAGCGCGCATTTGCCATCGACGTCTACGAAAACGGCCTGGGCGAGTTCTATGCCCGCAACAATCTCATGCGTTTCGGCAAGCTCACTATCCATGCTCCGCATGATGCCCAGGCAGCCAAGCCCGCCCCGGCCTTGCCAGACCGCACCCTGCTGCCCATCGGCGGCGGCAAGGATTCGCTGGTCAGCGTCGACCTCCTGACCCATGCCGGCGTCGCCTTCACGCCCTTCGCCGTGAACCCCAAGGGTCCGATCCTGACCTCGGTCGACAAGATCGGTACGCCGCCGGTCTATGTCACCCGCACCCTCGATGCCGAGATGATCCGGCTGGGCAAGGAGCCGGGCTACTACAACGGTCACGTGCCCTCGACGGCGATCAATTCGATGATCGCCGCGCTCTGCGCCCTGCTCTATGGCTACAACCAGATCGTGCTCAGCAACGAACGCTCGGCCAGCGAGGGCAATGTCACCTTCGACGGGCGCGAGACCAACCACCAATATTCCAAGTCGCTCGGCTTCGAGCTGCTGATTGCTTCGATCCTCTCCGACGCCACCGGCGGCGCGCTCAAATATTTCTCGCTGCTGCGCCCCTATTCGGAAGCCCGCATCGCCTCGCTCTTCACGCACGAGGACAAGTTCGACCGCGTCTTTTCGAGCTGCAACCGCAATTTCCGGCTCGATGGCAATGACGGCCCGCTCTGGTGCGGCGAATGCCCCAAATGCCACTTCGTCTTCCTGATCTTCGCGCCCTTCATGGCCAAGGATCGGCTGCTCGCCATATTCGGCAAGAACCTGCTCGATATCGCTGACAATGAAGGCTCGTTCCGCGAACTGGCCGGCCTTGCTGGGCAGAAGCCCTGGGAATGCGTCGGAGAAATCCTCGAGGCGGCAGCCTGCCTCTATACGCTGACCCGCCATGCCGACTGGCACCAGGATGCCGTGGTGCGGGGGGTCAAGGCAGACCTCCTGGCGCAATATGGCGAACCCAAGCTGCAGTTGGCCATGGCCGAATGCCTGACCGACAGCCACGACCACCACATTCCGCCGGCCCTGGCGGCAAAGGTAGCTGCCTATGCGGTTTGAAGAACCCGTCCTGCTCTATGGCGCCGGGCGCGAGGCCATCTCGACCCGCGCCTTCCTCAAGGCGCGCCAGCCCGATCTCAAGGTCTTCGTCACTGTCGATAGCGGCGAGGCCGAAATTCCCGACACCGAAGTCATCGCCCCGCAAGACCTCGTGGCCGCCATCCGCGCCCACCGCTTCGGGCTGATCGTCAAGAGCCCGGGCGTCTCGCGCTACAAGGACGTGTTCGACATCGCCCGCGATGCCGGCATCCCCGTAACCTCCAACCTCAACCTCTGGGGCTCGGCCTACCGCGTCGGCCGCACCGTCATCGCCATATCAGGCACCAAGGGCAAGTCGACCACGGCGACACTGGTGCATCTGATGCTGACCAAGTCCGGCATCGACGCCGGGCTAGCGGGCAATGTCGGCCTGGCGCCGCTGGAAATCGCGGACCGCCATCCGGTGGTTGTCTTTGAGCTGTCCAGCTACCAGACCGCGGACATGAGCTTCCTGCCCGACATTGCCGCGGTGACCAATCTCTACCCCGAGCATGTCGACTGGCACGGCTCGCTGGAGCGCTACTACAAGGACAAGCTGCACCTGATCGATCGCGATGGCGGTTTCCCGGTTGCGCTGGGCGCCGCCGCCAGGGGCAATAGCCTGGTGGCCATGGCCGTGCGCGACCATCGGCGACTGCTGGCCGACCTGACCCCGGAGCAGTCCGCTGCCATCGACAAGGCTGTGGCCGGCTCGCGCCTCAAGGGCGCTCACAATCTCGACAATGCCCGGCTGGCGGCACAGATCGCGCTGGCGGCCGGCGCCACGCTGGATGGCATAATCCGCGGCATCGCCGCCTTCGCGCCTCTGCCCCACCGGCTGGAAGAGCACCAGTTCGGTGGCACCATCTTCGTCAACGACTCGATCTCCACCACGCCCGAAGCCACCAAGGCGGCCCTCGCCGCCTATCGCGGCTATCGCCTGGCGCTGATCGCCGGCGGCCATGAACGCCAGCAGGACTATGACGAACTGGCGAAACTCCTGGCCGGCTATGGCGTGACCACGCTCGCCTGCCTGCCGGTGACCGGCGCACGCCTTGCCGCGGCCACCCGCGCCGCCGCCCCCCAGATCGTCGTCTTCGCGGAGCCGAACCTGGAAGCGGCAATGCAGATACTGCACAGCCGCCGCCGCGACTTCGACGCGGTCATCCTGTCGCCGGGCGCCCCCTCCTATAACCAGTTCAAGAATTTCGAGGAGCGCGGGCGCCGATTTGTCGAGCTGGCGCAAGCCATTTTCGGCTGACGCCGTCCCAACAATAGTGGTTCTCGGCGGCTGGGCTGCGGCGTAGACAGGAGTCGGCCCCCTGAGCCGTTGGAGTTGCCATGCCTGGCCTCGCCTATCTCGCCATCGCCATTGTCGGCGAAGTCATCGCCACCTCGTTCCTGCGCGCCTCGGCCGGCTTCACCCAGCTCGTACCCACCATCGTGGTCGTGGTGGGCTATGGCATCACCTTCTATTTCTTTTCGCTGGCCCTGCAGACCATTCCGGTCGGCATCGGCTATGCCATCTGGTCGGGCGTCGGCATCGTGCTGGTCTCGATCATCGCCTATTTCGCCTACGGCCAGTCGCTGGACCTGCCGGCACTCATCGGCATCGCACTGATCCTGGCGGGCGTGCTGGTTATCAACCTGTTCTCGCAGTCGACAGCGCACTAGCCGGGGCTAGAAGGCACGGATCAGTGCCGCCGTCGGCACGCCGGCCTTGACCAGGGCCGCACGAATGGCATCCATCAGCTGAGCGTCGCCGATGCGCTCGCGCAGCCGCGGTAATATGCCCTGGGCGCGGAACGTGGCCACACCCAGCACCTGCGGCAGGTAGCGGCTGACCACGGCACTGTCGCCCGAACCCTGCGCTGCCATGATGGCCAGGATCGGCCCCAGTTCAGTATCGGCCTGGGCATAGAGCTCGGCATGGGTGGCGGCCTGGGCGAAATCGCCACCGCGCAGCGCCAGCAGTGCCGGAACACCCTGATACCAGGGTGGAGGATTGGGCGAGCCCTCGACCGCGTCGCGGGCCATCGCCTCGGCCTCGTCCAGATTGCCGCCAAAGGCGAGAAGCCGGGCATAGGCCGCCAGGGCGTCCACGCTGGCGGGATTGAGCTGCACCGATGAACTGAAGTCGGCACGCGCCTGCGCCAGTTCGCCGACTGCTTCATGCAGACGCGCCTGCTGTTCCCACACGAATCCGCTGAGCGGGTCCAACCCGATTGCGCGCTCGAGCTCGGCTGCGGCCAGACGACGGCGGTTGATCAACGGTTCGGCGCTCTCGGTCGCGTCGGGCTGCTCGGACAGCAGAATGGCCGCCGCTGCCACGGCGACGGCGCTGCCGCGGTCAGCCTCCGGCAAGGCGGCAAGGCACGCGCTCGCCCGCTCGGCTTCACTGGCGCCGCCGCTTTCGCGATAGAGATCGAACAAGACCCTGCAGAGATAGGCATTGAGCCCGGCCTCACCGGATGTGGTCGAGGCGAGATACCGCCGCGCCGCCACATGTAGCGGTCCGCGCGGACTGCCCAGCACGAGGCTCAGCGACCGCGACACCATGTCCATCACCTCTGGAGCCATCGCCGCATCCATCGTCACGGACAGCGTATGGCTCCAGATTACTGACCGCGTGCGCCCCTCGGTGAGGATGGCGCTATACTGCACGATGCCGCCTTCGGGCCGGGCGATCCCGGTCAGCACATAATCGCTGGTGGGCGGGATGACTTCTTCATCGTCGCCGCCGGCGCTGTAGCGCGCTTCGATATCGCCGAACTGTTGGAGATCGGTGACCAGCTCGATGGCGAGGCCGGCCACGTGCGGCGGCGTATCCGAGGTGTCCAGGTTCTGGAACTCGATGACCGTCACGGTAGGGCGCTGCACCGCACCCGCGGCGTCCGGTGCATTGCGCCACCACCCGCTGAAGGCAATCGCCGCCACGGCCAGCCCCAGCGCGAGTCCGCCCAGCGCGAACCACGGGGCGCTCAAACGCCGGCCGTCGCCCTGCCGCTCGATCACCCCGGGCGCATCGCGTTCGGCGATCGGTCCGCCCGGCTCCGGCAAAGCCGTGAATTCGGGGACATAGCGACCCACCGGCAGTTGAATCTGCATGACCTCGCCAAGGCCTGGCCCCTGGTAATACTCGTCCAGCAGGGCGCGGAGTCGCCGCGCCTGCACCCGCACGATCGGATCGGTCTGTGGATCGAAATCCGTCGGGCGCCCGAAAACGTCGACGGCGATGGAATAGGCCTTGATGGAGTTTTCGTTGCCCTCGAGGGTCCGCTGCACGATATAGGCCAGAAATCGGCCGAGCTGCGGAGAGCGCGCGATTTCAGGCCACGCGAGCAGGCGCTCAAGCGCAGTCAGGATCGCCTCGCTCTGCGGCGCAGGGTCGCTCAACCACACCTCCTGAAAGACCGCGATAGTGACGATTTACATGTAAAACGCAAGGCCGCGTTACATCGACTTTACCTGACGTTGCCTGTTCGCCCGGTCCCGCCTGCATCATACGGCCGCTGTCGGCGTTCAATACCCGGCGCCGCTTCGCCGGATAGGCCCCGGCCGAAGCCAATTGACCACCTAGTTTCGAATAGTATCGCTCATCATCCAATCAGGATGAGGGCGCGTGTTTCTTTTTCGTATTGTCACGCTGGCGAGCGGACAACGGGGTGCAACTTGAACGATCATGGCGACGACATGCCATATCTGGCACTGGTAGATGACGACCCGCATTCAGCGCATCTGCTGACGCGGATGTTGCTGGCGCATGGCTCGCCTGCCATTCGTCACTATGGCGGTGCCACCGATGGCCGGCTCATGCTGGCCGACGTCCTGGCCAATCCGGCCATTGAGTGGCCGAGCCTGCTCATCGTCGACCTCAAATGTCATAGCCAGGCCAATCTGGAATTCGTCGCCTCCATCCAGTCGCTTGCCAACCAGAAGGGTTTGCCCGTGGTCGTGATGGCGCCGCCCCTCGACCGCCACGGTCGAGAGGCCCTGCTCGAGGCCGGTGCGTCGGGTGTGTTCTTCCGTCATGCCGAACGCGACGCCTACCGGCGCGAGGCGGCAAGTATCGTCAGTTTCTGGGCGCGCAGTCAGCGCCTTGATGCGGTTGGCATGTAGCGCCTGCGTCCACAGGTTACATGCCTCGGCCGGAAGGGGCACTGCATGAACGGTTCTCGGACCGCTCCTGCATTCCCAAGCGTCCCTCCGGCCATTTCATTCCTCTTCGGCTCGTTTTCTTTACGGCCGAGGAGGAGCGTCGACCCTACTCCAAGGGGGTCGGCGCGTGGGAGCGGTCGCGACACCTCCCGGTCGCGTCCGCACGGGGGGAGAAGCAATTTGGTAGCGCGCTCGTCCCTCAGCGCCGCTGCCGAGGACTAACGCTTCTCCCCGCGGCCCCCTTCGGGCCCCGGGCTCTCCGCATCCGCCTCCCGGCGACGAATAATGTTGTGGGCCAGCACCCGCAGGGCCGCCAGCACGATGACCGCCAGCAGGGCCACGCCAAAGGCGATCAGATAAT
>NZ_JACZKG010000036.1 GCF_014860165.1 Devosia sp.
TGCCGGGCTGGACGGGGCGAAGCCGGGAGGTCATGGCGTCGGTCATCATAGGGGGGTGGTCGTCGGTTGGGGGAAACTGGTGGAGGGAAGATTGCGCGGCGGCAGCGGATAGGGCTGGGTGGAGCGGGCGCGCTCGGCGATGGCTGCCTTGCGCTCCTCTTCCTCCTTCGCCAGGTCCTCTTCGCTCTTGGTGGGGCGAACGGCGACCAGCGTAGCGACACGCAGGTCGATGACGGTTACGTCGCGATCGAGCAGCTGGTAATCGGCCTGGTAGCTCTCGAGATTGCGCAGCGCCCGCGCCACGCCCAGTTCGGGAAGCTGCACGCGCAGGCCCGTATCGTAGATGAGGTCCCAGCGGCGGTCGGCAATACGCGACAGCGCGACCAGCCCATCCTTGAGATCGGGATACTGATCGAGCGCGCGGATCATCACCATGGCGTCGTCATTGGCACCATCGCCGACAACCAGCGGCAAGTCGCCATAGGCACCGCGATCCTCGCCGATCTGCTCGCCCGATCCATCGACCACGAAGGTAATGCCATCGACCCGCCAGCGGGCCACGGGCACCTTCTCGGTAATGGTCACCACGACATCACCGGGATAGGTCTTGCGCACGGTGACGCTTTCAACCGCGGGTAGTTCGGCAATGCGCTGGCGCGCTGCCTCGACGTCGAAGCTGACGGTGGAAGTATGCGGCTCGATGCCGAGCGCGTCGAATACCGCCTGCTCGCTGGTCAGCGTCTGGCCGGAGATGGAAATTTCGCCGATAGCAAGACCGGCTGCCGCGAAGCGCCCCTGGGCCACCTCACCCAGCGCCGCGGCGCCCATGCCGATAGGTTCGCGCAATTCATAGATGGCGGCCGTGGTCGCAAGCAGGGCTGCAGTGGCGATACCGCGCAATATGGCCTTGCGGTGCAACACCCAGGTGCGGCCGAAATTATTGGCGAGCTTGCGGCTGGGCGAGCGGACAGGAACAGGCAGGGCGCGGGGATCAACGACCCTTGCGCCAGCGAGAAAGGTCTCGCTCTTTACCTGTTGCAACTCGCGTCCTCCACCATCCAGGCGACCAGTTCTTCGAATGAGTGCCCGGCATGCATCGCTTGCTCAGGCGCCAGCGAGGTGGGTGTCATGCCCGGCTGGGTGTTGATTTCCAGACAGACAAGCTCACCATCCTCTCCCGCCGCGTCGTTGTAGCGGAAGTCGGTTCGGGTGATGCCCCGGCAGCCGAGCGCAGCATGGGCCTTCAGGCTCATCTTCTGCACTTTGTCGTAAATTTTCGGTGAAATCTGAGCCGGGATAACATGTTGTGATCCGCCCGCCGAATATTTCGCCTCGTAATTGTAGAAGGCCAGGTCGGTGACGATCTCGGTCACGCCAAGCGCCACGTCGCCCATTACCGCGCAGGTCAGTTCGCGCCCGGGAATGTAGCGCTCGACCATCAGCTCCTCGCCGCCCTTCCAGTCTTCGCCCAGGATTTCCTGGGGCGGATGCGACTGGTCGGCCTTGACGATCAGGATGCCGAAACTGGAACCGTCGGCGACGGGCTTGACCACATAGGGCGCCGGCATGACATGCGCGCGACCCACTTCGGCCCTGGAGGCGATCACATGGTCGGTGACCGGCACGCCCGCCGCCTTGAGCATGATCTTTGCCTGATGCTTGTCCATCGCCAGGGCCGAGGCCAGCACGCCCGAATGTGTATAGGGGATGCGCAGGAATTCCAGCACACCCTGGATCGTCCCATCTTCGCCAAAACGACCATGCAGCGCGTTGAACGCCACATCGGGCGCGACCTCGCGCAGGCGTTCGGCAATGTCGTAGCCGACATCGATCTCGGTGACCCGATAGCCGGCGCGCCGCAGCGCCTCGGCGCAGCCACGGCCCGAACTCAGCGACACCGGGCGTTCGTTGGATAGCCCACCCATGAGAACGGCGACGTGCTTGGTCATGGTCACTCCGGATCCTTGCCGATCAGCGCGCCAAGCTCGGCCGGCAGCGCCGCGGCCCATTGGGTGATGTTGCCGGCACCCAGGCACACGACATAGTCGCCATCCTCGGCGCGGCTGGCGATCAGCTCGGCCAGGTCTTCCGGCTTGTCGAGCACACGGGCATCGCGATGCCCACGGGCGCGAATGCGCGCCACCAGTTCCTCATGCGTAACGCCGGGGATCGGCTGCTCGCCGGCTGCATAGACCGGCGCGACGATCACCGTGTCGGCATCGTTGAAGCAGGCGGAGAAATCGTCGAACAGGTCGTGCAGGCGCGAATAGCGGTGCGGCTGCACCACGGCGATGACATCGCGCCTGGTGGATTGGCGCGCCGCCCTGAGCACGGCGGCGATCTCCACCGGATGGTGGCCATAGTCATCGATGACGGTAATGCCGCCGACGACGCCGGTCTTGGTGAAGCGGCGCTTTACGCCGGTAAAACCCTTGAGCCCCTTGCGGATCGCCTCGGCCGGCACATGCAACTGGTCGGCCACGGCAATGGCGGCAGTGGCGTTGAGGGCATTATGCACGCCCGGCATGGGCAGTTCGAGCCCGTCGATGCGCAACTGCGTCATGCGGATACGGTCGCGGATCTCGACGGCAAAATGGCTGATGCCATCGATGGTTTCGAGATCGACCAGCCGCACATCGGCCTGCGGATTGCGGCCATAGGTGATGACGCGGCGGTCCTTGATCTCGCCCACCAGGGCTTGCACTTCAGGATGATCGAGGCACATCACGGCAAAGCCATAGAAGGGCACGTTCTCGACGAACTGGTGGAAGGCCTTCTTGACCCCCTCGAAGTCGCCATAGTGGTCCAGGTGTTCCGGGTCGATATTGGTGACGATGGCGACGTCGGCCGGCAGCTTGACGAACGTGCCGTCGCTTTCGTCGGCCTCCACCACCATCCATTCGCCCCCACCCAGGCGCGCATTGGTGCCATAGGCATTGATGATGCCGCCATTGATGACCGTGGGATCAAGATTGCCGGCATCGAGCAGGGTGGCCACCAGCGTAGTCGTCGTGGTCTTGCCATGGGTGCCGCCAATGGCGATGGCGGTCTTGAACCGCATGATCTCGGCCAGCATTTCGGCGCGGCGCACGATGGGCAGCGCCTTGGCGCGGGCGGCGACCAGTTCGGGATTATCCTTCTTGATCGCCGACGACACGACCACGACCTCGGCCTTGCCGAGATTATCGCCGCTCTGGCCGATCTCGACCTTGATGCCCATGTCGCGCAGGCGCTGCACATTGGGGTTGAGCGAGGCGTCCGAGCCCTGCACGGTATAGCCCTGATTGTGCAGGATTTCGGCAATGCCGCTCATGCCGATGCCGCCGATCCCGATAAAGTGGACCGGTCCGATATTGCGCGGCATTTTCATGAGAGATGATCCACTTCGACATTCTTGCCCGAGAGCATTTCGGCCACATCGGCCAGCTTCTCGACGGCCCGCGGCTGCCCGAGCGAACGGGCAGCGTCAGCGGCTTTGGTGAGGGTTGCGGGGTCGGTTAACAGGCTTGTGAGGCGAGTGGCAAGCGATTGCGGCGTCAGCGTGGCCTGCTCGGCGATCCAGCCGCCGCCCGCGGCATCCACCACCAGCGCATTGTTCTTCTGGTCGGCATCGATCGCACCGGGCAAGGGCACCAGGATCGCCGGGCGACCCAGCACCGTCAGTTCGGCAATGGTCGAGGCCCCGGCCCGTCCAATGACCAGGTGGCTGCGGGCAATACGCTCGGGCAGATCGGTGTAGAACGCCGCCAGTTCCACATTGACCTTGGCCCGGCGATAGATTTCGGCGACCCGATCGAGGTCTTCGGCACGGCATTGCTGCACGATGTGCAGCCGATGGCGCAGCGTTTCCGGGATCAGCGCCACGGCGGCCGGCACGATATCGGACAGTGCCTTGGCCCCCTGGCTGCCGCCGAAAATCACGATGCGAATGGGGCTGTCTGCGCTCAGCGCCGGATAAGGGGTGCTCGACACCGTGCGCACCCGGTCGCGCACCGGATTGCCCGTCACCACCTTTTCGAGGTTCAGCCCATCGGCAAAGCGGGTCTGGGCAAAGCTCATGGCGAGCACGTCCGCGAACCGGCCCAAGGCACGATTAGCGCGTCCCATCACCGAATTCTGCTCGTGCAGGATGCCGGGAATGCCCAGGAAATTGGCGGCGAGGAATGGCGGAAACGTCGGATAGCCACCAAAACCGATGACACAATCGGGCTTGGACTGGCGCAGCTTCCCGATTGCGACGGCGATGCCGCCGAGGATCTTGAAGCCGCCGACGACGAACTTGAATGGGTTGCTGAGCGACGGCGTCGCCGATGGAACGATGTGGACGGCTGAGGCCGGAAAATCGGCGCCATAGCTCTCCACGCGATGGTCCGTCATCAGCTCCACCGTGTGGCCACGGCGCGCCAGCTCCTGCGCCAGTGCCATGGCCGGGAAGAGGTGTCCTCCCGTGCCACCTGCCATGAGCATGAACTTCTTCATTCAGCAGGCGCCAGCGGCGCCACGGCGCTCTTGTAGCTGGGAATGCCGGTGGCCATGCGCTCCTCGGGCTTGGTGCGGGTAAACGCCAGCATCAGTCCCATGCCAAAGGCGATGGCAATCATCGAAGTGCCGCCATAGGAAACGAAAGGCAGCGTCATCCCCTTGGGCGGAATGAGGTTGAGATTCACGGCCAGGTTGATCCCCGATTGCATGGCGAACTGGATCGCCAGCGTCGATGCGGCAAGACGAGCGAACAGACTCGTCTGCCTTTGTGCCCCCATCATGGCGCGAATGACGAGGAAGGCGATCAGCGTAACCAGCACAAGGCAGAACAGAATGCCGAATTCCCCCGCTGCAGCCGAGAACACGTAGTCGGCATGCGCATCGGGGATGAGCTTCTTGGCGATGGACTCTCCCGGACCACGCCCGAACCACCCCCCCTCGAGCAGCGACTGCAGCGCCCGGTCGATCTGGTAGGTATTGCCCCCTCCCTCCGGGTTGAGGAAGGTATCGATGCGGCGCGAGAAGTGCGGGAAGAACATATAGGCGCCAAACAGCAGCCCGCCCGCGGCCCCGGCGAGGCCAAAAATGATGAACCAGGAAATACCCGAAAGGAAAAGCAGCACTGCCCAGGTCGCCAGCACCAGCGCCGTCTGTCCGATATCGGGCTGCAGCAACAGGCCCATCACGATGGACAGCATGATCAGTGTCGCCAGGATCTTGCCGGGCACGTTCTTGTGGATCATCGACTCCGAGAACAGCCAGGCGCCCAGCACCGCAAAGGCCGGCTTGACGAATTCGGACGGCTGCAACGATTGGCCGGCAAAGGAAATCCAGCGCCGCGCGCCCTTGACCTCGGTGCCAAAGCGCAGGGTCGCCCACAGCAGCAAGACGCTGACCACCAGGGTGACCAGCGCCGAGACACGCGCCTGCCGATGGGTCATGAACGACGTCGCCACCATCACGACCAGCGCCGGAATGCAGAACAGGGCATGGCGGATGATGAAGTGCCAGGGGCTGAGGCCAAGGCGCTCGGCCACCGGCGGGCTGGCGGCGAAGCTCAGCACCATGCCGCAGGTCATCAGCAGGATCAGCGCCCCCAGCAGTTCCCGGTCGATCGACCACCACCATTCCGCCAGAGGCGTCTTTTCGGCACGGGAGAACATCATGGGGAAAGCCGGGCTACTGGATACAACTCGAAACGAATTGTAGCAGCCGGTTGGTTACCGATTTCCCAATCGGAAATGCATTTTGCGAGTCTGGCGTAAAAAGGCGCGCGGACCGACAGCCGCGCGCCCTGGAGCCTGCATGTCTGGAGGGTTACTGCAGGATAGCGATATCGCTGATCGGCCCCTCGACGCCCTCAATGGCGCCAATGGCCGTAGCGGTGCCGGTAGCAATATCGACGGTGTGCAGGGTGTTATCGATCACCAGCCACGCGGTGTTGGTCAGATCTTCGGTCGCGGAAATGTCGAAGGCATAGCTTGAGCCCTCCACGCCCAACTTGCCGATGGCCTTGAGTGTACCGTCATTGGGCGGGGTCTGCTGGATCAGGGCGGCGATCGTCGCATCGATGTCATACATCGCCGTCGCTTCGGGCTTTCCGATCGAATTGATATAGGCCGCATCCACGATGGCAGGGGCTTCGCCCTCATGCATGTCGCCGGAAATATAGGCCAGCGAACCATCGACCGTGACCATGCCATCATCGACATTGACGCGATGATTGGTGCCGTCGGTGCCCATCAGGCGCAGGCGGTCGGCCATCGGGTTGAAGTCGACGGTGGCGCCCTCGAAGCTTGGCAGCATTTCCGACAGGGTGCTCTTGACCGTCGCCGTGCCGGAGGCAGTGTCGATGGTAACGACTTCGCCGGCCAGCGAGACGCCATAGAGCATCTTGTCGGAAGGACGCACGTCGATCCCGGCCAGACCCTCCACTCCGGTGACTTCAATCGTGCCGCTGATGGCGAGGCTTTCGGTGTCGAACGTGACCAGGGTGGTGTCGCCGACAAGGCCCACCGCAGGAGCGGCGAAGGCAGCGGTGGCGAAGCTGGCGGAGCCAAGCAGGGCGGTGGCATAAAGTCTAACGCGGGCGGTAACGGTCATCGGTAGTCTCCTCGTGCGCGTCCCGCACGGCGGCGGGGCGTCTGGGAATGGCTGGGACGAAGGCTATCGTCCTGTCCAGCAACGGTCCTCGCAGCCGCGGAAGTTTCACCTAAACTGCAATGGCCGGCACACGAAACCGTTATCGACAAACGAAAAAACCCCGGACCGAGCCGGGGTTTTCAGTTGGACTACCAGCGAGGCTACCGCAGCTTCAGCGAGCTCAGCCCGATCAGCGCCAGCACGAAGGAGATGATCCAGAAGCGGATCACCACCTGGCTCTCGGTCCAGCCGAGATGCTCGAAATGGTGGTGGATGGGCGCCATGCGGAAGACGCGCTTGCCGGTCAGCTTGAAAGAGGTGACCTGGACGATCACCGAAACCGTTTCGAGCACGAACAGCCCGCCGATGATCGCCAGCACGATCTCGTGCTTGGTGATGACGGCGATGGTGCCCAGGGCGCCGCCCAGCGCGAGCGAACCGGTATCCCCCATGAAAATCTGGGCCGGCGGGGCGTTGAACCACAGGAAGCCGAGACCCGCCCCGATCAGCGCGCCGCAAACCACGGAGAGTTCAGCCGTGCCGGGAACGTAGTTGAGCAACAGGTAATCGGAGAAGGTTACGCTGCCCACGAGATACGCAATGAGCGCGAAGCAGGCCGCAGCCACCATCACCGGCACAATGGCGAGGCCATCGAGGCCATCGGTGAGATTGACCGAGTTGCCCGCTGCCACGACGACGAAGCCGCCGAACAGGATGTAGAAATAGCCCAGGTTCAGCGCCAGGTCCTTGACGAAGGGGAACAGCAGCGACGTGCCATAGGCGCCCTGGGCCAGTTGGGAGGTGGCAAAGGCCGCAATGCAGCCGATCAGCGCCTCCAGCAGCAGGCGTTGCCTCGAGCCGAAGCCGGCATGGCTCATGCGCTTGACCTTGAGATAGTCGTCATAAAAGCCGATGGCGCCAAAACCGATGGTCACGAACAGCACGACCCAGACATAGCCATTGGCGAGATTGGCCCAGAGCAGTGTGGAAATCACCGCCCCCGACAGGATCATCAGCCCGCCCATGGTCGGCGTGCCCTTCTTGGTCAGCAGGTGACCCGCCGGGCCATCTTCGCGGATCGGCTGGCCACGGCCCTGCTTGAGCCGCAGCATCGCGATCATTCCCGGCCCGAACAGGAACACGAAGAACAGCGCCGTAACGACCGCCCCCGCCGTGCGGAAGGTGATGTAGCGGAAGACGTTGAAGGCCGCGAACGCTTCGCCGAGTTGGCCGAGAAAATACAACATGAAGCGAAGAATCCTCGTTGGGTGGGATCAGCTGTCTTCGAACCGTTTGCGGATCTTGTCGACGATCTCAGCGAGCCCCACGCCGTTGGACCCTTTGATCATAACTGCGTCGCCATAGGCAAGGTCATCAAGCACGATGTCCGCCATCTCTGCGGCGGTCTGTGTGTGGCCGGCAACACGGGTCGGACCAAGGGCCCCGGCGAGCGCCGCCATTTCCCTGCCGACCAGATAGACGCGCTCGGCCCCCGAAGCCGTGACGGCTGGGACGAGGCTCGCATGCAGGCTTCCCGATTGCGGTCCCAGTTCGAGCATGTCGCCCAGGATGACCACCTTCCGCCCTGCGGGCGCGGCCTGCGCGGCGAACACATCGAGCGCTGCGGTCATTGATGCCGTATTGGCATTGTAGCTTTCGTCGATCAGCAGCAGCGGCTTTTCGGAGGGCCCCAGCAAAGTCCGCTGGCCGCGTCCGGGCTGCGCGCCAAAACCGGCCAGCGCCCGTAGCGCCACGGCTGGCTCTATGCCGGCCAGATGAGCCACCGCCAGCGCCGCAGTCGCATTGGCGATCATGTGGCGACCGGGCACGTTGAGCACCAGCGCATGACGCTCCCCGTCATGCTCGATGGTGGCAAAGCAGCGGTCGGCAGCGGTTTGGATGTCGACGATCTGCCAGTCCGCGCCGCGCGCTTCGCCATAGGTGACGATATTGGTGACCCCGGCTGCATTGGCTTCGTCCAGCAGCGCGCCGAGCTGCGGATGATCCGCATTGAGCACGGCCGTTCCACCGGCTTCGAGCCCGGCGAAGATCTCCGCCTTGGCCCTGGCTATGCCGTCGAGCGAGCCGAACGCCTCCAGATGCGCCGGCGCAATCGTGGTGATGACGGCGATATGGGGGCGCACCAGCCGGGCTAGCGGGCGGATTTCGTCGGGACCGCTCATGCCCATCTCGAACACGCCGAACTGCGCCGCCCGGGGAAACCGCGCCAGCATCAGCGGCACGCCCCAGTGGTTATTGAAGCTCTTGATCGAGGCATGGGTGTCCCCTGCCGCCTCGAACACCACGCGGATGGCTTCCTTGGTCGTCGTCTTGCCAACGCTGCCGGTAACGCCCACCACCATGGCCCGGCTGCGGGCGCGCGCCGCGCGGGCAAGATCGCGCAGGCCTTCGAGTGCATCGGCCACGACAATACGGCGCTCGCCTTCGCCCCGGTTGACCAGCGCCGCCACGGCACCGTTTTCCAACGCCTTGTCGACGAAGTCATGCCCATCGAAACGGTCGCCCTTGATGGCGACAAACAAAGCATCGGGACCCAGTTCGCGGGAGTCGATGGAAATGGAGTTGATCGATATGTCGGGGGCAAGGTCAGACGACCCGCCGGTCGCGGCAAGGATGTCGGCGATGGTGTAGAGGGGCTGGGTCATGGTCGGATGTCGCCGCTAGCGTCTTCACCTCTCCCTCTGGGGGAAAGGTTGACCGTCTTCGGTCGGGTGAGGGGGTTTTTGCCGGGCGCGGTGTGCGGGGAAGGCCCCCCTCACCCGGCGCTGCGCGCCGACCTCTCCCCCAGAGGGAGAGGTGTGTCTCCGTGACTCCGGCAAGCTCAAGCTCTACCCCTTGATCGCCTCCGCCACGACCTCATGGTCGGAGAAATGGTGCTTCGTCGTCCCGATGATCTGGTAGTCCTCGTGGCCCTTACCGGCAACGAGCAGAACATCACCGGGCTCGAGCGACTTGACCGCCGCTGTTATCGCCGCCTTGCGGTCGCCGATCTCCTTGGCTCCCTTGGCCGCCGCAAGGATTTCCGCGCGGATAGTCTTGGGGTCTTCGGTGCGTGGATTGTCGTCCGTGACGATGACATCGTCGGCCATGCGCTGGGCGACCTCGCCCATCATCGGCCGCTTGCCCTTGTCGCGATCGCCCCCTGCCCCGAATACGACCCGGAGCTTTCCCTTGGCATATGGCCGAAGCGAGGCAAGCGCCGATTCCAGCGCTACGGGCTTGTGGGAATAATCGACAAAGATGGCCGCGCCATTGTGTTCGGCCACCAGTTCGAGCCGCCCCTTGGCACCGACCAGCTCTGACAACGCCGGGAAGGCCTGCGCCTTGTCGACGCCGCTCGACATGGCAAGAGCCGCCGCCACAATGGCATTGGAGACCTGGAATTCACCGGTAAGCGGCAGGTGGAAGCTCAGCTTCTCGCCCACATGGCGCACCACGACACGCTGGCCATAGCCCTCGGGCTTGATATCGAGCACCTCGATATATGCCCCTTCGCGTCCCACCGTCAGCAGCGTCGCGCTGGCGCCAAGCGCGGCAAACATGAACGGCTCGTATTCGGGGTCATCGACATTGACCACCGCCGCGCCGCCATCGACCAGGAGGTCGGTAAACAGGCGTAGCTTGGCATTGCGATAGGCGTCCATGTCCTCGTGATAGTCGAGGTGGTCGCGGCTGAGATTGGTGAAGGCAACGGCCTCGAAATGAAGGCCATCGAGCCGCCGCTGGTCGAGGCCATGGCTTGACGCTTCCAGCGCCACATGGTCGATGCCCTGCGCCTTGAGCGCCCGCATCGACTGATGCAGCGTCCGTGAATCCGGCGTCGTCAGGCTGCCATCGATATGGCGTGTAGCCGTATCGACGCCCAGCGTGCCGACGCTGGCGCCGGGAATGCCGGCATAGTGCCAAATCTGGCGCACGAACGACGCAACCGAGGTCTTGCCATTGGTGCCGGTCACCGCGACGGTGATTTCCGGCTGCGGCTCGAAAATGCGCGACGCCGCACGGGCATAGGCGGCGCGCACATCCTTGACGATGATGACAGGCACGCCTGGGTCGCCCACCGGCGCCGTGTCGCTGATGACGGCCAGCGCGCCGCGCTTTACCGCGTCGGGCACGAACTGGTTGCCGTGCACATTCTGCCCCGGCAGGGCAAAGAAGATATCCCCCGGCTCGATCCGGCGGCTGTCTGAATTGAGGCCGAAGACGGCGCCCAGGCCCTTTTTGGGGCGAGCACCAGAGCCTTCGAGCAGTTGTGTTACGCTGAGTGACACCGCGATGAATCCTTCTGGATCAATCTATCTGAGGACGGGAGGAACGAGATTAAGGTCGAGCGCCTCGGAAAAATCCGGGGCAATACCAAGCATCGGCGCAACGCGCTGCACGATGCGGCCGGTAACTGTGCCGGCGTTCCAGCCAGCCGTCGTGCCCGATTGCGGATTCTCCGCCTGGGGCTCGTCGACCATGATGACCATGGCATAGCGCGGATTGTCCAGTGGGAAGGCCGAAGCGAAGAAGTTGGTGACCTTGCTCGACGAATAGCGTCCATCCACCACCTTCTCGGCGGTGCCGGTCTTGCCGCCGACGCGATAGCCGAGCGCCGCCTTGTTCATCTGCGAGCCCGAACCTTCAAGCCCATTGAGGCGCATGAGATAACGAATAGCCTCGCTGGTCGAGGGCTGCAGCACACGGCGATACATGGCCTCGGCCTCAGCCACGTCGCGCCGGTACAGCGTGGGAGCAATATAGTTGCCGCCATTCACGAACGCCGCATAGGCCGTGACCATGTGCAGCGGCGAAACCGAAAGACCGTGCCCGAACGAGGCCGTGGCCGCCCCGACCTCGGAAAGCTCCTTGGGAACCGTCGGCAGGCGCATCTCGGGCAGTTCGAACGGGACGCGCGCATCAAACCCCATGGTAGTGAGGAAGGCGCGATAGGCATCCTTGCCCATGGCCTGCATGACGCGGATCGTGCCGATATTGGACGAGTATTTGTAGACCTCGGGCAGGCTCAGGATGCGGTGCTTGCCGTGGAAGTCATCGATGGTGAAGCGGCCGAAGCGAATACCGAAGCGCGCATCGAACTGATCGGTGATCGAGACGGCGCCGCTATCCAGCGCGCCGGCCATGGTCACCGTCTTGAAGATCGAGCCGGGCTCGAAAATGCCGGCAGTGACGCGGTTGAAGCTGTCTTTGACCAGCGCCGAAGCCGGATCGTTGGGATCGAAATCCGGCACCGAGGCCAGGGCGATGATCTCCCCGGTATGGACGTCCATCATTACGCCGGCCGCCGCCACCGCCTGGTAGCGCGTCAGGGCATCAAGCAATTGCTCATGCATTACATGCTGCACCCGCATGTCGACCGACAGCTCCACCGGCGCCAGCGCATTGCCGCGGGCCAGGCCAAGCTCCTGCAGCAGCGCCACGTCTTCGCCATCCATATGACGCTCGATGCCGGCAATGCCCTGGTTGTCGATGTTGGTCGAGCCCAGGATATGGCTGGCCTCGTTCATGCCCGGGTAGAAGCGCTTGGACTCGGTGATGAAGTCGATGCCGGGAATACCCAGCCGCATCACCTTTTCCTGGATCGCGGGGGAAAGCTCGCGCTGCACCCAGACAAAGCCCTTGTCGCCGGTCAGCCGCGTGCGCAGCCAGGCTTCATCGAGCTCGGGCAACACGGTGCGCAGTTCGCGCACGGCCTCCTCTACGTCGATGATGCGGCGCGGTTCGGCAAACAGCGACGGCACGCGGATATCGACCGCCATTTCGAGCCCGTTGCGATCCAGGATCGGCGGCCGCGTTGCCGTGATCACGTCGCGCGCCTGGCCCTCGATGGTGGAATCGGGCACCACCATGCCCAGCTGCACCAGCCGTCCACCCACCAGGCCAAAGCCCAGCACCAGCGCCAGCACCATCCAGCGGATGCGCGCCTGGGTGAGGTTGCCGCGCGCCTTGCGCCCGCCGTCCAGGGCAATGGTGGGACCAAAATCCTCGGTTGCGATGGCCATTATTCGATGCCCTCCAGTTCAAGGATGGCATCGATGGGGTCGATGCCGGCTTCGAGCGATTCAAACAGGGAGTCCATGGCCGAGGAATTGGGCTTGGCCGGCCGCATCGGCAGGTCGGCAAAGGCCCCGAACTGCTCCTGCTTCACCGGCGCAATAGCCAGCGCCAGCTCATGCCGGCGCACGATGGGCTCGATATGGCCCGGCTGGCTCAGCACCGCCTCGTCGGCCTTGAGCAGCGACAGCTGGCCTTCCTGGCTGTCGATCTCGGCGATCAGTGCCGTGCGTTCGCTCGCGGTATTCTCGATGGAAAACTTGAGCGCATAGACGCCCGACAGCATCAGCACGCTGGTAAAGATCAGCAGGATGTTGAGGTTGCGGATCATGCCGCGCCCCGCACCTGGGGGACGCCAAGGCCGTCAAACCGCACCGGCCGCGCCGCCGCGTCGGAGCGGGTCGCCGCGCGGAGAATGGACGAACGGGCCCGCGGATTGCGGCTCAGCTCGGCCTCGCCGGGCTTGACCGCCTTGGCGACGTCCACCCAGCGCCTTGCTTCCGTCTCCACCTGCGGCAGATGCCGCGATTGGGCCGGACCGCCCTTGTCGGGATCGAAGAACCGCTTGACGATGCGGTCCTCCAGCGAATGGAACGTGACCACGACCAGCCGCCCGCCTTCCGCCAGCAGCCGCTCGGCGGCGAACAGCGCCTCGACCAGCTGGTCGAATTCGCCATTGACGGCGATCCGCAGCGCCTGGAACGAGCGCGTTGCCGGATGCGGATCACCCGGCTTGCGTCCGATGGCTTTCTCGATGATCCGCGCCAGTTCCAGCGTCGTGGCAATCGGCGCCACCTCGCGAGCGGCGACGATGAATTGGGCAATGCGACGCGACTTGCGTTCCTCGCCAAAGGCATAGAGCAGGTTGGCCAGCGGCTCGACGTCGAGCGTATTGACCAGGTCGGCGGCGCTTTCGCCCTCCCCGCTCATCCGCATGTCGAGCGGCCCGTCGCGCATGAAGGAAAAGCCGCGCTCTGCCTGGTCGAGCTGCATCGAGCTGACGCCGATATCGAGCACAACGCCATCGATGGGGCCATGCTCGGCGGCGAGCGTATCAAGTTCGGAAAATGTGCCGGGCACGAAGATGAAGCGCCCTTCGAATTCGGCCATGAGCGCATCGGCAAATGGCTTGACGCTGGGGTCACGGTCGATGCCGATGACCACGGCCCCCGCCTCAAGCAGCGCCCGCGAATAGCCGCCGGCCCCGAAAGTGCCATCGACCACGCGCTTGCCAGCGAGCGGAGACAGGGCTGCTATGACCTCGTCCAGCAGGACGGGGACGTGCGGGCCAGCATTTGGGCTGGTTTCGGGCATGGAACGCTTGCCCATAAAGGCCACTACTCCACTCCCGGCCGGAAAGCCGGTACGTAAACTTCCCGCCACTTTGACCAAGGACGCTTAAGATTCTGTTTCCCATGAGCGTTTTGGTGGGGATTTCCGCTGCCACCGGTTGGCTTGACGCCGTGCCCTGATCGGCGCAGCCTCTGGCCAGTCCTGCAAAGATCGGTGCTGTCATGGTTCGTATCGGTGCATGTGTGGTCATTGCCGTCGCTCTCGCGACACTAACGCCCGCGCAAGCGCAGGAGCCGGCATGCAGCGAAGGCAGCCCCGAGCCGATCACCGTCAAGTCATGGACTACCACGCCCGCGCCTGAGCATGGCGACGATGCAGTGCGGATCGACTACGTCCTCACCAACAATCTCGATGTCGACCTGTACGACTTCATCGCGGCCGCCACTTACTGGAGTGAGGGTCAGGAAGTCCTCTATCACTCGCTGTACAACGACGTCTCGCCGATCTTCCCGGCAGGTGGCGACGTCAATGGCTCGGTGATCGCAAGGGGCGGCAAAACGCCATATGTGGCCGAAAACCCATCCTTGGTGAGGGTCATTGCCTGCACCTCGATGGTCGTGAAAACCGACGAAAGCCGGGTCGAATTCTGAGCCCGTCCGGAGTCACCCGGACCTTGGCAGGCGCTCTAGTCCGCCGCCTGCCAGCTGAATACCTCGGTGATCGGCACCCCGAACGCCGCTGCGATGCGAAAGGCCACTTCCAGCGAGGGCGAATAGCGACCCTGCTCGATGGCGACGATGGTCTGCCGCGTCACCCCGACCTTCTCGGCCAGCGCCGCCTGCGTCATCTCCCCGGCATGGAAACGCAGCACCCTGATGGTGTTGGTTATGCCTGGCTGTCCCTTCCCCATCGGTCTAGCCGATCCGGTAATAGACCAGCTGCGAGCCCGCATCGACGGCCCCCGCCAGCATCAGCCCGCCGAACAGCACATAGACGCCCGTCGTTACCTCATAGCCCAGCGCCCAGACGATCAATGCCGCGAGCCCAGCCAGCGACGCCACCACATAGGCATTGCGCATCGCCTTGGCCCCCACCAGCCGATCCCGCTCATCGGCCACCTCATCCCTGAACTCCCGGCCCTGCGCGATGCTGATCAGGATGGTGAAGACGATGATTGCCGCGATATTGAAGACGATGGAGGCGAGGATCGCCCAGCACAGCCGGGTGGCCACGGCCGAGAGCGTCAGCGTCGGATCCCCGATGGCGCCCGTCAGCACCCAGGCGGAAATCACCACGGCTCCAAGCAGCATCACGGCTGCGTTCATTTCCTTGAAAGTCATCGTAGGGCACTCCGGCCAAGCGTTGTTGTTTGGAGAACGGTATGAGAAAGACGACATTATGTCAATTAATTTTTACATCATGTCGTGTATACCAGTCTCGCTGGAATGCTGGGGCACCCTCTTTGCCAAAGGCATTGGTGCAGCTACTCTTTGCCATGGGCCAACATGACACATCTCGGACTTGTACCGTTCGCGACGCCAGGCCATCCGACCACGCCGTGATTAAGGTGATGAATGATGGCATCCAGCAGGCGGAGCTCGATCTGGTGGGCTACCCCATGCTGACGCCCGACCAGTTGCCTCCCGGCTACCTGGAAAACTTGCTCAATCGTGATCCCGATGAGCAAGGCGAACTGCTGGTTTGCGAAATGGACGGGCGTGTGGTGGGATTTCTCAGCGGACGCAAGACCATTGACGACGATACCTTGGTCGATCCGGCTTTCAACACCTACGCCCTGGTCACTGATCTCTTCGTCAATCGAAACTACCGCTCACAAGGCATCGGCCAGGCTCTGATGGCGGAATTTGCCGACCGCATGCGCGCCAAAGGCCTTAAATGGCTGCATATCTGGGCCAAGGCCCGCAACCGAAAGGCAATAGAGGCCTACCTTCGGTTCGGCTTCGAGCCATATGAGGCGGGCTTCGTCAAACCGTTATAGGAAGGTCAAAACAGCCAGTTGACCTATAAGCCGGGTTCTGTAGGGCCCGCGCCTTGCGACACGGACGTGGTGACCATTCATCTGTGGCGCCTGTTGCCAGGACGCTCATGCAACCAACCCGGATGATCTGGCCTCAAAACCGGCTGGGGCCGAAGCCCCGCGTCATCCCTATTTGGTCTTGCTCCCGGTGGGGTTTACCGTGCCGTCCCTGTTGCCAGGTCCGCGGTGCGCTCTTACCGCACCCTTTCACCCTTACTCTGCCAAGGCAAAGCGGTTTGCTTTCTGTGGCACTTTCCCTGAGGTCGCCCTCGCCGGGCGTTACCCGGCACCGTGTTTCGATGGAGCCCGGACTTTCCTCCAGCAGCAGGTTGCCCCACTGCCAGCGGCCACCCGGTCAACTGGCTGGCGTGATGTAGAGAGTTACATCGCCCCGCGTCAAGCGCTGGCCGGATCCGCCGTCAGCAACGGCGTCTGCCTGGGCTTGGTCAGCGCCTGGTAGGCGAGGTTGATCGATTTCATCCTTGCCGTCGCCACGTCGATCAGATCTTCGGGCACACCCTTGGCGATCAGCCGGTCCGGATGGTGTTCGGCAACCAGCAGCCGATAGACCCGGCGGATCTCGTCGGCCGGCGCATTCTGCGCCAGGCCCAGCACCGCATAGGGATCGATCCCCGCTTCCAGCTGCACATGCTGGCTGGCCATCTGCTCGAACCGCGCGTCGTCAAAGCCGAAGATATCGCTGACCGACTTGAGATAATCGAGCTCGGCCTCATGCACCAGGCCATCGGCCGTGGCGATGTAGAACAGGCTGTCGAGGACATGCTCGAGCGTATCGGGGCTGTCGGCAAAGAAGCGCGTGACCTTGCGGGCATAGGCGTCGTAGCCGGCCACATCCTGCTTGGCCAAGTTGAACACGCGCGCCACCTGCGCTTCATGCCCGGCGGCGATTTCCACCGTGGCGCGAAACGCCCGCTCCTCGGAGGCCGTCACCGCGCCATCGGCCACGGCCATCTTGGCGGCCAGGGCGATCAGCGCCAGCGTGAAGGCAGCATCGCGCCCGCCCGGCAGCCAGTTATCGGGGTCGAGCGCATTGACCAGCGATCCCGCCAGGCCCGTGCGCTGGCTGAACGAGCCGACGAAGTCGCCCAGTCTCTGCCACATGTCGATCTTCTCTTCGGGCTCGCGCATGCAAATGGTTACCGGCTGCGCCTTTTGAGGGGGAATCGAACAGCATCCTGCCCGATCAGGATCGCGGACAATAACGGCTGCAGGGCGTGTGGTCTACCGCCCCAGGCGCATGGCCGCCTTCCCTCAATCGCCGAAGAAGAAGAAGGGATCGATCTCCCGCGCGATGACGCGGTCGCGCCGTGGCCGCTTGGGGCCCTGGTCGAGGAAAAAGCCGTCGGCCTCAGGTTCGACATAGGCGTTGGCCGCCTGTCGCCGGGCCAGGAATTCGGCCAGGGGGCCGGATTCCCAATCCTGAAGATCGGCAGCGGTGACGTCGACGGGCGGCCGCACGATCACGTCAGGCTCGGCAGGCGTCAGACCCGGCGGAATGACCACCGGATCACGCACCAGCGCCACTGCCACGGGCTCGGGCCGCATCGACAGCGGCATCGGCGTCGGGGCCACCTTTTGCGGAATCGAAGCGACTTCGATCGGGTCGACCGCAGCCGGCTGCGCCGGTGGCGTCGTGGTGATCAGCGGGCGCGTCGGCGGAGTGGCCGCGACCTGGCTGGGCGCAGCCGGCGCATCGGCGTCCGTTATGTAGCTGGGCATCTGCCGGCCCGACTGCAGAAAGGCATCGACGGCATCAGCCGTCTGCGCCGCTGGCGTAATGGTTGGCTTGGCGGGCGTAGCCACTGGCTTGGCTGGGGTAACGGCAGCAACCTGTGCTGCCGGCTTCGCCACCGGGGCGGCCGGGCGCTGGCTGAGCGGCGCCGGAATGGGCGCAACCGGCGCCATCACGGCGATCTGCGCTGGCGCCGGGGGATTGCCCATAAACTGTGCCGACAGCAGGTCTGCCGTCGGTACGCCAACAACGAGAAGGACCCCAGCCCAGGCCAGGCCATTGGTGATGCGACGGTCGATGTTCATGGTTCCTGCGTCCCGATTTGCTCCACCCGCTTGGGCGAAAGAGCCGGATTTTCGTGGCCATTTTGTGAAAACGGCGCACCTTGCCAGCAATGCCGCCTGCTAGCTGAACCGAACCTGAACGACGCTTTTCAGGTCCCACCACAGCGCGGGCCGCGTGCTGATGGCACCAGATCATGGTGAATGCAAGGTTAAGATCAGTCGAGATAGGCCTCGGAAACCGCGCCATCCAGATGCCGCACGCGCGCTCGCGCCAGCACGGATGGCTCGAGCAGCCGGGCATTGATGCCCATCCGATTCTGCTCGCGCTGCGGCTCGGGCCACCAATGGGTGACGCAACCGCAGGTGCGGCAGCGATGGAACGCCAGCGAACGATCGTCCCACATATAGGTGTCGGTGTCCGGCCGGGCGGGAACGAAGCGCACCTGCTCAGGTGCATAATAGGCCCAGATCACCCCATAGCGGCGGCAGATCGAACAGTTGCACTCGGTCACCACTGCGGGCGCAGCCGCGAGAACCAGCCGGACCGCGCCGCAGTGACAAGACGCCTCGACGGCACTCATTGCTCGGGCCGTCGTCCCAGGATGCGCGCCAAAGCCAGCGCCAGCGGCGAGCGGTTGTGGGTATAGATGTGGAACTCGGTCACGCCCTCATCCAGCAATTCGGTCACCTGTTCGGCGGCAACAGCCGACGCCACCAGGGCATGGGTCTCGGGCTCCTCATCGAGACCCTCGAACCGCTCGGCCAGCCAGGCCGGAATGGAGGTTCCGCAGCGCGCGGCGAAGTTCGATATCTGCTTGAAGCTGTGGATCGGCTGGATGCCCGGCACGATCGGCGCGGTAATGCCGGCGGCGCGCGCACGTTCGACGTAGCGCAGATAATCGCCGTTGGAGAAGAACATCTGGGTGATGGCCCGATCGGCGCCGGCGTCGATCTTGCGCTTGAGATTGTCGATCTCGGTCTGCCAGTCGGGGCTTTGCGGGTGCTTTTCGGGATAGGCGGCCACCGAAATGTCGAAGTCGCCGATCCGCCGCAGGCCGCCCACCAGGTCGGCCGCATTCTGGTAGCCCTCGGGATGGGGCGTAAACGGCTGGCCCACGCCTTCCGGCGGATCGCCGCGCAAGGCCACGATGCGGTTGATCCCGGCGTCCTGGTAGCCCCGAACCACCGCATCCACCTCGTCCCGCGTGGCGCCGACGCAAGTCAGGTGCGCGGCGGCATCCACGCCCGTCTCGGATTTGATGCGGCTGACCATGCGCAGCGTGCGCTCGCGGGTCGAACCACCAGCGCCATAGGTCACCGAGACGAAACGCGGCTTCAGCGGCGCCAGCTTATGCACCGTGTCCCAGAACTTCTCCTCCATGACGTCGGTCTTGGGCGGGAAGAATTCGAAGGAGATCTGCAGGTCCGGCCGGTGCTGCGCAGTCTGGCGGCTGGCGCGGAGGTTGTCGTCAAGCATGGGTCTATCCGTTCAGGTCTTGTCGCTGAGGCGCCACAGGCAAACCGTCAGGCCGCGTTCGGGGGACTGGCTGGGAAACTCGCGCACCGCCTCGACCCTGAGGCCGGCAGCCGCGGCCCAGCCGCTCATCTGGCTCTGCGACAGGCCGAGCCGCCGATGGGCGTGCTCGCTGCGCAGGAATTCGAGATCGTGCGGGGCGAAATCGACGATGATCATCTCGCCACCGGGCTTGAGCAGGCGTCTCGCCTGCGCCAGCATGCGGCCGGGATCGTCGAAATAGTGCAGCACCTGATGGATGACGATGACATCTGCCGGCCCCGCCGCGAGGTCGACATCGCCGATATCACCCAGCCGCACCTGGGCATGGGTAATGCCCGACGTGGCCAGTCGCGACCGCGCTACCGCCAGCATCTCCCGGCTCGAATCGATGCCGATGCCGCGCTTGTAGGACTCCGAGAGCACTTCGAGCATGCGCCCGGTGCCGGTACCCAGATCGATCAGCGTGTCCACATGCCGGCCATTGAGGGCCGC
This sequence comes from Devosia sp., assembly GCF_014860165.1. Taxonomy (GTDB): domain Bacteria; phylum Pseudomonadota; class Alphaproteobacteria; order Rhizobiales; family Devosiaceae; genus Devosia. The sequence continues at coordinate 20,079 of NZ_JACZKG010000036.1, forward strand.
GACTACCGCGGCCTCCACCGCCTCTTCGGGCACATGCAGCGTCTTGAGCAGGTCCCAGCTGCGGGCCACCTTGGCGAAATACTCCTTCGCCCGTGCCTGCTGGCTGGCCCGCACCGCCTCCTGCCGCTCGATGTCGCGACGCCGTTCCTGGTCGCTGTCATCCACGCGTTCGATCAGCCATTGCGCCAGTGCGGCGCCGTCGCCCTCCTGCGCCAGGCCATAATAGGCCCACGCGCCTTCGGCATTGCGCTCGATCAGGCCGGCATCGGCCAGCAGCTTGAGGTGACGGGAGACTCGGGGCTGGCTCTGCTTGAGGATTTCCGTCAGATCCTTGACCGAGTGGTCGCCATCTGCCAGCAGAGCCAGCAATCGCAGCCGCGTGCCTTCGCCCGCTGCCTTGAGCACCCCCACCAGTTCATCCAGCTCCGCCATCAGCCCCTCACGAGATATAAAGATATCTTTATATCAAGAGGCGAAAGCGGTCTAGGGGGATATGGGACGACTGAGGCCGCAAAAGAAAACCCTCGGACTGGGCCCGAGGGTCTAGCGCGATGGCTGAAAAGCGGGCGCCTACGCGCTCAGAGCCGCACGTTCTTCGCTGACAGCCCGCTTGCGAAAAGAGTGGGCCCGCCACAGTTCGAAAATGCCGATGGCTTCATCCTTGTCGATGGCCTCGAAGCGGCTCACCACCATCTTCTTGTCGGCCTCGGAGGGCAGGTCGCGCCAGGGCAGCGTGGCCACGGTGGCCTCGAACAGGTCGGGCGACAGGCCTGCCGCCTTGAGTGCCACGGTGATCGCCACATAATCCTGGCTGGCCAGCCACTTGACGAACACTTCAGGCGCCACGTGCAGCATGACGGTGAGCGCCGCCGCGGCATGATGGCCATAGCCGAAACGGGCGAAGCGCGTCAGCGCCCGGTCATCGAGCTGCTTGCGGTCGCTCAGCGCCTTGACCTGGTTGTAGGCCACCTTCCACTCGGTGGCCGAGAAGCCGGCGCGATTGCGCATGCGGTTATAGACCACGGCATTGACCTTGCCGGCCGCTACCGGGTCGAAACGCTTGTCGACCTCGCCGAGGGTCTCCAGCACCTTTGATGCCACCGAATCGATTTCGCCACGGAGCGATTTCCAGTCGATTTCCGGCCGGTTGCGCAGATCGGCGGCGATCTCGGTGTCACGTGTCGCGCGCTCGACCAGCTTTTCCAGCGTTGCCTTGTCGAACTCGGCATTGGAATTGCGCACCAGCCGGACCACCGATGGCGTGTCGCCGTGTTCGACAATCGCCTCGCCGACCCGTTCGGGCACGCTGGCGCGGCCGGCAATGGCCACGCGATGCTCTTCGCTCAGGCGGCTGATGATGTCGATCAGGTCGTCGTCACTCAGCACATTGGAGAATTCGAGCAGCGGCTTGGCCACCTCGATATCGTCATTGGCAAGCTTGACCACCACCGTGCCCGGCGCGCGGTCGAGCGGCGCGAGGAGCTTGGCGACATGGGCCCGCGCCTCGACCTCGACCAGTTCGGCCAGTTGGCACAGCACTTCGTCATACTGGGCAACCTGTTCGTCGTCACAGCGGTCCGAGACATAGCTGAACAGTTGCGCCATGTTGCGGAACAGCTGTTCGCGCTCCGAGTGATTGTCTTCCCCGTTCAGCACGCGGAAACTGGAAAATGCCCGCTGGCCATCATCAAGCTCGTTCATTCGCCTGTTCTCCCGGCTTCTGCCGCAAATCTGGACTCCGACGATGCGCAGCCACCTTCTTGCGGCCCCTGAAGGCCGGACAGGACAATTGATTCAAATTTTAACGGAATGCCACAAGCAAAAGGCCCCGGAGCGGCACTCCGGGGCCTCGTTCGTCTGGATATCCGCGGCTCAGCGCAGGTCGAAGCGATCCGCGTTCATCACCTTGACCCAGGCGGCCACGAAGTCGCGGGTGAACTTTGGCGCAGAGTCGGACTGGCCATAGACCTCGGCCAGCGCCCGCAATTGCGAATGCGAGCCAAAGATCAGATCGACCCGGGTCGCCGTCCATTTCAGCGCGCCCGTCTTGCGGTCACGGCCTTCATAAACCCCCTCTTCGCCCGCCTTTGGCTGCCACTGGGTGGCCATGCTGAGCAACTTGAGGAAGAAGTCGTTGCTGAGCGTGCCCGGACGGTCGGTGAACACGCCATGGTCGTTGACGCCCACCTTGAGCACGCGCAGCCCGCCCACCAGCACCGTCATTTCCGGCCCGGTGAGACGCAGCAGCTGCGCACGATCGACCAGCGCTTCTTCCGGCTCCATGAAGCGGCGATGGCTGAGATAGTTGCGGAAACCATCGGTCCGCGGCTCAAGCGCGGCAAACGACATCACGTCAGTCTGTTCCGCCGAAGCATCCATGCGGCCGGGCGTGAAGGGCACGACAATATCCTGCCCCGCCGCCCTGGCTGCCATCTCGATGCCAACGCCACCAGCGAGGACGATCAGATCGGCCAGCGATACCCGCTTGCCGCCGGCCTGGAACTGGCCCTGGATGGATTCGAGAGCTGCCAGCACCCTGGCGAGTTGCTCTGGCTGATTGACCTCCCAATCCTTCTGCGGCGCGAGGCGGATGCGTGCGCCATTGGCACCGCCCCGCTTGTCCGAACCGCGGAAGGTAGAGGCCGACGCCCAGGCGGTGCCCACCAGTTCGGGCACCGTCAGGCCCGACCGTGCGATCATGTCCTTGAGCGTGGCGATATCGGCGTCATTGACCAGCTCATGGTCCACGGCGGGAATGACGTCCTGCCAGATCAGATCCTCGGCCGGCACTTCCGGGCCGAGATAACGGACCTTGGGACCCATGTCGCGATGCGTGAGCTTGAACCAGGCGCGGGCAAAGGCGTCGGCGAACTGGTCGGGATTCTCCAGGAACCGGCGCGAGATCTTCTCGTATTCCGGGTCGAAGCGCAGCGACAGGTCGGTCGTCAGCATGGTCGGCCGATGCCGCTTGGCGGGATCGAAGGCGTCGGGAACGTTGAAGTCGTCGGTCTTGGCGACCCACTGCTTGGCCCCGGCCGGGCTGGTGGTCAGTTCCCATTCGTAGCCAAACAGGTTCGAGAAGAAGTAATAGCTCCAGCGGGTAGGCGTCTGCGTCCAGGTCACTTCCAGCCCAGAGGTGATGGAGTCCTTGCCCAGGCCGGAGCCGAACTTGCTCTTCCAGCCCAGCCCCTGGTCTTCGAGGTCCGCCCCCTCGGGCTCCGCCGCGATCAGCGATGGATCACCGGCGCCATGGGTCTTGCCAAAGGTGTGGCCGCCGGCGATCAGCGCCACGGTTTCCTCGTCGTTCATCGCCATGCGGCTGAAGGTCTCGCGAATGTCGCGTGCCGCCGCGACCGGGTCGGGATTGCCGTTCGGGCCTTCGGGATTGACATAGATCAGGCCCATCTGCACGGCGCCGAGCGGATCGGAGAGCTGGCGCTCGCCCGAATAGCGCTCGTCGCCCAGCCAGGTACCTTCCGGCCCCCAGAACAGTTCCTCGGGCTCCCACACATCGGCGCGCCCGCCGGCAAAGCCGAACGTCCGGAAACCCATCGATTCCAGCGCCACATTGCCGGTCAGGATCATCAGGTCGGCCCAGGAGATGGCATTGCCGTATTTCTGCTTGATCGGCCAGATCAGGCGGCGGGCCTTGTCGAGATTGGCATTATCGGGCCAGGAATTGAGCGGCGCGAAACGCTGCTGGCCCTGCCCCGCGCCACCGCGACCATCGGTGATGCGATAGGTGCCGGCGCTGTGCCAGGCCATGCGGATGAAGAGCGGGCCATAATGGCCGAAGTCCGCCGGCCACCAGTCCTGCGAATCCGTCATCAGCGCGGTGAGGTCCTTCTTCAGCGCCTCGAGATCGAGCTTCTTGAACTCCTCGGCATAGTCGAACGCCTCGCCCATCGGGTTCGACAGGGCCGAGTGCTGGTGAAGGATCTTGAGATTGAGCTGGTTCGGCCACCAGTCGCGGTTGGAGCGCATCGCGGAGTTCGCCGCGATCGTCGCGCCGTGCGCCACCGGGCACTTGCCGCCGCTGCTGCCGGGATTGGTCTCGGTGTTCTCGTTGACCTCTAGAGCGTCCATCTGTGTCTCCTGTCTTTCGCGGTTTGAAGGCCATCGAGACCCCCGATGCGCGTCCTGCGCGCGGAGCTCGCCGGCAATGTCCAGGCGGCGGGCGACCGGCGCCCGCGCTCTGCGTCATCGAAAAATGGTTCGTATGCGCCGGTGCCTCTGCACAAGCGCCCGTTCAAGCGGGCCGTCCTCGCTGCGCGCGCCCCTCCTTGCCGTTGCTGGACGTTTTCGCTTCCCGCCAGACTGCCGATTCCCTCGGCATCAGTCTAGAACGGTTCCAGATTAGTCGATGGCGCCAATAAGAGCAAATTGCATTTGATACTTTTTGTGATAGGAATCTCTTATGATACGTCTGACGATCCGGCAGATGGAATATTTCGAGGCGCTGGCCGAGACGCTGCATTTCGGCCGCGCGGCCGAGCTCGCCGGCGTCAGCCAGCCGGCGCTGTCGGCGCAGATCGCCGAGATGGAGGAACGGCTGGAGCGCCGCCTGTTCGAGCGCGGTGGCCGCGCCGTGCAGCTGACCGAGGAAGCGCAGGCGCTGAAGCCCCGCATCGAGCGCGTGCTTGCCGAAATCCGCGACATCGAGGCGACGGCCCGCCGCGGGCGCGCGCCGATGGAGGGCCGGTTCCGCCTCGGGGTCATCCCGACGGTCGCGCCCTATCTGCTGCCGCGCCTGCTGCCGGCGCTCAGGACGCAGTTCCCCGGCCTCGTGCTCGAGCTGCGCGAGGCGGTGACGGCGACGCTCATCGACGAGACCGCGGCCGGCCGCCTCGACGGCATGATCGCGGCGCTGCCGCTCGAGCATGCCGCGCTCGCCATCGAGCCGCTGTTCCGCGACCGCTTCTTCCTTGCCGTTCCGGCGAACGATCCGGGCTTCGTCGCGCCGCCGGTGCCGCCGGAAAGCCCGGCGCTCGAACGGCTGATGCTGCTGGAGGACGGCCACTGCATGCGCAACCAGGCGCTGGAGATTTGCACCGCGGCGCGGCGCTCGGCGCTCGCCAATTACGGCGCCGCCAGCCTGACGACGCTGCTGCAGATGGTGGCGCACGGCCAGGGCGTGACGCTCATTCCCGAGATGGCGGTGGCGGCGGGCGTGGTCTCGCCCGAGCTCAAGGTCGTGCCCTTCGCCGACCCGATGCCGGCACGCACCCTCGCCTTCGCGTGGCGCAAAAGCGCCGGCCGCCACGACGAATGCCGCGCGCTCGCCGGCATCGTGCGGGCGCTGTCAGGCGATGCGCAGCAGGTGGACGGCGAGCGTGGCCCACAGCGCGATCACCGCGACGAAGCCGGCCGTGAAGGCGGGCTGGCGGTG
>NZ_JACZKG010000037.1 GCF_014860165.1 Devosia sp.
GGCAGGAACGCCCGCAGCTCCTTGCCGATCATCGGTGTGCGGCCGAGGCCGCCACCGACCAGCACCCGGTAACCCACCTCGCCAGCCTCGTTGCGGATGATCTGGATGCCGATATCATGCACCTTGATCGCGGCGCGGTCATGCTCCGACCCGGTCACCGCAAATTTGAACTTGCGCCCCAGATAGGTGAACTCCGGATGCAGGCTCGACCATTGGCGCAGCATTTCGGCGGTGATCCGAGGGTCCTCGATCTCCTCCGGTGCGACACCGGAATAGGGGTCCGAGGTGATGTTGCGGATGCAGTTGCCCGAGGTCTGGATGGCGTGCATCTCGACCGAGGCCAGCTCTTCTAGGATCCTGGGAATGTCCTTGAGCTTTGGCCAGTTGAACTGGATGTTCTGCCGCGTGGTGAAGTGGCCATAGCCACGATCATAGGTGCGGGCGATATGGGCAAACATGCGCATCTGCTTGCTGGACAGCGTGCCGTAGGGCACGGCGATCCGCAGCATATAGGCATGCAGCTGCAGATAGAGCCCGTTCATCAGGCGAAGCGGGCGGAACTGGTCCTCGCTCAACTCGCCTTCGAGGCGGCGCTTGACCTGGTCGGCGAACTGCGCGGTGCGGCCCGCAACGAAGGCCGCGTCGAATTCGTCATATCGATACATGACCGTCCTCACCCAGATGCTGGCGGTCGTAGATCTCGCCATTCAAAGTCAGAGGCGCGGTGGGACCCGCCGCCCGAATGCGCTCGCGCAGGCGCTTGGGGACAATCCTGCCGCCCTCCAGCGTCACTTCCTCGATCTCGAGGCTGATGACGCGGCCGCCGGCCTTGGTGGCCGCAAGCGCGGCATCGCGCTCGGCGGCTTCGTCCTTGGCAAAGACGCGCGCTGCCTGCAGGTCCTCGACCCAGTTATTGTTGATATCGAGGTACACTGTGGCCCCCGAAATCAGCTCATTGCCCGTCAGAATTTCCATTTGCTGCTACGCTACCTTGAAGCTCATGCCGGCAAGTTGGGCAGAATCTGCCCAATCCCCGGCCTCAACGGCTTCGCCTACGAAAATGATTGCCGGACCATCGCTGAACGCGACCTGACCGGATGAAAGGCTGGCAAGTGTGCCCGAATAGGTGGACTTGTCGGCGCGGCCGGCATTGACCACGATGCCAACGGGCGTGGCCGGGCTCGCGCCATGGGCAACGAGCCGCCCGGCGACGTCCGATGCGATGGACTTGCCCATATAGAGCGCCAGCGTCAGGCCGGATTGCGCCAGCGCCGCCCAGTGGCGCAAATCGCTGTCATCTGCGCCGTGGGCAGTCGCCATGATGAAGCCGCTCGATACGCCGCGCAGGGTGACCGGCGTTGCTGTGTCGGCAGCGGCGGCCAGGGCCGCACTGACGCCGGGAACCACGCTATAAGCGATGCCCGCCTTACGGAGCGCGGCGATTTCCTCGCCGGCGCGGCCGAACACCATCGGGTCGCCCGATTTGAGGCGCGCCACGCGCTTGCCTTGCCCTGCCAGCCGGACGATCAGCGTATTGATCTGCGCCTGGCTGAAGCTGTGGTGACCCTTGGCCTTGCCGACATCGATCCGCTCGGCATCACGGCGGCCCATGTCGACGACGACTGTGGGCACCAACTGGTCATGCACGATGACATCGGCTTCCTGCAGCAGCCGTTGGGCGCGCAGGGTGAGGAGGTCTTCCGAACCAGGACCGGCGCCGATCAGCCAGACGACGCCCTTGGCATCGGCGGACACATGCTGGGTCAGCAGGGCTTCGGCGGCTTCGGCCCCCTGCCCGCTGATCTCGGCGGCTTCAACCTGGGGTGAGGTTACCAGGGCTTCGTAGAAGCGGCGGCGGGCGGCGCCATCGTGAATCAGGTTCTCAACGCGCTGGCGCAAGCCACCGGCCAGACTCGCGATTTTGCCGATGCGCGGCGACAGCATGGCCTCGATGCGGGCACGCACGAGGCGAGCCAGCACGGGCGCGTCGCCCTCGGTGGAGATGGCAATGGTTAGCGGCGCACGGTCGACGATGGAAGGCGTGTAGAAGTCGCATTCCGCCGGGACATCGACCACGTTGAGCGGGATGCCGCGGGCGCGCGCCTCGGCCTTGGCCAGCTCGGCGTCTTCGCCCTCTTCGGCAACGAAGACCAGCGCGGCATTGTCCAGATCGGACGGCGCGAAGGCGCGCTCGATCACCTCGACCGCAAAGGCGCGGAAATCGGCTTCAATGTGGCGGGAAATAATCACGACTGTTGCAGTCGTCTTAGAAACCAACCGGACCTTGTTAAGGGCTTCATCGTTACCGCCGACGATGACGATGCGCTGACCCTGAACTTTGTAGCTCAACGGAAATGTGTTGAGTTGGCCCATTGGAATCCTAGTGGTGAATGGCACGAAAATAATGCAAACCAGCCCATGCCAACAAGGCGTTGAAATTCAATAGCTTTTATATTTCCCTTCGGAGCCGTTGCGTGGAACGTCCAGCGCAGCATGTTCCGCAAGTCGCCAAATGAATCTTTCGCTGACGCGGTGATAGAATATTTTGCTTGCCAATATGCGAACAGCCACGCCATCCGCCGGGAAAAGGGCCGAGAAAATGCTGCGAAATGTCTTCCTGGTCCTGGTCGTCGCTGCCGTCGCGGCGGGCAGTCATGGCGACGCCTACGCGCTGATGCCGCTGGCCAGGCCGGAGCCATTTGCTGACATCGATCCCGGCAGCTCAGCGCCGCTGGCTGGCTCCTGGGCCATCAGCATTCCCACCATGGAGGTAGGCGAGCCCGATGCCGTCATGGCCACATGCGAACTGCCAGTGCGCATCCAGGCCGCCGACGAAACCCACATCTTCTATCTGGGACCGCGCGAGACCGAGGCCGATGCGGCCATGGAACTCAGGGAACTGGAGGGCGGCGCCATGTGGGAGCCGATCGCGGGTGGTCCCAGCTTCTTCGCCTTCTGGGTCAGCCAAGACGTCTTCTATCTCTACGACCAGGCGCCCAAGGTCGAGGCCGACTGGGGGCTACCCTATGTGTATCAGCGCTGCGACTAGCCCTGCCGGCTCGGCACATGCACGACCAGGCCGTCCAGCGCATCCTTGACCTTGATCTGGCAGGAGAGGCGGCTCGACGCTTTCACGTCGAAGGCGAAGTCGAGCATGTCTTCTTCCATGTTCGACGGGCCGCCGACCGTTTCGGTCCAGGCGTCATCGACATAGACATGACAGGTTGCGCAGGTGCAGGCGCCGCCGCATTCGGCAATGATGCCGGGAATGCCGTTCATGATGGCGGTTTCCATCACGGTGGCACCGTTCTGCGCCTCGGTCTCGATGCGCTCGCCATCCTGCTGGACGAATGTGATCTTGGTCATGGTCTCGGAGCTTGTTGTTCGTCCCCGATATAGGGGATGGCAGGGGGTTTAGGAAGGCGGGGCACTTCACCTATCCCTCTGGGGGAGAAGTGTCAGAGCCCCAGCAACCCTTCAAGATAGTGCTTTTCCACCCCGAACATCGCCTTCACTTCGACGATCTGCTTGAGCACCGCGTCGCGGTCCCGCCCTGCCCGGCCATCCTTCTCGGCGACGATCAGGTTGTTCTTGGGCGTGTGGGCGTCCGAGACGAATTCGAAGACCTTGGTGCGATAGCCGCTTAGCTCCAGCAACAGCGCTCGAAGAGCGTCGGTGACCATCTCGGCCTGGCGTTCGAGGAAGATGCCGTGGCGCAGCAGCACATCGAGCTGCGGCGCCGGCCTGCCCGCTTCCATCTGGCGGCGGATCTGCTTGTGGCAGCAGGGCGCCACCGCGATCAGAGAAGCGCCAGCACTGATACCGCGGAAGATGGCGTCATCGGTGGCGGTGTCGCAGGCATGGAGCGCGATCACGGCGTCCGCGCCAGCGGCGTCATAATCGAGAATGGTGCCGGGAACGAAACGAAGGTCGGAAAAACCGGAGGCGGCGGCCGTAGCATTGCCGTCCTCGACCAGCTTGCCGCGCATTTCGACGCCAATCACTTCGGCCGGCCGCTTGGCAACATTGGCGAGGTAATCGTAAAGCGCGAAATCCAGATAGCCCTTGCCGGCGCCCATATCGACGATAACAGGCTTGTCGGCCTTGATCGCTTGAATCAAAGGGGCGAAAATCTCGACCATCTTGTTGATCTGTCGAAACTTATCCTGCGCATCATTGCGCACCTGGCCATCCTTGCCCGATATGCCGAGCGCCTGCAGGTAAGGCTTGTCGGTCTCGGTCAGCGGCCGGTTCTTGGCGCGGTTGTGCTCGGTGGACGGCGCCTCGCGGCCGGCGATCTCGGTCCGCTTGAGGCGCACCTTGTCGCCATTGCGCTCGAAACTCAGGTCGAATTCTGATGTCGCCAGCTGCGCGCTGCGGAACTCATGCCTGAGCGCGGTGCGCAGGTGACCCAGCGCTTCGGGCTGGATGTGGTTCTTGATGATGTCGCGGGTCTTGTAGTGGAAGGTGAAGCTGAACTTCTCGCTCCCCTTGGCGACGATCTTCTTGACGTCGATCGACTTGAGGTCCGCCTCGGCGCCGTGATAGCCGCTCAGCCTGAGCTTGATCAGCGTGTTGCCGGCAAAGGCCGACTTCACTGCCGAGAGGAATTCCTCGATCCGTTCCGCGTTCAATGCCGTTCCTTCGTGGTGAGGAAGCGGATTTTCGGGAAATCCTGCTTGGCGCGATCGGCCCACCAGGCGTTCTGCGCGAGGAATACTGGCGCGCCGGTGCGGTCCTCTGCAATGTTCATCTTCTGGGCGGCGATGAAGCGATCGAGCTCCTTGGGGTCGTCGCTCTCGATCCAGCGAGCCACTTCATAGTTGAGGCTCTCGAAGGTGATCGGCACACCATATTCCTTGGCGACGCGCGAAGAGAGCACTTCGAGCTGCAGCTGACCGACGACGCCCACAATCCAGTCGGCGCCGACGACACGACGGAACACCTGCGTCACGCCCTCTTCGGCGAGATCGCTGAGCGCCTTGGCCATCTGCTTGGTCTTCATGTGATCGGTGAGGCGGACGCGGCGGATGATTTCCGGCGCGAAGTTCGGGATGCCGGTGACGTTGATCGTGGCGCCTTCGGTCAGCGTATCACCGACCGACAGCGTGCCGTGATTGGGAATGCCCACGATATCGCCGGCCACAGCCTGCTCGGCCAGCTCGCGATCATTGCCAAAGAAGAACATCGGGTTCGAAACGGCCATGTCCTTGCCCGAGCGCACATTCTTCAGCCGCATGCCGCGGGTGAAGGTGCCCGAGCAGAGGCGCACGAAGGCGATGCGGTCGCGGTGGTTGGCGTCCATATTCGCCTGCACCTTGAAGACGAAACCGGTGACCTTCTTGTCTGATGGCTCGATCGGCGCCGGAATGGCCGGCTGCGGCCGCGGTTCTGGCCCCCACTCGCCCAGAGTGCGCAGCAGTTCGGCGACGCCGATGCCCTTGAGCGCCGAGCCGAACAGCACCGGGCTCAGATGCCCGGCATGGAAGGTTTCGAGATCGAAGGGCGGCAGCATGGCCTTGGCCATTTCGAGCGTCTCGAGGGCGATCATGAAGACCGGGTCATCGACCAGGGCCTCGTTGTCGAGCAGGTCTTCGATCTCGTTGTAGTCGGCAATGGGCTTGCCCTGTGGGCTCACCACCCGCTTCTCGAGCAGATCGAGATAGCCATGGAAATCGACGCCCTGACCGATTGGCCACAGCACCGGCGTCAGGTCGAGCGCCAGCTTGCCCTGGATCTCGTCGATCAGGTCGAGCGGCGCCAGACCTTCGCGGTCCACCTTGTTGATGAAAGTGATGATCGGAATATCGCGCAGTCGGCAGACTTCGAACAGCTTGAGTGTCTGGCTCTCGATGCCCTTGGCCGCGTCGATCACCATGATGGCGGCGTCCACGGCCGTGAGGGTGCGATAGGTGTCCTCGGAAAAGTCGGAGTGGCCGGGCGTATCGAGCAGGTTGAGCGTCAGCCCGTCATAATCGAAGGTCATCACCGACGAGGTGATGGAAATGCCGCGTTGCTGCTCCATCTCCATCCAGTCCGAGCGGGTGGAGCGCGTGCCGGCCTTGCCGCGCACCGCGCCCGCTGACTGGATCGCGCCGGCCGCCGCAAGCAACCGCTCGGTCAGCGTGGTCTTGCCGGCGTCTGGATGCGAAATGATCGCAAAGGTACGGCGGGTGCGGAACGGCTCGGCAATGGGCCGGGGCGCGACCTCGGCGGCGGTGGAGATGGACATCGGTACTGCTGGACTGTTGGGCCGCAGCAAGGGGCGCGGCAGGTTGGCCGCTATATAGGGGATGGTGGGGAGAGGGTCAAATTGGCTCTTCACCTCTTACCACCGGGGGTGGCGAAGGGTGGCTGGCGCCGTGCCTCAGGCCGGTTCGTTGCTCAGCATGCGCGCGATGAAGCTGCGGACTTCCTCGATGGCCATGCCGAGATCGGCGATGCGTTCCGAGGTCAGCGGCCGGCCGGCCTGCATTTCGACTTCGCAACCCTTGGCGAGGTCCGCAATGGTCCAGGCGCCGACGCCGCTGGCGGCACCCTTGATGGAATGGAGGTTGAGCGACAGGTCATCATAGCTGGCCGCCATTTCGAGGCGCCCGAAATAGGTTTTGACCGTGGTGTCGAACAGCCGAAGGATTTCGTATTCGAGGTTTTCGTCGCCCAGGCATTGCTTGGCCAGATGGACCAGGTCGATGGGTCGCATCGCCCGCACATGGGCTACCTGGTCGAGCTTCTCGACCGCTGCTGATCGCTGCGCCATTCTGGCGGCTCCTTCACTGCTGCGGCGACGCATCCGAAGAGGAACGGACAATGCCACGACCAGAAGCCTAGATCGGTCGGGTGAACAGCTGATTAAGCCACATCTTCGCCTTTCTTTGGCGGTTCTGATGCGCCCCGTCTCCCCAGGAAATTAACCTTTGGGTAAGATTGCGCTCGGTTTAGCTCAAATTGAATGTATTAATGTGGTTTAAGCCAGCGCGCGGCGGCGAGGGTGGAGGAACGATGCGGGGCATTTGCATCGAATTGTTTCCATATGACCATAGGCCCGGAAACGGGTGTGGAGTCATACCAGCTCCCAAAGTCCGCCTTGTTGCTGTGAAGCCGACGCGAGAGTTGTAAAGAGTATGGCGAAGAACCCGACCCCCCAGAACGATCCCGCCGCGCTGGCCTTTTCAGCAGTCGAAGACGCCCTCAAGGAATCTGTGTTCAGCCTCGACAGCACCCCGCAGCAGGCGCCGGAGCGCCGGCCCGCGGAGAACATCCGCTCGGAGCGCCTGCGCGCCGCCGACAAGATCGCCCAGCAGGCGGGCAGCGTCGCCAATGACGACCGCTTCCCCACCTCCAAGATTCTCTACAACCTGCAGAACCGCTCCTCGGCCGCCCCGACCTGGATTGCCCTGGTGCTTTCGGCCGTGTGGCTTGCCGTCGCCGGCACCGTCGCCTGGCTGCGCTATGGCTCGCAGATGGGCAATTTCAGCAGCTTCGTCAGCACCATCGATTTCATCGGCCTGGTTGCGGTCCTGTTCCTGCCCGTGCTTGGCTTCTTTGCCGTGGCGACCCTGTTCCGCCGCGCGCAGGACCTGCGCAACGCCGCATCGTCCATCACCCAGGCCGCCATCCGCCTCGCCGAACCCGAAGTGACCGCCGCCGACAAGGTGGCCTCCGTGGGCCAGGCCGTGCGCCGCGAGGTCAACGCCCTGGGCGACGGGCTCGAACGCGCTCTGTCGCGCGCCGGTGAGCTCGAAGTGATGATCCATAACGAGGTCACCGCGCTCGAACGCACCTATTCGGACAATGAATCGCGCATGCGTGCGCTGATTGCCGAGCTGGCCAGCCAGCGCGAAAGCGTGCTGACCAATACCGAGCGCGTGCGCGAAGCGATCACCGAGAGCCATACCGGCCTCGTCTTCGACCTCGACATGATCAGCCAGCGCATTTCCGGCACCATCGTGGAAAGCGGCGGCAACCTGACCCGCGCCCTCGAAACCGCCGGCAATACGCTGACCAATTCCTTCGGCGAGCGCACCGAGAGCTTCGTGTCGCTGGTCGATAACCGCACCACCGACTTCATCAGCTCGCTCGACGACAGCGCCAACCGCCTGGCCCTGACATTCGAAGACCAGACGGGCGCCATGGCCCGCACGCTGGACGCCCGCGCCGCCGAGCTCAATGCCGGAGTCGAGAGCCGCATCGCCAAGCTGACCGACGCGCTGGATTCCCATTCCGTTTCCATCGGCAATGCCATCGACTCGCGCACCCACCTGATCGAGGAGCGGACTGCCGCCCTCACCGGCTCGTTCGAGGAGCGCACGCTCTCGATCACCAGCCTGCTTGAGTCGCGGACCGGCGAACTGACTTCGGCGCTCGACGAACGCACTTCGGCGCTCTCCACCCTGCTCACCGATGGCGGCGCTTCGCTGCTCGAACAGCTGCGCGAGCGCGGTCACCAGGTGACCGGCGGCCTCGACATGATCGGCCAGCGCATCGCCGAGGACATTTCCGCCCGCTCGCACGAGGCCGAAGTGTTGCTCAATGCGCTGACCCGCCAGCTGGATGAGTCGGTTTCCATCCAGCTCAACGCCATGGACAGCCGCCTGCAGTCGGCGATGATCGAAATCAACGGCGCCCTTGACGACACCTCCGAGCGGGCCCGCATTACCCTGGCCACCGCCGGTCAGGATTCGCTGAGCCAGTTCGACACCCGCCTCAACGAGATCGCCAACATTCTCGACAGCCGCCTGCACACACTGGACGATGTCATCGGCGACAAGGGCGACAGCCTGATCGCCCGCCTCGACGAGCAGGGCACCAGCTTTGCCGCCCGCGCCAACGTGCTGGAAATGGCACTCAACCAGGAATCGGGCCGCTTCAACGACGTGGTGGCCGAGCGCACCCGCGAAATGGGCGAGGTGCTCGGCGCCCGGACCAAGGCCATCACAGAGAGCCTGACCAACCGCACCCGCGAAATCTCGGATTCGCTGGAAGGCCATGCCGGCATCATCGCCGAAGCCCTTGACGGCCGGACCAAGGCCATCGACGACATCCTGGCCGCGCGCACGACCGAGCTGGGCAGCACCATCGAGACCCGCGCGCTCGAACTGGACGAGACGCTGGCCAACCGCAGCCGCGACATGGGCGAGGCTATCCGCGTCCGCAGCCAGGAGCTGGGCGAGACCCTGACCGGCAGCACCACCGCCTTCGACCAGGCCATTGCCGGACGCACACAACGGCTGGCTGACACCCTGTCGGAAAAGACCAACGCCCTGTCGCTGGAACTGGACGCCCGCACCGGTACGCTGGCCAGCCAGCTCGACGAGCGCACCGAGACCTTGGTGTCCCAGCTCGATGAGCGCACCACCACCCTGACCGGCGCGCTGGACAGCCGCGGCGCCGAACTGCGCACCGCCCTTGACAGCGGCACCCAGCAGCTTGCCCAGGCCGTCGGCACCCGCACGCAGCAGCTGTCGGAAGCCCTTGGTACGCGCACCCAGGCACTCAGCGACACGCTGGCGACCCACACCACTTCGATCGGCGAGACCATCGGTCTGCGCACGGCAGAACTGGCCGAAACCATCGCCCACCAGGGCGAGGAAGCCCGCAACAAGATCGACGGCTCGCTGCGCCTTGCCACCGATACGATGGGCGAACGCGTGGGCAGCATGTCGAGCCTGATCGCCGAGAAGGTCAACGAGCTCAACAACAATCTCGGTCATGGCCTCGACAACGCCATTGCCCGCATTTCCGACGCCGAGCATGGCGTCACCGCGCGCATCGACCATGCCAGTGCCACGGTCGGCGAGAGCGCCCGCCGCGCCGCCGAGCTCATCGAGACCGGTGTCAACTCGGCCCGCCAGGCAATCAGCGACATGGTCGACCAGCGCCTGGGCACCCTGCCCGAGGCCATCACGGCCCGGGCCGACATCACGGCCGAGCGCCTCGCCGCGCTCAATGCCTCGATCAACACCTCGATCACCCAGTCGATGGCCGACCTCGAGGCCGGCGCCGATCGCATCGAGGAAACCATCGCCACCCGCATCACGGCGGCAACCCAGAACATCTCGACCGACATCACCAACACTGCCAACCGCATGGACAGCGCCGTGCGGACCGCGCTGGAGCAGATCCGCGTCGCGGCCACCGATATCGACCAGCTGCTTACGGTCAAGGCCGTGGATGCGGTGGACAGCATCGAGACCCGCCTCACCGGAATCAACCGCTCCGTCGAGCAGCACACCAATGCCTTCGCCGCCCTGGTGACCGAGAAGTCCGAACAGTTGCAGGGCGCGCTCGCCAGCCACGGCAACCTGCTGCGCGACGCCCTGGGCGAGAATGCCCGCGAGGCCGAGGCCATCATGGCCGTGTCGACCTCGCGCATCCTCACCGATGTCACTG
This sequence comes from Devosia sp., assembly GCF_014860165.1. Classification (GTDB taxonomy): domain Bacteria; phylum Pseudomonadota; class Alphaproteobacteria; order Rhizobiales; family Devosiaceae; genus Devosia. The sequence goes on from NZ_JACZKG010000037.1 coordinate 10,393, forward strand.
CCGCTCTCGGCAAGCTCAACGACAGCAACCTGCTGCTGCAGCGCGTGCTGGATGCCTCGACCGCCAACCTGGCCAATCTCGAGACATCTGTCGCACAGCAGACCCAGACCTATTCGACCACTGTCCGCGAGGCCATCGGCCAGACCGAACAGGCCGGCGCCATGGTCAGCCAGCATGTCGGCGCCCTCCAGACCACGATCCGCAGCATGGTCGACGAGTTCTCGACCGTGCTCGGCCGGCTGGATGCCGAAGCGGCCAACATGTCCCAGGCCTCCACTGCCCTGGCCCTCACCAGCGACGACGCCCTGCAGACGCTCGAGGATCGCCGCAGCGCCATGGACGCGCTGGCCCAGAGCTTCGCCTCACGCGCCGACGATATCGACGGCCGCATGCGCCTGTTCGCGCAATCGATCGCCGACACGGTCAACGATACCGAACGCCGCCTGATCGGCGCCCGCCGCGCCATGGACGAAGCGCTGACGGCCACGACAGGCACGGTGGTGCAGACCCTGGAACAGACTACCGGCACTATTACCGAGGCCATCCAGGCATCGACGCACGAAGTCACCGACGCGCTCTACAGCACCAACGAGCGCTTCACCTCGACGCTGTCGTCCAATGCCAGCCAGGTCGACAGCGCCGTTCAGCGCGCCGCCGAAGCCGCCGCCGCCGCACTCAACCAGACCGCTTCGTCGGTCCGGACGGCGCTCAGCGACCAGGCCAACCAGGTCAACAATGCGCTCGAGGACAATGCCAACAAGGTCAGCGACGTCCTCGCCGCAACGGCCGGCAATGTCACCGACGTGCTCAACACCACCACCAGCACGCTGGCGGACACGATCAACGACAGCTCCGTTTCGGTGCGCAACGCCATTGCGTCCAATACCGGCCAGCTGCGCAATGCCATCGACCAGACCACCGGCACCTTCCGCCAGGCGCTCGACGAGACCTCGGGCGAAGTCACCAACCGCCTGGGCGAATTCCGCGGCGCTGCCGATGCCGAAGGCCGCCGCGCCAATGCTGCCCTGCAGCAGGCGCAGCAGATGATGGTCGTCGAAATGCAGCGCGCCATCGAGGAAGCCACCCAGCGCTTCAACGACACGGCGCGCGCGATGCGCGAGACCGCCAAGGAAGTGGGCAGCGAACTCGAAGCCACCCGCGCCGAGCTGGCGCGCGGCGTCAACGAACTGCCCGAGGAAACCCGCGCCAGCGCCGCCGCCATGCGTCGTGTCGTGGCCGAGCAGATCGAGGCGCTCAGCGAGCTCAATGCCATCGTGCGCAGCCAGCCGGCCACGCATGACCTCAATGATCGCCGCCCGCCCCGCCCTGCTTCGCGGACCGAGCCCCGCCATGAGCCGGCTTACCAGCCGCCTCGCCAGCCCGAGCCGGTCCGCGAGACCTATCGCGAGCCCGCGGCGCGGCAGACGATTCTGGTCGATCCGATCCGCCCAAGCGAGCCCGTGCGTCGCGCCGAGCCGGTGCGCCAGCCCGAGCCGCAGCCGGTTGCCGAAGCCGAGCCGGAAGCCCCAGCGGCCGCATCCGAAAATGGCGGCTGGCTGCGCGATGTGCTGCGCAACGCTACCGCCAAGCAGCAAAGCACGCAGCCCCAGCAGACCGGCCTGTCCGGTCTGACCGAGGAAATCGCCCACTCCATCGATGATGCTGCGCTGGCCGACGCCTGGGCCCGCTATCAGGCCGGCGAATCCAACGTGTTCTCGCGCCGGATCTATACGCTGGCCGGCCAGGGCACCTATGACGACGTGCGCAAGAAGCTGCAGCGCGAACCCGAATTCGCCCGCACGGCACAGGCCTATATGAGCGAGTTCGAACAGCTGCTGAAGCGCGCCGCCGCCGGCGCCCACCCCGCCGCCGAAACCCGCGAATACCTGCTGAGCGACCGCGGCAAGGTCTACACCACCCTCGCCCATGCGAGCGGCCGGTTGAACTAGGTTTGGCGATTGGAATTGAAAACGGCCCCGGGAAACCGGGGCCGTTTTCGTTTTGCCTAGGAACAGATCTCGCGGGCGGCGTTGCTCGAACCTGTCGGACAGGCGCCGAGAGAGCGTGACTGCCGGCTCCCGATATGCGGACACACCTGCCGCGCGTCACCCACACCCACCGTGCGTCACCCTCGGGTCAAGCCCGAGGGTGACGACCTGTGTTGTTGGCACCCCCTCGGTGCCAACAACTGCGCCAATGCCCTCCGCGCGTCTCGTCCACCCTCACCCCGCGGTGATCGCGTCTTCCTTGGGCTGCATCATCTTCAGCGACAGCCAGATGCACAAGGCGCCGATGGCCGCGGCCAGCGCCGCGAACAGGAAGGCATGGGCACCATAAAGGCCGACAAGCCAGCCGAAGCCGACCAGCGCCAGGACCGAGGCAATCTGCTGCAGCACCGTGAACAGGCTCTGCGTTTCGGCAGCAATATCCTCGCTGGTCCAGTTGGCGATGAAATGCACGCAGCCCAGATAGCCCAGGGCATAGGTGACACCATGGGTGAGTTGCAGCAGGACCAGCACCCAGACAGGCGGCGAGAACGCCATCGCCGCCCAGCGCAGCACCGAGACCAGTGCTGAGATCAGGATCATGTGGCGGGCCGATACCCGCCCGCCGAAGCGTCTCCACACGAACATCATGCCGGCCTCGGCCGCCGCCCCCAGCGCGATCAGCGGGCCGATAATGTCTTCGGAAATCCCCTGCTCCTTCCAGATCAGTGCGGCAAAGGCGTTGAGGATGACGTGGGTGCCAAAGATGATGGCAAAGCCGATCAACGGCAGGATGAACCAGGGCTTGGTGACGATCTCTCGCAGCTTGCCGGCGACCGGACGGATGGTCGCTACCGTGGCCTGCTCGGGCGGTGCCCGGAAGGCCGGCAATTGCAGCGCGACCACCGCGCGCAGCAGGGTGAGACCGACGAAGAGCGGCACGAAGATGTCTGAACCGAACCAGACCACGAGGAACCCGGTAAAGCCGTTGAACAGCATGAAGCCCACCGTGCCCCAGGCGCGGATGGTGCCGAAGTCGCTGCCATTGCGGCGCGTCATGCGCATGGTGGCCGCGTCGAGCACCGGGCCGACGGCGCCGGCCGGCATGGCCGCCAGTGTCCACAGCAGCAGGATGCCCCAGAACTCGTTGACGAAGAACAGCCCGATCGGAACGATGCCGGCGATCAAGGCCCCGATGACGATGGCCTGCCGCCAGTCGCTGGCCCTGTCGGCAATCCGGCCGACGATCAGGTTGAGCGCCAGGATCATGAAGACTGGCACGGCATTGATGATGCCTATCTGCTCGGTGGTAATGCCCTTTTCGCTCAGCCAGATGGGCAGGAACATGACGGCCGCGCCCGGCCCCATGTAGAACGTGAAGTAAAAGGCAGTCGTGCGGAATTCCGGCGTCAGGCGCGAACGCGCCTCGGTGAGCGACATGGGGAAACAAACTCGGAAAAAGCCGGGCCGGAGCGGCGACGGCAAATCAGGGTAGCGTTAATACGCCACCAGTCCATATCGATTTCGCCGAACCCGTCAATGCGCGTCCTTGGGTGGGCGAATCTGCAGGGACACCAGCACGCACACGATCGCCACCAATGCCGTGACCGTCGAATAAAAGAAGGCATAGGAGCCGAAATGTTCGAACAGCACGCCGAACACGATCAGCGCCAGCATCGAGGCGCCCATATTGAGCATGTTGGCAAAGCCCTGCGCTTCGGCGGCATTGGCCTCGTTGGTCCAGTTGGCGATGAAGTGCACTACGCCGAAATAGCCCATGCCGAAGCTGAAGGCATGCAGCATCTGCGTGAAGAACAGGACTTCAACCGGCGGATTGAAGGCCATGATGGTGAACCGCAGCAGCCCGGCCATGGCGCAGGCCAGGATCATGTTGCGCGCCGTCACGCGGCCGCCAAACCGCCGCCAGGCAAACATCAGGATCGCCTCGCCCACCGCCGCAATGCCCAGCAGCGGCCCCAGGAAATAGCTCGGAATGCCATTCTCGTGCCAGAGCAGCGCCGCAAAGCCCCCGATCAGCGCATTGCTCGAATTGACCAGCGAAAAGGCCAGCAGCGGCAGCACGAACCAGAGCTGGAGGGAATCGCGCAGGCGGCTTGGCGCGGCAGGATCGCCTGTCGGCGTGTTGGCGAGGGTCGCCTCCGTTGCCGGGGCGCGGAAGCGCGGCAGGATGAAGGCCACCGCGGCGCGCACCAGGACGGTCGCCACATAAAGGCCGACAAACACGCCCGATCCCAGAACATTGAGCAGGAGGCCGAGCCCCGCCGCGGCGAAAACATAGCCCACGGTTGCCCAGGCGCGGACGGCGCCGAAATCGGTACCGTTGCGGCGGGTCATGCGTACGCTTGCTGCGTCGATGATCGGCGCCACCAGCCCGTTGCTGGTCGCCGTCAGCGCCCAGACGGCGAGGATGCCCCAGAATTCGGAAACGAAAAACAGCGGCAGCGGCGCCAGCGCCGATAGCCATGAGATGACGATCAGCGCCGTACGCCAGTCGTCAGCCTTGTCCGCAATGCGGCCCACGATGATGTTGAGCAGCAGCAGGCAGAGCGTCGGCAGCGCATTGATGAGCCCGATCTGATCCGCCGGAAGACCATGCTCGCTGAGCCAAATGCCCAGAAAGACCGAGGCGACGCCACCGGGCACATAGACCATGAATTGATAAATGGAAGCGCGCAGCTCGGGGGTGTCCAAGCGCGAAAGTGCCGATGGCATGAAAGGTAACTCCGGGCGAATACAGCCCGGCGCCTTCCTGAATCGAATCGGCGGCCAATTCAAGGCCGTTTTGCAACGTTACTGTTACGCGGTTGCCGCCAGCGCGCCCGCTGCAGGGTGCAAGGGCTCGAGCGCCGACAGGAACTGCGCCGCGCTGGCCTCCCAGGTGAAGCGCTCGCCATGCGCACGGGCATCCGCCCGACCCAGGGTCAGCGCCCTGGTAGCGGCGACGTTGAGATCGGCATGCAGCGCCCCCGCCTTGGCATCGCTCAAGACGTCGCGCGGGCCAGTGACGGGATAGGCGGCAACCGGCGTACCGGATGCCAGCGCCTCGGTGATGACATTGCCGAAAGTGTCGGTTCGGCTCGGAAAGACCAGCACATCGGCGCTGCGATAGACCTCGCCCAGTTCCTCGCCATGCCGATAGCCGAGAAACACCGCTTCGGGATAGTCCCGCATCAGGCGGGCGCGGTCGGGGCCATCCCCCACCACGATCTTGGTGCCGGCAATATGGAGGTCGAGAAAGGCCTCGATGTTCTTCTCGGCGGCGATACGGCCGACATGCAGCAGGTGCGGGCCGGGCAGATCGCGGAACATCGTCTTTGGGCCCGGGCGGAAGCGGGCGCCATCGACACCCCTGCCCCACAGCGTCAACCGGGCAAAGCCGCGAGCCAGGAGATCGTCGCGCAGCGACGGCGTGGGCACCATGGTGCGAGCGGCTGCGCTGTGAAACCAGCGCAGATAGCCATAGCTCCAGTCCTGCGGGATCGGCATGCGCATCGCCAGGTATTCCGCAAAGCGGGTATGGAAGCTGGTGGTGAAGCCCAGATGCCGATCGAGGCAATACTGCCTTGCCAGCAGGCCCAGCGGGCCCTCGGTGGCAACATGGATGTGATCGGCGCCAATCGCGTCGATCTGGCCGGCAACGGCGCCGCCTGATGCCAGCGACAGCCGGATTTCCGGATAGGTCGGGACAGGCAGGGTCCAGAACTTCTCAGGCGTCAGGTAGTGGATTTCATGGCCATCGCCGGCCAGCACCTTGCCGACGCTTTCAAGCGTACGGACGACGCCATTGATCTGCGGGCGCCAGGCATCGGTGACGATGAGGATGCGGCGCGAGGGATTTCGGTTTGCGACTGGGGACACGACAACACCGCCACGGGTTTGAGTGCCGTGCCAGAGTCGCGCGAGTCCAAGTCGCTGATGTGAAGAACAGGTGACGAGGAGGTGACGGGCTCCGCCCTACCCTGCGGCGCGGCGCAGGCGGAACTTCCGGGGTTCGCCGGCCACCATCTCGGTCCACTTCACCAGCTCGAACGCACCATCGGCATTCTCGACAATGGCCGTGCAGCTCTCCACCCAGTCGCCAGTATTGATGTAGTGGATGCCATAGCGATCATGCATGTCGGCAAAATGGATATGGCCGCAGATGACGCCGTCGACGCCCGATTCCTTGGCCTCATGCACCAGCGCTTCCTCGAAGCGGCCGATGACCGATACGGCGTTCTTGACCTTCTGCTTGGCCCAGGCGCTCAGCGACCAATATTGCAGCCCCAGGCGGCGACGCACCCAGTTGATGGCGATATTGACGCGCAAGGCGGCGTTATAGGCCCAGTCGCCGACATGGGCGAGCCACTTGGCATTCATCACCACCACGTCGAACTGATCGCCATGGATGACGAGATAGGTCTTGCCGGAAGCGGAGGTGTGGATGGTGCGATCGACAAACTCGACCTCGCCGAAATAGGTGCCGAGATATTCGCGCAGGAATTCGTCATGATTGCCCGGCAGATAGACCACGCGCGTTCCGGCATTGGCCTTGTCGAGCAGGATCTGCACCAGGATATTGTACTCAGCCGGCCAGTGCCAGGACTTGGCCAGCCGCCAGCCATCCAGGATATCGCCCACCAGGTAGATCGTCTCGGCATCGTGCGACCGCAGGAACTCGATGAGTTGCCCCACGCGGATCGGCTTCATGCCCAGATGCACATCCGAAATGAATATGGCGCGGACCTGTCGGACTTCGCGGTCATCCGTCATTCAAGCAGCGACTCCAGCCTCGGGAGGCGCACTTTATCCGTGCTTGGCGCGCGAGGAAACCTGTGACGGCGAGAAGGTGGGGAAAGCGGACGCGGTCTTGGTCACCTGATCCGGCTCTTCAGCTGAACGATCCGCTCGTAGCTTTGCTCGATGCGGGCGGCAAAGGCCGGATCGGCCCCGGCCTCGGCCACCAGGATATCGAGGATTTCCTGCCCCAGGCTGGCGCGATATTTCGCGGTATTGGAGAACAGCAGCACATCCATGCCGGCACGGACGGCCATGGTGACGGTCTGCTCGAGCGTGAAATGATCGCGGATCGCCCCCATTTCCAGGTCGTCGCTGATGACGACGCCGCCATAGCCCAGGTCCCCGCGCAGCACGCCCGTGATCCATTGCGGAGAGAGCGAGGATGGCGTCTGCGTCCCGGCATCGGAATAATCGGCGTGATAGAGATGGCCCACCATGACCATGTCGACCAGCTTGTCGGCCATCAGCGCACGATAGGGATCGAGCTCGGCGGGCTGCCAAGTCTGGGTAATGTCGACAAATCCCTCATGGCTGTCGGCTGTCGACGAGCCGTGCCCAGGAAAATGCTTGAGCGCCGTCAGCAGGCCCGCCGCGTGATGCGCCTTGATGAAGGCCGCGTCATAGCGCGCAACTACCGCCGGATCGTCGCTGAAAGCCCGGCCGAATTTTGCGATGATCTGGTTGTCTTTGTTGAGATTGACGTCGGCGACCGGGCCGAAATTGACCGTGAAGCCGAGTTCGGCGATGGCAGAGGCCATTTCGGCATAGATCGCCTCGGCCTGCTCGGGAGAGGTCTCGGCAGCAATGGCAGCGGCGTTGGGAATTTCCTTGAAGCCGACCTCCTTGGTCAGCCGCTCGACCGCACCACCTTCCTGATCGAGCGTGATGAAGGGGAGCAGCGCAGGCGACGCCGCGCGGAAAGCCGCATTCATGGCCGCCACTGCATCCAGGCTCTTCACGTTGATCTTGAGCAGCATGACGCCGCCCAGCCGACCCGCCGCCAACTCGTCGCGCAACGTCTCGACGGCGGCATCAGCAACATCGTCGCCCTGGAAGCCGACCACGATCATCTGCCCGGCCATCTGCTCAAGCGTTGCCGCATGGGCAGTTGCCGGCAGCGACAACAAAGCCAGAATGGCGGCGAGGCGACGAAAGCGAGTGATCACGGGACGGTCCGGGCAAGAATCAATACGCGACGATGGCCGGCAAATGCCGTCGAAACAATGGCCACCAGTCCTTTACGTCACCTGAACACCCCCGTTCGGGGGCTGCCAGAGGCCTCCGCCCGTGACAATGTGGTCTCGGGTGACTTGGAGCATGGGCCGTTTTTCAACCTTCCGGCCCGTGAAGCCGTTGCCTTTGATCGGGCGGGGATCTTGGGATCCCCGCCCGTGACTTTCTTGTGCTGACCGAACTCAGGGGGCACCAGCACCTCAGTAATAGGCCCAACTGTCCGCCCCCCTTGACGGCCCATACTGTTCACTCGGGGGGCAACATGGGCAGTGACCAGGACAAGGACAACAACCAATCCAACGACGGCACGCTGCCATGGGTGTTGCAGGCATTGAGCCTGCAGCGCGTGGCGCTGGCCGTCTTTGTCGGCCTTGCCATCGCGATCGTTCTTGTCACCCTCGTGGCTCTGCTCATTCCACAGGACGAGCAGAAGTCGCTGGCGATTTCGCGCACGCTGACCGTCCTGCTCATTACCGCCCTGTCCTGCGCTGCCATTGCCTGGTTCGACCGCAACAACGCCGCGATGCTCGGGCGTGGTGTGCGGCATCTGCTGAACATACAGCGTGCCGCAGTGGCGTCCTTCATCGCGGCCAGCGTGGCGACCGTGAGCGTCGCCATCTTCGTCGCCCTGTCAGCGCTGTTCGCCGGTGGCCTTGAAAAGGGCCTCTATGCCCTCGCATCGATCGAGTTTCTGCTTAAGTTGGCCGCCGTAAGCGCCATCATTGTCCTGATGACCTTGCGCAAGCCATTGGTGGCAAGCGTCGCTTCGGCAAAGAGGTCGGACGACGACACCGACGACGCTCCGCCGGTCGAAGTCGATCGGGAAGACAATGGCCGCCTGGAGTTTGGCGGATTTTCCTTCGCCTTCAGCCTGGTCGTCATCGCCGCCTTGATCGTGCCGGGCGAAGACCTGATGCGCATGGCCACGATGTTCTTCGGGGGTCAGGAGAAGCTCGAGCAATATCTTCCCACCCGGCCGGTGGTGACGGTCGAGGACGACCTGAGCAACCAGATCACGCGCGCCGTGGTCCAGTCGATCGCCTCGAGAGACGTGTTCTCCACCATGTCGCTTCCGGAGCTGGAACGGCAGATCGACGTCCTGGCACTGCAGAACCAGATATTCGCGGTGATTGCCGACAACCTGCTGAACAATGTCGAGCGAAGAGGCGCCCTGACATTGCTGCGCGAAGTCTGCGACGACAACGAAGACACCCTGATCTTTGCCAATTCCGACGACAGGGTCTTGGCCGAACACATCGCATTCCTGGCAGCCGAAGGGCTGATCGACCAGCCCTATGGCGACCTGAACTCGATCGAGATCACCAACTACGGCAGCAATGTCGTCAAGAAGAGTACCGGCGGAAACTGCAAGGATATCGCCGTCGCAGAGCCCCTGGTGGGAACATCAAGCGATGATGCCACGATCGCCTCGGTACCCTACGAGAACACCCTCACTTTGCCTGCTCAGGGCGTAACCTTCGTGATTGGCCTGCCAGTCGGTTTCTATCGTGCCGAGCTGGTGGCCATCGACAGAATCGACCCGGTGCTGGAGCTGCTCACGGTAGACGGCACGACCGTCATCCGCACCGACGATGATGGCGGCCCGGGCTTCCTCGACTCGGGGCTGGACTTCGACGTCACCGATGCCCAGCAGAAATTCACTCTCAGGGCGTCCACCATCGATGGCCAGGGCGGCCGGGCGAGCCTGCGGCTGATCCCGCGCCAGCCCGCGATCACCCCAACGATCTCGGATGGCCTGCTGTCCTCGCCCCGGACAAGGCAGATAGACGTCACGACCAGCACGAGCACGATTGGCGCCGTTCCATTCTCGCAGTCGTTCCCGATATCGAGCAGCGGCACCGTCTTCCAACTGGCCCTTGAGAGCGGGCAATATCACGCTTCGCTCGTCGCCTCGGACGCGGTCGATCCCTTCCTCCAGTTGTTCGACGCCAACGGGCAGCTTGTCAGCGAAAACGACGACGATGAAGACGCCGGCGGCGTCAATTCAGCGCTGACCTTCACGATCGAGGACGATGAACGCTATTTCATCAGGGCCTCCAGCTATGACGGACGCCGCATAGGCGCCGCCCGACTGCTGATTGAACAAGCCCCCGTCGATACTGCCGCTCAGATCATTCTGGACAAGTCGGCCGTTCCGCTCACCGATGTGGCGGACATACCCCCGGATGGCGCCGTCTTCTCATTCCAGGCCGTGACCACCGGGGAGCACACCATCCAGACGTCTCTACCGCCAGGCAGCCAGCCGTCCGACAGCGACCTGGTGGCAGTCTTGTTTCGGGTCAATGGAGAGCAGCGCGACCAGATCGCTTATGACGACGATTCCGGCTTCGATAGCTTTCCGGGTATTTCGACAGCTCTGACCCAGGGTGAAACCTATCTGCTGGTGCTCAGGCACTACTCCACTGGCGCCAAATCAGCACCGGTAGCCATCAGCATCAGTCCGCCGGTATCCGCGACACCCGCCGCCCAGCCGGAGGGGTCGGAGACGCCCACCAATCCAGCCGAGGTGGCGCCAAGCGAGGCGCCACCCGTTCCAGAGCAAGTTCCGGCTGTCGTACCCCTTACCGGTTCTGGCGGTTCTCAATCAGATCCGTGACCACCGCCGGGTCAGCCAGGGTCGAGGTGTCGCCCAGCGTGCCGAAGTCGTTTTCGGCGACTTTGCGCAGGATGCGGCGCATGATCTTGCCCGAGCGGGTCTTGGGCAGGCCGGGCGCCCACTGGATCAGGTCCGGCGTGGCGATCGGTCCGATTTCCTTGCGTACCCAGTTCTTGAGCTCGGTCTTGAGGGCGTCGTCACCCGCTTCGCCGGACATCAGGGTCACGTAGCAATATATGCCCTGCCCCTTCAAATTGTGCGGATAACCCACGACGGCCGCTTCCGACACCTTGGGATGGGCAACCAGCGCGCTTTCGACTTCCGCCGTTCCCAGCCGATGGCCGGAAACGTTGAGCACGTCATCGACGCGGCCAGTGATCCAGTAATAGCCATCCTCGTCGCGCCGGGCGCCATCGCCGGTGAAGTAATAGCCCTTGTAGGTCTCGAAATAGGTCGAGACGAACCGGCCATGATCGCCCCAGATGGTGCGCGCCTGTCCGGGCCAGCTATCCTTGATGGCCAGCACGCCCTCGGCCTTGGTCTGCTCCTGCAGCCGGCCCTCGGGCGACAGCATGACCGGCTGCACGCCGAAGAAGGGCTTGGTCGCCGAACCTGGCTTGGTGGGGGTTGCACCGGGGGATGGGCAGATCATGTGACCGCCCGTCTCGGTCTGCCACCATGCATCAATGATGCCGCAGCGCTCCTTGCCGACATGCTTGTGATACCACATCCAGGCTTCCGGATTGATGGGCTCGCCCACCGTGCCGAGCAGCCGCAGGCTGGGCATATCGTATTTGTCGACATATTCGCTGCCGGCACCCATCAGCGAGCGGATGGCCGTGGGCGCGGTGTGGAAGATGTTGACCTTGTGCTTTTCCACCACCTGCCAGAACCGGCCGGGATCGGGATAGGTCGGAATGCCCTCGAACATCACCGTGGTGGCGCCATTGGCCAGCGGGCCATAGACGATGTAGCTGTGGCCGGTGACCCAGCCCACGTCGGCCGTGCACCAGAATATCTCGCCGCGCTTGTAGTCGAAGCTGAGTTCCTGCGTCATGGCAGCGTAGGTCAGGTACCCGCCCGTCGTATGCAGCACGCCCTTGGGCTTGCCGGTGGAGCCCGACGTATAGAGGATGAACAGCGGGTCTTCCGCGCCCATCGGCTCGGGATCGTTGAACGGCTCAACCCCCGCAGCGGCTTCATGCCACCAGACGTCACGGCTGCCCTTCATGGGCACGTCGGTGCCGGTATTGTGCACGACCAGCACCTTGGAGACGCCAGGGCAGTCTTCCAGCGCCTTGTCCACATTGGCCTTGAGCGGGATGGTCTTGCCGCCGCGACGACCTTCGTCGGCGGTGATGACGACGGCCGAATCGCAGTCGTTGATGCGGCCGGCCAATGCGTCGGGCGAGAAACCGCCGAACACCACCGAATGCACCGCCCCGATGCGGGCACAGGCCAGCATGGCGTAAGCCGCCTGGGGGATCATGGGCAGGTAGATGGTGACGCGGTCACCCTTGCGGACGCCCAGCGACTTCAGCACGTTGGCGCAGCGGCACACCTTTTCGTGCAGCGTGCGATAGGAGATGTGCTCGGCCGCGGCATTGGGATCATCTGGCTCCCAGATGATGGCGATGTCGTCGCCATGCGCGCTCAGATGCCGGTCGATGCAATTGGCAGCGACATTGAGGACCCCGTCCTCGAACCATTTGATCGAGACATCGGGATAGGCGAAGCTGGTATTCTTGATCTTGGTGGGAAATTTCACCCAGTCGAGACGCTTGGCCTGCTCCGCCCAGAATCCATCCGGATCGCTGACCGAGCGCGCATACATCTGGTCGTACTGGTCTTTGGTGACATGGGTGCGTGCGATCGCAGCCGCACTTGGCTGGAATACGAGCTGCTCGCTCATACTATCCTCCCTTATCTCTCCCGGCTCCCGTTCTACTGACCCACCCCGCCCCCCGCAAGGCCTTGACTCTGCGACTTATTGGGCAGTGCCGCGGCACGGCACATTAACTGCCCTGCCCTAGTGTGCTTCGGGCCGGCACCAGGGTTTGCTATTATCCGATGGCAGAGGGAGCACCAGCATGGCCGAGATGACCATCCGCGCCGCCACGCCGGCCGATATCGACCTGATCCACCGTGAGCTGATGGACGTGATTGCCACGTCCGAACACTACAACGATCGCTTCAAGGCCCACGAGATGGGGCGGCTGAACAAGACCTTCCTGCGCATTCTGCTCGCGCTGGACCCCTGGCACATCATGATCATGTGCGCGGACGGCGTCCCCGGTGGTGCCATGATATCGGGCCCCGAATGCGGCGCCATCTTCCGCTACTGGAGCTGGGTATTCCCCAGCCACCGGCAGACCAAGCTGGGCATGTTCGGTATGCGCGCCTTTGACGAGCACTGGGACAATACCCGCTTCCACAAGGCCTATACCTTCGTGCGGCCCGAAAACGAGGTCGCGCGCATGCTGCTGCGACGCTACGGCTACAAGGAGACATGCCTCCTGGAGAAGCACCTCTTCGGCCAGGACTACATGCTGATCGAGAAGCCCTACACCAAGGTCTCCGAGGACTATGACAGTGGCGTCAGCATTGGCCGGCTGGGCCTGCTCAAGCGGCGGCTCAAGGGGCTGGTCGGAGCGTAGCGGCTGCCGCTATTCCGCCGGGATCGCCGCGGCGCGACGGCTGCGGAACCATTGCAGGATGGACACATCCATCCCGGCCGTCCGCAGCACCATCCACCACAGGCTCACCGACCAGATTGTAATGGCTGTTAAGGCGGCGAGCGCCGCGCCCATCAGCCCGAACATGGGCACCAGCAGCCAGTTGCAGACGACGAGCGAGCCGATGCCCGCAGCCACGAATGGCAGGCTGGCATAGGGGCGGTCGTGGATGGAGAGGACCAGCGCGGCCGGCCCCATCACCGAACGGACGACCAGCGCCAGGCACAACACGGCCAGTGGTCCAGCGCCTGCCGAAAAACTCGGCCCGAACAGCATCAGCAGCAGCGGCGCGACGGCCGCCATGCCACCAAACAGCACGACCGAGATGATGCTGGCCACGAAATTGGCGTCACCCACCTTGCGCTTGAAGGCCTCGCGGTCGGCATTGGCCTCGCTCTCGAACATGTCGGGCATGGTGACCGCATAGACGGCCGCGACACCGAAGGAGATCAGCGAGAACAGTCGGGTACAGACGCCGAAAATGGCCAGCTCCTCGCGGCTGAGCGCATGGCTGAGCAGCAGCAGGTCGATATCGAAGAAGAAGTCGGTGGCCAGGGAAATCAGCACCCAGGGCAGCGCAAAGCGCCACCAGCGTACAGCCTCGGACGGACGCAGCGGCACGGTGTCGGCGATGCGGTTGAGGGAGGTGACGACGAAACCGAACTGCACCAGCGCGATGATCACATAGCCCACTGCGACCACCCACAGCATCGCAGTGAAACCCTCCGTTGGGACCGCGAAGCTCATGGTGGTCAGGAATGCCGCGATGACAATGAGCGGGCGGAACATGGTGTCGGCGAAAAAGCCGGCAAACGGGCGCTTGAGGCCGATCAGCAGCGCGCCGTTGACATAGACCATAGCCGTGGCGAAGGCGAACAGCGCCACCGGGATGAAATGCTGGGCCAACCCGGTCTCGCCCTGCCCCATCAGGGTCAGCAGCGGCGGCCCGCCCAGCAGCACCAGCACGAGCACAGCCACCACATGCCCATAGGACCGCGTCATGAAGCTCATGAACTGGCGCCGCTCGCCCTTCGCGCGGTATTCGGCGGCGAAATATGTGCCGACGGTATGAAAGCCGAGTGGCATCACGACCGCGATCAGGTTCACCGTCGCGATAACGATGAGATACTCGCCGAGCAGTTCCGGACCCCACAGGCGCGCAATCAGCGCCTGGACGAGAAAGATCAGCCCCGCCCCCGCCAGCCGCGCCCCGAAAATGATGCCGGATTGCGACGCCAGGCGCCGGAACAGGCTCATTCCGCGGCCTCGTCCGCCCCGTGCCTGACCTGGTTGGCCCTGGTCTTTGGGTTGCGCCAGCCATTGATGGTGCGGCGCAGGGCATAGAACATGTCACGGGCGGCAAAGGCACCAGTACCCAGCAGCAGCGCCAGCGGGTGATCGGCATAGTTGGCAACCGGCGGCACGGGACGAATGACGCCGGCGTCTCCCACCATGCCCTTCTTGAACTGGTGCAGCCCCTGGAAGCCGTCGGTACCGCCCAGGTCGTACCAGGTGGCATTGGTATTGTCGCGCAGCCAGCGGATGATGTGCCAGTGCATGAAATAGCCGGCGCGCAGCGGCAGCGCCTTGTCGTTGGTGGCGCCGTAGAGATAGACCGCCCGGTCGCCCGCCTTGAAGATCAGCGCTCCGGCGACAACTTCCCCCTCGTGCCGCACGAAGAACAGTTCGGGCCGCAGCGCCGGCACATCGATGGCCATCAGCGCCGGCACCGTCTCATAGGCCGAATGGTCGGTGAACTGCTTGCGATCGGTCATGGCGACGTAGAGGTCATCGAACTCCGCGATGCGCTCGGGGCCGGCATGCTCGAAGACCAGCCCTGCCTTTTCCGCCTTGTTGAGCTGCCGCCGCCAGGTCTGGTGGAAGCTCTTGCGCTGCGCCGCATCATCCAGCCGCAGATTGACGATATAGCGATCGGGGAAACCCAGTTCGGAGCCGCGCCTGAACCCGCGCGCTACAAGGCGCGCATATTCCCCATTGACCGGGTCGATCGAGGCGCGCGGCAGCACCGACAGCATCTGCCGAGGAGTGCTGCCGTAGGCCGCGATCATGGCCTCGATCATGGCTGCATGAATGGCATCGGCATCGGGGCGCGAGACGTCCTTGCGCATCGGCGCCCACTTGGACACGGCGATACGGGCCAGCCCCAGCGGCAGTGACTGCACCATGATGAGCGCGCCGCCGACAATCTCGCCATCGAGCAGGAACAGCATGGGCTCCTGCCTGACCGAAGGCCAGCGGGTGGCGGCAAAGGCGTGCATCTGCTCCTGGCAGACCTCGTCAAAGGTCGCGATGGTGCGGTCCCATTCGGCGCCATCGACAATGCGGGTCTGGAGCCGGACTGCAGCTGTATCGGTGGCGCGCAGCGCCGGGCTGTCGAAGTCGTCCACCTGGACCAGTCGATCGGCGATGAGAGACATCGGCACTGTTTCCCGCTCATATCAGTTGAGCGGGAAACTAGACCTGGCAGGTGAGCAAATCCCTATTGCGGCAAGGCAAATGCCGCAAACTTCGCCCCGTGGTTACCAAAGGCTAATGGGCGGCAGCCGCCGCTTCGCCGACGGCGTGAGGCGTATAGAGCAGCGGAATTTCCGGCAGCGCAACGAAGGCGCCCAGCCCTTCAAGCGACATGCGGACGGCCACGAGCAGGATGATGGCAAGGCCAACCCACGCGATCCAGCGATGCTTGTGCAGCAGGCCCGCGATGAAGGTCGCGGCGACGCCCATCATGACCACCGAGAGCGCAAGACCGATGATCAAGGCCTCGAAGTGATGCGCAGCGGCGCCCGCCACAGCCAGCACGTTGTCGAGCGACATGGAGACGTCCGCGATGATGATCTGGATGACCGCCTGACGCAGCGTCTTCCGCGGCGCCTTGCCGGCAATCGTGCCATCGGCGTTGGTGTCCTGGTCCTCGAGCGCTTCCTGCGCCTCATGCTCCTCGGCCTGCGAGGTAGTGAGCTCGCGATACATCTTCCAGCAGACATAGAGCAGCAGTACGCCACCAGCGATCAGCAGGCCGCCGCCAAGCGCCAGCAATTGCGTGGTGATGAGCGCGAAGAAGATGCGCAGCAGTGTCGCAGCCAGAATGCCGATGAGGATGGCCTTGCGGCGCACATCCGAGGCCAGACCCGCCGCGGCAAGGCCGATGACCACCGCATTGTCACCAGCCAGAACGAGGTCGATCAGGATGACCTGGACAAGCGAACTCAGAAAACTCGGGTCGATGCCAAACATGCGCAGGGTCCTTGTCCGGGCCGGATGGAAGTGTCGCCCCTATAGCGGTCCAGCGTGTGGCTGGGAAGGTAGACTTCGCGAAAATAAACCAAAGTCTGAGGATTAGTGGGCGTTTGGCGGCCCATCTGACAGCTTGGTGACAGACTTCCCGGATTGGTGCCGGCCTTACCGTCCGGAGGCACTCGGCCGCTTGAATATCTCGGTCAGCGCGACCAGCGCGACCAGATGCGCATTCTGCGGCGTCACCGGATCCTTGAGGCAGCGCACATGCGTGGCGACAGTGAAGCGCATGCCGTTGCGATGCCCGCTGGCAGTGAAATGCAGCCGCTGGGCCGCCGCGTCGTAGCTATAGGCGGTGACTTGGAATTCCATGTGCCAATACCGAAAGACGGCCTTCCACGAAGCATCTACGCCGCGGCGCAGTCGTCAAGACGTACCAGTGATGCACGGAAGGCTTTGGTGGGCGAGCACGGATTCGAACCGTGGACCCGACGATTAAGAGTCGTCTGCTCTACCAGCTGAGCTACTCGCCCCTTGCCGGAGCTTCCAAAGTGGCGCCTCTCTATCAAAGGGATTCTGCACTGTCCAGCGCTTAGGTCCACTTTCCTCACATGACGGGTTTGCTACTGTGTCGCAGCCGCCGTCGACGCCAACAACAAGGCCAGCATGACGATTCCCGATTTCCTGATGATCCCGGTCACCTGGTTCAGCACCAATGCCCTCAGTCTGCTCGCTGCCATTGCCGTTCTGGTGGTCGGTTGGTACCTCGCGCGCCTCGCCGCCCGCGCCATCAGGCAACTGCTGCCGCTGGCCTATGGCATCGACAAGAATTTCGCGCCCCTGCTGTCCCAGGCCGCCCGCTACGGCATCCTGATCTTTGCCGTGGTGACGGCGCTCAACCTGATCGGGGTATCCAGCGCCTCGATCGTCACGGTACTCGGCGCGGCCGGCCTCGCCGTCGCGCTGGGCCTTCAGGGCACGCTATCCAATATCGCGGCCGGCATCATGCTGATCTGGCTGCGGCCGATCGCCATCGGCGAATTCATCCAGGGCGACGGTGTCGCCGGGGTCGTGGTTGAAATCGGGCTGTTCGGCACCCGCCTGCGCTCCTCGAGCGGGCTCTATATCTTCACGCCCAACCAGAAGCTCTGGGCCTCGGCGATAACCAATCACAGCCGCGAGCCGCGCCGGCGCATCGACGTCAATGTGAGCGTCCCCGACAGCATCGACATCGCCAAGTCACGCAATATCCTGCTGCGCATCGCCGGCAGCGACAAGCGGGTGCTGGCCGATCCGATGCCCAATGTGCATGTGGAAAGCTTCTCCGGCGCCGCCGTCAATCTGCAGCTGCGCGCCTGGGTCGCCACACCCGATTATCTCGAAACCCTCTATGCCCTGACCGAGGAAGCCAAGGTCGCGCTCAACCGGGAGCTGACCGGCAGCAAGGAGGACAAGGCCGGCATCACCGTGACACCCGACCCGGCCAATCCCAGCCCAGAGACCCAATCCGGAAGCTGACTTGGCATGGAACCCACCGCATTCCCTGGGCAGCGGCAGGCCTGACGACACCAGCGGCTTCTGCCGCCAGCGTCCAATAGTGTCAGTCCGATCCAACGCGGCTCTCGCGGAAGGCCGCGAAATCAAGCACGTTGGCTGCTCGGGATCGCGGCTCCTGCCGCGTTTCGTCCATCAGGCTGATGGTGCGCTCGATAATGTACCGGAGTTGGCGCGAACGGCTGTCCACGCCCTGCAGGATCGTCGCGGCCCGCTGCAGGTGGTCCCGGGCGAGAACATAGGTAGGCGGCATGGGCGAGGCTCCTTGAAAGAATCATCTGGGGAGCGCCAGGGAGGTGACGCGAGCCAGAGGGTGCGCGCGCATGCCTTCCACGATCTTGCCAGACTGCACGGCCTTTGCTTCAAAGGCGATCGATTGCAGCACTTGCCGGAGAGCCCCTGTTTCCGGGGAGCAGCGGCCGCAGCGCCTGTGTAAAACAGACGGGCAACTGCGGGAGGGGCGTTCATGCGCAACATTCCGATCTGCCATGGCTCGGCCGCATGACCACTGGCCGTGGAGCAGGAGACGCCATTAGAATGGCAGTCCGCCGAACAGCGAGTCGTGAGCCAGTGTCCCGTCCAGCCCTATCACCCGTCGCCGCCGGTCTTGACGAAACCGTACCCTTCGTTGGACCCGAGGCCATCATGCGCCGCACCGGCGTGCCCCTGCGTGCGCGCATTGGCGCCAATGAAAGCCCCTTCGGTCCTGCGCCATCGGTCCTGGCCGCCATGCGGGCAGCAGCGGCCGAAAGCTGGCACTATGGCGACCCGGAAAACCACGACCTGCGCGCCGCCATCGCCGACCATCTCGGCGTCGACTTCGCCAATGTCATGCCGGGTGAAGGGGTGGATGCCATCCTGGGCATGGCCGTGCGCCTCTATGCGGCCCCGGGCAGCACAGTCGTGACCTCGCTGGGCGGCTACCCCACCTTCAACTATCACATCGCGGGCTATGGCGCGCTGATGCACACGGTGCCCTATATCGGGGATCGCGAGGATATCGACGCCCTGGCGCGCGCTGCCCGCGAGACCGGCGCGGCCATGGTCTATCTCGCCAACCCCGACAATCCCATGGGCAGCTGGTGGGATGCCGCCTCGGTGGAGCGGTTCATCGCTGCCGTGCCCGAGACGACGATGATCATCCTCGATGAGGCCTATGGCGAGTTCGCGCCGCCGGGCACCCTGCCCGCACTGGACATGTCCCGGCCCAATCTCCTGCGCATGCGCACCTTTTCTAAGGCCTATGGCCTGGCAGGCGCCCGCGTGGGCTATGTCTTCGGCGAGGCCCGCAGCATCTCGGCCTTCAACCGAATCCGCAACCATTTCGGCATCAGCAACGTGGCGCAGGCGGCCGGGATAGCGGCATTGGCCGACGGCGCTGCCCTGCAGCAATCCCTCGCAGCCGTGCGGGAATCGATCGAGAACACGTCGGCCATTGCCCGCCGCCACGGGCTGATCCCCCTGCCGACGGCGACCAATTTCGTGGCGGTGGATTGCGGGCGGGACGGACCCTATGCCCAGGCCATTCTCGACGGGCTGGCCCGCCGGGGCGTCTTCGTGCGCAAGCCCGCTGTGACAGGTCTCAACCGCTGCATCCGCATCAGCGCCGGCACCCAGGCGGATCGGGCGCTGCTCGACCAATCGCTGGGCGAGGTGTTGGCGGAACTGAGCTGACCAGCCCGACACCCGACGCGTGTCATGGAGTGCCGCCATGGACCAGATCGTCCGCATCGCCCGGCTCGAAATCGACCCGGCTCAGTTGCGGGACTATCTCGGATTTCTCAAGGAGGAGATCGAGGCTTCCATCCGCCTCGAGCCAGGCGTGATCATGTTGCATGCCACGGCGCGCAAGGACGCACCGCACCTGATCCAACTGCTCGAAGTCCATGCGTCGCCAGCGGCCTACGAGGCCCACATAGCCTCCCCGCACTTCCAGAAATACAAGACAGGAACGATGGCGATGGTGCGCGCATTGGAGCTCATCGAGGTGGACCCGATCCTGCTGGCGGCAAAGCCGACGGCTTGAGGCACAGCGCCCGGCCGATCGGGCCGAGCGCCGCAGGCACTCTCCTTCAGCCGGCCATGGCACCTTGTGCCGATGCACCGCGCTCGATCAGCAGCCGGTTATAGGCGTTGAGATAGGCGCGGGCCGATGCCACCAGCGTGTCGGGCTCGGCGGCATTGCCCGAGACGATACGGCCGTTCATTTCAAGACGCACATGGGCGCTGGCCTGCGCATCGGTGCCGCCGGTCACGCCATCCACAGCGTAGAGCACCAGATGGGGCTGCTGGCCCACACCCTGCTTGATGGCGTTGAAGATCGCATCGACCGAGCCGGTGCCTTCATAGGTGACCGAGGATTCTTCGCCGTCGATCGACAGCGTCATGGTGCAGCGGTGAACGCCGCCAGTCTTGCTGACAACTTCCATGTCCACCAGCTTGATGCGATCACCCACCGAGCCAACCTCGTCATCGACCAGCGCGATGATATCGGCGTCATAGACATGCTTCTTGCGGTCGGCGAGGTCCTTGAAACGCTGGAACGCCTCCTGGAAGGCGTTGTCGCCCAGTTCGTAACCCAGTTCGCGCAGCTTGTCCTTGAAGGCGGCGCGGCCCGAATGCTTGCCCATGACCAGCGTCGTTTCCTTGATGCCGACGCTGGCCGGGGTCATGATTTCGTAGGTCTCGGCATTCTTGAGCATGCCATCCTGGTGAATGCCGCTTTCATGCGCGAAGGCATTCTTGCCCACGATGGCCTTGTTATACTGCACCGGGAAATTGGCAGCCGCTGAGACGATCTTGCTGGCGCGGGCCAGGTGGGTAGTCTCGATCTCGGTGTGATAGGGCATGGCGTCGCCGCGGGTGCGCAGCGCCATGACGATCTCTTCGAGGGCGGCATTGCCGGCCCGCTCGCCCAGGCCATTGATGGTGCATTCCACCTGGCGCGCACCGCCGCGGACGGCGGCCAGCGAATTGGCCACGGCCAGGCCCAGGTCGTTGTGGCAATGGGCCGAGAAGATCGCCTTGTCGGCGCCCGGCACCATGGTGATGATGTCGCGGAACATCTTCTCGTGCTCGTCCGGCACGGCATAGCCGACCGTATCGGGCAGGTTGATCGTGGTCGCGCCCGCCTTGATGGCGGTTTCGACGCAGCGCTTGAGGAATTCCAGCGGCGTCCGCGTCGCATCCATCGCCGACCATTCGACATCGTCGATCAGGTTGCGCGCCTGCGCCACGGTGCGGGCGATGATCTCGATGACCTCGTCCTCGGTCTTTTTCATCTGGTGCGCCAGATGGATCGGCGAGGTGGAGACGAAGGTATGGATACGGCCACGACGAGCATGGCGGACGGCCTCGCCGGCCCGGTCGATATCGGCCGAAATGGCGCGGGCAAGGCCGGCAACGGTCGAGCGCTTGACCTGCTTGGCCACGGCAACCACGGCCTCGAAATCGCCATTGGAAGCGATGGGGAAGCCGGCTTCGATGATGTCGACGCCCATATCGTCGAGCGCTTCGGCAACCTGGAGTTTTTCCTCCAGCGTCATGGTGGCGCCGGGCGATTGCTCGCCGTCGCGCAGGGTGGTGTCGAAGATGAAGACGCGTTCTTTATTGGATTCGGTGGCGGCGGACATGTCTCGTATTCCTATCGGGCGGCCCAGAGTCGATAGCTCTGCAGGCCGGACATTTGCTGTTCGGCTTATGGCGTTATCCCCTGACGACCCGCTCGTTCGAGCTGTCGGTGATCAGGGGCTGATAAGAAGGAGAAGGAGCGCGGCCGGAAGCAGCAGCATCGCAGCCGCAATCGTCAGGCGGGCCTGGAGGGCCTCACGCTGGCTGATGGCAATGGCTTTGGCGCGGTTGCGCTGCATGGCTGTGATCTCGATTTGTCATAAGAATGCGCGAATCCACCGCGCAGCGCAAGCCCGCACCGGGCGAGATGTTGAATTTTGCGCTAAGCCTTGCGTCTAGTTGAAGGCAAATACCGCCGAAAGCAGCACGCCGGCAAAGGCGAGACCCGTGACCTTGTGCGCGACGCCGGCGCGCTTGCCGGCCTCCGCGTCCCCGCCCTGGGCCTTCTTGAAGTTGATCCCGCCATAGATGATCGCCGCCAGCATCACGGCCACCAATACCATCTTGACCCAGAACCAGGCATTGGCCTGGCCGACGCCGCCATATTTGAGCCAGAGGATAAGCGGTCCGCTGACCAGCAGCACGACCATGGCTGCCTTGCCCACCTGGGCCAGCCTGTTCATCACGCTGTAGTAGCCGGCGCGTGCATCCGGTGTCGCAGTCGGCAACCGCGCCGCGATGACCGGCCCCACGACCGAATTTGACCCGCCGGCCACAAGGGCCATGATATGTGCCCAAATGAGCAGATTGATGACGACGTCCATTGCCGGTTTCCCCCTTGCCTAGTCCCCGCGAAACGCTAACACGGGTCGGGATTAAGCCTCAAGATCGAGCGCGCCCTCTCCCACGATGACGGCGTGGCCGCCGATGCCGCCATGGATCAGCACGTCATTGTCCTTGCGGAGCTGGATGGTGATGCGGCAAGGCCGCCCCATCTCGTGGCCCTGTCGGAGCACGTAGTCCACCTGGCCGGTACCGATATCTGCATGTTCCGAGAGCAGGCCGATCAGTGCCGCGGCAGCGGCGCCCGTACCGGGGTCCTCGGCCAACCCCATGCCCGGGGAAAACATGCGCGCTGCGAGATCGTTGTCGGCTTCGTTCGGCGTCTCGGTGAAAATGTAGACCGAGTGGTGGCCATGCGGGAATGTGTGCGCCCACTGCCCCATATTGAGCGCGACCCGCGCCAGGACACTGGCGTCGCGCACCGGCACCAGATGAAACTCCACGCCAGCGCTATACACCGCCGGGTGATACACGCCGCAACCGATCTCGTCGCGCTCGATGCCAAGCGCCAGCGCGATTGCCGCGCGATCTTCGAGCGGAGCAACGCGTGTCGGCAGGCGCGGCAGCGCGAAACGCGCCTCTCCCGAGCGCTTGTCGGTTTTCTCGAACAGCGCGGTGATCAGCCCGATCTTCTCCTCGATCCGGACGGCCGTCACCTTGTTCTGCAGCCCCAGCACCACCGATGCGCCCACGGTGGGGTGCCCGGCAAATGGCAGTTCGACCTCGGGCGTGAAGATCCGGACGGCAGCGGTATTGCGCTCGACATGCGGCCTGAGGAGGAACACCGTCTCGCTGAGGTTGAACTCGCGCGCTATGGCCTGCATTTCGCCGTCGAGCAGCCCGTCGGCCTTGCAGACGACGGCGAGTTGATTGCCCTTGAGCCGCTCGCGGGTGAACACGTCCAGCAACAGATAATTGAGCTTCATTTCAGCCTCTATTCCCTGGGCAGCGCAAAGGCGGCGCGATCGAGGCCGAGGTGGTCGCAAAGCGCGGCAACGGCAACGCCGTGATCATCGCGTCCCGGCAAGCCGGAAATGGTCAGGCACCCCACAATGCCAGCGCCCTTGACCCTGATCGGAAAACCGCCGCCGGCGATAACGAAATCGGCCGGATCCGCGCCCGCCTGCGGTGAGAACGGCGCCTCGCCACGCTCGAGTACCATGCGGTAGCTCGCGCGCTGGAAGCGGCGGACGGTATTGACCTTGCGGCGCACCCACTCGGCATTATCGGCACTGGTGCCATCAGTGGCGGCAAAGAACATCTGCCGGTCCCAGGTCCGGATATCGACCACCAGCGACAGGCCTTCGGCCAGGGCCCGGTCCCGGATCGCGCTGCCCAGCTTGAACGCCACGGCCTCGTCGAATTCGGCCAGGACTAGGTCCTGCTCCTGCTTCTTGACGAGGGCAATATCTTCGGCGACTGCCATGTTCAGGTGTCCTTGTGCGTAAGTGCTGTCCAGGCGTCAAACAGCGGCTGGCGATCGACCGCCTGACCGGGGAAATTGACCAGTGCAGGATCGATCTTGGCCCATGCAGCCTTGCTGTCGGTCCAGATATTACCCACCGGCTCCGCCCAATCGATGTCGTCGAGCGTCCCCGCGCGCACGACCTTGAACCCCGCTGCCGGCGGGTCATTCCATAGCCAGCCATGGCAATTGGCGCAGAAGTTCATGACGATGACATTGCCGCTATCGGCGGTACGGCGATACTGATCCACCTTACCCGACAGCAGCTCGAAGTCGCCGTCCCGCACAATCGCTGACATCGACCACCCCGCCCCCGAAAAGCGCTGGCAGTCCTTGCAATGGCAATTATAGACCGATAGCGGGCTCGCCTTGAGCCGGTAGCGCACCGCGCCGCACTGGCAGCCACCTTCAACTGGAAAATCCGGCATAGCGCACCCCCGACTCGAACAGGATCGTCAGCGTCGCGTCAGGTTCTAGACGAAGTCAGGGCCGCTTAGAAGGGCACGGCCCGCCCTCGCGCAACAAGGCTGCTTCGTCAGCCCCTATTCCGCGAATATCCGTCCGCCGAAATAGGCTTCTGCCACGACCCGGGCATAGGGAACGCCGCCAGCAGCCGCGGCTTCCGCAGCCGATCGGATGATCACGACATCCGCCAGCTCGCGGTGCTCCTGCCGGTCCAGATTGGCGCGAATGCTGTCGGCCAGCCTGTCCGCAGGCTGCGGGAAGCGAAAGATGCGGCCAAACGACAGGCGCGCGCCATCGGGGATGGCGACCATGGCGCCTGCTTCCGCATCTTCGGCGCGAAGGCCGGTCTCTTCTTCGAGCTCGAGTTCGATGCTGCGCACCACATCCACCCGTCCGTCGGCCAGCACGTCGCGTGGATCCAGCGATCCGCCCGGCGGATAGACGCGACCGGCATTGGCAGTATGCCCGCCCATCACGCCATAGACGATGGCCCCGTCGCTGCTGGCAATCAGGGCCCAGCCGAAGGCATGGCACATGCCGATCTCGGGAAAGCCTTGGTGACGCCACAGCATGAAGGCCGAATAGGCATCTTCGCGCGCCTCGGCCCGGAACACGCCATCAGCAATGGTTGGCCGGCCGCCACCAGGGGCCGATAGCCCGAGGATGCGCCCGTCCCACAGATGCGGATTGGCCGCAATCGCATCCTGCCAGTAGGGTCCAACCGCAGCCCGCTGCTCGGCGCTCAACGGCCATGGCCCCGGCACGTGGCGAACATCGATATCGGTGATCGGGACAATGCGCATGGGCCAAAACACAACGGCCGGGTTTCCCCGGCCGCTGCTCGTCTCGCTTAGTTCTTGGCCTTGTCGACCAGCGCGCCGGCCTTGATCCAGGGCATCATGTCGCGCAGCTTGCTGCCGACGGCCTCAATCTGATGCTCGTCGGCGAGGCGACGGGTGGCCTTGAAGCGGCTGCCGCCGGCCTTGATTTCCTGCATCCACTCGGACGTGAACTTGCCCGACTGGATGTCATGCAGCACGCGCTTCATCTCGGCCTTGGTTTCCGAGGTGATGATGCGCGGACCGGTGACATATTCGCCCCACTCGGCCGTATTGGAGATCGAGTAGTTCATGTTGGCGATGCCGCCCTGGTAGATCAGGTCGACGATCAGCTTCACTTCATGCAGGCACTCGAAATAGGCCATTTCCGGCGCATAGCCGGCTTCCACCAGCGTCTCGAAGCCGGCGCGGATCAGTTCGACCAGGCCGCCGCACAGCACCGCCTGCTCGCCGAACAGGTCGGTTTCGCATTCTTCGCGGAAATTGGTCTCGATGACGCCCGAACGGCCGCCGCCGACGCCCGACGCATAGGCCAGCGCGATGTCATGGGCATTGCCCGATGCGTCCTGGTGCACGGCGATCAGGCACGGCACGCCGCCACCCTTCTGGTATTCGCCACGCACGGTGTGGCCCGGGCCCTTGGGCGCGATCATGATCACGTCGACGGTCGACTTGGGCTCGATCAGGTTGAAATGCACGTTGAGGCCGTGGGCGAAGGCCAGCGCAGCGCCGTCGCGGATGTTGGGCTCGATATGCTGCTTGTAGATGTCGGCCTGCAGTTCATCGGGGGTCAGCATCATGATGACGTCGGCCCACTTGGAGGCGTCGCCAACCGACATCACGCGGAGGCCTTCACCCTCGGCCTTCTTGGCCGACGGGGAGCCCGGCCGCAGGGCGACAACGACATCGGTGACGCCGGAATCGCGCAGGTTCAGCACATGCGCGTGGCCCTGCGAGCCGTAGCCGACAATGGCGACCTTCCTGGACTTGATGATGTTGAGATCGGCATCCCGATCGTAATAGACGCGCATGGGTATCTCCCTTGGAACTCGGTGTTATGGATTGGCTTTCGCCCCGTAGAGGGCGAAGAACTGGTCGGTCGCGGCCTTGACGTCTGCCTCGATATTGGCCTCGACATTGGACTGGGTCAGCGCCTTGTCGCCCAGCAGCAGACGGATCTGCACATCGCGGACGACGAGGCCAAAGAAAGTACGGTAGGCGTCTTCGCTGGAATCGAACCGCAGCAGGCGCGCGTCGCGTCCGGCTTCGAGAATCGGCTTGAGCCGACGGCGAATGGCCAGCGGACCATTCTCCAGCACGATGATGCCCAGGCTGTCTTTCTCCTGCGCCGCATGGGTCACTGCCGTGCGGTTGAGAGTGATGGACACCTCGCCGGTGATGACCGTCAGCAGGTCGCGCGCGAACTGCTCGATCGACAGGCGCAGCGCCTTGGCGTTGAGGTGCGAGCGGTCGACGACAGGCATGCGGACCTTGGCGGCCTGCCACTGCACGGTCGCGGTCAGCAGCCCGTCGCGGTCGCCAAACCACTTGTAGAGCGTTTCCTTGGAACACGAGGCGCGGCGCGCCACGGCCGTCATGGTCAGGCCATCGCCATTCTCGACGAGCAGGTCCAGCGCCGCCGTCAGCACAGCCTGCTGGCGGGGAGTGAACGTCTCTTCGTTGACCTTGATGGTCACGGGCACGGCAGATCCTCGACTACCCGGCCGAACGATATCGGCCGATTTCGTCCGCAGGCGTACCGTACGGTACGGTTCCAGGCAAGCCCTAATTGCGGGCCGGGGTGAATTCCCCCAGCAGACACAGCCTAACCCATTGGCGGCGCGAGATGGGTGCCGAAGAACGCCAGCGCCGCCGCCCGCATGGCCGGCGTCTCCTGATGTCCCACCCCTGGCTCACTGACCCGTTCGAGCCGGTCGCGCACCGCAGCATAGGCCGGTTCGAGTTCTGCCCAGGCGCGTTCCACCGCCAGTGGCGGGGTGAGGCTGTCGGCTTCGCCGATGCACACCAGTTGCGGACGCGGCGCGATGAGGGCCGCAATGCTGCCACCATCGCATTCGCGCAGCAGGCCCGGCACGGTGAGATAGATCCCGTGACCATCATGCGCCCCGAGCTCGATCATGGTGCGAAAATCGGCAAAGCAGCACAGATGCGCCACCGCCGCGATCCGCTCGTCGGCGGCCGCCAGCCAGTAGCTGAGCACGCAGCCCATCGAGATGCCGAAGGCGCCGATGCGTTCCGGATCGACATCGTCGCGGCCGGCGAGGTAGGTCAGCGCGGCGGAATGGTCGGACAGCATCGCGCCCAACAGCGATTTGCCGTGCCAGAGCAGCGCCTTGGCGGCATAGGCTTCGCTGACCGTGGCGCGCTCGCCGAATACCGGCATGTCGATGCAGAGGGTGACATAGCCGGCGCGCGCGAAAGCCGGGCCCAGCGGGTCGAGCAGGTAGTCGCGCCCCTCGAGCAATTCGCTGGCGCCGATTTCGTAGCCGCCACCATGCGAATGCCCGTAAAGGATGGCCGGCAGCCGGCGCGAATTGTCATCCGGGCGCGTGAGAATGCCGCGAACGTCGGTGTCGCCCAGCCGCAGCCGCAGATATTCGACGACATAGCCATCCTGCGGCTCGACTGTGCTGGACACCAGCGTAACGACGGGCTCGTCGAGGCCGACGAGTTCGCGGAAGCGGCTACGGGTGATGGTCATGCCCTGGTCCTTCAATTGGCCGCTGCCGGGCCGGCCGACGCCTTGCGGGTCCCCACCCAGCGGTTGAACCGCGCCAGCGCCAGCCCGAAACCAATCAGCAACAGGCCGCCGCCCAGGATCGAGAAGGGCTGCGCGCCCAGCATCATGAACCATTGCGTGAAGAAGTGGATCGCTCCGAACACGGCCACCGTGTTGACCACCCAGCGGCGGTTGGCGAAGACCGCCCAGGTGCCGAAGGCCAGCAGGGCAATGGCCCAGGCGACAGAGAAGTAGATGCCGGGCAGGCCCAGCAATTCGTCGCCGAAGATCGAGCCGATAAAGAAGGCGCCATTGACCAGCAGGATGGCCGTCCGCATGGCAATGATGGCGAGGCGCTCATGCACCGTCGAGAGCCGCAGCGATAGCAGGTACAGGGCCAGCACCAGCGCCGACAAGGCGATAATGGCCACCGAGAGGTAATGCGTCGGTGCCCAGATATCGACATCGAGCGTGATCGTGGCCGCAAAGGCGAGCACGGCCAGCGACGCCAACAGGCCCGACGTCGCCAGCACCGCCGCTAGCGCCGTCGCGGCCGTCAGCACCACCCGCACCCAGAGATGTTCGCCAAACAGGCCGCCCAGCCCGCCCAGCAGCGCCAGCGCCCCGATCACCATGATGATCTGCGCGAACACATTCCAGCGGGCAACACGCGTCACGCGGAGCCAGAATCCGACGCCGAACAGCACCGCCCCCAGCGCCACCGCCGTCTCGATGGTGGGCACCAGCACGCCCACGCCCGTCGCCACCGCAGCGGCGCCCAGCGCGAACAGCACATTGCTGCCCAACTCGCCCGTATCGGTGGCGGCATAGCCCTTGAGCCTCTCGGCTTCGGCGGCCGTCAGCTTGCCCTGCGCAACGAGCGCATCGAGGTCGAGCGTGATCTTCATACTGGTCTCCCCATCCGCGCGGACCCTAACCTGCGGCGCGTGGCGGGAAAAGGCCGGGCAGGAACATCGCTCGGCATGCTGTCCGCAACAGTGTGTTCTTTCATCGGCACTTGCCGATAATCCAGGAAGGATGCATCTATGCGGGCCATTCTCCGCAGACCAACCAAGAGCCTTTCATGTCCAAGTTATTTTCTCCCGCCACGCTGCGCGGCCTCACCCTGCGCAATCGCACCGTCGTCGCGCCCATGTGCCAATATTCTGCGCAGGATGGCTTCGCCAACGACTGGCACCTGGTGCATCTGGGCCGATTTGCGCTTGGCGGCTTTGGCCTGGTCATGCTCGAGGCAACCGCCGTGACGCCCGAAGGGCGCATCAGCTATGCCGATCTGGGCCTGTGGAAGGACGAGCAGATCGCGCCGCTAACCCGCATCGTCGACTTCCTGCACAGCCAGGGCGCCGCCGCCGGCATCCAGCTCGCCCATGCCGGCCGCAAGGCCTCGACTCCCGTGCATTGGCGCAATGGCTTCGACGAGACCGACGCGGAAAAGCTCAGGTTCCACTTCGAAAGCTGGACCCCGGTCGCGCCGAGCGCGGAGATCCATGCGGAAGGCAAGAATTTCACCCGGCCCGAAGCGCTCGACGAAGCCGGCATCCGCCACGTCATCGATTCCTTCGTCGCCGCGGCGAAGCGTGCCGACCGGGCCGGCTTCGACACCATCGAAATCCACGCCGCCCACGGCTACCTGCTCAACCAGTTCCTCTCCCCGCTCGCCAACAAGCGCACCGATCGCTATGGCGGCAGCCGAGAGAACCGCATGCGGCTCGTGCTGGAGGTGACCGAGGCCGTTCGCGCCGTCTGGCCAGCCGAAAAGCCGCTGCTGGCCCGGCTCTCTGTCACCGACTGGCACCCCGATGGCTGGCAGGTCGAGGACAGCATCGTCTTGACCCGCGAGCTCAAGGCCCGCGGCGTCGACGCCATGGACGCATCCAGCGGCGGCTTTGAGGGCGCCGTCATCCCGCTTGGCGCCGGCTACCAGGTGCACCTCGCCACCGCCCTGCGCAACGAGGGCGGCCTGCCCACAATGGCCGTGGGCCTGCTGGGCGATGCCCAGCGCGCCGAGGCCATCATCGCCAATGGTGAGGCCGACTTCATCGCCCTGGCCCGTGGGGCCCTTGATGACCCCAACTGGCCGGTGCATGCCCGCCACGAACTGGGCCTGCACGATTACGATCTGTGGCCCAAGCCGCTCAACCGCGTCCGCGAGCGCGACCGCAGCCTCCACCAGCGCGGCTTCGCCACCGCCTGACCGCGATGCGTTTCCGCCAAACCACCTTGGCGGCAACGCAAATTCGCCGCGATTGCACGGCCTCTCTTGTTCATCGCCGTGATCATCACCAGATCAGCGATGAATAGGGAGCATTCCGATGGATACCAAGGCCGCCATTCTCGCCCTCATGAGCGTCTGGGGCGTCGGAACCTGTGCCACCCTGCCCGCCAGCGCACAGGATGCCGAGGCCCCTGAAGACGCGACCGACGAGGCCGGCGAAAACGAAAACCCGCTGCTCAACAAGGTCTGGATCCGCGCCGACGCCGATGCCGCCCTGCCCGGTCCCATGCAGATCTTCCTGGGCGATGGCACGCTGGTCAGCGACAGCTGCTGGGAAACCTATCGGCTCTCCAAATGGCAGCAGGTTTCCGACAGCGCCATCAGCTGGGATGAGGACGGAATGACCATCAATGCCGACATTGCCAGCATCAGCGCCACCGAACTGGTGCTGAACCTCAAGCTCGGCAGCGACGTGCAGGAACAGCGCTACACGACCGCGACCGTGCCCTATGTCTGCCCGGACATGGTGAAGTAGAGCTGCCCTTCAACGCCGGGCATTCCTGGCAGTAGAAGCGCGCACATCTCGCCGCCCTACAGCACCACCTGCGTGCCGATTTCCACCACCCGACCCGTTGGAATGTGGAAATACTCCGTCGCGTCGCTGGCATTCTTTGCCAGCCGGGTAAACATCCGATCCTGCCAGAAGCGCAGCGGATTGCCGGGCTTTGGGCCAGGCTTCAGGGACCGGCGCGACAGGAAGAACGAGGTCGACATGATGTCGAACTTCCAACCCAGCTTGCGGCCCAGTGCCAGGGCCTTGGGCAGGTTGGGGCTTTCCATATAGCCGAAAGTCACCACGACCCGGCTGAAGAGCTCGTTGTAGGCGTCGATCGTGACCTTCTCGTCATCGGGCACGCGCGGCGATGTTGAGGTGCGTACGGTCAGGATCACATTCTGCTCATGCAGCACCTTGTAGTGCTTGAGGCTGTGCAGCAGCGCCGTCGGAGCACCCTCGATATCGCTGGTGAGGAACACGGCCGTGCCAGGCACCAGGGTCGGTTTCTTCTTGGACAGATTGTCGACCAGGAACTGCAGCGGCACCTCGTCGCGGCGGGTCTTGTCCGCCAGACGGCGGCGGCCAGACATCCAGGTCCACATCAGGATAGCCACCACGGCCGCGACCGCCACCGGCACCCAGCCCCCCTGGAACAGCTTGGACGCATTGGCCGTGAAGAACCCGCCATCGATGATGGCGAACAAAATGCCGAAGGCAACAACCGCCACTGGCGGCCAGCGCCAGTTGCGCCACATCACCACCAGCAGCAGCGACAGCGTCACCACCATCACGCCGGATACCGCGATGCCATAGGCGGCCGAAAGCGCGCCCGAGCTGCGGAACAGCAGCACCAGCATCAGCACCCCCACCATGAGGAAGGTATTGATTTGCGGCATGTAAATCTGTCCGCTCTGCGTCTCCGACGTATGGGTGACCACCATGCGCGGCAGCATGTTGAGGGCGATGGCCTGCTGGGTCAGGCTGTATGTGCCAGTGATCACCGCCTGGCTGGCAATGATGGTTGCCAGCGTTGCCAGGCCCACAAAGGGCAGCAGCGCCCATTCGGGCTGCATCTCGAAGAAGGGACTCTCGACATTGTGCACCCCAACTTCCAGCACGAAAGCGCCCTGACCGAAATAGTTGAGCAGCAGGCATGGAAAGACCAGCCCGAACCAGGCCAGCACGATCGGTCGCCGGCCGAAGTGACCGAGATCGACATAGAGGGCTTCAGCTCCCGTCACCGCCAGGAAAATCGCGCCGATCACCACGAAGGCGATGCCGAAATGGGTGGCCAGGAACTGTACGCCCAGGATCGGATTGAGCGCCCATAGCACCGATGGATAGGCGATGATGTGGACGAGGCCCGATATACCCAGGGTCAGGAACCAGATCGCGGTGACCGGTCCGAACACCGCGGAAACCTTGGCTGTGCCAAAGCGCTGAACGAAGAACACGCCCAGGATGATGACCAGCGTGATCGGCACCACCCAGCGGCTCAGGTCCGGCGCCACCAGTTCGAGGCCCTCGACCGCCGACAGCACGGAAATGGCTGGGGTTATGATGGCGTCGCCATAAAACAGTGCCGCCCCCAGCACGCCGAGCATCGTGATCCAGAGCGGCGGGTTGGCGAAGGTCTTGCGGGCCAGCGCCACCAGCGAAAGCGTGCCGCCCTCGCCATTGTTGTCGGCGCGTGTCACGAAGAATACGTATTTGAGCGAAACAGTCAGGGTCAGTGCCCAGACGATGAGCGATAGCAGCCCGAGTATTTCGCTGGCGCTCGACGCGGCCCCCGGCCGCACATGCATGGCCTCGCGGAATGCATAGATCGGGCTTGTACCGATATCGCCATAGACCACCCCGATTGCCCCCAGAATCAGCAGGGGCAGGTCCTTATTCGAATGGGAGTGGCTGGTGTGGTCGCTCGCATCGACACCGGCGGGGGAGCCGCCGGTCGTGTTCGTCTGCGTCATGAACCCTGTGCTCTTTTTGGTCAAAGGCGGGCGCCGCTATACACCCGCCCACGTTCACACACAACATAAAGCACCACAATGGTTCAAACCAACAGGGGCCGCCCTTACGGAACGGCCCCTGCCGGTAAACGAAGATCTGGAGGTCTTCGTAAGGCTTATTCGGCGGCCTTGGCCGTGGCAGCGTCTTCCTCACGTGCCGACTTGGCAGCCGCTGCCCACCAGGTGAGCTGGTCCAGCATGTCCTTGGCCGAGTTGCCGATCGAGCCTTCGATCTCTGTCAGCGCCTTGGTGCCACCAAAGCCGGGATGAACCGCCATGAAATCGGCGCCACCGATATGGACGGCCGAACGGGTCGAGACCATCTGCAGTTCGACGCCAATGCCGCGCAGGTGCTCGACAGCGCGCGCGCCACCAACGGTGCCGTAGCCGACAGCGCCGAACGCCTTCTTGTTCCAGTTCACATAGGCCTGGTCGATGGCATTCTTGAGGGCGCCGGTGATCGAGCGGTTATATTCGGCAACCACGAAGATGTAGCCGTCGAATTCGCTGATCTTGTTCTGCCACTTGACCGCGTTCTGGTTCGCCGAAGGCATCCAGGCATTGGATGCTGCTTCGTCGAAGAACGGCAGGTCGAAGTCGCGGAGGTCGAGAATCTCGGCCTGCAGTTCGGGGCGTTCATTGGCCTTCTCCGCAATCCACTTGGCCGGCAGCTCACCAAAGCGGGTCGGGCGGGTGGACGAGATAATAACGGCGATCTTGAGTTTGGACACTTCTGCCTCCTAGGTAACAAATCGTAACTGAGGCGATATAAGTGACCGGCCCGACGACCCGCAAGGAGGCACTTTTCTGTGGCGCGGCGACAGCGACCTGCCTAGGGCACAGCAATGTAAGTATTTGTCCAAGCAGGTATTTTGCACCGACCCGCCTTCTGGCGAGCCCGTGCAAGGCCCAAGTGAGCCACCCCGGAAACGGACCGTTCACAAAATCCGACCAATCGGCGCCTATCGTCCTCGGATCGCGATACGCGTCCAATACCGGCAGCCGCTCCTGGGAGGAAGATATCCTGGGCCGCGATATCCTGCCGTCGGGCAGCAGTGTCGTGATCAACATCGACGATGGCAGCGGCTACTGCAAATACGATTTCCTGGCCGTTTTCGAGGACGGCGACGAGGTCGTGTCGAACGACAACAACGTCTGCGAACTCAGCGACTTCAACTTCACCGACTGAGAATCAAGAGGCGCTGGTTTGCCCAGCGCCTCTCCTGCCTACTCCGCCGCCGCTGCAACCAGCCGCACTGGCTTGATCGTGAGCCGCGTGAGGGCGAAGGCCACCACCGCACAGGCGGCGATGCCGATGACCATGGGTCGCGCGGTGCCATCAAAGAAGCTGCCGACCACCCCCATCACCACCGCCGCCGTTACCAGTTGCAGCGTTCCCATCAGGGCCGAGGCGGTGCCGGCAATCTGGCCATGCTCCTCCAGCGCCAGCACAGCCGTAGTCGGAATCACCAGCCCGAGAAAGCCGTAGCCGATGAACAGCAGCGCCGCGAGCACTTCGAGCCGGTCGACGCCCAGCAGCCAGACCACAAGCAAGGCCAGCATGGTGACAATGAAGCCATTGACGGCCGTCCGCACCACCGCATTGAGCCCGAAGCGGCGCGTCAACACCCCCGTCAGCTGCGACACGCCGATGAACGAGACTGCATTGATCGAGAACATGACGCTATAGAGCGTGGGGTTGAGCCCGTAGTGGTCGATAAGGATGAAGGACGAATTGGCAAGATAAGCCATGAAGCTGGCCATGCCGAAGGCGCCGATCATGCTCAGGCCAAGGAAGTTGCGGTCGCGCAGCAGCACGCCATAGCCGCGCAAAGCCGAGCCGATGC
>NZ_JACZKG010000038.1 GCF_014860165.1 Devosia sp.
CCCCTTGAGTGGAGGGCTGGGGAGGGAGTCGTTCAGTGATGAACCGAGGGATCCCCACCCTCGGTCCCTCCCCTCAAGGGGGAGGGAGGCGAAGGAGCTGATCTTCCGGCGATTACGCCTGCTCGAGCGTGAAGATCCAGGCGACTTCGGCATCGGCGGCGACGTCTGCCTCCAGCACCAGTTGCCGCGTCTTGTGGAAGCCGACATAGGCGGATTGGCGGACGCTTTCTTCCTCCCGGAACTGGGCGCCCTCCCAGAGGAAGCTCCAGACGGCGCCATTGGGCAGTACCAGCCGCACGATGCCCTCGCCGCGGTTGCGGCGCACCATGACGCCGGGGGCGAGATGGAAGCGGATGGCAAGGAGGCCCGATGGCGTGCCACTGGCCAGCATGCGATCCTGCCCGACCAGCGTCGTGCCCTCCGACAGCAGGGTCAGGTTCCGCTCCAGGGTCACGCCGAACCGCTTGGCATAGCCTGATGTGGCCAGCGTCAGCAGATGGTCGGCGGTGTCGAGCTTGAGCACCGGCGTGCTGCTGCCAATGGCATCCTCGGCATCGATGGTGGGGCCGGAATGGGCAACGCCCTGGCGGAACAGGGCCTTGCTGTCGGGCAGATCGGCTGGAGCCGGACCACAGGAGCCTAGGATCAGTTCGCTGCCATGGGAGAATTCGAAGGCGAGCGCGCTGGAGTGAAGGTCTGCGGCCAGCCCCGGGCCGGGCACGAGGCCGGAATCGGCGATGACCACGGCATCGCCGTCGCGCAGGATGCCATAGCCGCCCAGCAGCATGGAACGCCGCCTGCGGCCCGGGCCATTGGCCTGGATGGCGATCAGCACATCATGGGGCAGGTGCCCGCAGCCGTTGAAATAGGCCGGTTCGCCGCTCGACAGGGTCAGCGCATCGAGCGCTTCGTGCATGCGGTCGATCTGGGCGCCCAGTTCGTTGCCGGCTTCCGACTTCACCCCCGCAGCGATGCGGCGGATGCTGACGAGGTCGACGAGCAATTGCAGCTGCAGGCGGGGATTGCGCGACTTGTGGAGGCCATCGGCGTCGAGCTGGCTGGCCAGGATCGCATTGAGGCGCTCGACCTTGCCCGGCACGTCGGTCTTGTCGCCTTGTTCGCAATGCTCGGCGCCGAGCAGGGCAATGGCGGCAAAGAGCGCATCGGCGGGGTCGCTCGACAGGGGGCCGCGGATCTTGAGGCTCTGGATCTGGGCGCCCAGCACGCGCTGCACGGTCTTGGCCTCGGGCGGCGTCGCACCATCGAGCAGCAGGGGCAGGTGACGCAGCCAGTTGAGCACGCGCTGTGCGGTGAGGGTGGGGGTCCAGGTATCGTGCTGGAAGCTGCCCTCGCGGCCGATCCAGTCGAGCACCAGCATGCGGGCGAAGCGCTTTTCGCCGGGGTCGCGCAGGTCGTGGAAGTGGCGGAGCCAGGAGAAGCCGTGCAGGTTGAGCCACCAGTCGAGATGATCGACATCGAGGCTGAAGGGCGAGGCGCCGCCGGTTTCGATGAGCTTGCTGGCCAGGAGGTAGCGCCCCGACATCATGTCGCGGACGGCCTCGCGGTCGGCGGGGCGGAATTCGGGCAGTTCACCGGCAAAGGCGTCGTCGGCCAGCCCGCGCCAGGTCCAGCGCAGGATGGGCAGGGTTACCACCGTGTCGGCCAGACCGAGGGCGAAACGGCGCAGCGCCTGGGGCAGCGGCAACGCCATCAGCGTGCCCACTCCCGCCATGCGTCATGCGCCAGCGTTGCCTCTTTTCTGCCCGTCAAACGACCATTCCCCGTTTGGCGCCCTTCCCCAACGGCACCATCAGTTTGTTTTTTCAACGGCGGCGGAAACGCGCCACGAAGAACCCGTCCATGCCGCCGGCGCGACCGCCCGGGTTCATGCCCGGATGGGTGCGCACCAGGCCGCGTGCCGTTACGGCGGTTTCGAGGCCCGGAAGCTCGGCCTCTGTCACCGGCCAGAGTTCGAGGCCGGGCAGCGAGTCGAGCGCCCAATCGACCTGGCCTTCGCCCTCGGCCGGTTCCAGTGAGCAGACGCAATAGACGAGCACACCCGATGCATCAAGGCAACGGAAGGCATTGGTCAGCAGCGCCCGCTGCAGCCGCACGCGGCCGGCGACATCGCCCACCGAGCGGTGCCAGATGACCTCGGGGTGGCGGCGGAAGGTGCCGGTGGCCGAACAGGGGGCGTCGAGCAGCACGCCATCATAGTGCGAAGCCGGGGCATAATTGCCGGCATCGGCGACGACGGTCTCGGCAGAGTAATCGAGCCGGGCCAGGTTTTGCTTGAGCCGCTCCATGCGGGTCGCGTCGCTGTCGAGCGCCGTCACGCGATAGCCTGCCTTGACCAGCTGCGCCGTCTTGCCGCCGGGTGCGGCGCAGAGATCGAGCACCCGGCCGCCTTTGATGGCGCCGAGCAGGCGGGCCGGAATGGCCGAGGCGGCGTCCTGTACCCACCAGAGGCCTTCGGTATAGCCAGGCAGGGCTTCCACCGGGCGGTCACGCTGGTCGATGCGGACGGTGTCCGCCATGACCGGCTCGGCGCCGAGCTGGTCGATCAGGTCCGGATCATTGGTCTTGAGGGTCAGATCGAGCGGAGCGCCGGCCAGCAAGGCGGTCGAGAAGGCGTCGATGGCCGCTTCGCCATAGGCCTCCAGCCAGGTGTCGCCAAAGGTATCGGGAATCAGCAGGTCATCGCTGAGCATGCCGAACTTGGCCGAATTGGCCTGGGCACTGCGCAAAACGGCATTCATCAGGCCACTCAGATGCCGCGCCTTGGGGTCGCGCTTGGTGGCTTCGACCGCCAGGAACAGGGCGCTGTGGGCGCCCAGGTCGGGCAGGAAGACCAGCTGCGCCAGCGACAGGCGCAGGACCGCTTCGAAGGAGCCCGATTTGCCGGGCATGCCTTTGTCGAGCAGCGTGTGAATGATGAAATTGAGCTGGCCCTGGCGGCGCAGAGCGGTGGTGATCAGTCGGTTGGCCAGTGCGCGGTCGCGCCCATCGGCCAGGTCGGCCGCGGTCAGCGGTGAGAAGTTTTCGCCAGCCAGCACGGCTTTGAGTCGCTGTGCGGCAACGAGGCGGAGCTTGAGCCCCGCCGGATCAGGTTTGTTATGCGCCACGCTTGTTCTTTATCCCCAGGGGCCGCGTTGTCCGCCGTCCCCGTCGGTCCGTCCGACGGTCGGCACGCGCCAGCCGCCACCGATGTCGCGACCGGTCGAAACCGGCTGCGGGCGAGGCTGAGGCCTGCGGCCCTTATCGTCCACCTGCATCGAAGCTGCAAGCTTGCGTAGCGCCTCGATGCGGTTGCCAGTGTCCGGATGGGTCGAGAACAGGTTGTCCATGCGCTGCCCGGACAGGGGATTGATGATATACATATGGGCCATTGCCGGGTTGCGCTCGGCCGCGACATTGACCTGGCGGCCCGCCAAAGTGGCGATCTTGTGCAGCGCCGAGGCCAGGGCCAGCGGATCGCCCGAAATCTCGGCGCCGGATTTGTCGGCCTCGTATTCGCGGGTGCGGCTGACGGCCATCTGCACGACCATCGCCGCCACGGGCGCGAGGAACACCATCAGCAGCGCGCCGATGCCGCCCAGCGGATTGTCGCGGTTATTGCCGCCGCCAAAGAACAGGCCGAACTGGGCCAGGGCCGAGATGGCGCCGGCAAAGGTGGCGGTGATGGTCATGGTCAGGGTGTCGCGGCTGCGGATATGGGCCAGTTCGTGGGCGATGACGGCCGCGACCTCACGCGTTTCGAGATGTTTCAGCAGCCCGGCCGAGACGGCAACCGCGGCGTTTTGCGGATTGCGGCCGGTGGCAAAGGCATTGGGCTGGTCGGACTGGATGACATAGACCGCCGGCGTCGGGATGCCGGCCTTGCGCGAGAGGATATCGACCATGTCGTAGAGTTCGGGCACGCGGGAGCGCTCGACCGGCACGGCATTCTGCATGCGCAGCACCAGCTTGTCGGAGTTCCAGTAGCCGAACAGGTTCGTCACCAGCGCAAAGGCGAAGGCGATCATCATGCCGGACGTGCCGCCGATGAAGTAGCCCACGACCATGAACAGCGCGGTGAGCGCGGCGATCAAAACGCCGGTACGAAACATATTGAACATCTGGAGCCCTTGGGTTCGCGTTCTCAGGCAATTATGTTGGGCGCATCGCGGTTCCATGCAAGCGGCATGACCAAATCGTAATGCGGATGATTCCATGAGCGACGACGAGACTGTGAGCGAGGCCCCGCGCCCACCCCTGAGCGAAGCGGCCAAGAGGGCGCTTGATGAGGCGAGGGCGCGGCGCGCCGAGATCGACGCCAAGGGGGCGTTTGCCCCCAAGGAGCAGGGCGGCCGCGGCGGGCTTGAGCCCGGCCGCTATGGCGACTGGGAGATCAAGGGGCTCACGAGCGATTTTTGATGGGGCCTCCTCCCGTGAACGCCGTCATTGCCCCGCTTGTCCGGGCAATCAATCTCCCCACAAACTCGGCACATGGATCACCCGGACAAGCCGGGTGATGACGATGGAAGGGAGAGCTCAGGTGGCTTTGCGCGCTTTCTCGATCGCCGGCAGGAGCTCGGTCTCGACGGTCTCCGGCGTCAGCGGGCCGACATGCTTGAAGGTGATGATGCCCTCTGCATCGACCACGAAGGTTTCCGGCACGCCATAGACGCCCCAGTCGATGGAGACGCGGCGGTCGCGGTCGGCGCCGACGGCGTCATAGGGATTACCCAGTTCGGCCAGGAACGCCCGGGCATTTTCCGGCGCGTCGGCCTGGTTGATGCCGAAGAGGCGCAGGCCCTCGATCTGGTTGAGGGCCATCAGCAGCGGGTGCTCGTCGCGGCAGGGGATGCACCAGGAGGCGAAGACGTTGACGACGGTAACCTCGCCCTTGAGCGATGCGGTGTCAAAACCGGGAACGCCCAGTTCGGGCACGGCATCCAGCGCGAAGGCGGGCGCGGGCTTGTCGATCAGCACCGAGCGGACCAGGTTAGGGTCGCGGTCGATCGAGAAGGCGAACACGGCCACCAGCGCGATCAGGGCGAGCAGCGGCAGGCCGAACAGGATGTAGCGCATCAGCGGCGGCTCTCCAGGGCAGCCAGCTTCCGTGATGTGGCGCGGGCATCATAGAGCGTCCAGGCGATCAGCCCAGCCACGCCCAGGGCGACCCCGATATAGGTCCAGACGATGAAGACGGCATGTGGTCCCAGATCGATCATGCGCCCAACCCCTGCGCGGCCCGGCGCTGCAGCGTCATCACCCGGCGGCGCTTGACCTCGGTATGCATGGCCTTGAGGTGCAGCACCAGGAACAAAAAGGTGAAGGCGAAGAACATGACAAAGAGCGGGGTCAGGATGGAACCCGGCATGCGGGGCCCGTCGGGGCGGAAGACGCTGGCCGGCTGGTGCAAAGTGCTCCACCAATCCACCGAGAACTTAATGATGGGGATGTTGACCGCCCCGATCAGCGTGAACACGGCGATTACCCGGGCGGCGCGCAGCTGGTCGTCGAAGGCCCGCCACAGCGCGATGATGCCGAGATAGATGAGCAGCAGCACGAGGGTTGAGGTCATGCGCCCGTCCCATTCCCAGAACGTGCCCCAGGTCGGGCGGCCCCAGAGGGCGCCGGTAAACAGAGCCAGGGCGGTGAACAGGGCGCCCAGCGGCGCGGCGGCCTTCATCGAGACATCGGCCATGGGATGGCGCCAGACCAGCGTGCCCAAAGCCGACACGGACATCACGGCATAGACGAACTGGCTGAGCCAGGCATTGGGCACGTGGACATACATGATGCGCACGGTGTCGCCCATCTGGTAGTCCTCGGGCGAATTGAAGAAGGCGAACCAGAGCCCGGCCACGAACAGCAAGGCCGTCAGGATCGTGAGCGGCCAGAGCAGCGGCCGCGTCCAGATGACGAACTGCCCCGGATGGGCGATGCGGCTCCACCAGCTCTGCTTGGGTGTGGTTTCCATGGTCATGGGCTCTAGTCCTCGCCTGAACTTATCGCAAGGGCGGCGGCAAAGGGAGACAGCGCCGTGGCCATGAGGCTCAATGCCGCAAGAAACAGCAGAGCGGCCCCCGATTGGGTGGCGGTGATGCTGCCGGTGCCGAAGATCAGCACGGGAATGGAGAGCGGCGCGATGAGGATCGGGGCGATCAGCCCGCCGCGCCGGATCGACACGGTGACCGCGGCGCCCACCGCGCCAAAGGCGGCCAAAGCCGGGGTGCCCAGCAGCAGGGAGAGCAGCGTCCGCCAGAAGGTTGCCACATCCATGGCCAGCAGCATGGCCACGAACGGGCTGGCGACGATCAGCGGCAGGGCGGACACCGCCCAATGCACGATCAACTTTGCGGCAACCACGGCGCTGAGCGGCAATTCGGCCTGGCGCAACAGGATGAGCGAGCCATCCTCATGATCGGGGCGGAACAGGCGGTCGAGGCCCAGCAGCATGGCGAGGAACGCCGCGATCCACACCACGCCGGGGGCGATGCGGGCCAGGAGTTCGCGGTCCGGACCCACCGCGAAGGGCACGATGGCGCCGACAATGACGAAGAACAGCACCAGCGTCAGCATGTCGCCGCCGCCGCGCAGCGCAAGGTGCAGTTCGCGGATCAGCATGGCACGGAAGGCCGTCATGATGAGGCTCCAGCAGTTCTGGCTCCCAGGACCAGGGTTTCCATGCGGGCGGGGTCGGGCAGGGTAATGGGGTCATGCGTGGCTGCGATGGCAAAGCCGCCCATGTCGAGATGTCGGTCGAGCAGCCGCGTCACCAGGTCGTGGCCCTCGATATCGAGCGCCGCGGTGGGCTCGTCCAGCAGCCAGAGGGGGCGGTGGCTGACCAGCAACCTCGCCAGAGCCAGCCGGCGCGTCTGTCCGGCCGAGAGATAGCCGGCATCGAGATTGGCCAGCGCCGCGAGGCCGACCTCATCGAGCGCCGCCTCAACCGGCTCGCCGGTGCCGCCATTGACGGCGCGCCAGAAGTCGAGGTTTTCCAGGACGCTGAGCCGCGGCTTGATGGCGTTGCGATGGCCGCAATAGTGCAGGTTCTGCAGCTCGGTATCGGCGGCCTCAAGCGCGAACCCGCCAGCGAGCGGCGGAATGACCCCGGCCAGTGTCAGCAGCAAAGTGGTCTTGCCCGCCCCGTTGGGTCCGCGCAGCAGCAGGCAGTGCCCCGAGGCGACCGAAACCGTCAATTCGCGGGTCAGCGCCATGCCGCCACGCCCGCAGACGAGGCCGGTGGCGCGCAGGCTGAGCGGGGGGAAGACTTGCCTAGATGTCATGACCCCTTCTCGTATTGAACCACAGGCAAGGCTGGCAAGCCCATTCGTCTTTCTCTATAAGCCCTTATAGTTTGGAGTCATTCCAGCAAGGGCAGCGCTGTTGAGCGGTTTCGGGCGGTTTCCGACCCGGCCGGCGCGCCTGCCGCAACGACAGATTAGGGCGGAAACCATGACCTCGGTAAACAGCTTCAAGTCGAAATCGACCCTCACGGTCGGCGGCAAGACCTATACCTATTATTCCATTCTCGAAGCCGAGAAGAACGGGCTCAAGGGCGTGTCGGCGCTGCCGCATTCGATGAAGGTGGTGCTGGAAAACCTGCTGCGCTTCGAAGACAACCGCACCGTCACCAAGGCCGATATCGAGGCGGTGGCGACGTGGCTGGTGACCCGCCAGTCCGACCATGAGATTTCCTACCGCCCGGCGCGCGTGCTGATGCAGGACTTTACCGGCGTGCCCGCCGTGGTTGACCTGGCCGCGATGCGCGATGCCACGGCCAAGCTCGGCGCCGATCCGCAGAAGATCAACCCGCTGGTGCCGGTGGACCTGGTCATCGATCACTCGGTGATGGTCGACAGCTTTGGCACGCCCACCTCGTTTGGCGAGAACGTCGAGCTCGAATATGAGCGCAATGGCGAACGCTACGAATTCCTGCGCTGGGGCCAGTCGGCCTTCGACAATTTCCGCGTCGTGCCCCCCGGCACCGGCATCTGCCACCAGGTGAACCTCGAATACCTGGCGCAGACCGTGTGGACCAAGGACGAGAATGGCGAGACCGTCGCTTATCCGGACACGCTGGTGGGCACCGACTCGCACACCACCATGGTCAATGGCCTCGCCGTACTCGGCTGGGGCGTGGGCGGCATCGAGGCTGAGGCTGCCATGCTGGGCCAGCCGATCACCATGCTGATCCCTGAAGTCGTCGGCTTCAAGCTGACCGGCCGGATCAATGAAGGCATTACCGCCACCGACCTCGTGCTGACGGTCACCGAAATGCTGCGCAAGAAGGGCGTGGTCGGCAAGTTCGTCGAATTCTACGGCCCGGGCCTCGATTACCTGAGCCTTGAGGACCAGGCGACCATCGCCAATATGGCCCCCGAATATGGCGCCACCTGCGGCTATTTCCCTGTTGATAGCGACACGCTGAAGTACCTCACCACCTCCGGTCGTGACCCGCAGCGCGTGGCGCTGGTGGAAGCCTATAGCCGTGCCCAGGGCATGTTCCGCGAGACCAACTCGCCCGATCCGGTCTTCACCTCGACGCTCGAGCTCGATCTCACCACCGTCGTGCCGTCGATCTCGGGGCCCAAGCGCCCGCAGGACCGTATCGCGCTCGACAATGCCAAGTCGGCCTTTGCCGCCGCCCTGCCCAAGGAATTCGGCAAGACCGACGACCCCAAGGTTCAGGTCGAAGGCACCGACTATGCGATCGGCCACGGCGACGTGGTGATTGCCGCAATCACCTCGTGCACCAATACGTCCAACCCCTCGGTGCTGGTCGCCGCCGGCCTCGTGGCCCGCAAAGCGCGGGCGCTTGGTCTCGACAGCAAGCCCTGGGTCAAGACCTCGCTGGCCCCCGGCTCGCAGGTGGTCACCGATTACCTGACTTCGGCTGGCCTGCAGGAAGATCTCGATGCCATCGGCTTCAACCTGGTCGGTTATGGCTGCACCACCTGCATCGGCAATTCCGGTCCGCTACCGGTGGAAATCTCCAAGGCCGTGCAGTCGGGCGACCTGGTCGCCGCCTCGGTGCTCTCAGGCAACCGCAATTTCGAAGGCCGCGTGAATCCGGATGTGAAGGCGAACTTCCTCGCCTCGCCGCCGCTGGTGGTGGCCTATGCCATTGCCGGCTCGATGAAGATCGACATCACCAAGGAGCCGATCGGCACGTCCAAGGATGGCAAGCCGGTCTATCTCAAGGACATCTGGCCGACCAACCACGAGGTCGCCGAGATCGTGCGCAAGCACGTGACCAAGGAGATGTTCCAGGGCCGCTATTCCGACGTCTTCAAGGGCGACGAAAACTGGCAGGGCATCCAGATCGAGGGTGGCGAGACCTATGGCTGGAATTCAAGCTCGACCTATGTGCAGAACCCGCCCTATTTCGAGGGCATGACCATGACGCCCAAGCCCGTGACCAATGTCGAAAAGGCCAAGG
This sequence comes from Devosia sp., assembly GCF_014860165.1. Taxonomy (GTDB): domain Bacteria; phylum Pseudomonadota; class Alphaproteobacteria; order Rhizobiales; family Devosiaceae; genus Devosia. Next base: position 9,434 of record NZ_JACZKG010000038.1, read on the forward strand.
TGCTGGCGCTGTTCCTCGATTCCATTACGACGGATCATATTTCCCCGGCCGGTTCGTTCAAGGCAACCACGCCGGCCGGCAAGTATCTCGAGGAACGCCAGGTCGCCCCGCGCGACTTCAACTCCTACGGCGCCCGCCGCGGCAATCATGAAGTGATGATGCGTGGCACCTTCGCCAATATCCGCATCAAGAACCAGATGCTGCCTGGCGTAGAGGGTGGCTATACCAAGGGCCCCGATGGCTCGCAGATGGCGATCTATGACGCGGCCATGGCCTACCAGGCTGCCGGCACGCCGCTGGTGATCTTTGCCGGCAAGGAATATGGCACGGGCTCGTCGCGTGACTGGGCGGCAAAGGGCACGAACCTGCTCGGCGTGCGCGCCGTGATCGCCCAGTCCTTCGAGCGCATCCACCGCTCGAACCTGGTCGGCATGGGCGTCATCCCGCTGCAGTTCAAGGACGGCGAGAGCTGGCAGAGCCTGGGTCTCGACGGCACCGAAACCGTCGATATCGAAGGCGTGACCGAGATCGCGCCGCGCGCCATGGTGACCGTCAAGATCACCCGTGCCGATGGCTCGGTGCTCAATGTCGAGACCCGCTGCCGCATCGATACGGCCAACGAGCTCGATTACTACAAGAATGGCGGCATCCTGCATTACGTGCTGCGGAGCCTGGTGGCCGCGTAAGCAGCGCTCACATTCCAGTCGCAAGTGGCGGTCCCTCGGGGCCGCCATTTTTGTTTGCGGAGCGCCCACGATGTCGTTTCGACCCCGGGTCGCTTCGCGCCCGAGGACAGGCTCCGGCCGGAATCCATGCGGTGGCTATCCACACGCTGGATGTGGCAGCATGCTACGGACATGGATTCCGGCCTTCGCCGGAATGACGCGGTGGGTGATGACATGACTGAGCCATGGGGCGGCGAGCCCATTCTCATCACCGATCGGCTGATCCTGCGACCGTTCCGGCGCGAGGACGTGCCGCTCTACCAGGCGATCTGCGCTGATCCCAAGGTGATGGAATTCCTCGGGGGCACCTGGACGCCTGATCATACCGAGACCGTCATGGCCCAGGCCAATCGCGGCGGAAAAAATGCCGGTGGAATGGTGGCAATCGAGCGCAAGACTGATGGGGCTTTTCTGGGCGCCGCAGGATTGGGCGTGGAACAATGGTATCCAGACGACATCCAGGTCGGTTGGCGGCTGATCCCTGCTTATTGGGGGCAGGGCTACGCCTCCGAAGCTGGCCGTGCCTGGCTCGACTATGGCTTCGACGTCCTTGGCCGCGAGCGCATCATCGCCATGGCCGACACGCCCAACCATCGCTCCATCGCTGTCATGCGTCGGCTAGGCATGGTCTTTGACCACGAAGCGCGGCTGCGCGACGGCGAGGACGAGTTCGACGCCACCATTTATGCCATCACCCGCGCGGCGTGGCAGTCGCAACACCGGCCGGAGATTCTTCGCCTCTCACCCTCTTTTGACTAGCAGGTCTCGATGGGGCCGGCATACAACCTTGCCCATGACCTCAAGACCCCTCTTTGGCACCGTCCTGGGCATCGTCACGCTCGCTGTCCTGGTCCAACCGACCAGTGCCGAAAGCATGCGCGCGCGCCCGAAGGCGGTGGTGGAGCTGTTCACCAGCCAGGGCTGCGCACAATGCCCGCCCGCCGATGCGCTGCTGACGGGCCTGGCCGAAGAGGGTGACGTCGTGGCGCTCGCCTACCATGTCGACTATTGGGACTATGTGGGCTGGGAAGACACGTTCGGCAGTGAGGAATATTCGGACCGGCAGCGGGCCTATGCCAAGAGCTGGGGATCGTCGCGGATCTACACGCCGCAGATGGTGGTCAATGGCGCCAAGGGCGTGGTGGGCTCGCATCGCAGCGAGGTGCATGGCGCGCTCGATGGGGCGGCGCTGCCACTGGCGGTGGAAATCGCCCGCGACGGCGACATGCTCAAGGTGAGCATTCCGCCCAATACCAGCCTCGAGGATGCGGTGGTCTGGATGGTGACCTATCTCGACCGGGCCGATGTGGCCATCGACACGGGCGACAATGCCGGCAAGTCCATGGTCTATACCCAGGTGGTGACCGACAGGCAGGTGCTGGGCATGTGGGAAGGGACGACCGGCGCCAGCCTCAAGCTGCCGCTGCCCGAAATTCTCGACGATGGCAGCACCGGCATTGCCGTGATCGTGCAGCAGGAAAACGGTGGGCTGCCCGGCCCGATCCTGGGCGCCGCGACCTACGAGCGCTGAACAAAGAAAACCCGTTCCTGGGGGCAGGAACGGGCAAAGGTTCTGACTGGTCAACTCAAAATAAGGGCGGCTGACACCCAGGCTTCTGGGTTTGGGGGCTCGGTCGGCCCGGATGTCAGCCACTGGAGGCAATGACCAGAGGCTGACCGCGCATTCTGGCGGGGGCGGGGACAAAGTGTGACCAAATTGGGGAATTTGCAGCAGCGCAGGTCGCGCTTGCATCATCCGGCAAATCCCGCAATCATGACAGTGCGTTGACACCGATGGGCTTGGAGTCGATCAGATCTTGCAGGGCCGCACGCCAAACGACAGGACCGTCAATCTCTCGCTGGTGCATGCCGGCGATGGTCCGGCGAGCCCGGCGCAGGCCAAGATCCCGGCCATCGTCGCCTTCGACCGCAAGGAATTGCAGCTCATTCTCAGCGTCTATGGCCGCAAGGTCGGCCAGGGCGAATGGCGCGACTATGCCATGGACTTCTTGCGCGAGCGGGCAGTGTTTTCCGTCTATGCCCGGGTCTCGGAGCGCCCACTCTACATCATCGAAAAGACGCCGCGCCTGCGCAACCGGCAGGGGCAATATGCGGTGACCAACCAGCAGGGCCGCATCCTCAAGCGGGGGCATGACCTGGCTTTGGTGCTGCGCCTGCTCGATCCGCAATTGGCGGTAGTGGGATGAGCTGTACCAGACGTGCTCGGCCTAGTCGGGGGCGACCAGCCGAGCTTTCACGGCGTCAATAAATGCCTGCTTTTGCGCATTATAGGCAGTGCGCCCCTCTGGGGCAGCGGCCACGGCCTTCACCTTGAGCGCGAGGTAGCGGTCCCGCAACTGTCCATCGCGTCGCAAAGCGTCGCGAAAGGCCAGGTTGGAGACCCAGCTTTCGCCGCCGAACTCGACTACATGGACAAGGTGGGTGCGCTCGCTCCGATCACGTCCTCGACCAAAGATATGGTGGCCAGGGACGCCGGCATGTTCGGCATAGTCGTAGCCCAGTGTCAGCAGCGGATCGTGGCACTTGACCCAGTCCGATAGCGGCAGCACGCCGACCAGAATGTCCACGATAGGCTTTGCAGGAAGGCCCGACACGGCGGTGGAGCCATAGTGCTCAATGCTTCGTGCCGTCGCGCCCAATGCGCTGACAAGCCGGGCCCGCTCGGCCTCGAACGCCGCTGCCCAAGCCGGGTTGTACGCTACCAGCCGATTCTGGTTGTGCCGGAGACCCAGCAGAGCGCCTTCGTCCGGGCCGGACAAACTACAGCGCCTTTTGCAGGTGCACGATGTCGTGCCAGCGGTCGAACTTGTAGCCGACCGCCTTGTAATAGCCGACGCGCTCGAAGCCGAATTTTTCGTGGATGGCGATGGAATTGGCGGTTTCGGCGGTGATGACGGCCAGCATCTGCTTGAAGCCGAAGGCGGTTGATTGGGCCAGGAGTTCGGTCAGCATCAGCCGGCCCAGCCCGCGCCCGGTGGCCGCGGGATCGAGATAGATGGAATCCTCGCAGGTGAAGCGATAGGCGGCGCGCGGGCGGTAGAAGCTGGCATAGGCATAGCCCAGCACCTTCCCAGCCTCCTCAGCCACGATCAGCGGATGGCCCAGGCGCCTGAGGCCCGCATATTTCTCGGCGATCGCCTCTTCGCCGGGCACTTCGGTATCGAAGGTGATGGCGGTGTTGCGGACATAATGGCTGTAGATGGCCGTAATGGCGGGCACATCGGACCATTGAAAGGCGCGGAGGATAAGGTCGGACATGAGTGTTTCGGCAAAAAGAAGGGACCGCAGCCCTTGTAGGCTGCGGTCCCCGATATCGTCCAACCAAATTGCTTGATCGTGCGATCAAGCCATCCGTTGCTTACTCGCGATTGCCGAACAGGCGGAGCAGCATCAGGAACAGGTTGATGAAGTCGAGGTAGAGGCTCAGCGCGCCCATGATGGCGCCCTTGGCCAGCACGTCGGCGCCAAACGACTCCGAGTAGCCTTCCTTGATCTTCTGGGTATCGTAGGCGGTGAGGCCCACGAAGATCAGCACGCCCACAGCCGAGATCGCAAATTCGAGCATGCTGGACTGCATGAAGATATTGACGATCGAGGCGATGATCAGGCCGATCAGGCCCATCATCAGGAAGCTGCCCATCTGGGTCAGGTCACGCTTGGTGGTGTAGCCGTAAAGGCTCATGGCACCGAAGGTCGCGGCGGTGATGAAGAACACCTTGGCGATCGAAGCGTCGGTATAGACCAGGAAGATCGAGCTCAGCGACACGCCCATGATGGCGGCGAAAGCCCAGAACGTGGCCTGTGCCGCGCCCACGGAGAGCTTGTTGATGCCAAAGCTCAGCACCAGCACGAAAGCCAGCGGCGCGAGCATCACGACCCACTGCAGCGGGCTGGCATAGAGCAGGGCGCCCCACTGCGTCACCAACTGGCCGTTGGCAAGCTGGCCCACGGCGGCATTCGGATCGGTGGTGATGGCGGCCGCGGCGGCGAACCAGGCAGCCAGGCCGGTCACGACGAGCCCGACACCCATGTAATTATAGACGCGCAGCATGTAGCTGCGCAGGCCCTCGTCGATGGCCAAGGCCGAGCCGGCCCGCGCACCGAGGGTCTGACGGTCATATTCAGCCATAGTCGGTTTCCTTTCCCAGATAATGCGGTCTCTTGCACCGCCGGTGGGCATTGGTTTGCCACTTGCGCACAATATGGATGCGGGGCCAGTTGTTTACAAGTGATCATGCCGTGAGGCGACGAATGGGCTGGCCGCGTGGTTGGTCTGTGCTACGGTCGACGCCGAATCGCGTGTTTCCTTATGAAGAGGAGGGCCCCATGCCCCGGCTCTTTACCGGCCTCGAAATACCGGCCGATGTTGGATTTGCGCTTTCTCTCAAGCGCGGCGGGCTGACGGGTGCCCGCTGGATCGATGCCGAGAATTATCACATTACCTTGAGATTCATCGGCGATGTCGATCACCAGACCGCCGACGAGGTGGCTGACAGTCTCGACCGGCTCTCCAATTCGCTGCGCTTTTCGGTGCGGCTCACCCATCTGGGCACGTTTGGCGGCGACAAGCCGCGGGCGCTCTATGCCGGGGTCGAGCCCAGCGAGGCGCTCAACCGCCTGCAGGCGGCGCAGGAGCGGGTGCTGCAGCGGGCCGGTCTGCCGCCCGATGGGCGCAAATTCGTGCCGCATGTGTCGCTGGCGCGGCTGCGCGGTTCGGGCGCCGAGGAGGTGGCGCGGTTCATGGCCGAGGCCGGCCGGTTCGAGCCGCTCAGCTTTCCGGTCGGCCGGTTCGTGCTGTTTTCGAGCAAGGATTCGGTGGGCGGCGGTCCCTATGTGGTGGAGCAGAGCTATCCCCTGGCCGCGTAAGCGTGCTTCTGGCGGCCTGATCGCTCACGCTAGCGTTAGCACAATGTTAACCCCAACGGCGCAAACCGGACCAAACGCGATAGTGGCCGTCAAATTGCCGCCGCGATTAACCTGCTATTGAAGCAAATTCAGTCGGATGCGGCGGCGTTTGACACCTTGGTAACCATGTTCGGGGCAGACTTCGCGGGCAGCTCTCCCCAATAGCGGACCTTCAAGAATGAGGAAGAAATTGGCGATGACGACGAAAACCGGTGGCCTTGCACTCGGGCTCGCGGTCGGCGCGATCATGGCTCTGGTTCCTGCAGCCCAGGCGCAGCAGGCGACCGAGCTGGGCACCTTCAATGCCTGGACCGCCTGGCAGGCGACGGACGCGTCGGGCGTGATCTGCTACGTATCGGCGACCCCGACCAGCAGCGAGCCGGCCGGTGCCAATCGTGACCCGATCCACTTCATGATCATTCACCGCAAAGGCATGGGCACCAAGAACGAGGTGCAGACCATTATTGGCTATCCGTTCAACGCCACCGACGCCAAGGCGAGCGCCAGCGTCGATGGCAAGTCCTATCCCATGGTCACCGAGGGCTCGGCCGCCTGGCTCGCCTCGACCGGCGACGAGGGCGGGTTCGTCCAGGCCTTCAAGGCCGGCAGCAACCTGGTGGTCCGCGGCACCAGCCAGCGCGGCACCAATACGGTCGATACCTATTCGCTCTCGGGCGCGACCGCGGCGATGAAGGCCATCGACGCTGCCTGTGCATGATTTTTGGGTTGCCCCATCACGGCAATCAACCCTATCTGGGCGTCGGGCCGAACAGGCCCTTCGCCTTTTTCGCTTCTGCGAGGTCCTGATGTTGAAGTCCACCGCGGCGCTCGCTCTGGTCGCCAGCCTGATCCTCACCGTCCCAGCCAGTGCCCAGCAGGTGCGGCTGCTGGGTGAGCATCGCGCCTGGTCGAGCTATGCCGCCAATGACGCGGCCGGACCGGTCTGTTTTGCCATGACCAAGCCCGAAAGCGTCGCGCCGACGCCCGATGGCTATAGCCAGGCCTATATCTACGTCACCAATCGTCCGGCCGAAAACGTCACCACCGAGTTCAACCTGGTTGCCGGTTTCGCCTTCCTGCCCGACAGCAAGGCGACGATCAATGTCGGCGGGCAGGTGTTCAACCTGTTCACCCAGAACGACGCCGCCTGGCTTGACGATGCCGGGCAGTCCGCCGAACTCGCCAGCGCCATGCGTGCTGGCTCCAGCATGGTGGTGGAGGGCACGACTGCCGCCGGCATCAAGGTGACGCAGAACTATTCCCTCTCGGGCGCCACCGCCGCCCAGCAGTCGATCGGCAGCGGCTGCTAGGCCGTCGCCTAACCACGAATCGAGTTGGTGGATGCGCCGTCCGCATCCCTCCCTCCTGGTACGGTGACTTTGCGTAACCGTCACTGGTGTGTTATTGGCCGCGCCAATCCTGCATCTTCGGACCTTTCGCACGCTCATGAGCATCGCGCTGAACCTTGACCATTCGACTGCCGTCCGCCCCCCTGTGGCGAGCCGCCCGTCGCTGATCGGTCTCTCCAAGCCGCAGCTTGCCGAGGCGCTGACCACATCAGGCATTGCGTCGGACAAGGAAGCGCGCATGCGCGCCAGCCAGCTGTGGAACTGGCTCTATGTCAATGGCACCACCGATTTCGACAAGATGACCAATGTGGCCAAGCCGGTGCGGCAGAAGCTGGCCGACGCCTTCATGCTCGACCGGCCCGAGATCGTCACCGAGCAGGTGTCATCAGACGGCACGCGCAAATGGCTGTTCCGCTTCCGCGACCCGGCCAATCCGCACTATCCGCCGGTCGAGGTGGAAACCGTCTATATCCCGGAGCAGGATCGCGGGACACTGTGCGTCTCTTCCCAGGTGGGTTGCACCCTCACGTGCTCGTTCTGCCATACCGGCACGCAGAAGCTGGTGCGCAACCTGACTGCGGGCGAAATCCTCGGCCAGATCCTGATGGCGCGTGAGCGGCTGGGCGATTTTCCCGGCGGCGTGCGGCCCGATGACGGGGGCCTCGTGCCCTCAGGCGAGAGCCGCGCCATCACCAATGTGGTGATGATGGGCATGGGCGAGCCGCTCTACAATTACGAGAACGTCAAGCAGGCGCTGCTGATCGCCTCGGCCGGCGACGGCATGAGCCTTTCCAAGCGCCGCATTACCCTCTCGACCTCTGGCGTCGTGCCGTTCATCGAGCCGACCGGGCGCGAGATCGACGTCATGCTGGCCATCTCGCTGCATGCCACCAACAACGACCTGCGCGACGTGCTGGTGCCGATCAACAAGAAATGGCCGCTCGAGGAACTGCTCGAGGCTTGCCGCAACTATCCGGGCCTCTCCAATGCCCGCCGCATCACCTTCGAATATGTGATGCTCGATGGCATCAATGACAGCGATGCCGAAGCCCGCGAACTGGTGCGGCTATTGGCCGGCATTCCGGCCAAGATCAACCTCATCCCGTTCAATCCGTGGCCGGGCGCCAATTACGGCACCTCGCCCTCAAGCCGCATCGAGCGCTTCGCCGATATCGTCAACAAGGCCGGCTATGCCAGCCCCGTCCGAACCCCGCGCGGGCGGGACATCTTTGCGGCGTGTGGGCAGCTCAAGAGCGAGAGCGAGCGGCTGAGCAAGAAGGACCGGGACGCGCTGGCCGGGGTTTGAGGCCGACCCTTCTCCCTCAAGGGGAGAAGGGAAAGACACGCTACTCCCCCGCCACCCATTCCATCCGCACCCGGCCCTTGCCGTCCTCGGCCAATAGCCTGGCCAGTTCGGGCAGCAGCACTTTGAGCTCTTCTTCCAGCGCATAGGGTGGATTGACCACGATCATGCCAGTGCCATGCAGGCGCGGCGGGGTGGTGAAGGGGCGGACGTTCAGCTCGATGCGCAGGATCTTGCTTATGCCTGTGCGTTCCAGGCCGTCGATGAATTCCGATATCTCGTGCGGGTCCTTCACGGGATACCAGAAGGCATAGATGCCGCCGGGCCAGCGCTGGTGGGCTTTGACCAGCCCGGACACCATGCGGTCGAATTCGCCCTTCTGCTCGAAGGGGGGATCGATCAGGACGAGGCCGCGCTTTTCCTTGGGTGGGAGATGGGTGCCCAGGGCCGCCCAGCCGTCGAGATGGGTGGCGCGGACCTTGTAGTCGCCGGCAAAATTCTCGCGCAGCTTTTCGGCATCGTCGGGATGCAGTTCGAGGGCGAAGAGGCGGTCCTGCTCGCGCAGCAGGTGCCTCGTGATCAGGGGCGAGCCGGGATAGAAGCGTAGTCCGCCTTCCGGGTTCTGTGCCCTGACAGCATCGAGATAGGGCGCCGCCAATTCGGCCGCCGGGCCGGAGAGGCCGCGCTCCATCAAGCGGCCGAGGCCGTCGACCCACTCGCCGGTGCGGCCGGCCTCGTCGCCAGCCAGGTCGTGGAGCCCGATGCCGGCATGGGTGTCGAGCACGCGGAAGGCAGCGGGTTTGCGCTTGAGATATTCGAGGATGCGCACGAGGATCAGGTGCTTGACCACGTCGGCAAAATTGCCGGCATGGAAGGCGTGGCGGTAGTTCACTATTTGCGCCCTTCGGCCAAGAGGATCGTGGCGGCGAAGGCCATGAACACGGCGGCAAAGCTCCAGTTCAGGGCCTTGCCCACCCAGGCCTGCTCACGCAGCGTCTTGGTGAGCCATTCGGCGAACAGCACGATGGCAATGACCACAGGCAGCGAAACGACGATGAATTCGACGCCCAGGAACAGCAGCTTGCCCACTGCGGCCGGGTCTTCGGCGGACACGAATTGCGGCAGGAAGGTCACGAAGAACAGTGCGACCTTGGGGTTGGTCAGGTTGATGCCCAGCCCTGTCATGTAGCTCTGCCACCAGCCGGGCTGCTTGCCGGCCTGCCTGACCACGAGGATGCCGCCACCCGAGCGCACCGCCTGGATGGCCAGCCAGATCAGATAGAGTGCACCGACGATCTTGAGGGCCCAGAAGGCGGCGGGGGCGGTGACGATCAGCACGGAAATGCCGAAGGCCACCAGCATGGTATGGACGGCAATGCCTGTGGTGGCGCCGAGCACGGTGGCGAAGCCGTGGCTGCGGCCCCAGTTGATGGTGCGCGAGACAAACAGCGCCATGTCGGGACCGGGCGTTACCGCCAGCACAAAGCCGGCCAGCGCGAAGGCGAGGATGACGGAAAGATCGGGGATGAAGGCGGGCATGTCGGGTTCCAGAGATGCTTGCGCGTCACCCATAACGCGCCCGCTCGTTGCAGGCGAGAGGGACGCTCAGCCCAGCGGCAGCTCAAAACTGCGCTTGATGGTCTCCATGGGCACGTCGGTCTTGACGCTCTGGACGCTCGGGATGCGCATCAAGTAGTCGGACTGGAAGCGCCAATAGGCGTGGAGATCAGCCGTGACGATGCGCATGATGGCGTCGCATTCGCCTGTCGTGAGGTAGCACTCGGCCACCTCCGGAAACTTGCGCACGGTTTCGGCGAACTGGTTGGTGGTTTCGGCATCCTGCGTCTTGAACCAGATGCGGGCGAAGACCGTGAGCCCGAGGCCGATTGCCGGGCCGTTGAGCACCACCGTGTATTGGTCGATGATGCCCCGGTCTTCCAGCAGCTTGACGCGGCGCAGGCAGGGCGAGGGCGACAGGCCCACCTCATTGGCCAGCTCCACATTGGACATGCGGGCATTGCGCTGCAATGCTCTGAGAATGCGGCGATCGATGGCATCAAGCGTTTCTGGCATGTCGTGCGTCGTTTCAGAATTTGTGTGGCAGAATATGCCACAAACTGCGTCAAACCTGCGATAATCGCAAGTTCATTGCGCAATATCCGGTCTATCCTGTCGCCAAAATCAACGCGGAGCGGATTTTCCATGGCAAAAGACATCAAGAAGGTCGTGCTGGCCTATTCGGGCGGGCTCGATACGTCGATCATCCTCAAATGGCTGCAGGAGACCTATGATTGCGAGGTGGTGACCTTCACCGCCGATCTGGGCCAGGGCGAGGAGCTGGAGCCGGCGCGCAAGAAGGCCGAGATGTTCGGCATCAAGGATATCCGCATCGAGGACCTGCGCGAGGAATTCGTGCGCGATTTCGTGTTCCCGATGTTCCGCGCCAATGCGGTCTATGAAGGCGTCTATCTGCTGGGTACCTCGATCGCCCGCCCGCTGATCGCCAAGCGGCTGGTCGAGATCGCCCAGGAAACCGGGGCCGATGCCATTTCCCATGGCGCCACCGGCAAGGGCAATGACCAGGTGCGGTTCGAACTTACCGCCAATGCGCTCGATCCCGCCATCAAGGTGATCGCGCCCTGGCGTGAATGGGACCTGCGCAGCCGCACGCAGCTCCTGGCCTATGCCGAACGCAACCAGATTCCGATCGCCAAGGACAAGCGCGGCGAGGCACCGTTCTCGGTCGATGCCAATCTGCTGCACACTTCGTCCGAAGGCATGGTGCTGGAAGACCCGGCCGTGCCGGCGCCCGACTATGTGGCGCAGCGCACCGTCGATCCGGAAAAGGCCCCCAACGAGCCCGAGATCATCACCATCGGCTACGAGAAGGGCGACCCGGTCTCGGTCAATGGCGTCAAGCTGTCGCCTGCGGCGCTCCTGACCAAGCTCAACGAGCTGGGCGGCAAGCATGGCGTGGGTCGGCTCGATCTGGTGGAAAACCGCTTTGTCGGCATGAAGTCGCGCGGGCTCTACGAGACGCCCGGCGGCACGATCATGCTGGTGGCGCATCGCGGCATCGAATCGATCACGCTCGACCGCGGCGAGGCCCATCTCAAGGATGAGCTGATGCCCAAATATGCCGAGCTGATCTACAATGGCTTCTGGTTCGCCCCCGAGCGCGAAATGCTGCAGGCGCTGATCGACAAGAGCCAGCAATTCGTCACCGGCGAAGTTACCGTCAAGCTCTACAAGGGCAGCGCATCGGTCATCGCCCGCACCTCGCCCTATTCGCTCTATTCGATGGACCTCGTCACCTTCGAAGAGGGCGCGGTGGCCTATGACCACAAGGATGCCGAAGGCTTCATCCGCCTCAACGGACTGCGTCTCAAGACCTATGCGGCGCGCAACAAGAAGGCGCGGGGCTGAGTTCATTCGCTCATTGCTGAATGTATCCGGGCCGTGGCGCTTCTTGTAGTCGAACTTAAGCGATCGTTAACGGGAACGACTTAGCTTTCACGCCAGCGTCGTGCAGAAGCATTATGGCGGGAGAATCGGCGGGTGCGAGCAGAAGACGCTGGCAGCTTGAGCGAAATGGCTGAGGCTTTGCTGCTCGACGCCGCGCTCGAGAACATCCCCTATGGCTTCTGCGTCTGGTCCCCCCAGTTCCGGCTGGTGATGTGGAACAAGAATTACCGCGACATCTATGGCTTTTCCGCCGACGCGATCTATCGCGGCATGACGCTTGAAGAAGTGGTGCAGCTCAGCGATCAGCTCGGCAACCATGCCGGCCAGGGCGCCGACGATTTCTACGAATCCTATACCAGCGAATTGCTGGCCAACAGAAGCGGCGCGCGCACCAAGAGCCAGGAAGTGGTGCATGGCGGCCGCACGATCGAAACCGCCCATGTCTATTCGCCCGCCCTGGGCTGGGTGGTGACGCATGAGGATGTGACCGACGAGATTGCCCGCACCGAGGTGGTGCAGAAGCGCAAGCTGGAGCTGGAGCGGCAGAATATCCGGCTGGACGCGGCGGTGAACAATATCAGCCAGGGCCTGTGCATGTGCGACGCCAAGGGGCGGCTGGTCATCTGCAACGAGCCCTATGCGCGCATCTACAATCTGCCGCCCAACCTGATCAAGCCGGGCACCCAGCTCGAGGACATTCTCGGGCACCTGTTCGATACCGGCATGGAGGCGGGCAGCACGCGCGAGGAATATATCGCCTGGCGCCGCGAGGTGATCGCCCGCCGCGAATATGGCAAGAATATCCACGAGCTCAACGGCCGCACCATCATGATGCAGCACCATCCGATGAAGGATGGCGGCTGGGTGTCCACCCACGAGGACATTACCGAGCAGCGGCAGAACGAGGCCCGCATCCGCCACCTGGCGCGGCATGACGCGCTGACGGACCTGCCCAACCGCATCGAATTCCTCGAGCAGATGGCCAAGACCGAGGCCGGTCTTTCCCGGGGCGAAATGGCAGCCGTGCTCTATATCGACCTCGATCACTTCAAGGCCGTCAACGATACGCTCGGGCATGCAGTGGGCGACGAAGTCATCAAGCAGGCCTCGGCCCGGCTCTGGGGCACGACGCGCGAGACCGATGTGCTGGCGCGGCTGGGCGGCGACGAATTCGCGCTGCTCATGCGTCCCATCGACAGCGCCGCCGATGCCGCCAAGGTGGCCGACCGCATCATCAAGGCGATCGGGGCGCCCATGCTGATCGGCGGCCAGCAGATCGAGATCGGCACCAGCGTGGGCATAGCGGTGGGTCCGGGCGACGGGGTCAAGACCGATACCCTGGTCAAGAATGCGGACCTGGCGCTCTACAAGGCCAAGAGCGAAGGCCGATCGACCTATCATTTCTTCGAAGCGGGCATGGATGCGGACCTGCAGTCGCGCCGCTCCATCGAGGCGGGCCTGCGCCTGGCCCTGCAGCGCGCAGAACTGCGCCTGGTATTCCAGCCGCTGCTGGGCCTGGCGGAAAACCGCGTCACCTGCGTGGAGGCGCTGCTGCGCTGGGACCATGAGGGGCGGACCATCTCCCCGGTCGAATTCATTCCCATTGCCGAGGAAACAGGGCTCATCGTTCCCATCGGGGAATGGGTGTTGCGCGAGGCCTGCAAGGTGGCGGCCACCTGGCCGGGCGACGTGCGCGTCGCGGTCAACCTGTCGCCCGTGCAGTTCAAGAGCCGGGACCTGCTGGGCCTGGTCAAATCGGCATTGGGTGAGGCGCGGATTCCCGCGACCCGGCTGGAGCTCGAAATCACCGAATCGCTGCTGCTGGCCGAGAACGATACCAATCTGAAGGTGCTGCACGACCTGCGCGCCATGGGTGTGCGCATCTCGATGGACGATTTCGGCACCGGCTATTCCTCGCTGAGCTATCTGCGCAGCTTCCCCTTCGACAAGATCAAGATCGATCGGACCTTCATGCGCGATCTGACCAGCCGCAGTGATAGCCAGGCCATCATCAAGGCGGTGATCGGGCTGGGTCAGTCTCTGGGCATGTCGACGGCTGCCGAAGGCGTCGAAACCGAGGAACAGCTCGAAATGGTGCGCGCCCATGGCGCTTCGGAAGTGCAGGGCTTCCTGTTCTCGCCGCCGCTGCCGCCGGCCGCGCTGGCCAGCCTGCTCCATTCCGAAGCGGCCAAGCTCCAGCCGGACCGCAAGAAGGCATCCTAGGCCCTGTCACCTCTCCTTTGAGGGAGAGGTGAAGCGTCACCGGCAATTGCGTTTGTTGCCGGGCTTTGCCAGATTTGGCCCATGCGTCCAGGTCTTTACGCCCAGCTCCGTGCCATTGCCCGCCGCGAGGGCCGCGATGCGGGGGCGGCCGAGGATATGGTGCAGGAGGCGCTGCTTGCAGCGGTCCTGGCCGGGCGTACCGATTTCGACGCCCCCGATACGGCGCGCTGGCTCACCGGAACGGTGCGCAACCAGGCCCGCATGGCGGCGCGAAGCGCGGTGCGCCGCCGCCAGCGCGAAACCAGCTGGCAGGTGCCGGCGGCCCCCGCGCCCGATAAAGCCGAGCCATCGGAGACAGCGCAAATGCTTGCCGGCCTGCCGGCTTCGCTCAAAGCCGTCGCCGCGCTCGTGCTTTCCGGTCACACAAGACGGGAGATTGCCTGGCTGCTGGGCCTTTCCGATGTGACGCTCCGCCAGCGCATTACCGCCCTCAAGCGCCTGATCGTCCGGGCCGGGCTCGCCATGCCCGACGACCTGCCGGGCCTCGGCCTCGATCTCGCCTATGGCCGCATCCGCGATGCCCTGCTGCCGAGCCTGTTGCGCCATGGCGGCATGCTTGCCAGCCACGATCCGGACGGCCATCTTTTTATCGTGGCGCGCTCACAAAAGCCGCTGTCGCGGCAACAGGCAGGGCAAACCAAAGTGGAGGGCTCGCCATGAGCATCAAGACCGGCTTCAAACCCAAAAGCGCCAGCGTCGTCTATTATGTCAGCGACATCGCTCGCACCCAGACATTCTACAACCAGACCCTGGGCCTCGACCTTACGCGCATGGAAGGGGCCGAGCCCTTCTGGCTGCAGGGCAGGCTGGAGGGCGGGCTCGAAATCATCTTCTTCGAGATGGACGGCGTGCGCGGCAATACGCCGGCGCTGATCTTTACCGTCGAGGAGGGCGGCATCGACGATATCGTGGCGGCGCTGGCCGAGCAGGGCGTCACCATCGTCACCCCGGTCTCGGAGGCGCCGGGCGGCTGGAGCGCCGACTTTCTGGACCCGGATGGCTTTGGTCTGGGGCTCTGGCAATCGGGGGAATTACCGCGGTCGCTGAAGTAACCACAGCGCAAGCGGCCGATTGCAGCAGCGCCGACTATCTGACATTAATCATTGATGGCCGACCGAAATATCGGACGGCAAACCGGGTTGTTGGAGATGTCGGGGATGGGGGCACTCACCACTCCATGGACGTCATCAACGGAGATGGCCGCGCGACCGTAGTCAAACTGACGCGTTGCCATCCTGGAGCGGCAATCCGCAAGGGTTGCCGCTCTTTTCGTCCGGCAGGGCCCGATGCGGCCAGCCGGGTTCTCAAACGCAAATCGCCCCACCGGGGCAATTTACCCTGCGGGACGGTTTGAAGCCCCGCAACCCACCTCTGCGCGCCCTGCGCTTGTGAAAAAGCCTTTGATCCTGTAAGGCAGCGCCAAATGCGGCGATCCGGTTTCTGGCCGGGGTCGTCGCCATGTTTATTCCTGCATGGTTCAGCCGTTTGCCGCCGCCCTTCGCGGCCCAAGGTTTTGGGATCATGCCAAAGAGGCCTCGATCCCCTATGTCGCTGCGCAATATCGCTATCATCGCCCACGTTGACCACGGCAAGACCACGCTGATCGACGTCCTGCTCAAGCAGTCCGGCTCGTTCCGCGAAAACGAACGCGTCGAAGAACGCGCCATGGACAGCAATGACATCGAGCGCGAGCGCGGCATCACCATTCTCGCAAAAGTGACCTCCCTGCTGTGGAAGGACACCCGCATCAATATCGTGGACACGCCCGGACACGCCGATTTCGGCGGCGAGGTCGAGCGCATCCTCTCGATGGTCGATGGCGTGGTCATCCTGGTCGATGCCGCCGAAGGCCCGATGCCGCAGACCAAGTTCGTGCTGGGCAAGGCGCTGGCCCAGGGCCTCAGGCCCATCGTTGCCATCAACAAGATCGACAAGGCCGACGAGCGTCATATGGAAGTGCTCGAAGAGATCTTCGACCTGTTCATCGCGCTCGACGCCACCTCCGAGCAGCTCGATTTCCCGGTGCTCTATGGTTCGGCCAAGCAGGGCTGGATGGCCATGGAGCCCGAGGGTCCCAAGAACGACCTGGGCCCGCTGCTCGACAAGGTCATCGAGCATGTGCCCGAGCCGACCGTCGAAGAAGGCCAGTTCCGCATGCTGGTCACCACCATCGAGCGCAACCCGTTCCTCGGCCGTATCCTGACCGGCCGCATCACCTCGGGTTCGGTCAAGGCGAACGATCCCATCCACACCCTCAATCGCGAGGGCAAGGAAGTCGAAAAGGGCCGCATTTCCAAGGTCCTGGCCTTCCGTGGTCTCGAGCGTACTCCGGTCGATGTCGGCGAAGCCGGCGACATCGTCGCCATTGCGGGCCTGGTAACCTCCACAGTGGCCGATACGCTCTGCGCGCCGCAGGTTACCACGCCCATTGCCTCCAAGCCGATCGATCCGCCGACCCTGTCGGTCACCTTCCGCATCAATGACGGCCCGCTGGCCGGCCGCGAAGGCGACAAGGTGCAGTCCCGCGTCATCCGCGAACGGCTGATGCGCGAAGCCGAGGGCAACGTGGCCATCCGCGTCACCCCTGGCGATGACAACGACTCGTTCGACGTGGCCGGCCGCGGCGAATTGCAGCTGGCCGTGCTGATCGAAAACATGCGCCGCGAGGGCTTCGAGCTCACCATCGGTCGCCCCAAGGTGCTGTTCAAGGAAGAGGACGGCGTCAAGCTCGAGCCGATCGAGGAAGTCATCATCGACGTCGATGACGAGTTCACCGGCACGGTCGTGCAGAAGCTGACCGAGCGCAAGGGCGAGCTGACCGACATGCGCGCCTCCGGCGTCGGCCGCACCCGCATTCGCCTGCTGGTTCCCACCCGCGCGCTGATCGGCTACCAGCCGGAACTGCTGAGCGACACCCGCGGCACCGCCATCTTCAACCGCCTGTTCCACGAATTTGTGCCCTATAAGGGCGACCTGCCGGGTCGTCGCACGGGCGTGCTGATTTCGAACGGCACGGGCCAGTCGGTGGCGTTTGCGTTGTGGAACCTGGAAGACCGCGGCCCGATCATGATCGATGCCGGCGTCGACATCTATGAAGGCATGATCATCGGCGAGCACAGCCGCGACAATGACCTCGAGGTCAATGCGCTCAAGGGCAAGCAGCTCACCAATATCCGCACCACGTCCAAGGACGAAGCGGTGCGCCTGACCACGCCCAAGAAGCTGACGCTGGAACAGAGCCTCGGCTACATTGCCGAAGACGAATATGTGGAAGTGACCCCCAAGTCGATCCGCCTCCGCAAGATCTGGCTCGACCCCAATGACCGCAAGCGCAACATGCGGGCGCAGAAGTCGGCTTAGGCTCCGATACCCCTTCTAGCCTCCCCCTGACAGGGGGAGGAACAGACTGAGTTTGTGGCACCGATGTGCCCCTCCCACCGCGCGGTCCCTCCCCCTATGAAGGGGAGGCTAGGTGGGGGTTCCGGAGGAAAGACATGACCGACTGGATCATCCAGACCATTGCCCAACTGGGCTATCTCGGCATCTTTCTCGTCATGCTGGCGGAGTCGATCTTCCCGCCGATCCCCTCCGAGCTGATCATCCCCTTTGCCGGCTTTGCCGCCGCCAATGGCGATCTCAATCTCTTCGGCGTGCTTGTCGCCGCCACCGTCGGCGCTGTCGTTGGCATGCTGCCCTGGTACTTTGCCGGGCGCCTGTTCGGGCTCGAGCGCGTGCGCTGGCTGGCCAATCGCTATGGGCGTCTGCTCACCCTCAATGCCGAAGAAATCGACGTCGCCGTCGGCTTCTTCCGGCGCTTCGGACCCATCATCGTGCTGATCGGCCGGCTGATGCCGATTATCCGCACGCTGATCTCCATTCCGGCGGGCCTCGCCCGCATGCCGCTGCCGGTGTTCCTGCTGGCCTCCACCACGGGGGCGCTGATCTGGAACACGGTCCTCACCCTCGCCGGCTATCTGCTGCATGAGCATTACGAGCTGGTGGAAGTGGTGCTCGATCCGCTGAGCTATATCGTGCTGGCGGCGGTGGTGCTGCTCTACCTCTTCCGCGTCATCACCTGGAAGCCGAGCCGGCTGCAGAGCTGACCGCTTGCAGATTGCGAGGCGCCTCGCATTCTGCAACGCGTCCAGCGACGCAAAACGCTTTTGTTCACAACACTTTAATCTCTGCCCCCCGGTTTGCGGGCTTCTTGCATCTGGCACGCTTCGTGCAATGCAGGGCCTGTCCGGAGAGTGTAGTTTTGCGTACCGGACCCAAAGTCATTGGGGCCTCGTTCCGTGCGACCGGAGCGAGGTCCTCATGCTTTGCGCGACCCTTGCCGCAAAGCCTTTCAGCCACTAAGTATTTGCCAGCTTTCACTGCCGCGTTCTCGAACGCAAAACCGGCAGCCACTTTTGCTGAGAACGCTCTAACCGGAGACGCCCATGCGCGCCGTGCTCGACATCATCCTGCTGATCCTCGATCTCTATCGCTGGGTGCTCATCGCCATGATCATCATGAGCTGGCTGATCTCGTTCAACGTGATCAATACCCGCAATGGCTTTGTCGAAGGCCTGTGGCGTGTGCTCAACCAGCTCACCGAGCCGGTGCTGCGGCCCATCCGCCGCGTCATGCCGAACTTTTCCGGCCTCGATATCAGCCCGATCATCGCGTTCCTCGCGATCATGTTCATCCAGCTGATCATCGGCTACTACATCTATCCCGCCGTGGCGCGCGCCGGCATCTAGCCCTGTCACCGCTGCCCAAATGCTATCGGCTCAGCCCCAGCGGGCTGAGCCTTTTCGTTCGCGTCACCCCCAATGCCGGGCGCGATGCCATCGAGGGCGTCGAAATCCGCGATAACGAAACCGCCGTGCTGCGGGTCCGCGTCAGCGCCGTGCCCGACAAGGGCAAGGCCAATGCGGCGGTAGTGGCGCTGCTGGCCAAGGCGCTGGGCGTACCGAAATCGGCGGTGAGCGTGGTGAGCGGGGAGACGGCGCGGATGAAGACGCTTGATGTGGTGGGCGACGGGGCGGCCTTGGCCCTTGCGGTGAATGCCCTCGACAGCGCCCCAAGCAGCAGCCGTCACCCTCGGGCCTGACCCGAGGGCTCTTCACTTATTGAGCGCGCAGCAAGTCCAGAGCCCTCGGGTCAGGCCCGAGGTGACGATCGAGTTGGCCGATCCCCTCGGTGGCCCAGCCCACCGCGACAAAACATCGCAATATCCATTGCTTAACCAAACAATCCCGCTAATCTCCACCCTTGGAAGGGGCTCTAGGAGGGCAGGGCGTGCGGGTTGGAGGACCGGCATGGCCATTGCGTTGAGTCCCCGGAGGATAAATCTAGAGGGACTATTTCGATGACTTTGGCACTCTGGCTGATCGTCCTGTGCGGCGCTCTGTCCATCGTTTACGGCGTCCTGACGACGCAGCAATTGCTCGCCGCCGATAGTGGCTCGGCCCGCATGCAGGAAATCTCGGCAGCCGTCCGGGAAGGCGCATCGGCCTATCTCAAGCGGCAATATACCACCATCGCCATTGTCGGCGTGGTCATCCTGATCGCCGCCTTCTTCCTGCTGGGCATCTATGCCGCCATCGGCTTCCTGCTCGGCGCGGTGCTCTCGGGCGCGGCCGGCTTCATCGGCATGAATGTCTCGGTACGCGCCAATGTCCGCGTCGCCCAGGCCGCCATTTCCTCGCTCGGCAAGGGGCTCGATCTCGCCTTCAAGTCGGGCGCGGTCACCGGCATGCTGGTGGCGGGGCTGGGCCTGCTCGGCGTTACCCTCTATTTCATCATCCTCACCCAGTTCCTGGGCTTTGACCCGACCAGCCGCACCGTCATCGATGCGCTGGTGGCGCTGAGCTTCGGCGCTTCGCTGATCTCCATCTTCGCCCGCCTCGGCGGCGGCATCTTCACCAAGGGTGCGGACGTCGGCGGCGACATGGTGGGCAAGGTCGAGGCCGGCATTCCGGAAGACGATCCGCGCAACCCGGCCACCATTGCCGACAATGTGGGCGACAATGTCGGCGACTGCGCCGGCATGGCGGCGGACCTGTTCGAAACCTATGTGGTGACCATCGTCGCCACCATGGTGCTGGCCGCCATCATCCTGCCCGATGCGTTCAAGCTCATCGGCATGGTGCTGCCGCTGGCCATCGGCGGCGCTTGCGTCGTGACCTCGATCATCGGCACCTATTTCGTCAAGCTGGGTGCCGATAACAACATCATGGGCGCGCTCTACAAGGGCATCATCGCCACGGGCGTGCTGTCGCTGGTCGCTTTGCTGCCGGTGCTGTGGCTGATGTTCGGCGACATGAACGTCGCGATCGAAGCATCGGACAAGACCTTCACCCCCTGGGCGCTGTTCTGGTGCGGCGTGGTGGGCCTCGTGATTACCGGCCTCATCATCGTCATCACCGAATATTATACCGGCACCAATCGCCGGCCGGTGAACTCGATCGCCGAGGCCTCGGTGACCGGCCATGGCACCAACGTCATCCAGGGCCTCGCCGTGTCGCTGGAATCGACCGCCCTGCCGGCCATCGTCATCATTGCCGGCATCATCGTCACCTATAACCTGGCGGGCCTGTTCGGCATCGCCTTCGCCGTTGCCACCATGCTGGCCCTGGCCGGCATCGTGGTGGCGCTCGACGCGTTTGGTCCTGTGACCGACAATGCCGGCGGCATTGCCGAAATGGCCGGCCTCGACAAGGAAGTGCGCCACAATACCGACGCGCTCGATGCCGTGGGCAACACCACCAAGGCCGTCACCAAGGGCTATGCCATCGGCTCGGCCGGCCTTGGCGCCCTGGTTTTGTTTGCCGCGTATACCCAAGATCTGATCTTCTTCTCGGCCAATGCCGAGCCGGGATCGTTCTTCGACGGGCTGGGGCCGCTCACCTTCTCGCTGGCCGATCCCTATGTGGTGGTGGGCCTGCTGTTTGGTGGCCTCCTGCCCTTCCTCTTCGGTGGCATGAGCATGACCGCCGTGGGCCGCGCCGCGCAATCGGTGGTGGTGGAAGTCCGCCGCCAGTTCAAGGCCGATCCCGGCATCATGGCCGGCACGTCCAAGCCCGACTATGCAAGGGCCGTGGACATGCTGACCAAGGCGGCGATCCGCGAAATGATCGTGCCGAGTCTGCTCCCGGTGCTGTCGCCGATCGTCGTGTTCTTCGTGATCTACTGGATCGCGGGCGCCGCGGCCGGCTTCTCGGCCCTGGGCGCCATGCTGATGGGCGTCATCGTCACCGGTCTCTTCGTGGCCATCTCCATGACCGCCGGCGGCGGCGCCTGGGACAATGCCAAGAAGAGCTTTGAAGACGGCTTCACCGACAGCCACGGCGTCACCCACCACAAGGGGTCAGATGCTCACAAGGCCTCCGTCACCGGCGACACCGTCGGCGACCCCTACAAGGACACGGCCGGCCCGGCCGTGAACCCGATGATCAAGATCACCAATATCGTGGCGCTGCTGCTGCTGGCGGTGCTGGCGCATCTGGGGTAGGCGCCGATGCAGCCCTCATGGTGCGCTTGTCGAACCATGGGGGCGGTCGGACTGGAATGAAGCAGGCCCGGGGGGGAACCCCGGGCCTTCTTGTCTGGATCGATCGGCGGACAGCGCCCATACGATCCGCGTTCCATAGTTAACCTCCCGCCAGAACAGCAAATTACAGATGTAATCCCCCTCCCAGAGTCCCGCCCCCATACTCAGCGCCATTCCCGCACGACAACTGCGCGGTCGCGACGAACGGTCGTGTGCGGGGATGCCGGTGGGGCTGGAGTCGTCCGGTCCGGCGGGGGAAATCGAGCAGCTGCGCTTGCAACACAGCGTACCTGACCAACCCGCAACAAATCCCGGCGCGATGGCGAGGCCTTTGCCTCACTTTACTTGCGGACTACCCGCACCGGGGCAATGGCCTCGCCATCCGAGCAGTTGCAGACCGGAGGCCCGCTGGCTGATCCGGATATCGGTGCTTGCAAAATTCGTGGCTCGACATGTCGAAGCCGTCACGCCCCGCTCGTCGTCTGGTCAGATGGCGGCCGAAAGGGGCGCCAGCCAAACGGGAGAATCCAAGAATGCGTAAAGTCACAGCCGGCCTGTTCTATTCCGTCGATGGCGTTGCCGAGGCGCCCGACCAGTTTCAGTTCGACAGTTTCGATGACGAGCTGGGGGCGATGCTGGGTAGTGTCATGGCCGATGTCGACACGGTGCTGATGGGGCGGGTGGGGTATCAGGAATGGGCCGGCTACTGGCCCAATGCCGGACAGGACATGGATTTCGCCGGCTTCATCAACGCCGTGCCCAAATTCGTCGTCTCCGATACGCTCAAGCCGGAGGACCTCGGCTGGAGCAATTCCAGCCTGATAGAAGGTGATCTGGACGCCTTCGTGCGCGAGCTGAAGGCGCGGCCGGGTGGCACCATTGCGGTCATGGGCGGCATGTCGCTGGTGAGCCAGTTGTTGCTGGCGGGCCTGATGGATGAGCTGACGCTGATCATGCATCCGGTCATATCAGGCAAGGGCCGGCACCTGTTCGATGCGTCGACGCCCACGACGCGGCTGACCCTGCTGCGCAGCGAGATCACCTCAAAAGGCAATGCCGTGCTGACCTATGGCAGGAACGACAGCTA
This sequence comes from Devosia sp., assembly GCF_014860165.1. Taxonomy (GTDB): domain Bacteria; phylum Pseudomonadota; class Alphaproteobacteria; order Rhizobiales; family Devosiaceae; genus Devosia. Next base: position 32,112 of record NZ_JACZKG010000038.1, read on the forward strand.
AAGCGCGGCCAGCTGGGCAAAGGCGCGCTGCCTTGGCGGCGCGGCCAGCAGGGCGGCGATGGCGGCGACGCAGTCCTGGGCGGTCATGTGGCCGGTATCGACCGCGAGGTCATAGAGGCCGGGCACATGCACCGCATCCTGCCAACGCTGCACCGGTTCGGGTATGCCGGGGCCGGAGGCATAGAGGCCCTGGGGATCGGCATTGCGGCGCGCCATGATGGTCTCGATCGGGCAGTAGACGCCCACCAAGAGCACGTCATGCCCGGCAAGGCGCCGGGCGCAGGCGGGCAGGATGCCCAGGGGCCGCGAATAGGCATCGTGGTGGCCGAGGTCGGCCACTACGTCCAAGCCGGCGCGGGCGTGGGCGGCAATGGCGTCGTAGAGCGCGCCATAGAGCGCCACCACGTTGGGTTCGAGGTCGGGCCGTTCGCCGCCCGGTCGCAAGCCTATGCCCGGCAGCAGCTGCGGTGGCAGGGTGCGGTTCTGGGCATCGACACCCAGATTGATCCAGCGGCCGGGCAGGCTTTCCTGCATGGCTTTGGCGATGGAGGATTTGCCCGAGCGGGGCGCGCCGTTGAGGATGACGATGCGCCCGCTCATGGTGCTACTTGGCGTTCTTGTGCATCTCGATGGAATCGAGGATCACCTTCTTGGCGTCCTCATAGCCGCCGACATGGGAGATCTTGGCCCACTTGCCGGGCTCGAGATCCTTGTAGTGGGTGAAGAAGTGCTTCACGCGCTCGACCTGGATCGGCTGCATGTCGCCGATATCCTTGATGTCGTCATACATCTTGGTGAGCTTGGAAACCGGCACGGCAAGGATCTTCTCGTCCTGGCCGCCATCGTCTTCCATGAACAGCACGCCGATCGGGCGGCAGCGCACGACCGCGCCGGGGACCAGGGGGCGAGAATTCATGACGATGACGTCGAGCGGATCGCCATCGCCGCACAGGGTGTGGGGCACGAAGCCGTAATTGCCCGGATAGCGCATGGGGGTATAGAGGAAGCGATCGACGAACAAAGCGCCACTGGCCTTGTCGATCTCGTACTTGATCGGCTCGCCGCCCATGGGGACTTCGATGATGACGTTGAGATCGTCGGGCGGGTTCTTGCCGGTCGGGATGGCGTCGATGTTCATTTTGGCTTCAGCTCTCATTCATCGGGGAGGCGACAAAGTGGCTGGCGTTGTGCCCAACACAGGCCGCAAAGGCAAGCCAGTTTGGCGCAACCCTGCTCATCCGGACGCTTCCCGAGGAAACCAATGAAACAGCTCCTGGCCGCCGCCCTTGCCCTTGGCGCCCTCGCCACCCCTGTATATGCCGGCTTCAACAGCGCCTATACCGATATCGATCTGGACGAATGCCTGGTGCTCGAGGCCGATGATTTCGGCGCCAGCTGGTCCTGCCCGGGCTACAAGGGCTATCCGCTGATGGTGACCGAGGGGGACCTGCGGTTCTCGCTGATCTATGGCTTCGGCGCGAAAATGGCCGATGGCCAGACGCTGCCGCCGTTCAATCATGTCGGGGAAAAGCTCGAATGGCGGCTCAGCAACGAACTGGGCCGCTGGATGCCCATCGCCACCATCGTGCGCTACTACACGGCCGACCCGGAAACGGGCGAGGACAAGGGGCAGGTGCTGGTCGTGACGCAGCTGGTCGAGGGCAATAGCTGCCACATCGCCTATATCGATGCGCTGGCCAATCCCAATGCCAATGAACTGGCGCGGGAGGCGGCCGACAAGGCCGGCAGCTTCGAATGCGCCCGTGACGAGGTCGAGATCATCGGCAAGTTCACGGCCTATTAGGCCTTCTCGGATTTGCCGACCTGGTTGCGCAGAATGGTGCGGTCACGGGAGGAGACGCCGATCAGTTCGGCGACGCGCCAGACCATGTTGTCTTCCAGCTCGTGGTTCTTCTTGTCGGAAAACACCACCATCCACATCATGCGCACGATTTCGATGCGGTCTTCCATGTCGAGCTGGGTGAGGCCCGAGGTGAACTTGTAGAAGTCCACCGCCTCGGCATCGCGCAGGGCGGCCTCGCGGACCAGCTTGTCCACGGCGGCTTCATCGAGCGCATAATGGTCCATCAAGGCGCCCTTGATGGCATTGCGCTCGCTGTCCTTCATCTGGCCGTCGACGGCCGCCAGATGCACCAGCAGCACTGCCACGGCCAGTTTTGGATCATGGCTCGACAAAGCCGCTTCGGGCTTGTTGAACAGTCGGGTAATGGCCTCGAACATGGCGGCAAGCCTCCTTCGGGGGAGCGGCAGGAACGTCGAAAGGGTTTGCGCGCCGGGAGGCAGGCAGGAGCAGAGTTACCAGCCCGGCGGATTTCCTCAATGGGCGACGAGGGGGCTCACGCGCTCTTGACCGGGCTTGATGCGGAAGCGCCACACTCGATGTGAGCCGATGTGACGAAAAGGGACTCGACTCCGGCGAGATTCGGAGTCATCGTGTTCCTGTTTTGTTCACATGGGGATTGGTGCGATGCCCTCGCCCGACCAGCGACAGCGCCTTGCCGCGCTGCGGGAGACCATTGCCGATATCGAGCGCAAGCCGGCTCTGGCCGAAGCGCGCGCCCTGGTTGAGCAGCAGCAGGGTGAATTTCCCCGGCTGGCCGGTGGGCTGCTGCAGGAAATGTTCACCGACGAGCGCCGTAATGCCGGGGCGCTGCTCGGCTTTGCCCTGGCGCAGGCCAAGGGCCTGCTCACCGCGCAGCGGCTGGCCGTGGTCTATCTGCAGCTGGGTGACGAGGCGCAGAAGCTGGGCATGCCCTATGGGCCGGGGCTGTTGAGTTTTGGGTTTGATCCGGACGCCCTGGTGCTGGTGCGCGCCGCCAATGTGGCCGAGCTGCTCTGGGCGGCCGAGGAAGCCATTGCCTGCCGGGCGGTGGCGGCTGTTGTGGCCGATATTGGCAGCCATGCCAAGCTGCTCAATTTCACCGCCAGCAGGCGCCTCAGCCTGCGCGCCGCCGCCACCGGTGGTTCGATCTTCCTCTTGCGCTACGGGCAGGGGCGCGAGGCCAGCGCGGCGCATCTGCGCTGGCGCCTGTCTCCCGCCCGCAGTGCTCATGGGCGCTACGACGCCAAGGCTCCCGGAGCCCTGCGCTGGCTGGTGCAGCTCGAAAAGGGGGCGATCATCAAAAACCAGACCGAGTTTGTGCTGGGTTGGACGGAAAATGGATTCGCAACATTCACTGCTCAGCGCCGCGGTACAGACAGGCGCATCGGCGGCACGACGCTTCCTCGTGCTGTTCCTGCCCAGCTGGCCGACGGATTACCTCAAACGGCGTGATGGCCAGCTCCAGGGGCCGCTGGTGCTCCATGAGCGCATCAAGGGCGGGCTGCGGCTGGCGGCGGTCGATGCCGAAGCGGCGCGGCGCGGCCTCAGCATCGGGCAGAACCTGGCCGATGCACGGGCCATGGTGCCCGATCTTACCGTGCGCGAAATGGACCGTCCGCTGCTCGAAACCGCCTTTGCCGATTTTGCCGACTGGCATTCCAATGCGAGCCCCTTGGTCTCGGTCATGACCGATGTCACCGGCTTTGGCGACCTGGTGCTAGACATAACAGGGGTGGCCCATCTGTTCGGCGGCGAGCGGGCCATGCTGCGCCTGTTGCTGACGCGGCTGCGCGACCTCGGCTATACGGTGGCGGGCGCCGTCGCGCCCACGATCGGGGCGGCCTGGGCGGTCAGCCATTTCGCCCGCAGCCAGGTGCTTGAACAGGCCGATCTTGAAACCGTCCTCGATGCGTTGCCGGTCCAGGCCCTGCGGCTTGCCCCGGCGCAGGTGGCCGGTCTTACCCAGATGGGGCTCAAGAGCATCGGCCAGCTGCGCCAGCGCGAGCGCAAGCCGCTGCAGGCCCGGTTCGGCGTGTCGCTGCTGACGCGGCTCGACCAGGCCTATGGCCTCATCCAGGAGCGGATGACGCCGCGCCTGCCGATGGCCGAACGCTATGCCGAGCGGCGTTTCGCCGACCCGATCGGGCTGATGGACGATGTGCTCATGACCTGCCATGACCTGGCCATTCAGCTGTCCATCCGGCTGGAGGCCGAGGGGCAGGGCGGGCAGGCCTTTCATCTCTTCCTCTACCGGGTCGATCACAAGGTGATGGCGCTCTCGGTCAATTCGGCCCGGCTGACGCGCGACCCGGAACACATCACCAAGCTCTTTTCCAATCGCTCGGAGCGGCTGGAGGGCGAATATGATGCCGGCTTCGGCATCGACATGATCCGGCTGGCGGTCAGCTCGGTCTCCGAGCTCGATGCGGTGCAGCTGGGCGCCTTCTCGCATCAGGGCGTGGCCGAGGATCTCGACCAGCTCAATGACCGGATGAGCAGCCGGCTGGGCATAATGGCGGTGCTCAGGACACAATTGGTCGAGAGCCACATTCCCGAGCGCGCGGCGCGCCTGGTGCCGGCGCTGGCCGCCAGCAACGATCAGGCCCGCGACAGGGCCTGGCCCCTTCCGCCGCGGCCATTGCGGCTCCTGCCGGTGCCGGAAATGGTGGCGATCAATGCCGAAGTGCCCGAAGGGCTGCCCGCCTCGATGATCTGGCGGCGCGAAAGCTACAAGATCGAAAAGGCCTCGGGTCCCGAGCGGCTGGGGGCAGAATGGTGGCGCAGCGGCCAGCGGCTGCAACTGGTGCCAACCGAACCGCCCAAAAAGGGGGAGACACCGCCCCATATTCCCAATCTGGCCCTGTTCGAGCCCGATGCCGTGACGCGGGATTACTACGTGGTCGAGGACGCTGCCGGCCGTCGCTTCTGGATCTACCGGCAGGGCTTCCACCGGGACGGCGAGCCGGCAGTCTGGTACCTGCACGGATTTTTCGCATGAGCCAGGTCGTTGCCTTCGATCCGTCGGCAAGGGCCCGGTCGCGGCCAGCGCAGCCCCCGGTTGACTATGCCGAGCTGGTCTCCACCACCAATTTCTCGTTCCTGCACAGCGGCTCGTCTCCCGAGGAAATGGTTTCGGCCGCCATGCATCTGGGGCTCAGCGCCTTTGGCGTTACCGACCGCAACAGCTTTGCCGGCGTGGTGCGGGCCTATGTGGTGGCGCGCGACAACAAGGAACGCTTTCCCGCCTTCCGCTATCTGGTCGGGGTCAGGCTCTGCTTTGCCGATGGCACGCCAGACATCATTGCCTATCCCACCAACCGGGTGGCCTATGGGCGGCTGTGCAAGCTGCTGACCGTAGGCAATCAGCGCGGTGAAAAGGGCAAGCCGGTGCTCTATTTCACCGATCTCTTCGGTTCGGGCCATCCGGCCTCGGCCAGCGAGCAAGGTCCGCCCGAAAACTACGCGCAGGGCCAGCTGTTTATCCTGATGCCCGACGAGACCGATTGGGGCCTGACGGCACAGACCCTCGATACGCTGGCGCGGCTGGCGCCCGACCGGGTCTGGGTGGCCGGCGCGCCGCGTTTTGACGGGCAGGACCGGGCCCGCCTCAACCGGATTGCGGAACTGGCCAGGGTCCACCGCGCCAGAATGATCGCGACCAATGATGTGCTCTATCACGAGCCCGACCGGCGCATGGTGCAGGATGTCGTCACCTGCATTCGCGAGCACCTGACGCTTGAAAATGCCGGCTGGCGCCTGGCTGCCAATGCCGAGCGGCATCTCAAGCCGGCCTATGAGATGGCAAGACTATTCCGCGAGCATGCCGATGCGATCGCCGAGACGCAGCGTTTCATCGACCGGATCGATTTCAGCCTCGACCAGCTCAAATACAATTATCCCGAGGAGACCATCGGCAATGGCGAGACTGCGCAGCAGACGCTGGAGCGACTAACCTGGGCGGGCGCGGCCAAGCGCTATCCTGATGGGCTCTCGGACAAGCTCAAGCGCAGCCTGTGGTCCGAGCTTTGCCTCATCGCCTATAAGGGCTATGCCGCCTATTTCCTGACCGTGCATGACATCGTCATGTATGCCCGCAATGAGCGCAAGATCATGTGCCAGGGGCGTGGCTCGGCCGCCAATTCCACGGTCTGCTTCTGCCTGGAGATTACCGAGGTCGACCCTGAAAACGCCAATCTGGTGTTTGGCCGCTTCATTTCCACCGAGCGCGACGAGCCGCCCGATATCGATGTCGATTTCGAGCATGAGCGGCGCGAGGAGGTGATGCAATATGTCTACAAGAAATATGGCGGCAAGCGCACCGGGCTGACGGCCAATGTCATCTCCTATCGCTCCAAGAGCGCTATCAGGGAAACGGCCAAGGTGTTCGGCGTTTCCGATGACACCATCAACGCCTTCAACCAGCTGCATTGGGGCTGGGGCTCGAGCCTGGATCTGGCCGGCATCGCCGCCATAGGGCTCAATCCGGACGATCCCGTGCTGGCGCAGATGTTCGAGGTGGTCAAAGTCCTGCGCGGTTTTCCGCGCCACCTCAGCCAGCATGTCGGCGGCTTCGTCATCACCCGGGATAGCCTCGAAAGCCTGGTGCCCATAGGCAAGACGGCGATGGACAGCCGCATGATCATTGAATGGAACAAGGACGATATCGACGCTCTGGCCATCCTCAAGGTCGATATCCTGGCGCTGGGCATGCTGAGCTGCCTGCGGCGCAGCTTCGAATTGATGCAACTGCATTACGGCAAAAAGCCTGCGCTGACCGAGCTGTTGGCCGAGGAAACGGGCAAGGGTCCGTTCGCCAGGGAACGGGTCTATGCCATGACCCATCGCGCGGACACGATCGGGGTGTTCCAGATCGAAAGCCGGGCGCAGATGTCGATGCTGCCGCGGCTCAAGCCGAAGGAGTTCTACGATCTGGTCATCGAGGTCGCCATTGTCCGGCCCGGGCCGATCCAGGGCGGCATGGTCCATCCCTATCTCAAGCGGCGCCAGGGCCTGGAAGAGGTCAAATATCCCAGCGAAGCGCTCAAGGCCGTCTTGCACCGCACCCTGGGCATTCCGCTGTTCCAGGAACAGGCGATGCAGATCGCCATTGTCGGCGCCGGCTTTTCAGCCGGAAAGGCCGATCAGCTGCGCCGCGCCATGGCGGCCTGGCGGCGGACCGGCAGGATTGCCCAGTTCGGCGATGAGTTCATCGGCGGCATGATCGCCAATGGCTATGAGATGGAATTCGCCAAGGCCAGCTTTGCCCAGATCCAGGGCTTTGCCGAATATGGCTTCCCCGAAAGCCACGCGGCGTCCTTCGCGCTGCTGGTCTATGCCTCGTGCTGGCTCAAATGCCACTACCCTGATGTCTTCGCCTGCGCGCTGCTCAACAGCCAGCCCATGGGCTTTTATGCCCCCAGCCAGATCATTCGCGATGCCATCGAGCATGGGGTGGATGTTCGCCCCGTCGATGTGAACCTTTCCGATCTCGAATGCGTGCTCGAGCAGAGCCTGCGGGACGATGGCGCGCCGCGCCGGGCCCGCGATCATCTCTGGCCCCAGCATGCCGACATGGCCGGTGACATCCATTCGGACAAGGCGATCCGGCTGGGCTTTTCACAAGTGGTGGGCCTGCCGGAGGCCGATATCAACATCATCGTGGCCCGGCGCGGCGCCGGCTATGACTCCGTCCGCGATCTCTGGCTGCGGAGCCAGGTCTCGATCGCATCGCTGGAAAAGCTCGCCCGGGCCGATGCCTTCGCCTCGCTGGGGCTGTCCCGGCGGGAGGCGCTCTGGGCGGTCAAGGGTCTTGTCGGCACGCATGGGGCCGATACGCTGCCGCTGTTCGAGGCGGCCGGCAGGGTGGAAACCGAGGGTGACATCGAGGCGGGCCTGCCCAAAATGCTGCCGGGCGAGGAGGTCATCCACGATTACTCGACGCTATCCTTCTCGCTCAAGGGACACCCCCTGCAATTCATCCGGCCCCTGCTGGAGGCGCGCCGGGTGACGCGCTCGGAGCAGCTCCTGCAGGTCAAGCCGGGCAGTCGGATCGAGGTGGCGGGGCTGGTGCTGGTGCGGCAGCGGCCGGGCACCGCCAGCGGGGTGATTTTCGCGACGCTCGAGGACGAGACCGGCATTGCCAATATCGTCATCTGGCCCAAAGTGTTCGAGGCCAATCGCAAGACCATACTGGGTGCGCGCATGCTGGCCGTGCGCGGACAGTTGCAGCGCGAGGGGCTGGTGGTCCATATCATCGCCGAGCAGCTGACCGATATGACGGGGCACCTGCTCGACCTGGCCAATGGGCAGGATATTGGTAACCGGGTGCTGGCGCGCGGCGACGAGGGCAGGTCAGGGCCCCAGCCCGGCCGTGACGGCCATGCGCTGCGCGAGGTGGAGCGTGCCCGCCGCGAGGCCTATGCGGCGCTGCCGGGGGGCCGCAATTTCCACTGAGGTGCCGACTAGGCGAGGATGCGGTCGATCGCCCCGGCCAGCGCGATGTCCTTGTCGGTGAGGCCGCCGGCATCATGGGTGGACAGGCGGATGGTGACGCTGTTGTAGCTGTTGGACCAGTCCGGATGATGGCCGGCCTTTTCGGCGGCCAGCGCCACCCGGCTCATGAAGGCGAAGGCCTCGGAAAAGTCCTTGAACTTGAAAACGCGCGCGATGCTGCCACTCTTGTCCTCATAGGTCCAGCCGCCCAGCCCGCGCAGACCCTCTTCCCGCTGAGCCTCATTCAGTTTCTCAACCATGCTTCACCTGTCATTTGCCGTTGCCGGGAGCCGCGCAAAACGAGGGCGCCGCAGCCAGTGTTAACGTCTTGGCAAGCAGTTTGGTCGCAGCCTGAAGCAAGCTCGGACCGGCGCGGCAAAGGCCAAGAACAGCCGCTACGCCCCTTCATATCCACGAGCGGGAGGACGTGCGCGTGGTTTGGACAAGACGACTGGGCGCGCTTGCCCTTGCCAGCGTCCTATCCGTTTCTGCCAGTGCCGCCGACCTCGTCGTCTACCACAACTGGGCTTCCCCGGCGGAGCTGGCGGCCCTCAACGTGCTCCGCGACGGGCTTGAGGCGCAAGGTCACCGGTGGATGCCGCTCGCCATTCCGCATGACGCCAATGGCGATATCAACGTGATCCAGCTCATCGAGGGCGGCACCACGCCCAATGTGTTCCTGCAGATGCAGCCCGAAATCTACCGCACGCTCGAGCGGCAAGGAAAGGTGCTGCATCTGGACGAACAGCTGGCCGGCAATGGCGCGCTGGCGCAGCTGCCACAGGTGGTGCGCGATGCCATCACCATCGATGGCGCCATCGTCAAGGTCCCGACCGCCATCCATGCCGATGCCATGCTCTACTATAGCCGCGCCGTTGCTGCCGCGACGGGGGTCGATCCTGAGGACTGGACGTCGCTGGAGGACATGTGGAGCGACTTCGACGCGGTGCGCGCCGCGGGTTTCCAGCCGCTCGCCATTGGTGCGCAGCCCTGGCAGGTGGGCTATCTGACCCATGCGCTGGTGGCCAGCCTGGGCGCACCCGGCGTCTATGCCGGGCTCTATGGGGAAACCACCGATCCGGCAGTGCTATACGACGCCAGTCTGCTCGAGGTCTTTGCCTGGCTGCGGCGCTTCCAGCAGGAAGCCGATGCCGGGGCCTTGCACCGTGACTGGAACATGGCCACCAGCATGGTGATATCAGGCACAGCGCTGCTGCAGCTGCAGGGCGACTGGATGAAGGGTGAATGGACCGCGGCAGGCAAGAACGATACCGACGATTTCGGCTGCCGCTTCGTGCCGGGCGCCGCCCACCTGCCTGTTACCGTCGACAGCTGGGGCCTGCTGGGCGGTGTTTCGCCCGAGATGGAGGCTGCCGAACGCGCCTTTGCCGATCTGGTGGTCGATGCCGAGGTGCAGGTGCGCTTTGCTGCGGCCAAGGGCTCAACCCCAGTGCGGCTCGACGCCGGCGGGGCTATCGATTCCTGTTCGAGAAAGGCGCTGCAGGCGCTGGATCGTGCCGATTTCGCGCTGCCCACGCCCCACCTCACCGCGCCGCCGGCCTGGATTGCCGCCGTCTGGGCGGTGGCCAATCAATTTTGGAGGGATGTTGACATGACGCCGGCCGATGCAATTGCCGCCCTCAAGGCAGCGCAGACTGCCTTTTAGCGCCAGCCAGCGGCAGGGCGCGCGGCCAGATCGTTAAGCGGCCATTCACCCTGCCATCGGGAATATCCCCGACCCCACGCCCGGCAGGCGTTTGCAGCAAGGCGATCTTAAGGCCTTGGGGCTTGTATGCATGCTGACAAGGGGAACCGTGTGTTTACCTCAGCGCGAAAAACGATGCCAGCGCACGACTACGTGTCTGTTCTGCGTTCGGTCTACGGTGACCGGCGAGCGATGCTGGCTGGCTCGGCCGCCAGCGCCATTACCGCCTGGCTGACCGCCTACAAGACCGATTCGCTTGCGCTCTACCTGGTCACTGCCGCCTTCATCGTCATTGGCCTGGTTCGCTACCTCAACATGCGGGCCTTCTGGCACGCCAGTGTCGAGGACGAGGACGCCGAGGCGGCCGAGGTCTGGGAACACCGCGCGGTGATCTATGGCAGCCTGTTGGCCGCGGTCTATGGCGCCTGGTGCCTGATTTCGATGGGCGTGGTCAAAGACCCCTTCGCCGAGCTGGCCAGCGCGTCGATCTCCATTGCCGTCATGGTCGGCATCGTGGCGCGTAATTTCGGCCTGGACCGGCTGGTGGCGCTCCAGATGGTGCTGGTCATCGTGCCGCTATCGGCGGGCTTTGCCCTGCATGGCGATATCTACCACGTTGTCCTGGCCGCGCTGCTGGGGGTCATGCTGGCCAGCTTCCGCAAGCTGGCGGCCGATGTGCGCACCATTCTGCTCAGCGCCGTGCATGGCCGGGTCGAGGCCTCGCGCCTCGCCGCCGAACTCGACATGGCCATGGCCACGCTCGAACACGGGCTCTGCCTGCTCGACGAGCAGGGCGTGGTCTGCGTGGCCAATGAACGCGCCGAGCGCCTGTTCGCCGGCGTGGGCGTGGAGCCGCTTGTGGGCCAGCCTTTGCGCGCCGTGCTCGAGAGCCTGGCTGACAAGGGCGTATTGCCACGCGACGCCACCGACCGCCTCATCGACATCGTCGCGCATGACAAGTCGGGCAAAGTGCTGCTCAGCCTGACCGATGCGCGCTATTTCGAGGTGACCGTGAGCACGCGTCAGGGCCGCTCCGTGCTGCTGTTCGAACATATCAGCGAGCGGGTTGCCACCGAGGAACGCATCAGCTTCATGGCGCGCCACGATGTGCTGACCGGCCTGCCCAACCGCACCTATTTCGGCGAGCTGACCAGCGAGGACCTCGACGCCCGCCGGGCCGAAAAGAACGAGCCGATGCGGGTGGTGTCGCTGATGATCATCGACATCGACGACTTCAAGCACGTCAATGACAGTTTCGGCCACCTGGTGGGCGACGAACTGCTGATGCAGGTGGCGCGGCGCTTGCGCCGGGCGCTGCCCGATGATGCGGTTCTGGCTCGGTTGGGTGGCGACGAATTCGTGGTTTATCGCCGCGATGTCGGGGGGCAGCAGCCGGTCGATGGCGATGCACAGGCGCTGCTCGATGCCTTCGAGGCGCCGTTCCTGCTTGAGGGCCTCAACCTGCAGACCAGGGTCAGCATCGGCGTGGTCACCAGCGCCGACGCCCACGACCAGATCGACGACCTGATGACCAAGGCCGATCTGGCACTTTACTCGGCCAAGGGCGACGGCAAGGGCAAGAGCCAGGTCTTTCATGCCCAGATGGACATCGACTATCACTATCGCCAGCGGCTCAAGGCCGACCTGCGTCAGGCCATCCAGACGGGCGGGCTGGCGCTGGCCTTCCAGCCACTGATCGATATCGCCACCCGCAAGGTCGTAACCTGCGAGGCCCTGGCACGCTGGAACCATCCGGAACTGGGACAGGTTCCGCCATCGGTCTTCATTCCGCTGGCCGAGGAAACCGGCCTCATCTCAGACATTACCGGCTGGGTGATCGCCGAAGCGATCCGCCAATGCCGGAGCTGGCCCGGCGACGTTGCCGTGGCGGTCAATGTTTCAACGCGCGATTTCCGCGGCATGGATGTGGAGAAGGTGGTCGATGCGGCCTTGAAAGCGTCAGGTCTGCCCCCGACCAGGCTCGAGATCGAAGTCACCGAAACGGCTTTGATCGAGGAGCCGGAAATCGCCAAATCGGTCCTGGCAGCCCTCGCCGCCAGGGGCGTGGAGATCGCGCTGGACGATTTCGGCACGGGCTATTCCTCGCTCAGCTACCTGTCGGCGCTGCCCTTTTCCAAGCTCAAGATCGACCAGTCCTTCGTCCAGGATATCGAGCACGACCAACGCTCGCTGCGGTTGTTGGCCAATGTCGCCAATCTGGGTCGGGACCTGGACCTGACAGTGGTGGCCGAGGGTGTCGAGACCTCGGGGCAGTTCGAGCTTATGCTGGCCAAGACGCAGATCCAGCAGGTGCAGGGCTACCTGTTCAGCCGGCCGCTGCCGGCCCGCGACATCGCCGAATTGATCACGCACCTCAACCATGAGACCGTGGTGTCGGCAAAACGCCGCAATGGTTAACACGCCTTAACCAGCTGACATACCACACCTATTCGCTGACGCGCCGCCACCTGGCGCCCGCCTCGGCAATTTTTCCTTCTTGGGCTTATGCCTAACAAAAGGTTAATGTCCCGGCAGTCGGCGGGGATTTAGTGGTATGAGTTCGGCATCCCAAAGGACGGCGCCTGGCGCGGCGTCGCGTTTTGCAGCGAGTCTGATCGACATTCTCGATCGCCTGCACTACCGGCGCGTATCACCCGAAGAACAGTTCGATCCGGTGTACCGGCTGCGCTACGAGGCCTATCGGCGGGAAGAGTTCATTCCCATCAATTCCCAGCAGATGACCCGCGACGCCTATGACGATGCCGACAATTGCCACTGCTTCGGCGTCTATATCGATGACCAGCTGGTGAGTTCGATCCGGCTGCATATCGCCACCGCGCAGAACCCGACCTCGCCCAGCGCCGCCATCTGGCCGGACGTGTTGGGAGACATCATCGCCAAGGGCGGCAGCTATATCGATCCGAGCCGGTTCACCGCCGATCACGACGCCTCGCTGGCCTTTCCCGCTCTGCCCTATCTCACCCTGCGCACGGCCGTGATGGCCTGTGCGCATTTCAATGCCACCTACTGCATTTCCTCGGTCCGGCCGGAACATGTCGCCTTCTACAGGCGGGTCTTCGGTTCAGAGCAACTGGCCGGCGAAGGGTATTGGGGTGAACTGACCTTCCCGGTCTGCCTCTATGCGTCCTACATCCCGGTGATGCTGCCGCGTGTCCTCAGCCGCTATCCGTTCTTCGATTCGACGGAAGAAGAGCGGCAGGCGCTGTTCGACACCAGCTCGAACGCCCGCCAGCGCATCATCCGGCCGACGGCGCGCCTGGCGCAGTCCATGCGCGAGCATGAAACGGAAACGGCCTGATACGGTCTTGTGGGGGAATGGTGCCGCATAGGTGACTCGAACACCTGACCCCATCA
>NZ_JACZKG010000039.1 GCF_014860165.1 Devosia sp.
CCCTCGGTCCCTCCCCTCAAGGGGGAGGGAGGCGGAGGCATCGAGTTTGACGGCCGACTTACCGCAGTGGCTTGCTCAGGAACGGGGAGCCGCGGCGCACAAACCGCCATGGGGTCTCGACGCCCTTGGTGATGCCGATGCGCGGGCCGGTGGCGATGTCGTGGCTCTGGTCCGGCGGCACCAATGCGAATGGCGCTGCATCCAGTGGCAGGCCGTTATGGGTGATGCCGACATCCAGCGCCTGGCAGAGCTTGCCGGGCCCCGAGCAGAGTTGGCGCTCCGGCATGCCGCCCCGTCGCTCCTGCATCTGCGTCAGGCCATGCAAGGGTTCGAGCGCGCGGATCAGAACGGCGCTGCCCGGCTGGCAGACGAAATTGAGGCACCAGTGGATGCCGTAGATCTTGTAGACATAGGCGTGCCCCGGCGGGCCGAACATGGCCGCATTGCGCGGCGTCGGTCCTTTGAAGCTGTGCGAGGCCGGATCGGTCTGGTCATAGGCCTCCACTTCCACCATGGGGCCGCCGACGCCATCGACGAGCAGGGTCACGCCGATGAGGTCGCGGGCGACGTCGGGGGCGGGACGGTGGAAGAAGGTGGGGGTGAGCACGGTCATTTGCGCGTGTTGCTCCGCAGACGCGAAACCAACCGCACCGCCTTCAATCCACCCTGCCCCGCGCATCCACCTTAACCGTCTCGACCACCGCGTTCTTGCTGATCAGCGTCACCCGGTCGAACAGGTTGCTGACCACGCAGGCATGGTTGGGGATGATGCGCAGCTTGTCGCCGATCCTTGGTTTGTTGGCGCAATGGGTGAGGTCGATCGTGCCATGCTCTTCGCTCAGGCCCACGATGACCGCCTCAGGATAGGCCTCGATCAGCCCGAAGCCGGTCATGCCCAGCGTGTCGCTGGTCAAGGCCTTGGAACCGGCGTCGATGATGGCCCGATCCTCTGTGGGGCGGCTGACCACCGTAGCCAGCACGGTCAGGGCGCAGTCCTCGAAGGTACCGACGCCTTTGGCGACCTGGAAGCGGTCCATGTAGATGTAGGTGCCGGGGCGGTGCTCGGTGGCCGCAGTGACTTCGTGAGCACGCCAGAGGTCGGGCGTGCCGCCGTTGGAGATTATGACGGGCGGCATGCCGCCAGCGGACAGCGCGATCTTTGCAGCCGCCAGCCAGGCCGAATTGGCCTCCACCTGCCCGGCGGCCGGATAGGTCATCAGCCCGCCAAAGGCGAGGCCCGGCGAATTGGTGATCTTTTCGGCCAAGGCCAGCGCGGCGGCCGGTGTCTGCACGCCGCAACGCCCCATGCCGGTATCGCACTCGACCAGCACGGTCAGCGGCGTGGGCGAGCCGGCGAAGGTGCGCGACAGACCCTCGACGGTCTCGGGGCTGTCGGCAGTGACCGTGATGTGGATGCGATCATGCAGGGCCCTGAGCCGGGCCAGCTTGGCCGCACCGATGATGTTGTAGGGCAGGAAGATTTCGCGGATGCCGGCATCGGCGAAGACCTCGGCCTCGCCCAGCTTCTGCACGGTAATGCCCACAGCACCCAGTTCCATCGCCCGCTTGGCGAAGCGGGGCAGCTTGTGGGTCTTGATGTGCGGACGAAGCTTGAGACCATGGCTATCCGCATAGTCCTGCGCCCGCCTGAGGTTGGCCTCGACGCGGTCGATGTCGATCAATACGGCGGGAGTATCGAGTTCCAGAATGCTGGTCATTTTCCCCTCAGGACTTCATCGACAAAGCGCAGATTGCCCGCGGTCAGGCCGGCATCGACCGGCAGCACGGTGCCGGTAATGCCTGACGCTGCGTCGGAACTATAGAACAGAGCCGCATTGGCCACTTCCAGGGGCAGTACCATACGCCCCAGGGGATAGTGGGGCAGCACATTGTCGAGCAAGGTCGGGTCGGCGGCAAGGCGGTGGTCCCAGGCCGGCGTGCGGACCGAGCCGGGGCAGATCACATTGGCGCGCACGCCCTGCCCGCCGCGCTCAACGGCAATCGCCTTGGCATAGGCGATGAGGCCCGCCTTGGCGGCCGAATAGGCCGGGTTGCCGAAATGGGCCAGCGCGTTGACCGAGGAAATGAACACCAGGCTCCCCCTGCCCCGCTCGGCCATGGCTGACACGATGGGGTCGGTCATGGCATAGGCGCCGTTGAGATTGACGGCCAGTTCCGACGCCCAGATGTCGTCATCGAGCTGGCCGAGATGCTCGGCGCGGGTGAAACCGGCATTGGAGACGACGGCGTCGGGGGTGCCATGCTCTGCCAAATGGCTGACGATCGCGGCTCGGGTGGCCCTGGGGTCGGCCTGGTCGAACAGGACTTGGCCCGCCAGATCAAGACCATCAAGCATGCGCGCATCGCGATCGGCGCCGATGACGCTGGCGCCCGCTTCGCGAAATACTCGGACCAGCGACTGGCCGATGCCGCCGCCAGCGCCGGATATCAGCACGGTCTTGCCGTCGAGGCGGAAGGGCGAGGTCATGCGGGATCCTTATAGGCGACGCATTCGATCTCGACCTTGCAGTCGACCATCATATGGCTCTGCACAGCAGCGCGGGCGGGGGGATTGTCGCCGAAATAGCCTTTATAAACAGCGTTGAAGCTCCAGAAATCGCGGGGGTCGTCGAGCCAGACGCCGCAGCGGACGACGTGTTCGAGGCCGTAGCCGGCTTCCTCGAGGATGGAGATGAGGTTCTGGATGGTCAGGTGGGTTTGCTCGACGATGCCAACCCCTTGAATTTCCCCGTCTTTCATCGCCACCTGACCGGAGACGAAGAGGAAGCCGCCGGCTTCGACTGACCGGGCGAAGGGCAGGTTCTGGCCGCCGGCACCGGACTTTTCTGCTCCGTAGCGCTTGATGGGCATGAGGACGCTCCTTAGGTGAGTTTCTGAAAGCCAGTTTCGTAATTCGGGATTATATCGACGCCAATCGGCAATTTCTGCTGAAAATTGTGCGCAAGGATGTAAATTTCTTTCGTGATTGCTGCCCGCGGCCTATGCTAGCGTGAATGGCGGCAGCTGTCGGCATGCCGCAATCTTTCTTGCTGTTTTCCTGTTGTTTTCCTGCGAGCTCCCTGTGCGCGTCTTCACCGCGGCCCTGGCCACCGAAACCAATACCTTTTCGCCCATCGCGATCGACAGGCGCGCCTTCGAGGCTTCGCTCTATGCCCGACCGGGCGAGCACCCGGCGACGCCGACTTTGTGCACAGCGCCAATCACCGTGGGTCGCGAGGTCTGCGCGCGGGAGGGCTGGGAGCTGATCGAGGGCAGCGCCAGCTGGGCCGATCCGGCGGGGCTGGTGGCGCGTGCGACCTATGAGGAACTGCGCGACGAGATTCTCGGTCAGCTGCAGGCGGCCATGCCCGTCGATGGCGTGGTGCTGGGGCTGCATGGCGCCATGGTGGCGCAGGGATATGACGACCCTGAGGGTGACTTGCTGGGGCGGGTTCGCGACATTGTGGGGCCGGATGTGCTGGTCTGCGCCGAGCTCGACCCGCATAGCCACCTCACTGCCCGGCGTGTGGCGGCGGCCAACTTCTTCGTGGTGTTCAAGGAATTTCCGCATACGGACTTCGTCGACCGGGCGCGGGACCTGTGGGCCATCGCGGTGCGCGCGCTCAAGGGCGAGATCAGGCCGGTCATGTCGGTGTTCGATTGCCGGATGATCGACGTGTTCCCGACCTCCAAGCAGCCGATGCGCGGCTTCGTGGACAGGATGTTTGCCCTGGAGAAATCCGAGCCGGGGCTGCTGTCGCTGTCTGTCATTCACGGCTTCATGGCCGGCGACGTGCCGGAAATGGGCACCAAGGTGATCGCCGTGACCGATGGCGACGCGGCGCAGGGGGCCAGGCTGGCGGAGACGCTGGGGCGGGAACTGTTCTCGATGCGGGGCACCTTCATGGTCGCCCAGGTGGATGAGAAGACCGCCGTCGATGCGGCCATGGCCGCGCCTGAGGGACCGGTGGTGATTGCCGATGTCTGGGACAATCCGGGCGGCGGCACGGCGGGCGATGCGACAGTGATCCTGGCGGAGCTGATCGCGCGCGGCGTGACCGACGTGGCGGTGGGGACGATCTGGGACCCGATCGCGGTGCAGATCTGTTTTGCCGCCGGCGAAGGAGCGGAGATTCCGCTGCGCTTCGGCGCCAAGTCGGCGCCCCGGACGGGCAGCCCGATCGACCAGCATGTGACGGTCAAGCGGCTGGTGCGCGACGCGCAGATGCGGTTTGGCGAAAGCTATGCGCCGTTTGGCGACGCGGCGTGGATTTCCTTCGGCGGGATCGACGTGATCCTCAACTCCACCCGGGCGCAGAGCTTCGACCCGAGCCTGTTCTCGGCGATGGGGATCGATCCCAAGTCGCGAAAAATCCTGCTGATCAAGTCGACCAACCATTTCTACGACAGCTTCTCCAGGATCGCGTCCGAGATCGTCTATTGCTCGGCGGGCAAGCCCTATCCGAACCGGCCGGCGGAGACGGAGTACCGCAAGGCGCGGCGGGACATCTGGCCGATGGTCGAGGACCCGTGGACCGCGCGGGACTAGAACAGGCTGACCTCTTCTCCGGCGCGAAGGCGGTCGGCTATGGCCCGGCAGGGTTCGCTCAGCTTTTCATAATTGGCGTCGATGCAGGTCTGCATCGCTTCGCCATAGGCGACACCATCGCACCAGAGCTTGGCATCGTCGCCGCAGGACTGGGACAGTTCCCAGACCGAAACGGCCATGGCCTGGCTGGTGGCGAATAGCATGATGGCGGCGATGTAGACGCTGTTGCGCATGTCGAAAGAACCCCTGGCGGCAACAGGCCGCCAGGATAGATACGGAGGGCGCAACGATTTAGTTCACCAGGCGCGGTGCTACTCGGCGGCCCAATTTCCGTACATGATCGGCATGGTGCCCACGAGCGCCTTGAACCGCTCCCAGCTTTTGCGCTCGGGCAGGGTCCAGCCGGCTTCGGCGATGGCCGAGAGACGCGGGAAGACCAGGCGGTCGAAGATGGCGCGGTCGGTCATGCTTTCGCTCCAGATGCAGGCCTGGATGCCCAGCAGGTGGCCGAGGGCCTTTTCGGAAAAGCCGGCGCGGCTTTCGAACTCATAGGTTTCCTGCGGGCCGGACCAGCCGGCCCAGCCGGCGCCGGGCTCGGCCCAGGCGACGCCGTTGGCCATGTCGAGATAGTAGCGCTGACCGGGGGAAACGACGATGTCGTAGCCGCGCTCGGCCAAGGCCGCGTTGATCTCGACATTGCGCCAGCCGATGACGAAGGCCTTGTCCTTGTCCACGGCATCGCCATGGGCCGCCTCTTCCCAGCCGCCGGTAATGGCGCCCTTGGACGAGATATAGTCGTGGACGCGGCGGATGAAGGCGGCCTGGATCAGCGCGGTGGGGGAACCCTCGATCTCGTCGGCGCCGTGATGGTTGCCGAGCTGGTTGTACTGCGCCTCGTGCTTCCGGCGCATTTCCGGGCCGGCAAGTTTCTCGATCATGTCGAGCGCGAGGGGCGAGCCGGACCAGGCGGCCAGCGGCACTTCATCGGCGCCGATATGGAACACACCTGCTGGGAAGAGTTCGAGCATTTCGTCGATGACGGTTTCGACGAACTTGTAGACCGGCTCATAGGCCGGGTTGAGGCTGTTATTGGGGAAGCCCTGCACCGACTGGTATTCGCCGGTCTCGTTGGGATCGCGGAGTTCGGGCAAAGCCTGGAGCGCGGCGTAGAAGTGGCCGGGCATGTCGATTTCGGGGATTACCGAAATGGCGAGGCTGTCGGCCAAGGCCACGATCTGGCGGATGACGGACTTGGAATAATAGCCGCCGGTGGGATGCGGACCCGAGCCCAGCAGCGGCGGCAGGGCCTTGCCGTGGCCGCGCCAGGCGCCGATTTCGGTGAGTTCGGGGAAGGCCTCGATCTCGACGCGCCAGGCCTCGTCTTCGGACAAGTGCCAATGGAACTTGTTGAGCTTGTTCCAGGCCATCAGCTTGATCAGGCGGCTGACTTCTGCGCCGGTATAGAACTGACGGGCCACATCGAGATGGCAGCCGCGATAGCCAAAGCCTGGCTCGTCGGTGATAGTGCCGCCCGTGGGGAAGATGAAGGTCTGCGGGTGGAGTTTTGCGCCGCGCAGGATCTGGCCCAGGGTGACGAGGCCATAGAACATGCCCTGGCGCGTGGTGGCATCGACGATGGCGGCGTCCTCGGCGAAGTGGACTTCATAGGCCTCGGCCCCGAGGCCATCCTTGTAGCGGATGGTGACGGGCATGCCGGCCTCGGAGGCCGGGCGCACGATGGCCTCGACGGGAAAGAGATCGTCGACCAGACCGGCAAAGGCCGCGGCGGCCCGGCCTGCATCGGTGCCTTCCGGCTTGAGATCGAGTCCAGCAGGGGCGGTGCGGGTGCCAGTGGTGGCAACCGATTTCGGCCAGGGGATGATCGAGACCGGCACGGGCGCCTTTGCCGGAACGGGGAATTTGGCCGCACCCTTGAGCAGCGGCGAATTGTGGCCCTTGGCCTGGGTCGGGCTGGTGGCGAGCGTGACGATGGTGCCATCGGCCAGCACCACATAGCCGGAATTGGCGCCATCGCTCCAGTGGCGCAGACCATAGGACAGGCCGCGCGCGGTGGATTTCCAGGTTTCGCCCGGCTGCAGCACGAAGCCATCGGGCGGGGCGATCAGCGTGTGATTGGAGAGGCGCTTAAGCAGCTTGCCGTTTTCGAGCGTGGCATGCGGGTCGATGCGGGCGGGGCCGGAAAAGCCAAGCTGGAAGTTGCTGGCGGGTGTGTCGCCGGTATTGGTGAGCTCGATGCCGTAGCCGAGGGGGCTGTCATCGGTGGCGGGGGTCCAGGTGGTTACGAGAGAAAAGGAGATGGTCATGGAAATGTCTCTTGGTCGGATGTTTGGCTCCCCTCTCCCTTGAGGGGCGGGGTGGGGGCCAGCAGTGATGAACTGACCGACCCCCTCCCTCGATCCCTCCCCTCAAGGGGAGGGAAGATTGACTGAAGATGCGACGGACTAGTCCCCCAGTGGCTGGCCGTCGTCGCCGTCTCTGTTGACGACGAGCTGGTGCTTGATGCGGCGCATGCTGGCGATGGCGGAGGGCCCCAGGCGCGTGGCCACGGTCTGGGCGAGCACGTCGACGGTGGCGAGGAAGGCATAGCGGCCGGGCGTGGGTCGCAGGATATCGGTGTTTTCGTGCCAATTGACCGGCAGGAGAATATCGGACTGCGCCGAGACCATGGAGGCCGAACGGGTGATGACGATGCGGGTCAGACCATATTCGCCGGCCACGGTCAGCGTCTTGGCCAGTTGGGCATTGTTGCCCGACAGCGAGAAGGCGATGATGACCGTGCCTGGCGGGGCCGAGGCCGCGCGCATCATCTGCAATTGGTGATCATCCGTGGAGGCGACCTTGAGGCCCAGGCGAAACAGCCGCGTCTCGATTTCGCCGGCCATCATCGAGGAGGCGCCGCCGGAGCCGAAGGCCAGTACGAAGCTCGACTTGACGATGCTCTCGGCCGCCCGCTCGACGGCGGCGAAATCGAGGTGGTCGAAGGTTTCGTAGATGATGGACTGGATGCCGTTGATGACCCCCTGGCTGATCTCATGCACGCTGGAGGGGCCAGCGGCCGGGGCGAAATAGCGCTGGCCGACGAAGCGCGACTGGGCCAGCCGAACCTTGAAATCGGCATAGCTGTCGCAGCCGAGGCGCCGGCAGAAGCGGGTGACGGTGGGCGGGGAGACGGCGGCCTGGGCGGCGAGGTCGACGATGGACATCTTGAGCACGCTGTCGACATCGGCCAGCACGATTTCGGTCAGCGCGCGTTCGGAGCGAGTGAACTCATTCTTTTCGGTCTGCAACAGGCCGACAATATCCAGCATGGTTCCCTCCCCGGCGGCAGCCGGCCGTTAGTAGACGGCCAGGCCTGCGGAGTCGAACAGGTGAACCTGGTTCTGCGCGAAGCTGACTTCGAGCGGGCGCCCTTCGGGGACGTCAGGATCGCCCTCGAACAGGCCGACGAAGTTCTCGCCGCCGGGCAGATCGGCGTAGGTCACCGTATGAATACCCAGATGCTCGACGATCTTTGGCGTCACGGTGAGGGTAAAATCCCCCTTGCCCAGACGCAGGTGTTCGGGACGGATGCCGACGATGACGCTCTGGCCGGCAACGGAACGGGACTGACGCGGCAAGCTGATCGTGCCGAGGGCGCCCAGATCGACAGTAGCGGTGGTGCCATCGGCCGCGGTCACCGTACCGTTGATGAAGTTCATCTTGGGCGAGCCGATGAAGCCGGCAACGAACAGGTTGTCGGGCTTGTGGTAGAGCTCAAGCGGCGACCCCACCTGTGAAATGGTGCCAGCATCAAGCACGACGATCTTGTCGGCCATGGTCATGGCTTCGACCTGATCGTGGGTGACGTAGATCATGGTGGAGCCCAGGCGCTTGTGGAGTTCCATCAGTTCGATGCGCATCTCGGAGCGGAGCGCGGCGTCGAGGTTGGACAGCGGCTCGTCGAAGAGGAAAATCTGCGGCTCGCGCACGATGGCGCGGCCGATGGCGACGCGCTGGCGCTGGCCACCGCTGAGCGTGCCGGGGCGCTGCTGCAGGCGGGTTTCGAGCTGGAGCACGCGGGCGGCGGCGCTGACACGCCTGTCGACCTCGGCCTGGGGCAGGCGCTCGACGCGCAGCGGGAAGGCAATATTCTCGTAAACGGTCATATGCGGATAGAGCGCGTAGCTCTGGAAGACCATGGCAATGCCGCGCTGCACGGGCGGCAGGTCATTGACGGTGCGACCACCGATGACGATTTCGCCCGAGGTGACCTCTTCAAGGCCGGCAATCATGCGCAGCAAGGTGGACTTGCCGCAGCCGGAGGGACCGACGAAGACCACGAACTCGCCTTCGGAGACCTCAAGGTCGATGCCCTTGATGATGTGGGCTTCGTTGAAGGACTTTTCCACGCGCTTGAGGCTGAGCTGGGACATTGCTGGACTCCGATCGGGGGAGCCGCCGCCATCCCCGGAGGGACGGCGGCGGCGGGAGGATGTCGACCGCCCCTGACGGGGCGGCGGCGACTTACTTGTACTGCTCGAGATCGGCAGCGGCCTTGGTGAGGGCGGCAGCGGGCTCGGCAGCGCCGGTCACGACGGACTGGACCAGCTCGATCATGACGTTCTGCAGGCCGAGATAATCGGTCAGCAGCGGCTCGGGACCACCAAAGGCGATACCGTCGAAGAAGGGCTTCCAGTTCGGATCGGCGGCGACGATGGCGTCGACGGCCGGGCCCGGACGGAGCGGGGTCAGACCCTGCTCGGCTTCATAGGCCGACTGGTTTTCCGGGTTGGTGAGGAACTTGGCGAGGTCCATCGCCTTGTCCTCGTAGCCGGTGCCCTTGAACACTGCCATCGAGTCGGTGATCAGCAGCGTGCCCGGACCCTTGGCCGAGGGGCCGACCGGCAGCGCGGCGACGCCCCACTTGAACGGCGAGTCGGCCAGCAGGCCCAGCGTGCCCGAAGCGGCATGGATCATGCCGAGCTTGCCATCGAGGAAGATGGCGCGCACTTCGTTCTGCTCGTAGGCGGTCGGGCCTTCTTCGGCATAGGCGGTGATATCGCGCAGGGCCGTGATGGCTTCCAGGTTCTGCGGGCTATCGAGCACGATGTTGTTGTCGGCGTCGATGACCAGGCCGTCATTGGTGTAAACCCAATGGAGGAACTGGTGCATGGTGTTGTCGAAGGTCTTGGCGACAACGCCGAAGCCGTCGGCATCGGTCTTTTCCTCGATGGCCTTGGCGGCAGCGATTTCTTCGGCCCAGGTGGTCGGGGGCGCTTCAGGATCGAGACCGGCTGCGGCGAACAGGTCCTTGTTCCAGTAGAGGGCCTTGGTCGAGAACGCGACCGGGCGGCCCCACTGGGTGCCGTCGAAGGTTACAGTATCGGCGACATAGGGGTAGTAGGCGGCCTTTTCCTCATCGGTCATCGGCATATCGACGATGAGATCGTTGGAGGCGAGCTGCTTGAGGGCGCGCGAACCGATATAGGCCAGACCCACGGGGGTGCCGGCGACGGCAAGCGTGGTCACCTTGTCCTGGCACTGGCCCCAGCCCACGACTTCGACCTGAACGTCGAAACCGGGATTGGCGGCTTCCCAGGCCTCGATGGTGGCGACGTGGACGGGGCTGGGCGTATCGCCGCATTCCACGAAGGAGATCACCTGGTCCTGCGCGGCGGCATAGGCCGTCGAAGCAAGCAGCGCGACGATCGCACCACCCAGAATCTTGGATTTCGTCATTGTTGTTACCTTCCCTTGCTTACTGCCCCGAGGGGCGAGTTGCTTATTCGCCCCGAGGGGCAGGCACCTTGGGCCGCGTTGTTGCCCGGAAACCTAAGTCCCTGCTTTCCGGCCGCGGCCTAAGTTTTCACGGCGCCGGCCGTGAGGCCCGCGACGAGATATCGTTGTAGAAAGACGATCAGAATGAGCACTGGCGCGATGCCGACGAAACTGGCGGCCATGAGCTCGTTCCACACCACTTCCTGGCGGCCGAAATAGGCGAACAGGCCGATCGCAAGAGGCATGAACTCGGTTTTGGAGTTGAAGGTCAGCGCAAAGATGAACTGCTGCGCATAGGCTCCGATGAATGTGGTGATGGCCACGACCGCGATGCCAGGCATGGCAATCGGCAGGATGACGCGGCGCAGGGTGTAGAGGCGGCTGGCGCCATCGACCCAGGCGGCTTCGTCGAGCTCGCGGGGGATGCGCATCATGTAGGTGCGCAGCAGCCAGATGGCCGAGGGGATGAGGAAGGCCGCGCCGGGCACGATCATGGCCCAGTAGGTGTTGAGCAGGCCCATCTGGCGCATCAGTCGGAAAAGCGGGATGAGCAGCACGGCGCCCGAGAACATGTTGACCGCGAGGAACGCCCCCAGCAATGCGCCACGCCCGGGGAACGGGAAGCGGGCGAAGGCATAGGCGGCGGGCACCACCATGATCAGCACGATGACGGTGGCGGTGGTGGAGATGAAGAGCGAATTGACGATGTAGCGCCAGAAGCCGGGCACCGATTCCCACATGGTGAAATAGGCGGTGAGCGAGCCTTCCTTGGGCCAGAAGCTGTAGGGCGAGGAGAACAGACGCGACAGTGGCTTGAGCGAGACCATGAAGCCTTCGATGAAGGGCGCCAGCACGAAGAACAGGAACAGGGCGATGCCGGCATAGATGGCCGCGTATTCGTACCAGGTGTAGCGGTCGATCATGGCGCGGACGGCCTTGACCGGCTTGGCCTTGGCGATGGGAGCCACGGCGGCGTCATCGGCGGGGTGCGCAACCTTCTGCGCCGCGGTCATCGGTTCGCTGGTCATGCGCGTTCTCCGGTGTTGATCTTGCCGACGACGCGGAAGTAGGCGAGGCAGAAGAGCGACAGGAAGATGCAGATCATCACTGCGCGGGCAGCGCCTTCGCCATATTTGTAGGAGCCGATGGCGGTCTTGTAGGTGTCGATGATCATTGTCGTGGTGGAGCCGGATGGACCGCCGCGCGTCAGGATCCAGATGATGTCGAACGAATTGAAGGTCGCAATCAGCGAGAGCAGGCTCATGGTGACCATGGCCGGGATGATCATGGGCAGGGTGATGCGGCGGAAGCGGTAGAAGCGGCCGGCGCCATCGGTCCAGGCGGCCTCGTAGAGGTCGCGGGGGATCGATTGCATGGCGGCCAGGAGATAGATGGTGACCAGCGGCACGCCGATCCACACGTCGGTGACGATGGTGGCCCAGAAGGCGGTGTTGCCATAGGCGAGCCAGGCGACCGGCCCGTCGACGATGCCGAAATTCTGCAGGAGGCCGGAAATCATGCCGAACTGGCCGTTATACATCCAGCCCCACATGAAGATGCCGATGGCCATGGGCACGACCCAGGGCGGCATGGTGAGGATGCGGAACAGAGCCCGGCCGGGCACGGCGGCATTGAGCAGCACGGCGCCGCAGGTGCCGATGATCATCTTTATCGAGACCGAGAAGAAGGTCCAGACGAAGGTACGGACGATGACCTCGCCGAAATTGGCCCCGAATATCTTCTGGTAATTGGCCCAGCCGACCCAGTCATAAGCCGGGCGGAGCGCGGCATTGGTGAAGCTGAGATTGATGGTGTCGACCAGCGGATAAGCGACAATGGCGATGATATAGATCAGAGCCGGAGCCAGCAGGGCGAAAGCGAAGATCGAAGCGCTACGGGTGCCGGTCATCTCTGATCTCCTCAGTTCGCTCGCCCGAGAGCAGCATCGAATTGCTGCCAGATCGGGGTCATGTCGATGACGGAGCGGGTTCGCATCGCCTGGTCCATGGACAGGGCCAGCAGCCCCGCCTCGAGTGCGTCGGTCACCGATACCGGCAGCGGGACGCCCTCGAGCATGTGCTTGAGGATATCCTCGGCCATCTGCTCATCGGCACCATAGTGCTGGCTGAGCTCGCTCATCTTGTAGGTGGTGTCGACCAGCCGGTCTGATGTGCGCGAGTCAGTGACGCGCAGGAAATTGCGGATGAAATCACCCTCGGCCATGCCCTTGGCGCCCATCACGGCGAAACGCCGGAAATCGTCGGGGACGTTGAGGTTGGTATGGAAGGTGAGTGCCGCGCCATTCTCGTATTGCACGATGGCGGTCTGGAAATCGATGATGTCGCCATCGCTGTCGAACACCTTTTCGCTGCCCTGCCAGCCGCTGGGCTTGCGGTGATAGATTTCCATGTCGTTGACGCCGGCACTGGCTGGAGCATTGGCCGGAGTGAAGCTGCGGCGGCCACCAAAGCTCGAGACATATTGGGGCCGGCAACCCATGACGCCATTATAGAGATCGAGGTCGTGGCAGCATTTTTCGAGCATGAAGCTGCCGGCATATTTCTCGTAGCGGCGCCAGTCGCGCATGAAGAAGGCGCCGTGATAGGGCGGAATATGCTCGGACGCCTCGATGGAGGTGATATCGCCCAGCACGCCATCGGCCTGGGCCTTGCGCAGGTCGACATAGAGCGGCGCATAGCGCAGCACGAGGCCGACCATGACATTGTCCGAGCCGTACTGGCCAATGAGCCCGGCCAGTTCCATGGTGTCTTCAACCGTGGTGACGACAGGCTTTTCGGTGAAGATCTTCTTGCCGCGCTCGAGGCCGATGCGGATATGGCCCAGATGCAGGTGATTGGGGGAGCCGACCATCAGCAGGTCGAGATCCTCATTGTCGAGCAAAGCCTCGAGCGAGTCATACTGCTTGCCGACCGAGACGCCATGCTCGGCCGTATAGGGAAGCCCGGCGGGCGCCGGATCGACATAACCCACAATGGTAAAGTCAGGCCGGGCGGCGGAGAAAATCCGCGCCAGGTAGCCCAAACGATATCCGAGGCCGATAATGCCTACTCGCATGCTGCCTTACCCTGTTGTTCGTCCGCCAATCTCTGCCGGATTGGTGTGGTATTCTGTAAACGATTTTCAAGACTAGGATCGTTTCGAAACTGATGTCAACATGAATCCGTCACACTTTCAATACCAATTTAAGCCACCCGGTCGATTTGCTCAATGAGGCAGCATTTTGCCGAATTTCTGGGCGTTTTTGTGGAGTATCGTGGATGTTCGGGTGTGGACAAGCCCGACGGAAACGGGCAGCATGTCCGAATTGGTATTCATCTGGGCTCCATTCGGTCGTTTCACCCTTGTGGCGTCAATGAAAATTTGGAACACAATTGCTTTGCAGCAATGGCGCGCGATTTTCAGCGCCAGAAGAACCCGCGAGAGCATTCATGAGCAGTATGAACCCTTTCCCCAACGATCCGGATCGAAGCGCCATCTGGACCATGCTGGTAGAGCGCGACATCGCCGCTTTTGTCGCCGCCGACTGGGCACAAGTGGATGGCGACTTCATCAAGGAGGGGTTCCTGGGCATCAACGGCAAGAAGTCCGGTAATCCCGATGACTGGCGCATCAGCTTTCCGACGCTGGAGGCCTATCGGGACGACTGGATCCGCCAGGCCCAGGAAAGCCAGAAGCTCGACTATGCCGAGGACGTGCTCGAAGGCATCCATCGTGCGACCAGCCTTACCGAGATCGAAATCAATGGCGACATCGCCATCGCACACAAGAAGTTTGACGGCGAGATCAGGCTCAGCGACGGCAGCAAGGACGTCCTGAACTGGCAGACGCTGTATTTCTGCCGCAAGGTGGAGGGCGTGTGGAAGCTGACCGGATTTGCGGGGTACCTGCCCTATCCGATGGGCGCAGCCACCTGATTTACCCCGCGCGCGTGTCATCCCGGCGCAGGCCGGGATTCATGACCGCATGCTTCCACCGGCGCCGGTGTTCCGGGCGATGTCCGGACCTGGATTCCGGCCTGCGCCGGAAAGACCCGGTGGCTTGAATACCCTCAGCGGCAAAGTTGCAGAAGAATGCCCCTCCCCTCCCCGCAGCGCCTAACCATGCTGGTGTTCTTCCTGCAGCCTGTTGCCTTCGGGTCGTGGCTGCCGCGCATTCCCGATGTGCAGCAGGCGCTTGGCCTGGGGCCGGCGGGATTGGCCCTGGCCCTGCTGGGGCTGCCTTGCGGCACGCTGCTGACGCTGCCTTTTGCGGGTCCGCTGGTGGGCAGGATCGGGCCGCGCATGGCGATCCTCGCCGGCTTCGTGCTCTATTCGCTCGCCGTCAGCCTGCCGGCCCTTGCGACTGACCCGGCCATGCTGTTCGTGGCACTTGCGCTGGCCGGGTCGACCATCTCTTTCGTCGAGCTGGGGCTGAACGTCCAGGCGGACGCGGTGGAGAAGGCGACCGGCTCTGACATCATGACCACGTCGCACGGCTTCTGGTCGGTCGGCATCATGGTAGGGAGCCTGATCGGCTCTGGCCTGGCAGGGCTCGGCATTGAGGCACAATGGGCGATTCCGTTGGTGGCGGTCGTCGTGCTGCCGGTAGCGCTTGTGGCATCAACCGCCCTGCCCGTCCTTTCGGCCGAGGCGCCAGCGAGCGAAGACCAGCGCTCGGCCTGGGCGTTGCCGAGCTGGGCGCTATTGGGCATCTGCGCCTTCGTCTTCGGCATCACCATGACCGAGGGCGCCATGGCCGACTGGTCGGCCATCTTTCTGCGCGACGTGCTCGGCGCGGAAGCGGGCATGGTGGGCCTCGGCTATTCGGTGTTCGCCATGATGGTGGCGGCGGGACGCTTTGGCGGCGATACGCTCAAGAAGCGCTTCGGCGCGGTCAATACGGCGCGCATCTGTGGCACGCTGGCGATGATCGGAGCGGCCATGCTGTTCCTGGCCCCCACGACCCCGATCGCGCTGTTGGGTTTTGCCATAATCGGGCTGGGCGTTTCAGTCGGCTTCCCGCTCGCGGTGACGGCGGCGGCGGGGCTCACCGACCGCTCGGCATCGGCCAATGTGGCGGTGCTGAGCTTTGTCGCCCTGCTGGGCTTTCTCGTCGGCCCGCCGGTCATTGGCCTGGTGGCCGAGCAATTCAATATGCGGCTGGGCATTGCGTGCCTCGTGCCGGTACTGCTGGTGAGCCTGCTGCTCACCGGCCGGCTCCGGACGAGGAGCGCCAGACCCGGCGCCAACCCCGAAGCAGAAATACCCGGAGTTCTCTGATGCGCATCGCCGTTGCCGGCCTGCATACCGAATGCAGCACCTATAATCCCGTATTGGCGCGCGAGGCCGATTTCCGCGTATTGCGCGGCCCCGCCATGCTCAAGGACGGCTATTTCGATTTCCTGACGCATTTCCAGGCCGAGTTCATCACGATCCTGCATGCCCGGGCCATTGCCGGGGGACCGGTGGAGCGCCGCAGCTATGACCGCTGGAAGGCGGAAATCCTCGATGGCATCAAGGCGGCGTTGCCGCTGGACGGGGTCTATCTTGCCATGCATGGCGCCATGTTTGTCGAGGGCATGTTCGACGCCGAGGGGGACTTCATCAGCGCGGTGCGCGATGTCGTCGGGCCGGAGGTGCTGATCGCCGCGAGCTATGACCTGCATGGCAATGTGAGCCAGAAGATCATCGACAGCCTCGATATCTTTTCAACCTATCGCACCGCGCCCCATATCGATGTGGCCGATACGATGCGCCGGGCCGTGACAATGCTGGTGCGGGCCTTGCGGAGCGGGCAGCGGCCGGCAGTGGCCTGGGCGCCCGTGCCGGTGCTGCTGCCGGGCGAGCGAACCAGTACACAGGACGAGCCCGCGCGCAGCTTCTACACGCAATTGAGCGAGGTCGAGGACCCCACCGGCATCTGGGACGCCTCGTTCCAGGTCGGCTATGTCTGGGCGGACGAGCCGCGCGCCACCGCCTGCGCCGTCATTACCGGCACCGACCGGGCCGCCATGGCTGAAGCGGCACGGCACCTGGCGCAGGATTACTGGAATATCCGCGAAGGCTTCGTCTTCGGCACCAGGACCGGCTCGATCGAGGAATGCGTCAACTGGGCGATGACGGCCGGGAGCGGCCCTGCCGTATTGGCCGAATCTGGCGACAATCCAACTGGCGGCGGGGTGGGCGACCGCGCCGAAGTGCTGGCGGAACTGATTGCGCGGGATGCGCAGGGCGTGGTGTTTGCCGGCATTGCCGACAAGGCGGCGACCGACGCTGCCTATGCCGCCGGGGTGGGTCGATCGATCGACCTCAGCATCGGGGCGACGCTCGATACGTCCAGCAAGCCGGTCTATGCCGAAGCAGAGGTGGTGTTCCTGCTCGAAACCGATGAGCCCCGGTTGCGCGAGGCGGTGGTGCGGATCGGCGGGATAGAGCTGGTGCTGACGGCGCGGCGCCGACCGTTCCACAATATCGCTGATTTCACCCGGCTGGGGCTCGATCCGCGGGCGGCCAGGATTGTCGTAGTCAAATCAGGCTACCTGTCGCCCGATCTCGGACCGATCGCCAATCCGAGCCTGATGGCGCTGTCGCCGGGGGTGGTGGACCAGTTCGTCGAGCGGCTGGAGCGCAAGCACAAGAGCGTGCCGCAATATCCGTTCGATAAGGATTTTGCGTTCACACCGCAGGTGCTGTGGAGCAGCCGGGCGGGATAGCGGCCACGGGAGGCTGCCTGGTCGAGTGGGGCGCCGGTGGTTCACACAGAGACCCCCACCCTCATTCCCTCCCCCCCAAGGGGAGGGAGGCGCTGAGCCGCGCGCGGTGGACGGGTGCCGGGCGTAACCGAATCGCTTTCCGATGCGTTCCGCCTCCAGGCAAGCATCGGAGAGCATAATGGAATTTGCAGGCAAGGTGGCGCTGGTGACCGGCGCCGGATCGGGGATCGGCAAGGCGACCGCCCTGCGGCTGGGCGCTGGAGGCGCGTCGATGGTGGTGATCAGCCGGACGGTGGACGAGATCGAGGAGACCCGCGACGAGATCATCAAGGCGGGCGGCAAGGCGATAGCCATCGACGCCGACATTGCTGACGAAGCCGAGATGGCCAGGGTCATCGATGCCACGATCAAGCAGTTCAAGCGGCTCGACATCGTGGTGGCCAATGCTGGCATCAACGGCATGTGGGCGCCGATCGACGACCTGACCCCGGACGAGTGGGACCAGACCATGACGGTCAACCTGCGCGGGACCTATATGACGCTGCATCTGGCGGTGCCGCACCTGAAGGAGCGCGGCGGCTCGGTGATCATCGTCAGCTCGATCAACGGCAATCGCACGTTCACCTCGGCGGGCGCCACGGCCTATGCCGCGACCAAGGCGGCGCAGGTGGCCATGGCGCAGCAATTGGCGCTCGAACTGGGCAAGCACAGGATCCGGGTCAATGCGGTATGTCCGGGGGCCATCGATACCGAGATCGACGACAATACCGACAAGCGGAACACTCAGCTGGCCGAGATCCCGGTCGAATGGCCGGAGGGCGACATTCCGATCACCGGCGGCGAGCCGGGCGAGAGCCGGGATGTCGCCGATGTCATCGCCTTTCTGGCCTCGGACGCGGCGCGGCATGTGACGGGCGTGCCGGTCTATGTCGATGGCGGGCAGTCGCTGCTGCGCTAAGGCTAGAGATCGGGGCCGATCTTGAGGCGACCCGGCGGGCGGGGCAGCTTGCGCTCCTTGCCGACCATAGGCGGGGAGAAGAGGCGCGCGAGGCCGGCAAAGCCATTGAGACGCGCCCTTATCCTGGCGCGGTCCGCCTTGCCCACGCGACCATAGCTCTTGCTGACCGCCATGTAGCCCTTGAGCCAGGCGCCGAAGCCGCTGGCCGACCAGGTCTGCGCGGTGGCATGGACGGTGCGCTCCAACTGTTCGTAGGCGACAAGGGCGCGGCGCCAGCGATGTTCGTCGAAGTCGAGGGCGCCATTGGCAAAGCCCAGGCCCACTTCGCGGCCATAGCGCATCAGTGCTGCCGACCTGGCGGGCGGCATGGTGAGATTGAGGCCGCCTTCGGAGGCCGAGAGCATGACCCGGGCGATGCGCTCGCGCTGCCCGGGCATGCCGGACAGCATATTATCCTGCCAGTCCTTGGCGGCATCGAGAATGCTGCCGGCAAAGGCGAACAGGCCATCGACCTCATGCACCGGCAAGTTGACGCCGTCGCCAGCCGAGGTCGAGAACTTGACGCGGTTGCCTGATGCCAGGCCGCCGGGCGGCAGGGCATCGAGGCTGAGGGCGAAGGTGGGCCGCGAGGGCAGCAGGGCATCGAACATGTGGATGGGGAAATTGCTGCTGACCCCGCCATCGATGAACCAGAGCCGGCGCAGCCGGACCGTGCCGTCGCCGCCGGTATGGCGGGCGAGGACGGAGCTGGCGATATCCCTTGTCCACATCGGGACGGCACAGAACAGCAGCGGGAAGCTCAGGCTCATGCGGGCAGCCACGACGACAGGCAGGTCGGGCGCGGCAGGGAAGTCGCGCAGGGTTTCGTGATGCTTGGGGACGGTGGTGACCTTGGCGAGGTGATCGATGATGGCGGCGGGGAACATTGCGCGCCAGGCATCGAGGTCGAGGAAGGCGCGCATGCGGAGATTGGGCAGGGTGTGGGGGCGGCGCATGGAGAGATTGGTGGTCATCATGCGCAGTTCGATCGGCTTGCCATCAGGGCTGAGGCTTTCGAGGTCGCCGAAGGTCAGCGGCTCGGGACGGCCAGCCGGGCCGAAGGCGATGTCCTGGATGGCGGCATGCATCCAGTCGGTGAGCCCTTGCTGGGAGGCGCCGGGCTGGGTGAGGCCGGTGCAGAGGCCGAAATTGTGGCGGGCGAGCGCGGTGGCCGTGCCACGCAGGAAGAGGATCAGGGCCGCGACAGCGCCGATGGCGCCCCCCAGGATCGCCGCGACCGCCCCGCCCTGCGCCAGGACCGCAAGCGCGGCGCCAATGGCGATACCGGCCGAGAGAATGGGCCAGAACAGGGCCATGACGGCACCGGCGGTGGCGAGCTTGCCGCTATCGGCTTGGGCGCGCAGCAGGAACGCCATGAGCGTCCTGAACTGTGGCGCCGGCTGGAACAGGCCGGCCAGCAGGGCCGGTAGTTGCTCGCAATGGGCTTGCATGCGCAGGAAGCCATCGGGGTCGTTGCGGGTGCTGCGGGCATATTCGGCCGCGGCGGCAAAGGCGGCGGCGATGGCGCCGGCCGAGGTGCCGCCGATGGAGCGGAAGCGGTAGACCCGGGCCATTTCGAGGATGGCATAGGGGTAGACCAGGCCCGAGGTCACCCCACCCTTCATGATGATGTCGCAGTCTTTGGCGGGATCGGCGAAGTCGCTGGCTTGATAGCTGGCCAAGGGCATGGGCGGCTCCAATCGCGTTCGGCGGGACGCGACCAGCATAGCCCCCTATGCGCCGGCGAGGCGAGCCGTCAACGGATAGGGGTTAACCCTTGCTGCGCGTCAGGCGCTCGGCGGCGCCGGACAGTCGCTGTCGCCTTCGATCAGTTCGAGCGGCAGGACCTTGCGCACCACGCCCAGCGGATAGTCGGCGGCAAATTCGGGCATGGTGGCCAGAAGGGATTCGGCCAGCGTGATGCCGAGGTCGCGCAGCGACAGGCGGAAGCAGGTGAGCTTTGGCGTCAGGTAATGCGCCTGGGGGCTGTCGCGACCCATGACGGCAAAGTCCTTGCCCGGGTGAAGGCCGGAATCGGCGAGCCCGCGATAGAGGCCGACGGTCATCATTTCG
Source organism: Devosia sp. (assembly GCF_014860165.1). Classification (GTDB taxonomy): domain Bacteria; phylum Pseudomonadota; class Alphaproteobacteria; order Rhizobiales; family Devosiaceae; genus Devosia. The sequence continues at coordinate 20,110 of NZ_JACZKG010000039.1, forward strand.
TTGGTGAGGATGAAGGCCGTTGGGCGGGTTTCTGGTGGCATGGCGGCGATGCGCTCGCCAATCTGGTGGCCGCCGCGATCGTTGGGATGGGCGCGGAAGATCAGGTCGGGATCGAAGGCAATGCCGTGGCGCTCCAGCGCCGCCCGGTAGTGATCGATGAAGATGTAGCCCAGATTGGTGTCGTCCATAGGTGCGAAGATGCCGATGCGGCGATGGCCCTTGGCCACGAGACGATCGACGCCCGTCTCGGCCATGCCCTCGAAATCCAGGTCGAGCCAGGGATGACCGACATCGGTGAGGCTGCGGCCCAGCGCGATGAAGGGAACACCGCGCTGCGACAGGAAATCGATGCGGTGATCGTGCCGCTTGGTCGCCGAGATGATCAGCCCATCGACAAAGCCACGGTCGACGACACGCTGCAGATAAGCGTCGGGATCGTCTTCCGATGAGCAGAGCAGCACCACGAGATCGAGCTTGTGGCGGGCGCAGACAATCTGCACGCCGTCGAAGACGCTCATGAAGAAGACGTCGCCCTCGCCGGTGATCTGGCTGCCCGATTGCATCATGAAGCCGACGACACCGGTGGTGCCCTTGCGCAGGGCGCGGCCAGCCTGGTTGGGGACGTAGCCCATTGCCGCCGCCGCGTCGAGCACGCGTTGCCTGGTCTGCTCGTTGACGTCGGGCTTGCCATTGAGGGCGCGGGACACGGTGCCGATCGAGATGTCGAGCTTTTTGGCGAGCTGCCTGATGCCCTTCATGTTCGTGCAATCCCCCCTTCACCCGCCAGGCCGGCGATTTTGCCAGCTTCATGGACGGCGATTAGCGCTAATGCAAGCGTCCCCGGTCGGCGTTCTCCACAAGCGCAGAACGCACCAGCAAGCCTATTGACACCCGACCCTTACCACACATAGCATCGTAAACGTTTACGGGACATGCGCAAACGGTTTCCCACGCAGATGGGACGTTTTCGCCAGGTCCAGGGAGGTTTTCGCTTTGGTATTCAGGGCCGTTCTTGCGGGCTGCGGAGCCATGTCCAAGGGGTGGTTGTCGGCGGTGGCCGAACATCCGCTGCTCAAGGGCAGGATAGAGATTGTCGGGCTGGTCGACCTGCACCAGCCAACGGCGGCGGCACGTGCGGCCGAATTCGGACTTGCCAATGCCATCATCGGCTCCGATCTCGATGCCGTGCTGGCCGCCACCAAGCCCGACCTGCTGTTTGATGTGGTGATCCCGGCGGCGCGCCAAGGCGTGGTCGAGACCGGGCTGCGCCATGGTTGCCACGTGCTGAGCGAAAAGCCGATGGCGGCTACCCTCGAAGCCGGGCGCGCTTTGGTCGCCCAGGCAGCGGCCGCCGGCCGCGTGCATGCGGTGGTGCAGAACCGGCGCTTCATTGCCGGGGTGAGGCGCATTCGCCGGCTGATCGAAAGCGGTGCGCTGGGCGACGTCACGGCGCTGCATTGCGACTTCTTCATCGGCGCCCATTTCGGCGGCTTCCGCGAAGAAATGGAAAATGTGCTGCTGCTCGACATGGCGATCCATACGCTGGATGCGGCGCGGTTCATGGCCGGGGTATCGCCCAAGGCAGTCTATTGCCTCGAAACCAATCCACGCGGCTCCTGGTACGCGCATGGCGCGGCGGCCAATGCAATATTCGAATTCGATGACGGCGTGGTGTTCAACTATCGCGGCTCCTGGTGCGCCGAAGGGGCCAATACGAGCTGGGAAGCTGCCTGGCGGATCGTGGGCACCAAGGGCACGCTGCTCTGGGACGGCACGGATGCATTCGAAGCCAAGGCGGTGGCTGGCGATACCGGTTTCTTCCGCGAGTTGCAGGCCATCGAGGTACCTGACCCGGCCGATATCGACCAGACGCATGGCCATGCCAGCGTACTCGCCGAATTCCTCGATGCCATCGAGGAGGGAAGGCCGCCCGAGACGGCAAGCAACGACAATATCAAAAGCCTGGCCATGGTGTTCGCGGCGATCGAAAGCGCCAAGACCCGCCAGCGCGTCCTTATTGCAATCTAGGAATTTGCCCATGAGTAACCCCGCCAAAGCCATCCGCATCGGCACCATGATCCAGGCGACATCAGGCCAGGCGGCCGAGAACATTGCCGCCATCGCCGATCTGGGCTTTGAGAGTTTCGAGCCGTTCTTCTGGCAGACGACCAATGGGCAGGACCTGGCGGAACTGGGCAAGCGCTCGCTCGACGCCATCGGCAATCGCGACATCACCATCTCGACGCTGGGCATGTTCGGCAATCCGCTGGAAGACCAGGAGATGGACCGTCAGACCCTGCAGGGCTGGAAGGACTGCATCGACAATGCCCACCATTTCGGCGCGACCTGCGTGGCCGGCTTTACCGGCCGCATCCGCAACAAGCCGCTGACCGACAGCCTGCCGCGGTACAAAGAGGTGTGGAGCGATCTGGCCAAGCGCGCAGCGGACAAAGGCGTCAAGATCGCGTTCGAGAACTGCGCCATGGACGGTAACTGGGCGACCGGCGACTGGAACATTGCGCATAATCCCGACGCCTGGGAGCTGATGTTCAACGAGACGCCGGACGACAATATCGGGCTCGAATGGGAGCCCTGCCACCAGATGGTCTATCTCATTGATCCGATGCCCCAAATTCGCAAATGGGCGCACAAGTTCTTCCATGTGCATGGCAAGGACGCGACCATCCGCTGGGACGTGATCAAGGAGCATGGCGTCTTCGGCAAGGAGAAGTTCGTGTTCATGCGCACGCCGGGATTCGGCGACAGCAACTGGACCGACGTGATCTCCGAACTGCGGCTGGCCGGCTATACCGGCTCCATCGACATCGAAGGCTGGCATGACCCGGTCTATCGCGACGACCTCGAGATGACGGGCCAGGTCCACGCCCTCAACTATCTCAAGCGCGCCCGTGGCGGCGACTATGTCGATCACAACTCACTCTATGCGGGTGGCGATCCGTCGCTGGCACGCAACTGAGGCAGCTCCGCGGGCCACAGGCCCGCGGCACGAATGAATTGAATTCCACGGCCCGCCGGGAGGGCAGGTCGATGGTTTGCGGATGGTCCGCACTGTTGGGAGGAAACCAAAATGAGACTACAGAGACTTGCCTTCCTCGCAACGCTGGCACTTTCCAGCGTTTCGATGTTCACACTGCCCGCCGCCGCCCAGGTCACCGTCAAGATGTGGTCGATCGACGGCGATAACGGGCTCTACACGAAGCTCGCGGAGGACTTCAATGCCTCCCAGAGCGAGGTCGTTATCGAGAGCAGGCTGCTGGCATTCGACGACCTGGTGAACGAGGCTCTCAAGGCCTTCGCCACGGGCCAGGCGCCTGACATCATCTCGCTCGACAACCCGGATTTCGCGCTGTTCTCGTCACGCGGCGCGATGCTCGACATTACCGACCGCGTCGCAAACTCCGACGTGATCGACACCAGCGTCTACTATGAAGGCCCGCTGGCTTCGGCGATGTGGGACGGCAAGCTGTATGGCCTGCCCAAGGCGACCAACACCATCGCGCTGTTCTACAACAAGGACCTGTTCGCCAAGGCCGGCATCACCGAGCCCCCCACGACCTGGGACGAACTGCTTGAAGACGCCCGCAAGCTCAACGACCCCGCCAACAATGTCTATGGCATCACCTTCTCGGCGCGTGCCGGTGAAGAAGGCACGTTCCAGTTCCTGCCATGGGTGCAGATGGGCGGCGGGTCGTTCAAGGAAGTCAACACGCCCGGCGCCGTCAAGGCTCTCGAGATCTGGAAAACCCTGATCGACGAGAAGCTTGCCAGCCAGGACGTGCTGAGCCAGGGCCAGTGGGACTCGACCGGCACGTTCAACGCCGGCAACGCCGCCATGGCCATTTCCGGCCCGTGGGAACTGGGCCGCATGGCTGCCGATGCCAAGTTCGACTGGGGCGTTGCCCTGCTGCCCACCGAAACCGAAGGCGGCCCGCGCTCTTCGGCCATGGGCGACTTCAACCTGGGCATCTTTGCCAACTCGCAGCACCCGGACGAAGCGTTCAAGGTCATCGAGTATTTCGCATCGCAGAGCGATCGCCTGTTCCCGGAATTCTCCAACATTCCGGCGCGCAGCGACATTCCGCTGCCGGCAACCGGCGATGCCCGCACCGACGCGGCGCTCAAGGTGTTCCAGGAACAGCTGCAATACGCCCAGCCGCGTGGTCCGCATCCTGAATGGCAGAAGATCTCCAAAGCGATCTATGATGCCTTCCAGGCAGCACTGACCGGCCAGATGTCGCCCAAGGATGCGCTCGATGCAGCCCAGGCTACCATCACGGGCATTGTGGGCTAATACTTCCTCCCTGACTGGGCCGGTCGGAGCAATCCGGCCGGTCATATCGATTTTTGCGGAGGCGAGATGTCCCGGATTTTCAACAGCATGCGCGACGGCGTCGGGTTCGACCTGATCCTGGTGGGTGCGGCCCTGCTGTTCCTGCTGGCGCTGGCGGGCCTGCCGCTGGTCTATAATGTGCTGATGAGCTTCCAGCAGGTGGATATGTTCACCTTGGGCACGCTGATCCGGCCATGGGCCGGTTTCACCAACTATGTCGACGTGGTGCGGCAGCCCGAATTCTGGCTGGTGGCCAAGAATACGCTGATCTTCGTGTTTGCCTCGATGGCCGGGCAGTTCGTGATCGGCTTCAGCCTGGCCTTGTTCTTCGCGCAGAAATTCCCTGGCGCCGCGACCATTCGCGGGCTGTTTCTGGTGTCCTGGGTGATGCCGGGCCTGGTGGTGGGCGCGATCTGGAGCTGGATCCTGGCGGGCGATTTCGGCGTGCTGAACACGATCCTCAAATCGCTCGGGATAATCCAGGAAACGGTGTTCTGGAAATCGGACCCGAACTATTCGATCTGGGCGGTAGTCATCGCCAATATCTGGCTGGGCACGGCGTTCAACATGCTGCTGCTGGCAGTGGGCCTGGCCGCCATTCCGCGCGACCTCTACGAGGCGGCAGAGCTCGATGGCGCCAATGCCTTCCAGCGCTTCTGGACGATCACGCTGCCCATGATGCGCTCCACGATCGGCGCCGTGCTGTCGCTGGGGCTGATCGGCACGTTGCAGCAGTTCGACCTGTTTCCGGCCATTACCGAGGGCGGGCCGGCCAATACATCCAGCGTGGCCGGCTACTGGTCATGGCAGATGAGTTTCCAGCTTTACGACTTCGCCAAGGGCGCAACAATTTCGGTGATGATGTTCCTGCTCGTGCTGTTTGCCTCGGTGATCTATGTGCGCTCCACTCGCCATGAGGTGCGCGGATGACCCGGCCCTACGTTCCATGGCTGCTGCTGGCGCTGGCGCTGGCGGCCTTCTACCTGTTTCCGCTTTACTGGATGTATGTGACGAGCCTCAAGTCGGCCTCGGAAATCTACTTCAATCCGCCGACCTTCTGGCCGATCGCGCCTGATACGAGCATCTATCCGCAGGTGTGGTTCGGGCGGACCATGTCGACATTCCTGTGGAACTCGGTGGTCATCGCCACAGGTGTCACGACCATCACGGTGATCCTGGGCACGGGCTGCGCCTATGTGCTGGCGCGCTATCGCAGCGTCTGGGTCGATGTCGGCCTGTTCCTGATCCTGATGCTGCAGGTGCTGCCGGCGTCCGTGATGATCACGCCGCTCTTTGTCGGCTTCAACCAGGTCGGGCTGCTGAACTATCCGCGCACGGCGGTGGTGCTGGCGGCGGCGGCCAAGGCGATGCCGTTCTTCGTGGTGCTGGTGCGGGCGACCTTCATGAGCGTGCCGCGCGAACTGGAAGAAGCGGCGCTGGTTGACGGCAATTCGCGCGTGGGGGCCTTCTTCTCGATCGTGCTGCCGCTGGCGCGCAACGGCATCCTCGTTTGCGCCATCCTCACCTTCATGAGTGCGTTCGGCGAATTCATCTATTCCAAGTCGATCATCCAGGAAAAAAGCCTGCAGCCGGCCAGCGTGGGCCTTTCGGGCTTCCTGGGACCGAACTCTTCTGACTGGAACTCCATCATGGCCTACTCGGCGATCTATGTGACACCGATCCTGGCCCTCTTCGTCCTTCTGCAGCGCCGCATCGTCTCCGGCCTTACTTCGGGAGCCCTCAAATGAGTGCACAGATCGAGCTGAGCAATATCGACAAGCATTACGGGGCGTTCCACGCCCTCAAGGGCGTGAGCCTTTCGATCGAGAAGGGCAGCTTCGTGGCGCTGGTGGGGCCCTCGGGCTGCGGCAAGTCCACCCTGCTGCGGTCCATCGCGGGGCTGGAGACCATTACCTCCGGGTCGCTCAAGATCGCGGGCGAGACCATGACCGGGGTGCCGCCGCGCAAGCGCGACGTGGCCATGGTGTTCCAGAGCTATGCGCTCTATCCGCATATGACGGTGGAGGAGAACCTCACCTATTCGCTGCGGCTGCATGGCGTGAGCAAGGCCGAGGCCAAGCTCAAGGCGGCGGAAGTGGCGGCGACGACGGGACTGTCGGCGCTGCTCAAGCGTTATCCGCGCGAATTGTCGGGCGGGCAGCGGCAGCGCGTGGCCATGGGCCGCGCGATCATCCGCAACCCCAAGGCCTTCCTGTTCGACGAGCCGCTGAGCAATCTCGACGCGGCGCTGCGCGTGCATATGCGCAAGGAGATCCGGGCACTGCATGATCGGCTGGGGGCGACCTCGGTCTATGTGACGCATGACCAGATCGAGGCCATGACCATGGCCGATCATGTGGTGGTGATGCGGGACGGGGTGATCGAGCAGCAGGGCAGCCCGCTTGAGCTCTATGATCGGCCGGTCAGCAAGTTCGTGGCCGGCTTCATCGGCTCGCCGGCGATGAATTTCGTCCCGGGTACTGTCGGGGCCGACGGGCAGAGCGTGCAACTCGATATCTCCGACAGCCTGTCGCTGCCGCTGGGACGGAAAGTGGATGCGGGACGCAAGGTGCTGGTCGGGCTGCGGCCCGAGCATCTGCTGGTGGCCGAGGCTGCGAGCCTGCGCCTGCCGGTAGCGGTGGTGGAGTCCACGGGCTCGATGACCTATGTGACCACCGATACGACGCCGGAACTGACCGTGGTCGAGACCCGCCGCATGGGGGTCAAGGCGGGCGACGTCATCGGGGTCAGCATTGCGCCCGAGCATATTCACCTGTTCGACATGGCAACCGAGAAGGCCATCTAGGCCGGAATCGGGCCGCTTGGCTGGAACCAGTTGGCCGCCGGTGTGGTTGCACCGGTGCCAAGGAGGTTCCGGCATGACCATGTCTGCAAGTTACCGGCTCGTACCCATAGGCCAGCAATCCCCCGACGCGGTGACTGTTGGCGTCGAGCTGGCCGAGGACGGAACGCGCAAGGCGGCCGTCTGGTGGGAGTCCAAGGGCGACATCGACGCGGATGAAGCCGAATATGGCGACGTGGTCGAGGCGCTTGCCGCCGCCGAAGCGGCCCGCGCGCTGCATGGCCTGGCAGAAGTCGTGGTGGTGTTGTCCCGACCCGACCTCTGGGACAACCAATGGGGCTACTTGCGCCTGCCCGATATCGCCAAGGAGCCGATCGGGGACGTGCGGGACACCGACCTCAGTTCGCGGGAAACCTACGCGCTTGCGGCCGGCATCGAGGAAGAGCGCGACGCGTAGTTTTTTGGGAGCATTCAGGGCCCTAGTGATGCAACCGCTCGTCCCGCGGCGCGTTCTATTTGGCCGTCGGTGCGGCAGTTGAGGGCTACGCATGTCTGATCTATCCGATCCCATCCGCCACGACCTGATGGAGCGGAAGGTGCAGGGCGAAGCCCTGCGGGTCAGCGAGCAGCAGTTCCGCATGCTGGTCAAGGGCGTCACCGACTATGCGCTCTACATGCTCGACCAGGATGGCAATGTGGCCAGCTGGAACTCGGGCGCACGGCGCATCAAGGGCTATGAGGAATCCGAAATCGTCGGCCAGCATTTCTCTCGCTTCTATACCGAGGCCGAGCGCCAGGCCGGCGAACCGGAGCAGAATCTGGCCATTGCGCGGGCCAAGGGCAGCGTCGAACGCGAGGGCTGGCGGCTGCGCAAGGATGGCAGCCAGTTCTGGGCCCATGTGGTGATCGACGCCATCTATGATGACAGTGGTGAGCTGGTGGGATTTGCCAAGGTCACGCGCGACATTACCGAACGCCGCGAGGCGCAGATCCAGCTCGACCACGCGCGCAATGCGCTGTTCCAATCGCAGAAGATGGAGGCGATCGGACAGCTCACGGGTGGCATAGCCCACGACTTCAACAACCTGCTGATGGCTATATTGGGGAGCCTGGAGATCGTTTCGCAGCGCCTGCCGCACGACCCCAGGATCAGCCCGTTTCTCGACAATGCGGTCAAGGGTGCGCAGCGCGGTGCGGCGCTCACCCAGCGCATGCTGGCTTTCGCCCGGCGGCAGGAGCTTGAGTCCGGTCCGGTTGACGTGGCCGAGACGGTCGCCAGTATGCGAGACATCTTCGATCGGGCGCTGGGCCCTGGCGTGCTGGTTACCACGCGGATGCCGCCGGCGCTCCCACCCGCGCTGACCGACCGCGCCCAGCTGGAATCGGCATTGCTCAACCTGGCCGTCAATGCGCGCGACGCCATGCCCGCCGGCGGCTCGATAATCGTGGGCGCCGAGGAGAAGGTCGTCGCCAAGAGTGAGGGGAGCCTCCAGCCTGGTCACTATGTCGTCCTCACGATCAGGGATGAGGGCGAGGGGATGGACGAGACGACGCTTGCCCGCGCCACGGAACCGTTCTTCACCACCAAGGGTGTCGGCAAGGGTACGGGCCTGGGACTATCGATGGTCCATGGCCTGGCCGAACAGACCGGCGGGCGGTTTGTGCTGAGGAGTAAGCTCAAGGAAGGCACGACGGCGGAACTGTGGTTGCCGGTAGCGGCCGACGAGGCGGCCCCGACGTCGGCCACGGAGGAGTTCGACACGCCCAGCTTTCATCCCAGGCGGGTGCTGGTGGTCGATGACGATGCGCTGGTACTGCTCAACACGGCCACGATGACCGAGGACCTGGGCCATCACGTGGTGGAGGCGAGTTCCGGCAAGGAGGCGCTGGAAAAGCTGCGCAGCGGCCCCTTCGACCTGGTGATAACCGACTATGCGATGCCGCAGATGAATGGCGGACAGCTGGCTTCCGCCATCACGGCCGAATGGCCCCATATCAAGGTCATTGTCGCCACCGGATATTCGGAAATGCCCGAGGAGCTGCGGGGAAAGTTCGAGAGGCTGGGTAAGCCGTTCTGGTCGCACGACCTCAAGGCGGCCATTGAGCGCACGTTTTCCTCAGCGGCGCCGTTGACTTAGGCTCGGCCTAGCCGATCGACGACCTGTTAGCGAGCACCTGACGCCACCCTGCGTCGCCGGTTGTTCGCAGCCGGGCGGCGGCAAGACAGGCATCTGCATCGAGCAGGCGAACCTCATGGCCGGGCAGTGCGTGCCTGATCTCGCTGGCGATAAGCGGGTGAAGGTTCAAGACGCCGCCGACAAAGCCGATCGGGCGATGGCCCACGCGCGCAACGAGCGCCTGGGCCAATTGCGCCAGTTCAGCGGCGGCCTGCCGAAGGATGGACGCCGCGACGGCATCGCCCTCTGCCGCTGCCCGGGCAACGGCGACGGCGAGCGTACCGATCCGGCCCCGGTCACCGGCATAGACGAACTGGCGGACATCGTGCCAGCTTTCGCCCCCGATCTCGCCGAAGACCTGCCGCGCCAGCGCGGCGACACTGTCGAACGATCCCAAATGGTCCAGGGCGCGATACATGGCGTCCAGCGCTTGCAGCGCAATCCAGCTGCCAGAGCCAGCATCGTCAATCAGAATGCCGCGACCACCGACCCGCACGTAGTCGTCGTCCCCCGCGCCCAGGTGAAGGCCGATAGAGCCTGTGCCGGCGGATACCAGGTGGCCCACGCCGGGAGCGAAGTTGGCCATATAGGCCAGGACGATGTCGTCGGTGACGAGGATGGCGCCGGCCTCGAGGCCGAACAGGCGGGTTAGCAAGGCTTTGACGTCATGCGCGACGGCCGAGCCATAGCCGGTCAGGCCTGCCGTGAGGCTTCCCGCTGCCAGCCCGGCGCTGGCGAGGGCCTGGGCGATCTGCGACAGGGCACCGACGAGGCGATCGCGCTCGGCTGGATTGAATATGTGTCCGGTGGCCCCTGCCGCCTTGCCCCGGGTCAATTCGGTGCCGGCATCGTCGCAGGCGACCCAGCGGCTGGCCGTGCCGCCCACATCGATGCCCAGGTGGACCCTGGTCACCATGAAGGCACGCCCTGGGCGACGAAATGCCGGGTGATCTCGCGCGGATTGGTGATCATGGTGCCGACGACGACCGCATGCGCCCCCGCATCGAAAGCGCGGCGAACCAGAGCCGGCGTATTGTAGCGGCCCTCGGCAATGACGGGTGTGGCAAGCCGCGATGCGAGAGCTTCGAGCAGCACGAAATCGGGCTCCGAGGGTTTGGGTTCCGTCGCCGCAGTATAGCCCGAGAGGGTGGTCGCGACATAGGTCGCGCCGAAATCGGCGGCCGCCAGGCCTTCCTCCACGGTCGAGATATCGGCAAAGACTTCGGCGCCCAGGTCAAGCACCCGCCGCACCAGCCGATCGGGTGGCTCACCATCGCGCGGGCGGAGTGTACAGTCGAGCGCCACCACCTCGGCGCCATTGGCAACGATAACCTCGGCGGCGGCGAAACTGGGTGTGATGTAAACCGGGTAGTCTGCCGAAAAGAGCTTGTGAATGCCGATGACTGGCAGGCCTGCGGCCTTGACTGCCCTGATATCGTCCGGGCCATTGGCGCGGATGGCGACGGCGCCGCCATCGCGGGCGGCCAGCGCCATAGCGCCCATGAATTGCGGCCCATACAGTGGATTGTCGGCGCGCGCCTGGCAGGAGACGATGAGCCCGCGGGGCAGCAGCGTCACTTGACCGCGCCCGAGGTCATGCCGGCGATGAACTGCCGCGACAGCACGATATAGATGATGATGATCGGCGCGGCCGAGAGCGTCAGGCCCGAGAACAGCACGCCCCAATCGGTGGTATATTCGCCCATGAAGGTGGTCAGGCCCTGCGGCAGGGTCTTGAGATCGTCATTCTGGATGAAGACCAGCGGGAAGAAGAAGTCGTTCCAGATCGGCACCACGTTCTGGATGCCTGCGATGACCATGGCGGGGCGAACCAGCGGCAGCATGATCGACCACATGATGCGCGCCTCGCTGGCGCCATCCATGCGCGCGGCATCCTCGAGTTCATTGGGCAGGGTGCGGATGAACCCGGTCATGATGAACACGGTCGTGGGCAGGCCCATGGCGGTATAGACGAAGATCAGCGACAGCTGGTTGTTGAGAATGGACAGGTCCCGCATCAGCATGAAGAGCGGAATGATGGCAAGCTTGAGCGGCAGGGTGAGGCCGGCCAGGAAGAACATGAGAATGAAGCCCGACCCGGTGAACTGGTAGCGGCCGATGGCATAGGCGGCCATGGTGCCCAGGGTCAGGATCAGCGTCATCGAGGCGCCGGTGACGATGAAGGAATTGAGCAGGTAGCGCAGGAAATTCGTCTGGGTCCAGATTTTGACGAAGTTGCCCACCTGGGTGAAATCGGGAATGCCGAAGGGCGACTGGAATATCTGCGGGGTGGTCTTGAAGGCCGAAAAGATCATGATGACGATCGGCGCCAGCATGATGATCGTATTGGCGATCAGGATGATCTGCAGCAGGCCATCGCGACCGAGCGCACCGAGCAGGCCCCTACGATCGTAATAGGTGGTGGAGGCGGCGCTCATAGCTGGATTTCCCGGGCTCGCAGCCGCACGGTGATGACGCTGGCGATGACGGCGACAAAGAGGAAGATCAGCACGGCCAGCGCGCTGCCCAGGCCGAAATCCTGCTGGCCGGAAGAGACATTGCCGAAGGCGGTGCGGTAGAAATAGAGGCCGAGCACGTCAGTGGAGCCGAAAGGCGAGCCATCGAGCCCGGCCATGATATAGGGCAGTTCGAACCAGTTGAAGGCGCCGACGAAGAGCAGGGTGAAGACGATGGTGGCGCTGGGCGCCACCAGGGGCCAGACGATGCCTGTGATCTTGACCCACTCGCTTTCGGTTTCCATGCGCACCGCATCGAGGATTTCGCCGGGAATGCGCTGCATGCCGGCGAGGAAGACCAGGGTGGGGAAGCCCACCATGTGCCAGGCCTGCGCCACGATAAGCGACCAGATCGCGGTGTTGCCCTGACCGAGCCATGGCTGGGCGAGCCAGCCCATGCCGATGCCCCGCAGGCTGATATTGACCACCCCGAAGAGCGGATGCAGGAACAGCTTGAACAGGTAGGCGACGATGATGGTGGACAGAACCACGGGCAGGAAGACGGCGATGCGATGGAAGCGGGCGCCGGGAAGGCCACGCCACAGCGCATAGGCGAGGATGAAACCCAGCCCGTTCTGCAGCACCATCAGTGCGAAGAAGACGATGACGTTGTTCTTGAAGGCGTTGATGGTCCAGCTGCGATAGGGCTCGACGAACAGGACCGTGTGGAAATTCTCCAGCCCGACAAAGTCGCCCCGGCGCAGGCCCTGCCAATCGAAGAAGGCATAGGCGAAGGCGGAAATGATCGGATAGACGATGAACAGGGCCACGAAGGCCAGTGGCGGCACGATGAGCGCGGTGATCCACAGGCCGCGGCCGGTCATCCGAAGGTGAGGCATGTCGGGTTGTTTCGCTCTCGTGGCGGCAGATTATGCCCTCCCCCCGTGGGGGAAGGGCGGCGTCGGGAGGACTATTTCTTGAACGGCTCGTACCAGGCGGCAAGGCCCTCGGTCAGCGTGGTGCCGATGGCTTCGGGCGTGGTCTGGCCGGAGAACAGCTTCTGCATTTCACCCTGGATCAGCACCGAGCCGGAGGGCTCGCCATAGCGGAAATGCGCCAGCATCAGGTAGGGGATCGAGGACTGGTTGAGCTCATTGACCTCGGCCAGCAGCGGATTGTCGAAGGTGACGCCCGGCACGGTCGAGATATTGCTCAGGGTATCGGCAAAGGCCTGGCCGAATTCCTTGCTGGCGAGGTAGTTCAGGAACTTGAGCGAGGCTTCCTTGTTGGCGCCGGCAGCATTGGCCGCGTAGCCGCCGTCGAAATAGAGGCCGACCAGCTTTGCATCCTCGGCGGTCTTGCCGGGCGCGGCGAAGACGCCCAGTTCGATATCGGGATTCTGCGTCTTGAAGGTCGCCAGCTCATAGGAGCCGCCGATGAACATGCCGGCCATGCCTGACGAGAACAGCTGCTGGGCCGAGGGATAGTCGAGGCCGATAAAGCCATCGGGGAAATACTGGGCCGCCACTTCGGCGACGGCAGCCAGGGCACCGGTAAAGCGCGCGTCGGTGAAGTCGGTCGTGCCGGCCATCAGTTCGTCGTAGAAATCCTTGCCCATGAGCGAGGAGCCCAGGCCAAAGGTGACGGTCTCGTTCTGCCAGGCAGTGGCGGTGCCATTGGCGAAGGGGATGACGCCGGCATCCTTGAGCTTCTGGCTGGCCGCGACGAGTTCTTCCCAGGTCTGCGGCTCGGCAATGCCGTTGGCGTCGAACAGGGCCCTGTTGTAGATCACCAACTGGGTCTGGCTGGCGAAGGGCACGGCATAGAGGGTGCCATCGGCCCGCCCGCTTTCGGCGGCGAGGGAGGCCGCGGAGAACTCGGCCAGGGCCGGCACGGTTTCCGTGGTGAGCGGCTCGAGATAGCCGGCAGAGGCGACATTCTCGAGCCCGCCATAGGCGCGCACCATCATCAGATCGGGGCCGGTGCCGCCGGCCAGGGCGGTGGCGAGAATGGTGTTGTAGTTGGCGGCTTCGAAGGTCTCGAACTTGACCGTGATACCGGGATTGGCGGCCTCGAAGGTATCGATGAACTGCTCATAGGCGGCGCGGTCTTCCTGGCGCCAGCTCCAGAAGGTCAGGTCCTGGGCCAAAGCGGGGGCGGCGATGAGCACGGCCGCCAGGGCCGTGCCGATGCGGATAAGTCTGTTGTTCATGAATTCCCTCCTTGATTTCGTTCTGGCATGGACCTGTCCCCGGCGCCTCATGGCGCCAGCCGCCGGCCATCCTCGGCGGAAAAATAGTGCCCGGCGCCGGGCTCGACCTTGACGGTCACCGGGGCATCGGGCGGAAAGCTGTCATTGGGGGCGGTGCGGGCGGCCAGCAGCGTGCCATCGGCCAGGCGCACATAGACATAGGCGTTGTCGCCCAGATATTCGGTATAGATCACCTGGCCGGCAAAACCGTCGCCCGTGGTGCCCGGCTCCAGGCGCACGGCGTCGGAGCGCAGGCCGAGCTTGAGCGTATCGGCGCTGGGCGCGGTGGTCACGGCGATGGAGCCGCCTTCGGCCATGGCCAGCCGGTCGCCCTCGCGGACAACATCGATAATGGTCATGCGCGGCGAGCCGATGAAGGTGGCGACGAACAGGTTTGCCGGCTGCTCATAGAGCTGGCGGGGCGAACCGACCTGCTCGATGCGGCCGGCATTCATCACCACGATCTTGTCGGCGAGCGTCATGGCCTCGACCTGGTCGTGGGTGACGTAGATCATGGTGCCGCCGATCTCGTGATGGAGGCGGGCGATTTCGAGGCGCACGTCCGAGCGCAAGGCGGCATCGAGATTGGACAGCGGCTCATCGAGCAGGAAGACCTGCGGCTTGCGCACCAGAGCGCGGCCGATGGCGACGCGCTGGCGCTGCCCGCCGGACAGTTCGCGCGGCTTGCGCTGCAGCAGCGGCTCGAGGCGCAGCATGCGGGCAGCCTCGGCAATGCGGCTTTCGACCTCGGCCTTGTCGAGGCCCATCAGGCGGGCGCCGAAGGCCATGTTCTCGTAGACATCCATATGCGGGTAGAGCGCGTAGGACTGGAACACCATGGCAATGCCGCGGCGCGAGGGCGGCACATCGTTCATGCGCTGGCCATTGAGCACGAACTCGCCTTCCGAGATGGGGTCGAGCCCGGCGATCAGGCGCAGCAGGGTCGACTTGCCGCAGCCGGAGGGGCCGACGAAGACGACGAATTCGCGATCCCCGATTTCGAGGTCGATGCCATGCAGCACCGCGGTGTCCCGGAACCGCTTCCTGATGCCGCGGAGCGATAGTTGAGCCAAGATGCTTCTCCAATGGTGCTGCAATATCCGGAGCGGGATGTCCCGCGTTCAGGATCGGCCAACATCGGAATAGTAAATTCCGAATTTTTGCCCTGTCAAGAATATAAAATTACTCCCTGACGGGTGACGCCGAATCTCCCGGCGACCGGAACGGGCCTCAGGCCTTGAGCACGGTCACGGCGGTTTCGCTGCGGTGGATATATTCGTAGGCGTCGGACTGGCGGCGAAGCAGCAGGATGAACAGCATGTCCATCAGCATGAGCTGCGCGTCGCGCGAGGTGATAGCCGAGGAACGGACGCGCTCCTCGTCGGCCACAGTGAACAGGCTGATATCGGCAAGGTCGAGCAGCGGATTGGGCTGCAGGCCGGTAATGGAGATCAGCGTAGCGCCGCGCTGCTTGGCGAGTTCGGCAATGCGCAACGTTTCCATGCTGCGGCCGGAATGGGACAGCGCCATCAGCACATCGGCATCGTTGAGCGCAGAGGCATTGGAGATCTGGATGTGGCTGTCGCTGTCGAGCAGTACGGTGCGGCCCAGTTTGAGCAGCTTGAACGAGAAATCCTTGGCCACGAGCGAGGAGGCACCAACGCCGGCAAGCTGGATCTTGCGGGCATTGACCAGCGCATCGAGCGCTGCCTCGATATTTGCCTCGCTATTGGCGGAGGAGGTTTCCCGCATCGACAGCAGCTTGCTGCCGATCAGCTTCTGCAGGATCGTCATATAGCTGTCGCTGGCGTCGATGGTGCCGTGGATGACGCCGCCGGGCGACTGGCCCTCGAGCGCCTTGGCCTTGTTCACCGCCAGCTTGAGCTGCTGATAGCCGGCATAGCCCAGCTTCTGGCTGAATTTGACGACGCTGGACTGGCTGCGCCCCGTGGCGCTGGCCAGGGCGGCCGAAGACAGGGTCAGCATGCGCTCGGGATGGTCGATGATGAACTGGGCGATCTGCCGGTCCGCCTGTGTCATGGATTCCAGCTGCGCACCGAGAATCTTCAAAATGGACATGCTTGTTTCCCAGACGTGGCCTCAACGGACTTGTGCCGATCACCGGATAAAATGCAACGCAACACGCATCGTCGTCTGCCCGGCAGTTTCACCCCAAACGGCACTGGTATTGGAATACTATATTCCTGATTTCGTTGACACCTGGAATATTCGCTCCTAGCATTCCCGCCAAATTCGAGTGAAGGCACAATGGCAAGAAGCACCCTGATCGCCGAACTGGGCAACCTGGTTTCCGAGGCGCGCAACCCCGAGACCATGCAGATCGACCTGATGTCGACGCAGGATATCCTGGCCGCCATGAATGCCCAGGACGCCAGGGTTGCCGAGGCAGTCAGGCTCGTGCTGCCACAGATCACCATCGCGGTGGACCATGTGGTCGAGGCGTTCAAGGCCGGCGGACGGCTGATCTATATGGGAGCCGGCACCAGCGGCCGGCTGGGCGTGCTCGATGCTTCGGAATGCCCGCCGACCTTCGGCGTGCCCGATGGCATGGTGATCGGCCTGATTGCCGGCGGCGACCGCGCCCTGCGCCACCCGGTGGAAGGCGCCGAGGACGACAGCGACGAAGGCCGCCGCGACCTGGAAAAGGTCGGCGTCACGCCGGGCGACGTGGTGGTCGGCATCGCCGTCAGCGGCCGCACTCCCTATGTGATCGGCGGCCTCGAATATGCCAATGGAGTGGGGGCCACGACGGTCGCCCTGTCCTGCAATCCGGATTCGGCGATCGCCCGGCTGGCCGATATCGCCATCTCGCCGGTGGTGGGGCCCGAGGCGCTGACCGGATCGACGCGCCTCAAATCGGGCACGGCGCAGAAGCTGGTGCTCAACATGCTGACCACGGCCAGCATGATCCGTATCGGCAAGACCTATGAGAACCTGATGGTCGACCTGTCGGTCAGCAACGAGAAGCTGGCGGCGCGGGCCACCCGCATCCTGGTGGATGTCGCCGGCTGCTCGCCCGAGGCGGCGGAGAGCTATCTCACCGAGAGCCGCAACAATGTGAAACTGGCCATTCTGATGGCCCTGACCGGCATGGATGCCGCTCAGGGCGAGAGCGCGCTCAAGCAGGCCGACGGCTTCCTGCGGCGGGCGGCCGGGCAGCAGCAGCGCATCGCCGGCTAGCAGGCCAGAGCAATCTCTTCCATCCCGCGCGTCCGCCTTTGCAGCGGGCGCGCTGCTCAGCCCTGGTTGACGCGGTCGCCCACTGCGCGGCGCAGCGCGAAGATACCGCTATCGAAATGGCGGGTGGGATGCACGCGATTGGTCAGCAGCGTCCAGGCCCTGCCCCGGGCAAAGTCGATCCACAGGCCGGTGCCGGTAAAGCCGGTATGGCCGATTGTTTCGGGCGTGCAGTAGCCGCCGCCGGACCAACCCTCGTGAGGCCGCTCCCAGCCATGGGTGCGCCGGGCCGAAAGCGGCGCCCGCATCAGCGCTGCCGCCGCGGGGGAGACCGTGGTGCCATTGAGCGCGCCATGGGCAAAATCGAGCACGGAGGCGATCTGGCCGAAGAGGCCGGCATGGCCGGCACCGGCAAGCGCCGCGCAGTTCTCGTCATGCACCTCGCCAACCAGCATGCGGCCACGCCAGGGGTCGTCTTCGGTTGCGGCGGCCCCTTCTGGGTCTGCGGACCAGGCAAAGCCGGACCCGGGATCGATCTGGCGCATGGGGCGACCGGCCAGGCGCTCGATGGCGATGCCGAGGAGAATGAAATTGATATCGGAATAGACGGCCGGCCCGGCGCTCCAGTCGCGCTGCAGCACGAAGTGGCGCAGCAGGTTGGGGTCGGAGCCATAGGTATAGAGCGGAAAGATGCCTGGAAACGCCGTCTGGTGCCCGAGGCATTGCCGGAACGTGACCTTGCGTTGCCAACTCTCCAGATTCTGCTGGGCGAAGTCGGGGATGGCGCTGGTGATGGGCGCGTCGAGATCGATAGCCCCCTGCCCGGCCAGCGCCAGGATGCGAGGGGTAGTGAACAGGACCTTGGTGAGCGAGGCGAGGTCGAACCAGGTCGTCTCCGTCATCTTGCGCTCAATCGGGATGCGTTGTGCCAGGCCCGTGGCACGGGTGATCCGCTGCCCCGAGGCATCGACAATGCCGAGCACCCCACCGGGGATACGCCCGGTAGCGACGGCATCGGCCAAGGGGACAAAGGCATGATCGAAGATGGCTTCCAGGCTCATGGTTACTCCGGGCGAACAGGGTGATCGGGGCCGCCCCGACCCCGGCTTCGCTGGGGCGCCAGGCCCAAAAAACCCTTCGAGGCAGGAGCTTAGGCTGTTCGCCGTGATTGTCGAGAGTCGTTCATGCCGGTCTTGTTCTCCGAACGGCCCCCGTGCCGAGGCCAATCATGCTTCTTTGGATTCCCGCCTCGCCGCCATCTGTTTCTGACGCGTTGACAGCGCCGTTTTGGCGGCGCAATTTCGTCGCAGTCACACGCAGTGGCCGGACGCTGGCCGATCGGATCGTGCACATGCGGGCCGGCAATATCGAGCAGGTGGGTACGCCGCAGGAAATCTACGAGAACCCCCATACCCTGTTTGTGGCCGGCTTCATCGGCACGCCCAACATGAACTTCCTCAAGGGGACAGTTCGGGTATCGGGTCAATCGGCTGTTGTCCTGGTTGGCAGCGCAGAGGTGCCGCTCGATGCAGGTCGCTTCACCGTGACCGACAAGCAGGAAGTTGTCCTGGGAGTGCGGCCCGGTGACGTGACGCTTGTCCGAGGTGAAAAGGATGGCCGCGATCAGTTCGGCGCAGCGGCGGGCCTTGTGGAATATCATGGGCACGACACGCTGGTGTCGATGAACTTCCAGGGTCAGCCGATAACGGCTTTGGTGCCCTCCAAGCAGCGCGTCGCGGAAGGCGACATGATCCGCTTCCAGCTTTCCAGCGATCACCTTCACCTGTTCGACGTTGCGTCAGAGCTGTCCCTGCGGGTGGATAGCGCGCCGGCCCAAGCAGTGACCGAGGCCATCGTCCACAAGATCTATCCCTGATCGGCAGGCCGTGCGGCGCTAGTGCCGCACGGCCAGTTCGGTCTGGCGCGCGCCTTCGAGCCGGCGACGCTCCTCTGAGCGGTTCTTGTAATCGCGCGGCGTCATGCCATAGCGTTCTTTGAAGCGCCGGTTACGAGCCGTTGCAGGCCCGTCAGGTCGCCGATCCGCCCGAGCAGAGCCGCGCCGTTGCGTGCCGTGGCGCCGGTGAACGCAACGCCGCGCTGGATGCGCTGCATGAAACCATCGAGCTCGGCGAGCTCGGGAATCTGATCACGAAAGCGCATGATCCGGTCGGCATCGAACTGCAGGATAGTGTCACGCCCTCGATCCGCTGGCCGGGATTGAGCGTGGTGACCCAGTCATGTGGCAGGCCGCCGCCCACGATGGTCAGGTGGCCCGGTCCGAATTCACCAATATAGTCCCCGACGAAGGCAATGCCGCTGGCATTGTTGATGAGATGGATCTCGACTTCCGGATGGTAGTTCCAGACATTGCGCTCCCACGGGTAATCGTCCCGCCGCCAGAGGAAACTCTCATCTTCGCGGGTTACGATGCGCTCGAAACGTGGCACATCCGATGGCTTGGGCGCTGCTGTGGACATCAACTTCCCTGATTGTAGCGACAAACTAACACGCCAACAGGCAAACTCAATTCTGGGAGACATCTCGAACGCTACCTTTGCAAGGATATTGGAATGTCAGCTTTTAGCGATCGACTGAAATTGGCAAATGACCGAACTGGGGCGCGAAGCGGAACGGCAGGGTAGGGGGCCGATTGCGGACTGTCCGCCTTTGGGGGCTGCATTACGGGAAGCAGCCATAGAGCACGCGGCCGGTCCAACGGCTTATTGGGGCCGGAAGCCGCCCATCCCGCCCACCTCTTCGCTTATCGGAGATGGGCCATGACAGCTAACGAGGCCAGTTTTTCTGGCCCAGCACTGCATCCTTGAGCTCGCTCCAGGCACGTGTCTTCAATGACCTTCCTACACCGTGAGCCGGGAGGCAGGTCATTTCGCTGAGCGGAGGGCAATGACGAGCAGGGCAACTCCGGCGAGCGAGCCGAAAACCATGACGCCAATGCCCGAGAAGATCCAGAAAACGTCCATCTCTTGGCTCCTTGTTTGTGGGGCGAGAACGCCCGGGGCAAGACCGGGTATCCGTCCGCTGCTGCGCGGCTAAGACTGCACCTAGGCGACGGCCGCGCGGGCGTGCACCGAAATGAACCTCCGGTGCACCCGCCCGCCCATGATCGTTAGCCACAGGCACGTGGCGATCTCCGCGAGCGCTGCAGGGATCACGGCCAGCGGCGAGACCATCGGCTCGAGCTCAGGGGCGAGGAAGACCACGAACAGGTCGGTCCAGTAGCCGGCGAGCGCCAGCATCATCACGATACCGAGCAGCTTCGGCACGAAGCCTGAGCGGTAGAACAGCAGACCGATGGTGAAGCACCATGCGCCAAAGAAGATGCCGTTCGCGGTGTAGCCGTAGGCATGCAGGTTGAGCAGGAACTGGATGAGGTCCTGCACCTGCTCCGGCGGGAAGGACGGCAGCGCACCGTTGACGAGGAGCAGCACGCCGAAGTGATAGACGACGTTGGCGCCCATCCACGGCAGTCGCAACAGGTTTAGAAAGAGTGCGAGCAGCGCGAGGTTCTTGTCGACCTGCTTCAGGAGCACCCAGAAGGCGAGACCGAGGAAGGCGTCGAGCAGCAGCACGAAAAGATCGGCGATACCTGCCAGCGCGTAGGTGGTCTGGTCGGCCGTAATTGCCGACATCGTGGCCGCCGCGTCGCCCTGTACGACCATGCCGGTCCTCACGGAGAATTCGGCGAAGCCGGCGAGGATGGCCACGCCAAGATAGGCGAGACCGGCCGCACGGGCCCAGTTAAAGCGCGTCGTTTCATTGGCAGTGTTGGTCATGGAACTCTCCGATTTGGCAAGGCGGTGACGGTCGCCGGCCGCAACCAGCGGCCGGTGGGATGCCGGTGGGCAAAGGCGCGAGCGCCTTCGCGTGAGATTGGAACGGAGGCGCTAGGCGGCAGCGCGTACCGGGAGGGGCATGGCGACGTTGACCACGACCGCGCCCACCTTGTGCCGCTCGGAAACCCGCCGATACGCGTCGGCAATGCCAGTCAGCGGCTCGATGCTGTCGATCACCGAGCGGACGACGCCGCTCTCGACGAGGTCAGCGAGGACGGCCAGGTCCGCGGCGCTGTCGCCGTTGACGCCGATTACGATCCTGCGGCCCTGCCGGTCGGTACGCATCGAGCGAAGGATGTCCGGAACACCAAACTCAAGCGGCACGAAAAGTCCACCAGGTGACAGGACGCGCGCGGCCTCGCGGAAGCTCGATACCCCCGCGGTATCAAAGATGACGTCGTAGGTTTCTTTGCCGCGTGTGAAGTCGACTCGCTTGTAATCGATGATGTGGTCAGCCCCCAGCGACCTGACCAACTCCACATTGTCGGTGCTAGTGAGCGCGGTAACCTCCGCACCGAGGTGCTTGGCAATTTGTACGCCGAACACGCCAACCCCGCCCGATGCGCCTGTGACCAGCACCTTTTTGGCCGGACTGAACCTTGGCGAAATCGCGCAGGAAGACCAGGGCCGAGAGGCCACCGAAGGGCAGCGCCGCAGCTTCGCCATAGCCAAGGGTCTCCGGTTTCTTGACGATGGTTTTGTCCTCGGCAATGGCGATGTACTCGGCGTGTGCGCCGGCCCCAACAACGCCGAAGACCTCGTCGCCCATCTTGAAGCGTGTGACCGAAGCGCCGACCGCCACGACACGGCCCGAAAAGCTACCGCCCTGGATCGGATTGCGTGGGCGGAAAAGGCCGAAGATCATCCGCGCCGGAATCTGTAGCACGCCGCCGGCATTCATTTCGACCATGCGCCAAGCGCCGGTCGAGACCGACGTGGCGTAAACTTTGACGAGGACCTCTTCGTCATTGATTTCAGGGCGCGCTACCTCGGCGATGTGCACCACCTTCTCTGCCGGTCCGTAGTCCTTGTTCACTGCAGCTTTCATTGTAATTCCCTCGATCCACGTCGTTGCTGTTTGGATGAGGGAGTTCTAGGCGTCTCTGTTCCCATTAGAAATTGACTGAATTCTTTCTTTTGGTATGCGTATCCGTATGGATTGGCGGTCAGTAAAGTTCGACTGGAACAGGGCGCGCGCATTCCTCGTCACGGCCGAGGAAGGCTCGCTCTCTGCCGCGGCGCGGGCGCTCGGCATGACCCAGCCGACGCTCGGCCGCCAGGTCGACGCATTGGAGGAAGAGCTCGGGGTGGTGCTCTTCGAACGGGCCGGACGGGGGCTGGTCCTGACGCCATCGGGGCTGGAACTGCTCGATCAGGTCCGCAGGATGGGCGAAGCAGCGACCGGCGTGTCGCTGACCGCTTCGGGGCAGACGCAGTCGGTTGAGGGAAGCATTCGCATCACCGCCAGCGAGATCGAGGCGCTGACCCTGCTGCCGCCGATTATCGCCAAGCTTCGTCGTGAAGCTCCCGGCATCAACATCGAGGTCCTCGGTTCCAATGTCGCGGCCGACCTGCGGCGGCGCGAGGCTGACATCGCCATCCGCAGCTTCCGTCCGACCGAGCCCGAACTGATTGCGAAGAAGATTCGCGAAAGTACCGCCCGGCTCTTCGCCTCTAGTGACTACTTAGACAGGCTGGGCCGTCCGGTAACGCTGGAGAAGGTCAACGGCGCCGACTTCATCGGCTACGAACCGCCGGATACATTTGTTCACAGCCTCAATGAGATGGTCGGCCTGTCCGTGAGCCGGACCAACCTGAAGGTGATCAGCCCGAGTACGGCGATGCACTGGGAGCTGGTGAAGCTCGGGGTCGGCCTGTCCGTCATTCCTGATCGGCTGGGAGACGCGGAACGTGGGGTCGAACGGGTGCTGGACGGGGTTGCCAAGCCGCTCGTCTTTCCGACCTGGCTGACGACGCACCGCGAACTCAACACCTCGCGGCGCGTGCGTTTCGTGTTTGACTTTCTTGCCGACGAGTTGGCAGTTCCGGCGGCGACTTCTACCCCCGCGAAGAAGCCTCGCCGCTGACGTCGAGCACCACGATGCCGGTCTTGGCGCCGCTTTCGACATAGCGATGCGCATCGATCGCGTCTTCGAGTGGAAAAGCCTTGTCGACAACAACCTTGAGCCTGCGGTCTGCTATCTGTTGTTTGAGGGAGTCGAGGTCCTCGACCGGTTCGCCTGCGAGCTGAAACAGCACTTTCACGCGTCCGCGACGGTTCTCGACCAGCCCCCTCAGCATCTGGCGCGTGTGCGGATTGCCCAAGAAGTAGCGTCCTCCATCATTGAGTGCGGTGACACTTGGTCCAAATGGGCTGAGCCCGACAACGTCTATGATCGCGTCATAGCATTCGCCGGTGCGCCAGAAGTCGGTCGACTCGTAGTCAATGACCTTGTCGGCGCCGAGGTCGCTGAGCATCTGATGCTTGCTCACCCTGTCGACCGCGGTCACCTCAGCGCCCGCCCCCTTGGAGAGTTGCGTTGCGAACATGCCGATCGAGCCGCCAGCGCCGTTGATCAAGACCTTCTCGCCCGGCTGCGGATCGCACTTGCGGACGAAGTGCAGGCCGTTGAGACCGCCGGTCGGAATTCCCGCTGCTTCGGCATAGCTCAGCGTCGGCGGAATGGTGGTCAGGCTGCCAGCCTCCGGTATGGTCGCATACTCGGCATAAGCCCCCATACCGAACCCTGTTGGACCGAAAACCCGGTCCCCCACCTTGAAGCGCGTGACGCCTTCGCCAAGCGCCTCGACAACACCTGCCACCTCCATGCCGAGCACCGGCTGCCGCGGCCGGGTGATGCCGATCGCCAGACGTGCCGGTACCCAGACCCAGCTGACCATCTTGAAGGCGCGGACCTCGCAGTCGCCCAGCGTTATGCCCGCAGCGTGGACCCGAACTAGCACCTGGCCCGGCTTTGGTTCTGGCTTGGGCACGTCCCGAAGCTCAAGGACATCGGGCGGGCCGTAGCGCGTGCAGTAAACAGCTCTCATCACTCCCCACCATAGCGAAGGCGATCTCGATGACAACCACGACGGGGCCGGCCCATCTTGGCGCAAGACAGCGGAAAGCCGTAAATGTGTAGGGTTCCCAGCCGTTTTGATGCGGGAGAGAGGCCAACCAAACCGACCGCTTTCGGGAAATCGAAATGTCCATTCAAACGGCTGGAATGGGGCGCGTTCCTGTCCGGCAGCTATCGACCCCTTTTCGGTCATTCGCCGACGAAACATGACGTTCCATAAGCGGCCATTGGATTGTAGGTGGCCATGAGCTGGTCCTCGATCAGCCCACTCAGTCGATATTCCCTACATTGAACTACCTGATGCCGTCAGCGATCAATTCGGTAACCTTGGCAGCGGACCCCAGCGCCAGCGTCCACCCCAAGGCTCCGTGTGCAAGATTGAGGTATAAGCCTGTGCGGCTGTCCCGTCGGATGATCGGCCGGGACGACGGAGTCATGGGCCGGGCGCCTGTCCAGGGCTCAAGCGGTGCATCGGGGCCCACGTCGTAGCAGCCGCCGAACGCCTCGTAGGCTGATTGGCGCAGGGACTCCAGCCGCTCGGCCTCAAAAGTCCAGTTCCGACTGCCGATATCAGCAATGCCCGCAATCCGGATGTGATTGCCGATACGCGCGAACACGGTCTTGCGTTTGACGTCAGTGATCGACACCTGCATGGCATCGCCCAGTGCAGGTACCGTCATGGAGTATCCCTGCACAGGCCAACTGGTGCCGGGGGCAACGAGGCCCTTTGCCAGCCCCGCGGTCTGGCCAGTGCAGAGCACTGCCGCATCAGCAACCAGCGTCTCGCCTGTAGACAGTCTCATCCGAACATCACGCCCGGGCTTTGCCTCGATCCGCTCTACGCTTTGGCCCAGTAGAAGGTTGAGCTCGTATTGCCTTTGCATCACCGAAATCAGGTGCTCACAGAAGAGATGCGGTTGGCCGACAGCGTCTTGTGGGCTGTAGACCACCCCGGCGATTGGGTCGCGATAGGCGGTTAGGGCCGGTTCGATGGCCGTGGCCTCGTCCCGGTTCAGCCGCTCCAGCGGGTATCCCAGGCCGGCTTTGAGTTCGCAGCCCGGTCGAGAACCAGCGAAGGCCTCGGGCGTTGCATAGAGGATCATCTTTCCGGCGACGGCGTAGTCGAACTGCAGCTGGTGGCGTCCCAGAAGCTCGGTGAGGGTCGACTGAGATGCGGCGGCCAAGCCGAGCAAGTAGCGCGTATTGTCGAGAAAGCGGCCCTGGCCGGCATTGAGCAGGAAGCGCAGACCCCAAAGCAGAAATTCCGGGTCGGCCTGCAAACGGACGCGATACGCCGGGTCGCGGCCAAGCAGGATGTCCGGGAAGTGCGACAGCAGGGAGGGCGACGCGAGCGCATCACTATAGGCATAGCTCAGCTGGGCGCCATTGCGCGCGCTCGTGCCCTGAGCTGGGCCGGTGTTCCGGTCAACGAGTATTACCTGATGGCCGGCACGCGCCAACTCGTAGGCCGTGCACACTCCGACGACCCCGGCACCAACAACCGCAAGGCTCGCCATGTCAGTGCTCGTCCTTCAGCATTGCGGTCAGCTCGATCTCCACAGGCACGCCGCGCGGCAGGGAAGCGACGCCCACTGCCAGGCGCGCATGATGCCAGCGATCGGGAAGAGCTCGCGCAGCAATTCGGATGCGCCATCAACCACCTTGCCGTGCTGCGAGAACTCCGCCACGGCAGCCACATAGCCGGCGAGCAGAACGAAGCCGGCGACGTTGTCGAGCGAACCTGCGACGATCGCAAGTTGTGCCAGGCAATTGAGCAGAGCGAGCCGCGCGCAGGTGCAACCCAGCTCAAGCGAAACATCTGCGCCGAGGCGGCCTGTGGCGACCACCCGACCGCGCACCAACGGAACCTGGCCAGACACGGTGACTGTCCTGCCCCAGCAGATTGCCCCAACAAAGGCGCCCGGCGGGGCGGAGGCTTCGGGTAGGCTGAGACCAAGTTGCTCCAGGCGATCAAGCACCGACATGACTGTGCCTTGTGGTTGCGCGAACGGCGCATTGGGAAACGAACGTTGCCAAGATGGCCCGGTCAAGCTCAGTCAGTCGGTACTCGGGATGCCATTGCACACCCAGGCAGAACGCTGTGGCCTCACCTTCGATGGCCTCGATCACACCATCATCGGCGCGCGCGGCTATGCGAAATTGCCCAGGCCCCACAAGCACATGGCGATGAAGGCTGTTCACCTCGGCAGTGTCTTGGCCTGTCAGCTCGCTCAACCCCAAATCAGGGGCAAGGTTTATGCCATGGACGGTCCGATCGGGCACGATTTGGGGAATGTGCCGTGACGGACCGTCTCCATCTGGACCTGCAACGACACGTCCACCAAGATGCTGGCCGATCAATTGCATGCCGTGGCAGATACCCAGTAGCGGAACGCCCCCCCCGATTGCCGCAGCGATCAAGGCAGACTCGAATGCTTCGCGGTCGGCTTCGACCCGGACACCGGGTCGCGAGCCGGTGATCACGACGCCATCGCATAACTCCAGCGCCGCGCCGATGTTTTCGGTGCGGTATGGCAAGATCATCGGCATGCCGCCGGCCTCGGCTATGGCATCGGCGTAGTTGACGCGAACGATGTACTCGGCCTCGGTCGGGTTGAGCGCCGAGACGTCGAGATCGGGGGTCATCAGGACCAATGGGCGGGACATGGACCGATCGTCCCGCACGACGGCGGACGGGATGGGAACGTTTGTGGACATTGCCTTACCTGAGATTTGCGGTGGCGCGTCGAGCCATGGCTCGCGCAGCCAGGGAGAGTGGGAAGGCCAGGACGAAGTAGAGCACGCCAACCCAGATGAAGGTTTGCAGCGGCATGAAATACTCGGTCGCAATGGCTCGCCCTTCGAGCACCAGTTCCTTGACGGTGATGAGCGAGGCCAGGGAGCTGTCCTTGAGCAGCGCGACGAAGGTCACGATAATCGGCGCGGCGCTGACCCGCAGCACCTGCGGCAGAATGATCAGCCGGAACGACTGACTCGGCGTGAACCCGACTGCGACCGCAGCTTCGAACTGCCCTTTCGGGATGGCAAGAAAGCCGGCGCGCACCACCTCGGCCATCTGCGCCGCAAAGCATAGACCTAGTCCGATTACGGCCGAGGTCAGGGCATTGAAGACAATGCCGACGCCCGGAAGGCCAAAATAGATCAGGAACAGCACGACCAGCAGGGGAATGCCGCGGAAGACGGCGACATAGACCGACGCCAGCCGGCGCAAGGGTGTCGACTTTGCCACCAGACACAAGGCCAGGAGCACGCCCAGGACCGATGCAACGATGAAACCCAGCGCCGAAATCAGGGCAGTGTTGACGAGCGCCTTGAGCAGACGCGGGGCCCATTCAGACCAATAGCTTACAAAGGATAGGAGGAACTCAATCATGCTCGCCCCTGTCCAAAATGGGTTTCCAGCCGCCGCACGAGAACAGCCAGCGGGAAGCTCAGAACCAGGTAGATGACTGCCGCCGTGGCATAGATCAGCGTGGTCTGGAACGAGGACGTAACCATGGAGCGGGCCTGGAACATGATTTCCGGCGCTGCGATCGCCGAGACGATCGAGGTATCCTTCATCAGTTGAAGGGCATAGTTGCCCAGCGGCGGCAGTGAGACCCGCAAGGCTTGTGGCGTGAGAATCAACATGATGGTCTGCCAGGGCGTGAGGCCGACGGCGAGGGCCGCTTCGGTCTGTCCGCGCTTTAGCGAGGCATAGCCGCCGCGGTAGATGTCGCAAGTGATCGCCGCGCCAATGAGCCCCAGTCCCAGGATCGCCGCCGGAACGCTGGCGATGCGCAGACCCAGTGAGGCGAGCCCGAAATAGATGATGAAGAGGTGAGTCAGGGCTGGGATATTGCGGAACAACTCGCAATAGGCGTCCACTGCCACCCTGATCCAGGCCTTGCCGGAAAATTCCCGCAGCAAGGCCAGCGCGAGGCCGAGGATCACAGCCACGAAGAGGGCCGAGATCGTAACGATCACGGTGATCCCCGCGCTAGTCAGCAGGCCTATGAGGATGGTCCAGAAGATATCCACTCGACCCTCCGTCAGTGGGCAAGCTGGCGCAGGAAGCTGCGCAGGCGATCGGTATTGGGATTTGCGAGGATGTCGCGTGCGGGGCCCTGTTCGGAAATCACACCGCCATCAAGAAAGAAGATGCGATCGGCAACTTCGCGGGCAAATGCAATCTCATGGGTGACGAGGAGCATGGTGCGACCTTCGTCCGCCAGCTCGTGGATGACACTGAGCACTTCCGCCACCAGCTCGGGATCGAGCGCTGACGTGGGCTCGTCGAACAGCATCAGCTTGGGACGCTGTGCTAGGGCACGGGCGATAGCCACGCGCTGCTGCTGACCTCCCGACAGTTGCTCGGGCTTGGCGTCGCATTTGTGCTCCATGTGAACCTTAGCCAGCATGGCTTCGGCCAGCGCGTCAGCTTCCGCGCGGGACAGGCCCTGTACCATGCGGGCAGCAATGGCTACGTTTTCGCGCACGGGGAGATGCGGCCACAAGTTGAAGCTCTGGAACACCATCCCCATCTGCGCCCGTTGCGGCGCCAGCTGGCGATTGCTCATGGCCCTGGCGGTCGGTGCGGTCGAAACACCTACCCTTGTCCCGTCCAGGAATATCTCGCCCGCCGTCGGCTGCTCGAGATAATTCACGCAGCGCAGGCAGGTCGACTTGCCAGACCCCGAAGGTCCGATCAGCGCGATCTTCTCGCCGGCGGCTACATCGAAGTCTATGCCCTTGAGAATGTCGAGATTGGCGAAGCTCTTGCGCAGGCCGCGCACGGATAGCAGCGGTGTTGAGGTCATGTGCTTGCTCACGGGGGTAATGGCGGGCAGGCCAGGGAGAGGCCTGCCCGCTTCAGGCCGACTAGGCAGCTAGTTGCACTGCGGCAGCTGGTAGTCGTCCGGACGGTCCACGCCGGCGCGGAAGTTCTCGCCGTCGGCGGTGAACCACACGGCGTCGCTCAGCCCATACTTCTCGCCGATGCTGCGCATGCCGCAGCCCTGCCACATCTCTAGGATGATGGCGTCTGCCGCCTGGCGCAGGTCGTCGTCGGCCTTGTTGAAGCCGAACACAACCTGACCAAGGCCGGTCAGCAGCGGATAATCCGGGTTGTTGTCGGTGAAAGCCTTGAACTCAAGGTTCCAGTCCGGATTCTGCTTGATGGCATAGCCGACGACCGGCGGATCGCCGATAACGGCCTGGATGCGGCCCGCAAGCAGGTCGCGCACTGCTGCGTCGGACGTGTCGTAAAGGTTGACCGTTACACCCGGAATGGACTCAAGTTCCGGCACGAAGGAGAAGCCGGTAATGGTGCCGATGGTCTTGCCTTCGAGATCAGCGAGGCTGTCCCAGCCGCTGCCGGCCGGCGCCATGATGCCATTCTTGAAATAATGGATCGGCTCGGACAGCGACATGATCTCGGTGCGCTTCTCGGTCCAGCCCATGGTGCCCAGCATGACATCAACGCGCCCCGCCTCGACCGATGCAATGGTACCGGACCACTCCATCAGCGCTGGCTTGACCGCGAGCCCCAGCCGATTGGCGATAACCTGCATGATTTCGCCGTCGTAGCCGATCAGTTGACCGTCCTGCCAGCCCGAGCCCGGCATGTCGCCGGTGAAGGCAACGGTCAGCTTGCCCTCTTCCACAACGTCAAATGCACTTGCCGAGGTGACGGCTGCCATCGCCGTCAATGCTGCCATGACGGCGCGCATGAGTCTGCGTTCAATCAATTGCATGATTGTTCCCCTGTTCCCGATCCATTTGGTGAAACCCACCGGCGGCGCCGCGACCAAACCCTCATTTGTCCGGCTCGCCATGGACATGAACGCTATGCCCATCTTCAAGGCTCGTCTTTTATCTTTCAGCCATTTCGTTTACTTTTCAGCCATGACCAACGGTTCCGACATCGATCCTGGAAGCGCCGATTACGTGCAGTGGCTTGACGAGGTCTGGCAGCGCCGTCATTCCGTGATGCCAGCTGGCGCTCATACGCTGTCGGTCGGCATCCTGCTTTGGCCAGGCTTCCCGCTTATGTCGCTGACGGGGATTCTCGAAAGTCTGCGCCATGCTGGCGACTTCGGCGACATGTCCCGGCAGATCGAGGGCCGCTGGGAGATCATGGGTGCCGGGGGCCCGGTGCGCTCCAGCTGCGGCATCGAAGTCCGCCCGACCCAGACCTACCTCCATCCGGGAGAGTTCGACTATCTGTTCGTTGTTGGTGGGCTGTTGCCACAACTGGCCAATGCGCCGGCCGGGCACCGCCGCTATATCCATGCGGCCCGGCAAATGGGATGTACGGTAGTGGGGGTGTGTACCGGCAGTTTCGTGCTGGCGGAGGAACATCTCCTCTCCAGGGTCACCGCTTCCATCCATCCCTATCACCGTCGCGACTACGAGACGGCGTTTCCGGGTCATCGGTTGACAACCAGTCAGGATTTCGTGGCCGCCGACGGGATTGCCACCGTGCCAGGTGGCATATCGATCCTCGCCTATATGGCTCAGATCGTGTCGGCTCACTTCGGGGCCGACCGCTCTGCAAAGGTGGTGCATCAACTGTCCGTGCCGGACCGGCGGGGCGTCGGCGAGTTCGAGCGCAGCGGCATGGTGCGGCACCGCGAGATTGCCGATCCCCGTTTGCAGAAGGCGATTGTCATGATCGAGAGCGGCCTCGACGCTGCGGCGGGTGTTGCAGAAGTAGCGTCCCGGCTGGGTATGAGTGAGCGCCACTTTTCGCGGCTCTTTCACACCGAAATCGGCAAATCGCCTCGCGAGTACATACTGACGACACGGCTGCGCCTCGCGAACTGGCTACTTTGCCACACGACCAAGTCGATCACTACAATAGCCTTTGAGGCCGGTTTTTCGAGCCCGGCTCATCTGTCCGCCACCTTCCGAAAGAAGCTTGGCAAGACACCAACCCAGGTCCGGCGCGAACCATGACCGGGCTGCGCCGGTCATGCAACGTCGGCTTACCCCCATCTCTCGACCGTAACCCGACCGTCCGCCAACCACCCCAATTCAGTCATCTGCCGAACCCTTGGAGGTGACTGCAGCTTTTGGGACCTGTTCCCTGCCACAGCCGATGTCGGTAAATCCGGCTTAACGGCCTAGTGAAGTCCTTAGCCGTGGCGACCCGGTGGCGACCCACTGTGACGGGTCAGAGACCAGCAGAGCCGCGGCACTGTCTAAGTCTTTGAATATATTCGAGAGAATTGGCGCGCCCTAAGAGATTCGAACTCCTGACCCCCAGATTCGTAGTCTGGTGCTCTATCCAGCTGAGCTAAGGGCGCGCACTGCCGATTGAACGGCGGTTTCAGGCGGAGGCGGTGTGCTCTTCGGCCTGAAGCGGCGCAACCCATACATGGGCGGTTCCGGCTTGGCAAGCGCGCAGATGACAGTTTTTCGTCGTCGGCCGGACGTTACGGTCGGACAAGCAGGCTGGCCGGGAAGATCAGCTCGAAGCGGGTGCCCAGGGGCTGGTCGGCCAGCACCAGCCGGCCGCCATGGGCTTCGCTGATTTCGCGGGCGATGGCGAGGCCGAGCCCGGTGCCGCCCGAGCGGGCCGAGCCCTGGAAGGCGACAAACAGGTTGGCGCGGGCCCGTGGCGCCAGACCCGGGCCATTGTCGCTGACGGAGATGGTGACGGCCTCGCTGTCCTGGTTGACGGCGACGGACACTTCGGGTGCGGCGATGGTGTTGCCGGCGCCCTCCAGCGCCTCGCGGGCGTTCTTGAGCAGGTTGACCAGCACCCGGCCGAGCTGGGCGGCGTCGACGTTGAGCACGAGCGCTGTGGGGGTGGCGTTGCTGAAGGCGATGACGGGGTGACCGACGAGGCGCGCCTCGAAGGCGGCGTCATCGACCAGGGCGGCGATGCCGGTGGGCGCCATGACCGGCGGCGCCGCGGTTTCGCGGCCATAGTCGAGCACCGACTGGGCAAAGCCGATGGCCTTGTCGAGCGTGGTGACGAGGCGCGGCGCCAGCCGCTGCACCTTGGGATCGTCGAGCGTCGCCACCTGGTCGGACAGCAATTGCGCCGAGGTCAGCGTATTGCGCAGGTCGTGGTTGATCTTGGCGACCGCGAGGCCAAGATCGGCCAGATGCCGGCGCTGGCGCAGCATGGAGAAGAGGTCCGATTCCATCGCCGCCAACTCGCGCTCGACAATGCCGATCTCGTCGCGGCGGGCGGAGGGCACGATGATGCGACTGGCATTTTCGGGCGCCTGGCGGAAGGCGAGCATGTTCTGCGTCAGCCGGCGCACCGGATAGATGAAGAGGTAGCTGGCCAACAGGTAGAGCGCCACTGCGGTGATGGCGGCAATGGCCAGCGAGACGATGCCGATCTGGCGGGAATAGGCCAGCATGTCCTGGCGCAGCGGGCGCTCGGACATCAGCAGCTCGACCAGGCTATCGTCGAGGTCGCCCTCGCCGACGATGCGCAGGGTGCGGTCGGGATCGGCAAAGAGCGTATCGAGCGCGCCTGTAATCAGGGTCACCAGGTCGGTCTGGCGCATATCGGCAGTGACCACAAGGTCCGGTCGGATGGGGCTCGCCAGTTCGATGAGCTGGCTCTGGCCCTGGCGGCGATAGACGATGGCGTTGGCCCCGGCCGAGGTCAGCAGGCGATCGGTCAGCTCGCGCGGCAGTGCCATGACATCGGGCACGGCATCGAGCACGCGCGCCGCCACCACCCCCACCCGCAGCCGGTCGTCGAGCCAGTTCGCGCGGAAGGCGGCGAGCGTGGGCAGATAGACCACGATCTCGACCAGAAGTATCACCGCGATAATGGTGGCGATGAGCTTGATCGAGAGGCCGGAGAACCGGTTGGGCAAAACGCTGCGTTCGGCTTTCATTTCAAGTCATTATAGGCAAAGCCGGCCAAGGCGTAAGCCCCCGGACAGGGGGATCAGGGGAGAAGGCGCCCAAGGCCGGGGAGGCGCCGCGTAAAGCTGGGGCGAGGCTGCTGCGCCAGGTGCTGGCCGGCGAGGTCCACCAAAGCTGCGGCGAGGCTCGCCTCGGGCAGGGCCAGGCGGGCGAGCTCGCCCAGCGGCAGGCCCCGCGCCATGGTGAGCGCCAGGAGGGCAATGAGGTCCCCTGCCCCCGGCCCGACGGCGCCGGCACCGATGATGGCGCCCTGCCGGTTGGCCACGAGGCGGATCGCCCCCTGCGGCTGGCCGATGGCCTGCGCCGCCTCGATCTCGGCCAGGTTGGCCCGCAGCACAATCTGGCCCGTACGGAGCGAGGGAGCAGAATCAGCCCCGACCTGCGCCAGAGCGGGCTGGGTGGCAACCAGCCTGGGCAGATGCAGCGGCTCGAGGCGCCCATTGCCCACGCCCAGCAGCCGCTCGACCAGGAGGCTCGCCTGGCGTGCCGCAATATGGGGCTGGTGCTCGCCCGCGGCGCCACCGATGGCAGTGACACGGCCATTGGAGGTCCGCCCGTCGGGGCCCAGCAGCAGGTGATCCGGCTGCAGGCGGTCGCGGCGCAGCTTGAGCGCACCGAGCAGGACATCGTCGAGATCGGGGACCCCGCCCATGGCCATCAGGATATGGGAGACGTCGAGGCTCTCCTGCCCATCGGCGACATCAAGCGTGATGCCGGTGCCCTGGCTGCGCGGCACGACCGCGGCAACCTGGGCATCATCGCGGATGACGACGCCCTCTTCGCGCAGGGCGCGCAGCAGGATGGCGACAAGTTCAGGATCGAAACCGGGCAAGAGGCCGCCCTGGGGCACGATGGTCACTGCAGAGCCCAGTCGCCGGTAGGCCTGGCCGAGTTCGAGCGCCTGCGGCGTGCCGCCGATGACGATGAGATGGCTGAGCTTGCGGATATTGTCGGCAATGGTGTCCGGCGTGAAATGGGGCACCTGGTCGAGGCCAGGCAGAGCGGGAATCGCCGGATAGGCGCCGGTCGCCAGGGCAAACTGGCGGGCGCGGATGCTGGTATCGCCGCAGCGCAGCGTCTGCCGGTCGGTAAAGCTGGCCTGGCCCGTCAACAGGGTGACGCCCAGGGC
>NZ_JACZKG010000040.1 GCF_014860165.1 Devosia sp.
CCAGGTAAACCGCCGAGCCGGCGCCGGCCACGTTGATCAGCAGCACCATCCACAGCCCCGTGCCCACCACCGATATGGGCCGGAAGGCGTCCGGCGGCATCAGCCGGTCGCGGCTGCGCGCGTCGAGCCACACGGCAGCCACCAGCAGCACGCCCGCGGCCAGCAGCAGGCCTGCCGCCAGCACGGGACCGGCTAGGCCCGCCAGCGCCACCAGCATGATGGCCGCCCCGATCACCGCCAGCCGCAGGCCGGGAAAGGTCACCGCCGCGCGGTCCCCGGGCGAATGAGCCGGGACCTTCACCATCACCATGGCGGCAAAGATCAGCACCAGCGGTACATTGACCAGGAACGCCGCCCGCCAGGACACCAGCTCGGTCAGGAGCCCTGCCGCGGCCGGCCCGCCAAAGGCGGCAATGGCCCAGATCATGGCCTGCAGCCCGAATACCTTGGGCACCAGCCGCGACGGAAACAGCTCCGGAATCAGCGCGAAGCAGATGGCCGAGACCACGCCCTCGCCCAGCCCCTGCAGCGCCCGCCCCACCAGCACCTGTTCCATCGACGTGGCGGTTGCCGCCACCACCGTGCCAACCAGGAAGACGCCGGCCGAGACCAGCAAAGCCGAGCGGGCGCCCAGCTGCTGCTTGAGCAGCGCCGCGCCCGATCCGCCCACGATGGCGAACACCAGGAACAGCGTCAGCGCCCAGGAAATCAGCGCCACCCCGCCCATTTCCTGCACCGCCGTCGGCAGCGAAATCGAGGCCAGAAACGCGTTGAACGCCAACAGCGCCACGCCCAGGCACAGGATCAGCGTGACGGTCGCATAGCGCGGCGTGAAAATCTCGGCCCACCGGCCCTCAACGGAATCGGTCATCATGAACTCGCAAATAAACAAGGAGTGACTTGGTATATTACGCCGACGACGAAGGCAATTGCATATTTCGGGAGCATGCGTGGCGGAGTCGTGGCCTGCCCTCCACCCGATCTTAACCGCGCCCGTCCATCCTGCGCCATCATCGCAGGATCGTCCCTTTGACCACCCACCCGTCCTCCCATCGCGGCCCCGACCTGCGTCTTGTCGCCCTTGTCTTCGCCGCCGCCGCCGCGATCCTGCTGGTGCGCGCCTTCTATGGCCGGGCCGGCATGCCCTTCTTTGCCGATACGGACGACGCCATGCGCATGGTCATGGTGCGCGACCTGCTCAACGGCCAGCCCTGGTATGACCTTACCGCCCACCGCCTCAACACGCCCTATGGCGCCGAACTGCACTGGTCGCGGCTGATCGACCTGCCGCTGGCCCTGCTGCTGGCGCTGTTCACGCCCCTCCTGGGGGCCGATCTGGCGCTGGTTGCCGCCGGTGCCGCCTGGCCCATGCTGCTGCTGGCCGTGCTGCTATGGCTGAGCGCCACCCTGGCCCATCGCCTCGTCGGGCCCGAAGGCGTGCTGCCGGCGCTGGTGCTGCCGGTGCTCAGCCCCGCCATCTCGGCCGAATTCACCCCCGGCCGCGTCGATCACCACAATGTCGTCATCCTGCTGACGCTGGCCATGGTGTGGACCGGCGTCGAGGCCGTCAGGCGCCCGCGCTTTGCCATTGCCTGCGGCCTGCTGGCCGCGACTGCCCTGGCCATCGCCACCGAATCGCTGCCCACCATTGCCGCGGCCATCCTGGTCATGGGCCTGGCCTTCGTGGCCGATCCGGCGCGGGCCCGCACCATGCGCCATTTCGGCCTCGCCTTCGCCGGTGGCGCCATGGTTCACCTGGCCATCTTCCGGCCGCCTTCGCGCTGGCTCGAACCAGCCTGCGACGTGCTCTCCCCGGTCTATGTCGCCGTGGCGCTGGTGGTGGCGGTGGTCTTCACCCTGGCCAGCCTGCTGCCGCTGCGCGCCTGGTGGCAGCGCCTCGTCCTGCTCGGCTTGCTCGCGGCAATCGGCATGGGCGCGGTCGCTTTCGCCTATCCGCAATGCCTGGGCGGGCCCTATGGCGCCCTCGATCCGTGGCTCCAGGCCAACTGGATATCAAGCATCGTCGA
The DNA here is from genome assembly GCF_014860165.1 of Devosia sp. Taxonomy (GTDB): domain Bacteria; phylum Pseudomonadota; class Alphaproteobacteria; order Rhizobiales; family Devosiaceae; genus Devosia. The sequence continues at coordinate 2,028 of NZ_JACZKG010000040.1, forward strand.
AGCCCGTCCCTGGTTCATCACCATTACCGAACTGCCCGCCTATGCCATCGCCGTGGGCGTGCCGGCCCTGCTGGCCACTGCGGTTGTCGTCGTGAGGCTCCGAACCGTGCCGCAGCAGCGCGCCGAATGGGCGGCCCTGCTCGTCTTCATGGTCTGCACCGCGCTGGTCATGCTGGCCCAGGTGCGCGGCGCTCGCCTCGCGGTGATGCCCGCCATGCCTGCCGCCGCCTGGCTTATCGTCAGCGCCCGCCAGCATTACCTCGCCGCCCCGCGCCTGCGCACCATTGCCGGCCTCGTGCTGAGCTGGCTGGCCTTCGCCGGCGTCGTGCTGTCCCTGCTGGTGACCGCGGTGGTCAATGTCGTGCCCGGCCGCCCCCAGCAGATGGCCGAGGCCCGGGCCAGCAAGGAGCCGTGCCTCCTGCCATCGGCCTTTGCCGATCTGGCCGCCCTGCCGCCCGAGCGGGTCCTGACCCCCATCGACCTGGGCGCCCATCTGCTGCTCTATACGCCGCACGAAGTGGTGGCCGCTCCCTATCATCGCAATGAGCAGGGCGTGCGCGACGCCTATCGCTTCTTCAACGATCCCATCGCCAGCGCCCGCACCATTCTCGACATGCGCGGGATCGGCCTTGTCGTGCTCTGCCCCGCCATGGCCGAGCTCAAGGGCCTGCCCAGCCGCGCCGAGGACAGCTTCGCCAGTCTCTATGCTGCGGGAAAGCTGCCGGCCTGGTTACAGGATGTGAACCTGCCCAGCGCCACGTTGCAGGTCTTTGCCGTGCTGCCGCAATAGCCGGCTATTCGAGCCCCAGCTCCGCCCGCGCCTTGCGCGTCAGCTTCCCCGCCACGATCCGATGCGCCTCACGGATATAGGCCTCCACCTCATCGCCGCTGAGCGGACTGGCGACCGATATGGCCACCCATCCCGCCCGGGCGAAATAGGGCGCCGGCCTGATGCCCTCGAGGTCGGTCAGCAACTCATAGGCCATGGGCGACACCTTGAGCCACACCTCGCCCGGATCGCGATCGAGCAGGGCGAATACCTTGCCGCCGATCTTGGCCACCGAGTCGTCGCGCCACTGGCGCACCAGTGTCGCCTTCGGCAGCGTCACGATGAACGCCTCGAAGCCGGGTCGGGTCATGATGGCGGGATAGGTGACGCTCAAGGCCGACAGCCTGCTGACGAAAACGCCGACCCGGTGTACCGGATCGGCGCATGGTTTGCTCTATTCGGCGGCGACGCCCAGCCCGATCGGGCAGCTCACGCCCGTGCCTTGCAACCCGCAATAGCCGCGCGGATTCTTGGCCAGGTATTGCTGGTGATAGGTCTCGGCATAGAAGAATTCACCAGCCGGGGCGACCTCGGTGGTGATCCGCCCCAGGCCCTGCTGGCTGAGAGCCTGCTGATAGGCCGCGCGGCTCTTGTCCACCACATCGGCCTGTTCGGGCGTGGTGGTATAGATGGCCGAGCGATACTGGGTGCCCACATCATTGCCCTGGCGCATGCCCTGGGTCGGGTCGTGCTCTTCCCAGAACGTCTTGAGCAGCGCCTCGAGGCTGATCCTGGCGGGGTCATAGACCACCTTGACCGCCTCGGTATGGCCGGTGCGGCCCGAGCAGACTTCCTCATAGCTCGGGTTCGGCGTCGAACCGCCCTGGTAGCCGACGGCGGTGACGATCACGCCCGGCAATGGCCAGAACAGCCGCTCCGCGCCCCAGAAACAGCCGAGGCCGAAATAGATGGTCTGGGCGCCGGCGGGATAGGGACCCTTGAGCGCCTGGCCATTGACGAAATGCTCGGGGGCGACCGGCATGGCCATGTCGCGGCCGGGCAGGGCCTCGCTGGCAGCGGGAATGCTGGTGGGCTTGGATTTGAAGAACATGTCGCATCTTCCTTTCACCGCTCTATTCGCGGCACGATCGGGCGAAGTTACAGGGCGCTAGATCTGGTCGGCGCGCAGATAGCGCTCGCGGCGCGACTTGCGCCCGGCCAGGGCCAGCACAATTCCGGGAATGCCAAACACGGCAAAGGCCGGATAGTCCAGCACGGCCTTGAACGCCGCATCGAGCAGGTCGGCAAAGAACCGGCTCTCGAAGAAGGCCTCGACCTCCAGTAGGCTGGGCGGATGGATCTGCGTCCACAGATCCGCCAGGCTGGTATAGACCAGCGCATTGGCCCCAAGTGACTTGGTGCCGTCGATAACAAGCAGAACCAGCGCCAAGCCGATCAGCCAGGTGCCGACAATTCGCAGAACAAGCCGCATTCACTTTCCCTGTGCCGAAGGGGATAACTGACGCTGGCCTGACCCGTTCCGCCCCGTGCACGGCCTCTTTGTGCCATGCAGGGCGGCCTGCTCACAAGGTGGCAAGCGCCTCAGGCAAAAACAATCGTCATCCCGACGTCGTGATCCCTTGCGCCCGGGGCGTTCATAAGTATATTGCGCCTCGCTCGCGCCGGCCAACCAGCCGGCCCTCCTGGCGTTTCCAGCCCAGGATCAAGGCGATGCGGAGAGATGGCCGAGTGGTCGAAGGCGCACGCCTGGAAAGTGTGTAGGCGGGGAACCGTCTCAAGGGTTCGAATCCCTTTCTCTCCGCCACCTGTTCTATTTCTCTGTTGCCTGCCAAAGCATTAGGCGTCAGCGAAAGACTGACCCGCCATAAGACCCACCAAACTGCTGATGTTATCTCAGTGAGGCAATGGCAGCTTAGCGCCCCATTCCGGCCGTTAAACTCGTGATCCGCCGGCGCCGAAAGCGGCCGGTCCGCCTTGGAGACCGCGATAGCCGAAATGAGGTGGAGAGCGGGGGCGGCCAATAGCATCGCTGAAATCGCTGCTGATCTCTGGCCACCAGGTTCGAAGCACGACCCAATGAACCCAGAGCGCCCGACTTCGTTGTTGTCAGCACGGAGGCCAAGGTCTTGCTGCAAAAACGTCACCTTGCCATTTGGGCCTTCAGCGACTTGACGACCCACCAAGTGCTGAGCTTCTCAAGCACAATCATCCTCGAAGATCGTCGCGCGTCAGCATATTAGGGCCACGGGTAATCCGCTACCGACAGGCCCATCGCCTCGAGCTTGTCGACGACAATACGACGAAATTTCACGGCGTTGCCGACGTTTTGTTGCCGTAACGCGCTGACCTCGGCGGCCTCGAAGGGCCGGTAATCTGCAGGCAAGGAGGCACCGGCCCAAGTGTCCATGATGTAGTTGAGCACCTCGGCAATCTGGGCGTCGCTGAGGCTCGACCCGATGACGCCAGGCACGTGCAGCAGATAGGCTCGTCCCTCAGGCAGCGCGGCGAATACACCCACCTTGCCCACGAAATCGGGAATTCCCGAGCCCGGCATCCCGGTGCCATCTGACAGATGACACCCTGCGCATTTGAGGATGAAACTGGCCTTGGGCGTGCGCTCGGCGCCGCTGGCGATACCGGTGGCGAGCAGGACGATCACGATTGCCTTGAGCCAGGTCACTGCCACGCCTCCTTGCGGATGGCCCGCAGGTCCTGATGGCTCGGATGGGCTGGGCGGATAGCCGCAATCAGTTCGGGCGTTGCGGTCAGGTCGAGACCATTGAGATCGTTCAGGACATAGGCTGCGACGGCCGCTATCTCCTCGTCGGTCATCCAGTCCTGCGGCGGCATAGCGAGGCCGATATAGTCCTGCCCCGCGACAGTAATCTTGCCGGTCAGGCCACCGACTATGACGCCCACAAGATAATCGGGTGCCTGCTCGCCCAGACCCGCCCACAGCGCCGGATCCACCAGCGGCGGCGCAAGGGCCGGCTGGCCGACGCCGCCCAATTGGTGGCAGCCGCTACAGGCATCCACGAACAGCTGTTCGCTGACTTCGTCGGCGGTGACGGGCGCTGCAATCAGCAGCGCCAATCCCAGATGTATTAGAAGATGCGTGAGCTTCATTCTGCCTGCCCGACCACGATGGCCACGGTGCAGTGAATGCCCTTGTCGGTATTGGCCAGACACCAGCTCGATTCGCTGGCCAGACCATAGCGATAGCCAGGACGATCGCCTTCCTGGCGTGAACATCCATCCCCACAACTGCCGCCCTTGCCGCAGCAATCGTTGTAGGAAACTAGGTAATCCTTATCGTCATTGGGGTTGCGGCAGGTGCCGACCCAAGCAACCTTGGAGGGCGTGGAGCCGGGCGGGCACTGGGTTACGCTGCCGCCACACTGGCTGCACAGCGAGCCATGCAGGGAGCAGTAGCGCCAGTATTCGCAATCCTCGGGCAGTTCGTCCGGTTCGCCAAGTCCGCGGGCGAAGGCCTGCCCGTTGGAATTGTCATAGGGCAGCATCGGAAGGACCGCGCCGCCCACCAGGGCCCAGCCGGCTTTCTGCAGGAAGCTCCGGCGCCCCGAGCCATCTGCAATGCGGCGGGTCCGATTTTCGGCTGCAGCGTCCATCCATCCAAGAAACGAGTCGATCATTTTAGCCATAGGGCTCTCCGATGCTGAAGGTTGAGCAACAGGCAGGTCTGGACCTGTCCGTGAGGGACGGTTAGTGCTGCACGGCGTGCTGGCCGTCCAAGTAGGTCTGGATCGAGGGGACCTTCATGTCGAAGGCGTTGAATAGGCTGTCGAACTGCTCGCGGCTGTTGACCAGACCCTTGGAGCGAATGACGCCGTGTTCATCCATCAGCACGGCATAGGGCAGCCGGGCGACGCGATAGGCCAGGCCAAGCTCGGTGGAGACCACATAGGGGTAGCTGGATAGCTTGGCGGTTTCGATGAACCGCTCGTGCTGCGCCTTCTGCCCGTCACTGGCCAGAACGACATCGAGCCAGCGGCCCTCGGCCCTGCGCACCGACTCGATGACCGGCAGCAGCTTCTTGCAGACCGGGCATGTGGGGGAGAGGAAGAAGACAAGGGTAGAGCGACCCGGCTTGGGGCCCAGAGCGACCGCGCCGCCCGTCAGACTGGGAAGGTTGAACAGAGGCGTCTGCTGCCCCACCTCAGGGCCGGAATCGTTGACCAAGGCCCCCATTGGCGAGACCCGCTCGAACAGCACGCCGATCTGACGGGCCAGTGCAAACAGTCCCACGGAAAGAGCGATCACCATGGCGAACAGGGCTGTCACCGCGAAGATGAGAATGTTCATGTTCATGTTCCTTTGTCGGTTTGCGCCTAGCGCGTCAGTCGCGCGGTGGCGTCGTTGGCCAGGATCTGCTCGGCCAGCAAAAAGCCCGTCCACAGGGTGAAACCGGAGGCCAACGCCGCAATCGCGCTACCGGCGTCAAGGCTGTAGGGGGCCGTCGCCACGGCGGTGATGGCCATCGTGATAAGGACGGCGTTGCGCCAGACCAGCGACCACGACAGCGGCTGCACCGCCCCGCCACAGCCGCACTCGATGCTGGTGCGCCCACGCAGGATATTGATGCTCATCGCCGCGACGTAGAGGCCCAGGATGGCCATGGCCAGAACCAGCCCGAAGACCTGTCCGCCAGGCACGAGCTGCAGCAGCACCACGAGTATCTCGGCGACAACCACCGACATCGAGACCGGTCTCACCAGGGCCTCAGGCACCAACCGGTAATCTGCTACAAAGCCGGTGAACTCGGTGAACTCGGCGATCTTGTGCCAGGCGGCCCGGGCGAACAGCAGGCACAGGAAGACCGTCACCGTCGCCGTCAGCATCGAGGACAGGGTGACCGCGCTCATGGCGACACCATGAGCGTCGTTGCGAAGCCATCGACACTGTGCTCGGCAACCTGCTTGGCGGCAAAGCGGGCCAGCGGATCGACCTCGAACTTGTAGACCATCGAGTTCTTGAGACTGAACCCATAGAGCTCGGGCTCAGCGCCATCGGTCACCGCGACGCCGACCAGATCGGCCAGCGGCGAGCGGTACAGCAGGGCCTTGTTCCTGAGGTCATAGGCCCAGACTTCCTCCGACCCATGATAATGGCTGCCGTCGTGGTGCTCTGATGCCATGGGCACGAACAGGATGCCGTTGGCCTCGTTATAGGTCACCACAGTATAGCCGCTGGTACCCCAGTTCCCCTCGACACCGTCGGCGATCGGGGTGACGCTCAGCTTCTTGATGACGCCCCCCGTGTCGGACAGGCGATAGACATTGCCGTGATAGGAGATGAACAGCAGGTCGCCTTCTGCACGATCGGACGACAGGTAGATCGGGTCCGCGTCCGGATCGAAGATGGTTTGGCTCTTCTGGCTTTCGAACGTGGCGCCATCGTCACTCAGCACGAAGGTGGTGAACGCGCCGTCGTTGCAGATGGCCGAGAAGCCAATTCCCTCAAGCAGCGGGTAGATGCCGAAACAGCCCGGAGACGGGACTTCCTGGGTCACTTCACCCTTGGCCAGGTCGACCACCGTCACCGAAGTCGCGGGGGTGCCGTTCTGCACGAAGGCGAAGGTCTCGTCGGCACTCAGCTGCAGCAGCGACAGGTCGTCGGTATACTGCGCCAGCTTGTAAGGAATGGGGATTTCCTTGGTCAGCGTATTGGTGGCGACGTCGAATATCTGCAGCACATGCTCGCCATCGCCGGAATCGTAACGCGGGTAATAGCCGGAGGCCATGTAGGCCGTGGTGCCGTCCCTGGAGATGGTGAAGTGGCTCTGCGAGCCGCCACTGACGCTGCCTTTTCGGGTCAGGTCTTCGGCGCTGTAGATATAGCCGACACTGGGACCGCCGGACCAGTTCTGCACATTGACGAAGACATTGGGGCCAGGGTCCATCTCCGCCTTGGCTGTCAGCGTCTCGGGCACGAATTCGTCATCCTGCGCGAACGCCGTCACCGGTGCGCAGGCACCGGCAATTGCGCAAAGCAGGCCAAAGGTCGCGGAAAGTGTCTTGGCCATTCAGGTCTCCATCAAAGGCGTGGAGGGACCACATCAGGCGCTGGCGATATCCGAAATCCGATATCCGAACTAATTTCGCCTACTATTTAGGCATTCTTCATCGTTGCCTTTTTCGTAGCCTGCAACTAGGAATCCCTTGCAAAGGAGAGCAAGGGTGGCCGCCACAAGCGCGTATCTGGTCAAGAGTTTCCTCGACGCAGCCGAACAAGAAACCGGCCTGCCGGGATGGGGACAGCGCTATACTCAGCTGAGCGGCGGCAAGTTCCGCGGTTCAACCACGTTCATCGACTTCGGTCGCGTGGCGATCGGGGAAGAACGGCTGAACCTCTCAGTGGCGCAAGCCACTTCGCCACCAGCAGGCAAGGTTGTTCTGGTCGTGCCCATGGGCACCGGCGACGACTGCCTGATCAACGGCGACAGATATGCGCCGGTCGCTTTCATCCATCGCGGCGGCTGCGAGATCAACGTGGTGACGGGAGGAACCGAACGCGGTTTCTACGTCGTCGTGGACGAAAGGGCGCTCCCGGCCTATGACCGCAACAAGGTCGGACCGATCGTCAGCGTGGCGAACCATGCCACTGCCAACGAACTGCGCGCCTGGCTTTCTTCCATCCTTGCTTCAGCGCCGGACGCCGTGCGGCATGCGCCAGGCGAGATGGAAAAGGTGCTGCCGGGGATGATCCTCGACAAGTTTTCCGAGCTTTGCGAGCTGGTCGGCACACAGGGAACCGATGTCAAACTGCGCGAAAGCTACGCCTATGCCGTTTTTCTGCGAGCCCAGCGCCGGCTGGACGCCGACCCCGATGGCGTGCTGTCCGTCGCCGGCTTGGCCGCCGAACTGGACGTGCCGGACCACGTCCTGCGCGCGGCCTTTCTGCAGACGACCGGCCTGAGTACCGGCGTCTGGCTGCGTCAGCGGCGCCTCGACCGGGCGCGCAGGGCGCTGACGCGAACCAGCACCAGCAACAAGAGCGTGGCGCAGGTCGCCATGGAGAATGGCTTTTTCCACCTCGGCCGGTTTGCTGCCTACTACGCACAAACCTTCCACGAAACGCCGCTGGAGACCATCCGAAGCGCACTTACCTAAGATTGGCTGTCGAACCGTGATCAAGCCGGGAGGGCTGCCAACCAGTCGCCGATGGGGTCGGCAGGAAGACTGTGAAGCACGCCCCTCCATCCTCCATATTCGCCGCCAGGACGTGACCGCCATGCGCCTGTGTTATTGCCCTGACGACGGAGAGGCCCAGGCCACTGCCGCCCTTGTCGCGGGCGCGCGAATCCTCGGCGCGCCAAAACGGTTCGAAGGCGCTTTTCAGCGCGTCGGAGGAAAGCCCTGGGCCGTGGTCACGGCAGCGGATGACCGCCGTTGCCTTCTCGACGCCAGTCTCGATAACGAGGGCCCCGCCTGGCGCGTAACGCATCGCGTTGTCGATCAACGCCAGAAGAAGCTGCCGCATGCGGTCCGGATCGGCACGCACGCGTGCCGGGTTCGGGCGCAGCGAGACGAGCATGGCATTCCTGTCGAGATCGTCCGCGGAAAGCGCGGCGACGTCGCGGGCGAGATCGGCCAGGTCGATCTCGGTGACGCTGAGCTCAAGTGCACCGGCATTGAACAGCCCGAGGGCCCTGAGATCGTCCACAATGCGGGTCAGGCCGTCCACTTGCGTCAACAACAGAGTGACCAGCTCCGGCGTCAGGGTGAAGACACCATCGGCGACCCCCTGCAGCCGCCCCTTCAGGATAGTCAGCGGTGTGCGCAGCTCATGGGCAGCGGCGGAATTGGAATAGTGCAGTTCGGCCTCCGCACGTTCCAGCCGAGCGGCCATGAGGTTGAAGTCCTCCACCAGCCGCGCCGATTCGCCGAAGCCGCGTATGCTCGGATTGGCCCGGGCCTTGAGATCGCCGGCGGCAACGGCGCGGATCGCCCTCGCCACTTCAAGCAGCGGTATGACGATGCGCCGCGATAGCCACCAACCTCCCAGGACCGCCAGAGGAATGCCGATGATCAGCGTGAGGAGCAGGAAACCCCAGTCCACCCAGGTCCAGAGGGCGTCATGCTCAGGCACGGCCGGCCAGATGCGGAGCGCCAGCTCGTAATAGGCGGGAAAGCCGAAATAGGCGAGGATGGCCATTGCCGAGGCAAGCGCCACCGCCACGAGCACGATCTGCAGCGCCGTACTGACCTGCCTAGCCATGCGGCACGTCCAGACGGTAGCCGACGCCCCGCACGCTCAACAGCAAGTCGGGCAACCCCGCCGCAGCTAGCTTGCGCCGCAGATTGCTCATGTGGCTGTCGACCGTCCGATTCATCGCCTCGCCCTCGGGCAGGCAGGCATCGATCAATTCGCCCCGTTCGAATACCCGATTGGGCGACCGCACCATGTGAGCCAGGAGACGAAACTCGGTCAACGTCACAGAGAGCGGTTCGGCATCCACCAGCACTGTATGCGCCTCCGTATCGATGCTCAGGCGTCCCGCCCGAAGGACCGCGCTTTGTCGTCCGCCCTGTGCCCGCCGCAGGATCGCGCGGGCGCGGGCCACCACCTCAAGCGGATTGAAGGGCTTGACGACGTAGTCGTCGGCGCCCAGCCGCAGTGCCTGGAGCTTGTCGAGATCTTCCGCCAACGCGGTCACCATGATCACCGGGGCATCATCAATGCGGCGGAGGGCGGCAAGCGTCTCATATCCGTCCATCTTGGGCATCTTGACGTCGAGCACCACCAAGTCAGGCTTGAGGCGCTGATGATGGGCGAGGCCCGTCAGCGGGTCGGTGGCCGCGATGGTGCGAAAGCCGTCCCGCTCGAAATAAGCCTGCAGGATACGCACGATCTCGATGTCGTCTTCGATGATCAGGATGAGTTGGTTGGTCATGCTCAGCGGTGCTTTTGCGGGGAGGTCATCAGACTTGGCTTGGAGACGTCAATGCCTATCATCCGATCGTTGCCAGGCGGCTATAGCGGCCACCTGCGACGAGCAGGGCATCATGGGTACCGATCTCGACGATGCGACCCTCGTCGAGCACCACGATCTGGTCGGCATGACGCACGGTGGACAGCCGATGGGCGATGGACACGACCGTTCTGGTGCTAGAGCCTTGCAGCGCAGCAGCCAGGGCCTTTTCGGTCTCCGGATCGAGCGCGCTGGTGGCTTCGTCCAATAGCAGGATCTTGGGGTCGCGCAGAACGGTGCGGGCCAGCGACAGGCGCTGGCGCTCCCCGCCCGAAAATTGATAGCCGCGCTCGCCCACAGGGGTGCCTATGCCATTGGGCAGGGCCGCGACCGTTGCGGTCAGTTGCGCCAGTTCGATTGCGTCTGCCAGTTCGGAATTGGAGGCCTCCGGTTTGGCGAAGCGCAGGTTTTCCTCGATGCTCGCATTAAGCAGGAACGGGTCCTGCGTCACCACACCCAGCACATGGGACAATGTCTCGAAGCTGAGGTTGCGAATGTCCGTACCGTCGAAGCAGACGCGGCCCTGATCGGGGTCATAGAGGCGCGCCATGAGATAGCCGAGTGTGCTTTTGCCCGAGCCCGTGGTGCCGACAATGGCGGTGTGGCTGCCTGCTGGAATGTGCAGGTTGATGTCGTGCAGGGTCGGCCGGTCCGCTTCCCGATAGGAAAAGGAAACGCCCTCGAAGGCGACATCGCCACGGAACCTGCCGAGGTCGATCACCGTCGGTTTTTGCGACTGGACCACCAGGGGCTCGGTGTCGAGATAGCCAAAGACGCGCGTCAACAGCGCCCGCGCCTTCGACAGTTCGACCCGCGCTTCGAACAGTTCGAGCATCGGCCACAGCAATTGCTCCTGCAGGGCGATGAGTGCCACCAGCGTGCCGATGGAAGCGCCCACGCCTTGGGCCAGCAGCAGCCCGCCAATCAGGAAGGTCAGCGCCGGCAGGATGTCGAGCGCGAACATGACGATGGCGATTTCCCAGTGACCGGCCGTGTGCGAGCGCAGTTCGAGCCTGGCCACATCGGCCGAGGTCTGGCGGAAGAGGTGCACAAGATGACGGGCGCGGCCCATGGTGCCAGCAAGGATGAAGCCGCCGGTCGAGAGCGACTCGGTGACTGTTGCCGACATATCGGCGATGCGGTCCTGCTGCTCGAAGGTGATGCGTTCGCGGAGGGCCGCGACGCGATTGTTCAGCCATACCAGCACCGGCATGAACACCAGAGAAGCCAGAGCCAGCCGCCAGTCGAGCAGGATCATGGCCACGATGGTGGTCAGCACGATGCTGACATTGCGGGCGAAATCGGAGGCCGTATCGGTGAACAGGGCCTGCAACCCGGCAATGTCGCTCGACATGCGCGACTGCACTTCGCCGGTGCGGGCGGTGGCGAAGAAGGCCAGTGAGAGCGATTGCAGGTGCTGGTACAGCGCGACCCGCAATTCGTGCATGACCTGCTGGCCAATGTGGGTCGATACATGGGACTGGAACAGGCTGGCGATAGCCGACAGTACTGCGACGCCGATGAGGCCGCCGCAAAGCAGCAGCAGCAGTCCAACATTGCTGGCGGGAAGCGCATCGTCGATCACGCTGCGGACCAGAAACGGCGCGGTGGCGCCGGCGGCGCCGGCCACAATGATGAGTGCAAGGACAATGAGCAGCGCCTTGCCATGCGGACGGAACAGCCCCAACACGCGGCGCAGGGGCGCGTGCTGGGTAGCGGAATCCTCATAGTCCTCGTAGGGATCATGCATGATCGGAACCCGTTGACGTTGGCGTGACTATCGGGGCCAGCGAGACTTTCTTGCGACCGAAAATCGACATCACCACGTAGTAGAAGACCGGGACGAAGAGCAGGGCGAAGAGCGTTGCGGCGATGACGCCGCCGAGCACACCGGTACCCAGGGCCTTCTGTGTTTCCGCGCTGGCCCCGTGGGCATGGACGAGTGGCAGGACGCCCAGCGCGAAGGCCAGCGAGGTCATGACGATCGGCCTGATGCGCAGCCGTCCGGCTTCGACGATGGCGTCGCGCAGGGTCCAGCCTTCGGTGAGCTTGGCCTTGGCGAATTCGACAATCAGGATGGCGTTCTTGGCGGAGAGGCCGATCACCGTGATCAGGCCCACTTTGAAGAAGACGTCATTGGACTGTCCGCCCAGTTGCACCGCCGCGACCGAACCGATAATGCCGAGCGGCACCACCAGCAGCACCGAGATGGGCACCGTCCAGCTCTCATAGAGCGCGGCGAGCACCAGGAAGACGACGAGCATGGAGAGCGCCATGAGCAATGGCATCTGCGCGCCGGAATCGCGCTCCTGCAGCGATTCGCCCGTCCATTCGATACCGAACCCTTCCGGCAATTGCCGCACCAGCCGCTCGACCTCGGCCATGGCATCGCCGCTGGCCACGCCCTTTGCCCCTTCGCCCCCCAGATCGACCGACAGATAGCCGTTATGGCGCGAGATTTGACGGGGCGAACTGTTCCACCTGGCCGTCACCACTTCACCCAGGGCGACCATGCCGCCCTTGTCGTTACGCACGAAGAGCTTGAGCACGTCATCGACCTGCATGCGATAGCGCGCATCGGCCTGGACGATGACCTGCTGCAACTTGCCGGCATTGGAGAACTCTCCCACATTGCTCGAACTGATCGCGGTGCCCAGCGTTTCGCTGATCGCCTGGAACGAGACACCGAGTGCCTGTGCCTTGTTGCGGTCGACCTCGAGCTCGACATTGGGGCCGTTGGGCAGGCTGTTCTGGTTGAGACTGGCGAGCTTGGGACTGCTTGCGGCGGCCTCGAGCAACTGCTTTTTCGCCGCCATGAGGGCTTCGAGCCCCTTGCCGCCGCGGTCCTGCAGCACGAAGCTGAAGCCCGCGCCGCCACCGAGTTCCTCTATGGCGCCCGGCAGAGAGACCTGGATCGAGCCTTCCGGCACGTCAGCCAGGGCCTCGGTCATGGCGGCAACTTCCTCGCTGGCGGGGAGGTCGGCGCGGTCTTTCCAATCCTTGAGCGTGACGTAAGCCGTGGCGGCATTGGCACCCGAACCCACGTCGCTGAAGCCATTGATCAGGAGGTTGTCCTGCGTGGCCTCGCGTTTGGTCACAGCAGCGTTGACCAGATCGGTCACCTTGGCGGTGCGTTCCTCGGTGGCGTCAGCCGGCAAGGCGACGGACACCGTGTAGTTGCCCTGGTCCTCGTCCGGGACGAACGCCGTGGGGATCAGCGGGAACCAGTAGATCAGGGCGCCGACCAGGACGACGTAAAGCGCCATCATGCGGCCGCCGCGCCGCAACAAGCCTGCGACGGTCTTGCCATAGCCGCGGGTAACCTTGTCGACACCCCGGTCGAACAGGGCAAATGGCGCCCACTTCCGATTTCCGTGCTGGACGGGCTTGAGCAGGTTGGCGCACAGCGCCGGCGTCAGCGTGAGAGCCAGGAAGGCCGAGAACAGGATGGACACGGCCATCGACAGGGTGAACTGCCGGTAGATCGCGCCCACCGAGCCACTGGCAAGGCCCATGGGAATGAACACCGCCACCAGCACCGCCGTGATGCCGATCACCGCGCCGGTGATCTCCTTCATGGCCTTGCGCGTCGCGTCCTTGGGCGAGAGTCCCTCACTCGCCATGATGCGCTCGACATTTTCCACGACCACGATGGCGTCATCGACGATGATGCCGATGGCCAGCACCATGCCGAACATGGTGAGCACATTGATGGAATAGCCGGCCAGGAACATCACCGCGAATGTACCGAGCAGGGCGACTGGCGCCACGATGGCGGGAATGATGGTGTAGCGGATATTCTGCAGGAAGAGGAACATCACCACGAAGACGAGGGCCATGGCCTCAAAGAGCGTGTAGATGACCTTTTCGATGGACACCTTGATGAACGGCGAGGTGTCGAACGGTAGGGCATAGGTCATGCCCTGCGGCATCGCGAGCTTGAGCTCGGCCAGGCGCGCCTTGATGGCGTTGGCAGTGGCCACGGCATTTGCCCCAGGCGACAGCTGGATGGCAGCGCCCGTCGCCTGGTTGCCGTTCTGCAGCATCGAGAACGAGCTGGTCTGGGCGCCGATTTCAACGCGCGCCACATCGCTCAACAGCACCGTGGCGCCGTTGCGCTCGCCCTTGACCACGAGCTTGCCGAATTCCTCGGGCGTCGAAAGCGTGCTGCGCACGGTAAGGGGCACGGTGACGGTCTGGCCGGGCACGGTGGGGCCTGCTCCCAATTGTCCCGGCGCGATCTGCAGGTTCTGCCCCTGGATGGCCGAGGTCACGTCGGCAATGCTCAGATTGAGCATTTCGAGTTTGAGCGGGTCGACCCATATGCGCATCGCCTTCTCGGTGCCGAAGGATTGCAGGCGCCCGACGCCTTTGACGCGCTTGAGCTCGGGCACGATGTATTTGGCGAGGTAATCCTCCAGATCGAGTGCGGACAGGCGATTGCCCTCGGAGGTCAGCGTCACGATGGCAAGAAAGCCCGCCGACGCCGATTCGACCGCCAGACCGCCCTGGCGGACGAGCGGCGGCAGCTGGGGTTCGACGCCCTTGAGGCGATTCTGCACATCCACCATGGCCAGCTCCGGATCGGTGCCCGGGGCAAAGGTCAGGGTGATGTTGGCGCTCCCCGTGCTATCGGCGCTCGAGCTGAAATAGAGCAGGTTCTTGACGCCTGTCAGCTCGCGTTCGATCGGGACGACCACGGTCTCATTGACGGTCTGGGCCGAGGCGCCCGAATAGCTGGCGAAGACGCTGACACTGGGCGGGGCAATGGAGGGAAATCGCGCAACGGGCAGCTGCGGAATGGCGATGATACCGAACAGCGTGATGAAAGCGGCTACGACCCACGCGAAGACGGGGCGATCGATGAAAAACTGAGGCATTTTCTGCTCGCTCCGGTCAGTCGTTTTGCGCGGGTGAAGCGGGTTCATCCGGTTTTGTGCCGAATTCGACGGTGCGCACCGCGCCCGGGGCTGCCAGTTTCTCCTGTCCCTCGACGACGATGCGATCTCCGGCCACCAGGCCGGCGCGGATGATGTATCTGCCCTCCACCAGTTCACCCAGCTGCACCGGCTTGGCTGCGGCATTGCTGGTGGCATCCACGACATAGACGCTGGGCACGCCGAGCGCGTCTCGCACTACGGCCTGCTGCGGCACGCTAACGGCATCGGGATAGATGCCACGCGGCACCCGGGCCCGCACATACATGCCCGGCAGCAGGCGACGATCGGCGTTTTCAGCCACGGCCCGCAGGCGCACATTGCCGGTGCCCTCATCGACGCTGATGTCGGAGAACAGAGCTCTGGCGGCGATGATATTATCGTCGCTGTCGCCGAGCAGAATTTCGATCGGGATAGCGCCGGCCTGCTGCAGGCCCCCGGTGCGCGCCATGGCCCGCAGATGCTCAAGCCGGGAGGCGGGCTGACGGATATCGATATGGACCTTGCCGATCTGCTGGATGGTGGCAAGGCTGGTGGCGCTCGTGGCTTCCGCCAGCGAGCCTTCTCCGGCCGTGGCGGCACCGATTTGCCCGTCGATGGGCGCCTTGACGGTGGCAAGCTCGAGCGACAGGCGCGCCTTTTTCAGCGCCGCCTCGGCCTGTGCGACGTCGGCCGCGGCCTGGGCGTGCTGCGAGGCAATCTGGTCATAGTTCTGGTCGCTGATATTGTTGCTCTGTCGCAGCACATCCGACCGGTCGAGTTCGGCAGCGGCCTGTGCGAGCACGGCATTCGATTTCTGCAACGCGGCCTCGGCGCTGGCTACATCGGCGGCAAACGACGCCGTGTCGATCTGGAACAGGGCCTGCCCCTGGGTGACGTAGCTGCCCTCTTCGAACGACCGGGCGATGATCAGACCGCTGACCTGCGGTCGGATTTCGGCGGTGCGAAAAGCCGATATCCGGCCGGGAAGTTCATCCCAGACCGTCACCGATCTTGCTTGCAGCGGCATCACCGTCACCAGGGGCGCCTGCGTCGCGGCCTCGGCACTTTCGGCGGCAGGAGGCTCTGACGAAGCAGAACATCCCGCGAGCAGCGTGGCGACGAGGATAGCGGAGAGAACGGGAGCAATGCGGACAAACATCGGGCGATCCAGCAATGGAGAGGGTGCGCTTACAGCGCCACTGAAGGGGATGGAGAGCCGCCGAGGGCGCGGAAGATCTGTACCTCGGCCAGCAATTGCTCTAGCCGGTTGGCGGCCAGCGCGCGCTCACCGGCGCGGCTGCGCTCCTGGGCGTCGAGCCAGATACGCAGGGCCACCGCTCCGGCGCGATAGCGTTCACCGGTCAGCCGATCGGCGGCCTGTGCCGCCTCAAGCGCCGCGCGCAGGCGACGGGACTTTTCATTGAGGGCGGTTCGGGCGCTCAGCGCGTTGCTGGTGTCGCTGAAGGCGGTCAGCAGGGACGCGCGGAACTCCGATACCGCGACCTGATAGTCCACCTCGGACACTTTCACCCGCAGCTCGCCATCCTTGAAATTGAGGAAAGGCAGCACCAGCCCGGCGCCGAGCGCCGCGACTGGATTGGCCAGGATGCCTAGAAGATCGGTGCTGCTGGTGCCAAGATCGCCGGTGAGGCTGATCTGCGGATAGAGGCTGGCGCGCGTATTGTCGACAGTGCGCAGGCTTGCCCGCAGGCGCAGCTCGGCGGCCCGCAGGTCTGGGCGGCGGGACAGCAGTTCAGCGGGCAGCCCAGCGGTGATCTGAACCGGCGTGCGCCGCGGCAGCAGCTGTGGCTCGGGGACGGGACTTGGCACGCCGTTGAGCAGCACGCCCAATGCATTGCGCAGCACCACGCGATTCTGCTCGAGGTCCGAGAGCTGGGCGGCCTGGCTTTCCACGGATTGGCGCACCTCCGCCAGTTCGAGCTCAGTCGCAGCGCCCACAGCGGCCTGGCTCTTGACCAGGCTCTCGACCTCCCGAGCGGCATCAAGGCCAGCCCGGGCAATCGCCAGGTCCTGATTGGTAAAGGCGAGGCGCCAATAGGCCTCGATCGTGGAGGCGATGATCGTGGTTCGCGCGCTTTCCACGTCCTCGATGGACGCCGCGGCCTGGAGCGCGGCGATATCCTGCCCGCTGGACAGCCGCCCCCACAGATCGAGCTCATAGGTGGCGCCCAATCCCAGGGTGAAACTATTGCTTGAAGTGCCCTCGGCCAGCACCATGCTGGTCTGCGCATTGCCGGTGCCGCTGAGCACCGGGATTTTGGCAGCCCCGGCCAGGTCGGCCTGCAACTGGGCTTTCCTGACCCGCAGCGTTGCCGCCAGGATATCATTGTTGTTCTGCAGCACCGCCTCGACCAGTAGATCGAGCTTGGGATCGCCAAAGCTGCGCCACCAGTTGGCCGCGGCCACCGGCGCGCTGATACCAGCACTATCCTGCAAGGCCGGCGCATTGGGCAGCGCGGGCCGCACATATTGCGCGGTGAGACTTGAGCAGCCTGCCAGAAGCACGGACGGAAGAAGGATCGCAACGCGGAACAAGGTCATGGGCCACACTGAGTGTGATGGAGGGCGCGGAACCGATCTTGGGTTCCTGCGCTACCCACCAGCCAAGTGTGCAGCCAATGTCGACGAATCGTGCAGATCGCGTGCAGATGATCACAGACGCCCAGCACGCTCCTGGGTAATCGCCGTCTGGTCAACGTCGTCGGTCAAACGTCCGCTTTCCCTTGGGTGGAACATCGAAAGCGGACCGACCGCAACCGGCCCCCTTCCGGCCATTCATCAGGATCCGGCCAGCGGCAAGAAAGGGGCCGTAAGTGGACAGGCAAGTTCTGGATGAGTTGAAGCGAAAGCGGACAAATTGCGGGCGGCCCCAGTCTCTGTCCGCTACTGGGCTGCCCCGATATTCAATTGAAGGGCGTGCTCGCCTGGAATGGCCGTCACAAGGCCGTCCATCGGCCTATCCCGGCGTCACAAGCAGGCGGCTGGCCTGGGCATGCAGCTCCCGGCTGTGGCCAAGCGGTATGGCTTCGATCCCGACAAAGCCGGTGTATCCCGCGTCGCCCAGCCAATGCAGTTCCTTTGCCCAGTCGACCGTTCCCGTGCCGAATTCGTGCCGCCCCGGCACGTCGGCGGCCTGAACATGGCCGATGAGATCCATGTTCGTTTCAATCGCCCAACCCAGGGGCTCGGCGTTGAGGATGGCGTGGTAGCGATCATAGAGGAAGGCAACGTCGGGACGACCAAGCCGGCGCAGCAGATCAAGGGCCGTCCGGGAATCCCGAACCAAGGCATTGGGGCCTTCGAACTGCCGGTTCACCACTTCGAGCAGCAGCGTCAGGCCGGAGCCGGCGATCGCTATCGCCGCTGCGTCGAGCGCTGCCATTAGGGCATGGTGCTGGATGGCCTCGTCCACGCCCTCGAGGCGATCGCCGGGCAGCACCACGAGATTGGGCGTGCCAAGATCGAGGGCGGCCGCAGCGGCACGCTGCACGCGCTCGACGAATTGGTCACGCGCTGCCGCATCGCCAAGCCGGCATTTGTCCCGCCAATCCTCCACGCAGAGCGTATGGAGCGCCGTGCCGGTATCACGCAGGGCGTTGCGCAACTCCGCCAGGGGCTTGGTCCACCAGTCCCAGATCTCGACCGCGTTGAAACCGCTGGCTGCGGCGGCACGAACCCGCTGGGGAAAATCCCCATCGTCTTCGGTGAAGGCGGTTTCGATGCAGACGCTGAACGCGATCATGCGCGATAGCGCGATACGACTGCCAGGCCCTCGCGCAGGGCAGCGACGGGATCGGCTGCGACATCGAGCTCGATCAGGGCGATGTCTCCACCGGGCGTGCGCGCCATGGCCGCGGACCAGCCGGCCCAGTCCACCACGCCCTTGCCGAAATCCGCCATGTAGCGCTGCTGCTGACCGTAGATGGTCGCGTCAATGATCAGGTGCCGCTCGATGGGACCGAGTGCGTCTTTCCAATGCGCCAGGGCAATGCGCTGATTGTGGCGGTCTGCCACGCGCACCGGATCGCCGCCGCCCAGGGCGATGTGGCAGGAGTCCGGGCAAAGCCAGACATAGCGCGGGTCAGTCAGCGCCATGAACAGATCGATGTCACGCTCATACCACAGCGTGCTGTTGGATTCGGTGTGCAGCGTCAGCTTGATGCCCTTCTGGGCGACCGCATCCCCCACGGCATGGGCAATGTCGGCCATGGCCTGCATGTAGCGGCCGTCGACAAACACCGGCGGCTGCTCGCCAAAGGTCTTGCGCATGGGCAGGCCGCAGACAAGGATTTCAGCGCCGAGCGCGGCCAGGACATCGGCACGGCGTTCAGCGTCGGCGACAATGGCGGGCAGGCCCGCATCACCATCCCACTTCGGACCATCGGCAACAAAGGCGCTGACAACGCTGATGCCTGCCGATTCCAGCGCCGCTTTGAAGGCGGCCACGCCGCCATAGGCCAGAAGGGCATTGTCGATGCTGCCCGGACCAAAGGTCAGTTCCAGCCCGGTGACACCTGTGCCGGACAGCGTCGCCAGCACCTTGTCCCAGAATGCGCGTGGGTGGGTTGCGCCCCAGGCCAGCGTCTCGTCAAACGTGCTCAGGCCCCAGAACGAAGGATCGTAGAAAGTGATGATGTCGGTCGCCACGGTGAACGGCATGAAAATCCCTTGCTGAGCCAGAGGGCTCGGTATGACGGGGCTATTTGATGCCGGTGCCGGCAATGCCCTGAACGAAGTATTTCTGCAGGAAGAGGAAGAGGATCAGCACGGGCAGCAACACCACGATGGCCCCGGCCAGCAGCAGCCCATAGTCGGTCGACTTGGCGCCCTGCGACGCCACGGCCAGGCCGACCGGCAGGGTGTAGGTGTCCTGGTTCTGCGCCACGATCAGCGGCCAGAGGAAGTAATTCCACGAATTTAGGAAGGTGATGATTGCCACCGTCGCCATTGCCGGGCCGACCAGGGGGAGAAATATCTTGAAGAAGATGGCGAACTCGCCGGCACCATCGATGCGGGCAGCCTCGAGCAATTCGGTGGGAACGGAATCGGCGAACTGGCGCATGATGAACACGCCAATCGGCATCACCGCCATCGGCAGCACGATCGCGGTCAGCGTATTGACCAGGCCCATCTGCACGATGATGAAGAACTGCGGCACGAACAGAGCGATATAGGGCACCATCATGGCCGTCAGCACGCAGGCGAACACCAACTTGTGGCCGGGGAATTCCAGCTTGGCCAAGGCATAGCCGGCCATGGTGGCGAACAACACGTTGGTGACCACGGTTGCCGACGACACAATCAGCGAATTGAGCATGTAGCGCCCGAACATGCGCTCGGCGAACAAGGCAATGAAGTTGCTGACATTGCCAAAATTCTGCGGCAGCCAGGCCCCGGGCGCGGACATAATCTCGGCCTGGGTCTTGAACGCACCGAACAAGACCCAGGCAAAGGGCAGCAGGGCAATCAGGGCGCCAAGGGTCAACAGACCGTAGAGGACGGCTGTGACGACAGGGTGGGGTTTGTCCATCAGCGGGCCCTCAGCAGGCGGAGTTGCAGGACGCCCAGGACCACGACAATGGCCAGCATGACGTAGGAACCGGCCATGGCGGGCGCGATATTGCCTTGCCCGAACTGTTCGTAGACCCAAAGGGCAACCGATTTGGTCGAGCTCAGCGGGCCGCCCTTGGTGAGCAGATAGGGCTCGTCGAAAATGTTCATGAACGAGACGGTCATCAGCACGGTCACCAGCAGCGTTGCCGGCTTGAGCAGGGGAAGCGTCATGGCCGTAAAACGTCGCCAGGCGGAAGCACCATCAATCTTGGCGGCCTCGTAGACGTCCACAGGAATGGCCTGCAGCCCGGCCAGGAACAGCACCATGCAGGTGCCGACATTGCGCCAGACGGCCAGCATGATGACGGTGGGCATCGCCATCCGTGGGTCGCCAAGCCAATTGGGGCCCGCCGTGCCGATCGAGGCGAGGATGGAGTTGACCGGCCCACTCAGCGTGAAGGCATATTGCCAGATCACGGCGGCCGCCACGATGTTGGTGATGACAGGCAGGAAGAAGGCGGCACGATAGGTGGCGCGCAGCTTGGTGATGCCATTGTTGAGCCCGATCGCCAAGGCCAGACCGATGATCATGGTCAGCGGCACGCCGATGACCACGAACAGCGCCGTGGTCCAGATCGACTTGAGGAAACCCGGATTGGTCAGCACGCGCGCAAATGTCTGGAACGAGACAAAATCAACATCCAGCGGGTGTCGGATGTCAGCAACGCCGATGTCGGTAAAGCTGTAGATCAGCGCCAGCACCGCTGGAATTGCCGTGAACAGCACGAAGATCGTCATGAACGGGGCGATGAAAAGCCAGGCCGTGCTGACGCGCTGGCGGCATGGCGCCTGCATCCAGGAAACGAAGCGAGACATGACGGGCTCCAGACAAGGACGGCAGCAAATGGCCCCGGAACGCGATGCCCCGGGGCCGTAAGGGAGATTAGTTGCCCAGGCCGGCGCCTTCGGCAAAGCTCTGAACGTCATCAAGCACGTCCTTGGCGCTGGCCTGACCGCGGGCCACCAGTTCCATCTGCTGGCCAAGATAGGTGCCAACCTGCGGCCAGGTGGCAACCTGCGGAATATCCACGGCCGTCTGCAGGGCTTCGCGCTCCGCATCGAGCAAAGGATTGGACGCGATGGATGGATCGTCCCATGCAGCCTTGACGGCGGGCAAGGCGCCAAAGGTCTTGTACCAGGCGATCTGGGTTGCAGGCTCGGTCAGGTAACGCGCTAGCTTCCAGGCGGCGTCAGGGTTCTTGGCATCCTTGAGCACGGCAACGCTGCCCGAGCCCAAGGCCGAGAAGCTGCCGTCCGGGCCGGCGGGCACCGGTGCTGTGGCAAGGTTGCTCTTCACCCAGTCGGCGCCATTGGCGTCGACCAGCCACTGCTCAAGCCAGGGGCCATTGTCCTTGGCGACAATCTGCCCGGAAGTGAACCACGGCACGGTGTCGAGGAATTTCGGGCCATCGGGCGAGGCAAAGCCCTCCGAGATCAGCGAGCCCCAGTATTCCAATGCAGCCACGTTCTCGGGGGAGTTGATGGTCCAGGCCGTCTGGTCAGCATTGATGAAGCTGCCACCGTTCTGGTGCACATATTCGTTCAGGCCCTGCGCATTGTAGATGTCATAGCCGACGTCGAGCGAAATCGGCCACTCGACACCCTGTTCCTTCATGGCAGCGGCAAAGGTCTTGAGCTCGTCCCAGGTCTTGGGCGCTTCAAGGCCGGCCTTGTCTGCCAGATCCTTGCGGTACTGGAAGATGGTGGCATAGGCGTCCCATGGCAGACCATAGGCGACGCCGCCCTTGACGGTGGTGTTGTAGGTGTTGGTGAAGAAGCTCTCGGGATCAACCAGGCCCGCTGGCACCTCGGCAAACGCCCCGGTGGCCAAGAGCCCGGACTGGCTCTGCGAATAGAGCCGCACCAAATCCGGCACGGTGCCGGCCGCGATGGCGGTCAGCAGCTTGGTATCGAACTGGTCGGACGGGATCTGGGTGACCTGGACATCAAGACCGGGGTTTGCCGCTTTGAAGTCGGCAAGAAACGCCGGCAGCTTTTCGCCTTCAGCGCCGCCAATCCAGACTTGCAGCGTCCCCGTGGCAGGCGTGTCGTCGATTGGGCTTTGGGCAAAGGCGAAAGGCGTTGCATAAGCGGTGGCCGCCAGAAGCGCTGCGGCAATCATCAGATGTTTCATGGGCGTGGTTCCTCTGGGACCCGTGAATGACAGCATTGCAGGTCCTTCCACACGCCGCTTCCCGTCAGCACCGGTTAGACCACTCAGGTTTGGCAATCGATTGCCAACGCGCTAACGATGGCATATGCTGATTTGGTACGCAAGGGTGGTCGGTGCCTTCAAATTAGGCAAATCCGCAGATCGGGATTTGGTGTGCAGGGTGGGAGTTAGCATGGCGAGGAACGATGATCGCGCGTTCGGGCCATCCATTTCGGATGTGGCGCGCGAGGCTGGAGTGGCCACATCGACCGTGAGTCGTGCGCTGACCAAACCCGGCCGCATTGCTGAACCGACGCGCCTGAAGGTCGAAGCTGCGGCGCGAAAGCTGGGCTATACCGTCAACCAGACAGCGCGCAGCCTGCGCGTGGGACAGACCCGAACCGTGATGATCGTGCTGCCCGAGACGCTCTACATCGGAGCCTCTCAGACCGTTCTCGAGGGGCTCGAATCGGTGGCCAGGACGTTGACCGAGCGCGGCTATCATCTGTTGATCGCCAACGTGTCGCGCGAGGCGTGGACCGATGAACACATCATCACCACCGCCTTTGGCGGCACCATTTGCGGCGTGATCCTGATGGCCACACTCCCCCCCAAGGTTGCCGAACTGACCCTTGCTGACGCCGGTCTTCCCGTTGTGTCCCTGCATTTCGACCAGAGCGCGGCCGGCATTCCCAGCGTGGTCAGCAATGACTTCACCGCCATCGCCGAGGCAGTGCTGGCGCTGATCGACATGGGGCACAGCAAGTTCGTCTATGTCGGGGGGCGTGCCGACAATTACCATGAACACCAGCGCGTCAGCGGTGTGCGCGAGACCCTTGCCGCCCAGGGTGTGCCGGCTGAAGGCCTCGAGGTCCTCCGCGGCGACTTCAATTTTGGCGGCGGTGTTCGTGCTGCCGAAGACTATCTCAAGGCGGCACCCGAGCGTCGCGCAACGGCGGTGGTCTGCGCCAATGACGATACCGCCATCGGCTTCATCAAGCGGGTGACCGATGCCGGTCTCAGCGTGCCAGAAGATGTCTCGGTGATCGGGTTTGACGGGGCGCCTGTCGGCGCATTCCTGGTTCCGAGCCTCTCAACAATCCAGCAATCCACGACAGAACTTGGCCAGCAGGCCGCCGATCTCCTCATTCGCATCGTGGAAGGCGAGACGGTCCCCCTCAACACCCGTATCGAAGTGTCGTGCCAACTGGTCTTGCGCCAGAGCGTCAGAGACATCCAAGCATGAACACCCCTCTCCGCTCCGGCCTGCGTGGCCGCGCCATCATCGGCGATTTCTTCCATGCGCCGGCGCTCGATCGGCTCGAAATCCTCGCCGATACGCTGATCGCAATCGACGAAACCGGCACCATCTCTGCGGTTCTTGGGCCCAACGATGCGGACCGCGCCGACGCCGAAGCGCGTTTTGGCGACATGGCCCTGAGATTGCCGCAGGGCAGCTATGGCCTGCCGGGCTTCGTTGATACCCATGTGCACGCGCCGCAATATCCGCAGCTGGGCCTAGCGCTCGATGCGCCGCTCGAAACCTGGCTCAATACCTATACCTTCCCGCTCGAGGCGCAGTACGCGAATCTCGAATTCGCTGCCACGCGCTACCAGTCGCTGGTGGAGGATCTGCTGGCAGGCGGCACCACCACTGCGCTTTATTTCGCCACCCAGCATGTCGCGGCCAGCAAACTGCTCGCCGATATCTGCCTGACGCTCGGCCAACGTGCCCTGGTGGGCAAGGTTGCCATGGACGATCCGGCCGCCTGCCCGGACGGCTACCGCGACGCGACCCCGGAAGCCGCGGTCGCAGGTACGCGAGAGGTCATCGAATACATCCGGGCCCATCCGGGCAATCAAGAGGCTTTGGTTCTCCCCGTAGTGACGCCGCGATTCACCCCGTCCTGCTCCGAAGCGGCGCTGGCCGGACTGGGCGCCTTGGCGCACCAGTATGACTGCCACGTCCAGACCCACTGCTCGGAAAGCGACTGGGCGCATGGCCATGCCCTGTCCCGCTTCGGCGTGACGGATACGCAAGCGCTGGACGGCTTTGGCCTTCTGACGCGGCGCACGGTCCTGGCCCACGCCACTTTCCTCTCAACCGATGACATGGATCGGCTCGCCGGCCGTGGCGCGGGCGTCGCCCATTGCGCCCTGTCCAACATCTATTTTGCCAACAGCGTCTTTCCGTTGCGCAAGGCCCTGGAGCGACAGGTGGGCGTGGGCCTGGGCACCGACATTTCGGGCGGACCGTCGGCGTCCATGTTCGACGCCTGCTTGGCGACGGTGCGATCATCGCGCATGCTGGAAGAGGGTGTCGATCCCGACCTGCCACCGGAGCGGCGCGGCCGCCCCAACTCCGCGGTGGATCTGGTCGCCGCGTTTCACCTGGCCACGGCCGGTGGCGGCGACGTGCTGGACCTGCCGGTGGGGCGCCTTGCAGTGGGCTGCCGCTTCGACCTGGTGGCCATCGATGCGACCGCGAGGGCCGGCGGCATTCGTCTCTTCGACCTCACCGACCCCACGGCGATCTTTGAGAAGATCATGCATGGGGCGACCCGCGCCAATGTCGCAACCGTCTGGGTCGATGGGCATCAGGTCGTTCCGTCAGCGCAGCGCGAAGCGGCCAACTAGATCATCGCTGGCGTTGCCAAGGCGCCATCTCAAACACAATCCAAGCAATGGAGCGACTATGTCGGATACAATTTACGACGCCGTGATCGTCGGATCAGGCGCATCCGGCATGTTTGCGGCCCAGGAGCTGACGGCGCAGGGCCTGCGCGTGGTTCAACTGGAAGCCGGCCCCGAGATCGGCGTGGGCGACTTCAATCCTTCATCGGTGCGCCGGCAGAGTGACATCAACCTCTGGCAACGGGTCAAGGCTGTTGTCGGCGGGCAGGGCATCCAGGCGCGGGCGGCCTTTTTCGACGCACGCCAGCGCCACCTCTTCGTCAACGACCGCGAACTGCCCTATACCACCCCGCCCGATGCGCCGTTTGTCTGGATCCGCAGCCGGCAGGCCGGTGGCCGCACCCATGTTTTCGGCCGCGTCCTGCTGCGCTGGACGGACGACGACTTCAAGATGCACACCCGCAGCGGCCGCGGCGTCGATTGGCCGATCGGCTACGATGATCTGGTGCCCTATTACGAAGAAGTGGAACGCTCGCTCGCTCTTTATGGCGAACAGGACAATGTCCCCACGCTTCCCGACAGCATCTACGGCCATCGCGCCGCCATGACGGCCGCCGAGCAGACCTTCAAGGCCGATGTCGAGAGCCAGTGGCCTGAACGCAAGATTGTCACCTGGCGCTATATTGGCCCCGAAGCCACCCGCGTTCTGCGCCCGCTGCGCGATGCCATCGCCAGCGGCCGTCTCGACATCCGCTACAACAGCATCGTCAGCAGGATCCTGACCGACGAAAGCGGGCGACAGGCGACAGGCGTGGAGGTCATCGATCGCCTCGCGCGGCAGAAGACCACCGTCAGCGCCCGCTCGGTCATCCTGTGTGCCTCCCCGATCGAAAGCATCCGCCTGATGCTCAATTCCGCAAGCCCGCAGCATCCGCAGGGCCTGGGCAACAGTTCGGGCACACTGGGCCGCTACTTCGTTGATCAACTGCCTTGCGTGGTGGCCGGCACCTATACAAAAGCCAAGGGCTGGGCCAGCGCCGACACGGCACCTGCCGACCCGTTCTACGGCCCGTCAGGCGGCATCTACATGCCGCGCTTCATCGCTGCCGATGGCCAATCGGCCGACAGCGACTTTGCCTTTCAGGGCAGCATCGGGCGCTACAGCACGCCCGACAATGCCGATGCCCGCTTCAGCTTTTTCGGCTATGGCGCCATGGACGCCGTGCCGGACAATCGCATCACCCTCGACACCAGCCGCCGCGATGCCTGGGGCATCCCGATCCCGCATATCCGATGCAAAATCGGCGAGCAGGACCGCGTCACGCTCAAGCAGCAGATCAGCGCCATTGTCGAAACCATCGAACAGGCCGGCGGCCGCATCGCCTATGTCGGGTCCCCCCTGGGCCTCGAGGAAAAGGGACGCGGCGCCTATCCCGACGCCAACCCCCTCAGCCGCTTCGTGTTTCGCAAGATGTTCTCGCGCACGATGGTGATGGGCGCCGCCATTCACGAAGCCGGTGGTGCCCGCATGGGAGACGACGCTAAGACCTCCGTTCTCAACGCGTGGAACCAGAGTTGGGACCTGCCCAATCTGCTGGTGACCGATGCCAGCGCGTTTGCCGGCAGCGGCGTCTCCGGAACGACCCTGACCATCATGGCCATGACCGTAAGGGCATGCCGCAAGCTGGCGTCACGACTGAATAGCGAGGTGGCGTAGGGCATCGCCACAGCGCCCCGCGTGCGACTGCCGGGACTGGCCCGTGGTGCCAAAGCTCCGTGAAGGCAAACTGAATTCGCCACCCGGACGGAGATCGGGGCCAGACGGATCAGTTCGCCGGCCCCCAAATTTCTGGTCGGACCCCGGCATGCCGGCCAGAGGCGTTCGTCAGCATGTTCGCTATTGGGCAAATATCGCAGATCACCGATCGGTATAAATGGGGCGCGTTGTAGACGGCCCCCAGCAATGCCCGGTCGGCTACTTCGGTTTGGCATTTGTACGCTGCAGCCCGCAGCCGAAGCGCTTGCCCGAAAAAGCGGGTCAGCGACGACTCCCAGTCGCCGGTGTCGCTAGCACCACTGAGCGCGTCCGGCTATCTGCAAGAGCTAGGTGCGAACTTGATTAGTGGTCGGAATTTCAAGGCTTGAAGAAGGCCCGATTTCCGTCTCCCCACTCAACTCGACGAGCGAATGTGTGAATTTGCCACGCAAGGACTCTTCGAGGAAGCTGGCGTTGATGGCGGCGAGACTTGCCGCGACAAAGTCGCGCCTCGTCCAGCCGAAGGTCGCCTCGATCCGTTGATATTCTTGCCGAAGGGTCAAATCTGTCGGACCACGCGCGTCCGTATTGATGGACAGAGCGACGCCGGATTTGCGCAAACGCTCGACCGGGTGGTCGGCGTAAGTCCGGAAGACGTCAATCTGAATATTGCACGAGGGGCAGACTTCGAGGTGAACCTTGTGGTCGATGAGCAGGTTGATGACGGCGGCGTCCTCAATGCTGCGCACGCCGTGGCCGACGCGGCGGACGCCGAGTTCGGTGACGACCTCCTCGACGCTTTTGGCGCCGGTGGCTTCGCCGGCATGGGCCGTGACGTTGATGCCCCGGTCTGCGGCGCGGCGGAACACTGGAATATGCTCGGCCAGTCCATAGCCGGCCTCGTCACCGGCAAGGTCAATCCCGCCCACGCCCCGGGCCGCGTATTTTTCGGCGAGGGCTAGAATTTCAAAACCCTGCGCTGTGTCGTCAGGGCGCAGGGTGCAGAGGATCAGGCGGGCTTCGACCGGGTAGAGGGTCTTGCCTTCGTTTACGGCCGCGAGGACAATTTCCACGACCTCTTCCGAGCGCAGGCCGTCCCGCTGATGAAGGTGCGGAGCGAAGCGGATTTCGGCATAGATGACATTGTCGTCGGCGAGCTGGCGCAGGAGGTCGATCGTGGCGATGCGCAACGCGTGCCCGGTCTGCAGCAGGGCCAGGGCGCGGCGAGATAGCGGAAATAATCGACGAGGTTGACGCACTTCCTGGGAGCGAGGAATTCGGCGCGGTAACGTTCCTGCGTCATGTCGGGCACTAGAGCAGCAACGGATTCAAAGCTCATCGAGCAGTCGAGGTGGAGGTGCAGCTCAACCTTGGGGAGGTCGGCGACGGATGTGGTCTGGGCGTCCGTCATCGTAGGCGGTCTCCGGTCCTTGCGTCGAAAAGGAAGGCGCGATTGGGGTCGAAGCTGGTCTCGAGAACGGTGCCGCGGCCGACATTACGGGCATCGCGCATTTCGATCGTGAGGGGATGGGCAGTGCCGGAGCCGATATAGGCGTAGGACGCGCCGCCCAGATGTTCGACGAGGTCGACGGTGAGATTGAGGCTCACGGCTTCGTCTGGAGCAAAATGTTCCGGGCGCACGCCGAGGAGCAGGTCCTGGCCGGGCTGTGGCGCTGCGGCGAGTGTCAGAGGAACAATGACATTGCGGTGGTCGGGGAGACGGATCATGCCATCGGTGCCGCATTCGGCGCGGAGGAAATTCATGCGCGGCGAGCCGATAAAGCCGGCGACGAAGAGATTTTCGGGATCGTCATACAGCGAGAGCGGGGTGCCGGCCTGTTCGACGCTGCCGGCGCGCAGGACCACGATCTTGTCGGCCAGGGTCATGGCCTCGACCTGGTCATGGGTCACATAGATCATGGTCGCGGCCAGTTCGGCATGGAGGCGCGCGATTTCGAGCCGCATCTGCACACGCAATTCGGCGTCGAGGTTGGAGAGCGGCTCGTCGAACAAGAACACGTCCGGCTGGCGCACGATGGCGCGACCGATGGCGACGCGCTGGCGCTGGCCTCCGGAAAGCTGCTTGGGCCTGCGGTCGAGCAATTCAGTGAGATGAAGAGCGGTGGCGGCGTCGGCGACCTTGCGGTCCACTTCGGCGCGCGGCACCCCGTTCATGCGCAGGCCGAAGCCGATATTGTCGCGCACGCTCATATGCGGATAGAGCGCATAGGACTGGAACACCATGGCGACGCCGCGCTCGGAGGGATCGAGATGGGTCACATCGCGGCCGCCGATGGCAATGGTGCCATTGCTGACGCTTTCGAGCCCCGCGATCATGCGCAGGAGAGTGGATTTTCCGCAGCCGGAAGGGCCGACAAAGACGACGAATTCGCCGTCGGCAATGTGCAGGTCGACGCCGTGGATGATGGCGGTCTGGCCGAACGATTTTCTGACATTGGAGAGGGAAAGACCTGCCATGGAAGGCTCCTTCAGCCCTTGATGCCGGCACCGGCCAGGCCCTGCACATAGTAGCGCTGCAATGGCATGAGCAAGGCGATGGGGATGAGTGCGGTAATGACCGAAACCGCAAAAAGCTGGTTCCAGATGGTCTGGTATTGCTGCTGGAAGGCGGCCATGCCGACCTGGATGACCTTGAACTGTTGGCTGGGCATGGCGAGCAGCGGCCAGAGGAAGGCCTCCCACTGGAAGATGAATAGCAGCAGGGCGGCGCTGATGCAGGTGGGAAGCGACAGGGGCACGTAGATGCGCATGAGAATGTTGAGCCAGCTAACGCCGTCGAGACGGGCGGCCTCGGCATAGTCCTTCGGGACCTGGCTGAAGAATTGGTAGAAGAGGAATACGGCCAGGCCGTTGGCGACGCTGGGCACGATCAGCGCGGCGATATTGTCGAGCCAGCCCAGTTGCTGGGTGACTGTATAGAGCGGCAGGGCGATGGCCTCGAAGGGCAGCATGAAGCTGATGATGATGGCCGAGAGGACGATCTTCTTGCCCTTGAAGTCGAACATGGCAAAGGCAAAGCCGGCCGCGCCGTTGACCACGAGGCCGGCGACCATGGTGACCAGCGCCACAAGCATTGTATTGGCGATGATCTGCCCGAAGCCGCGCTCGAATACGCCGGCATAGGCCTCGAAGGTCGGTGGCGTCGGCAGCAATGCCTTGGGCGTGAAGGGGAAGATATCAGCGAAGATAGCGCTGTTGGGCCGTAGCGAGGAGACGATTGCCCACCACAGCGGCAGCACGAAGATGAAGGCAATGACGAGATAGACCAGGTGCTTGAGGCCAAGGCTCAGGGCCTTCTTCGGCGTTGCCGCATGCGTGCTCATGAGCGGGCCTCCCGGTTCGACAACAACTTGAACTGCAGGCCGACGATGACGAGGAGGATGGCGACCACCACGACGATGATGGCCATGGCGCGGCCCATGTCGCCGAAGATGAAGCCGGATTTGTAGGCTTCGTACATGAGGACATTGGTGCTGTCGGCGGGCCCACCCTGGGTCAGCATGAAGATCGGCGCGAAGAGCAGGAAATTGATGGTCACGTCGGCAACGAGCACAAAGAGCAGGGTCGGCCGCAGCAGCGGAATGGTGATGAAGATCAGGCGCTGCCAGGATTTGACGCCGTCGATGCGGGCAGCGTCGTAGATCTCGGGGGCGATGGTCTGCAATCCGCCGATAATGAAGATCATCCAGTAGGAAATGCCCTTCCAGGTGGCTATGGCGATGATGGAATAGAGCGCCAGGCTTTCCGAGGTCAGCCAGGGCTGTGCAGGCACGCCGGCTATGCCGACCAGACCGTTCACCAGCCCGTCTTGGGTCAGCATGATGCGCCAGATGATCACCGCGGTGGGGAGCGAGACGCCGATGGGAATGAGGAAGAGGACGCGATAGAGCGTCACGCCCTTGAAATTCTGCACATAGAGCAGCGCGAGGCCCAGGGCGAGCGCGATCTGGATGGGATTGATCAGCAGGTTGAACCACAGGGTCACCTGCATCGATTTCCAGAAAGTGCGGTCGGTGAGGAGGGACAGGTAATTGTCGAGGCCGACAAAGATCTGCTGGCCGCGCACCATGTTGAAGAGGCTGTCGCTGATCGCCAGTCCCACCGGATAAAGGCGGAAAACGACAAGCCCAATCAGCGCCGGTGCCAGCAAGGCCGCTATGAGCAGAACCGGGGTGCGCGATCGGGACATTGTCGTTTCCTTCGGGGCGTCCGCGGGAGACCGGACGCCCTCTATCGTTTACTGCGCGACGCGGGACGCGGCAGCTTCGAACTTCTGTACGGCGCTGGCCAGCGCATCGGCAACCGGCACGCCATTGGCGATGTCGACAAAGGCGGTGCGGAAGGCGTCCTGCAACTGGCCATAGGCGGCGGTCACTGGGCGAGCCTTGGCGGTATTGAGCGAGTCATAAACGCCAAGGCGGAAGACGTTCTGCGGGAAGGCGTCATAATCGGCCGAGGTGCTGATGGTGTCGAGCAGCGGCGTATAGGTCGGCAATTGCTGGAGGCTGTCGAACCACACCTTGGTGCCGGCGTCGCTGGTGGTCAGGTAGCTGGCAAAAGCCATGGCTTCGGCCTGGTTGGCCGAGGCGGCATTGACGCCGACATACCAGGAGCCGGTGGGGGTGACGACCGAGCCGCCCTCGAAATAGGGGTAGGGCGCCACGCCAAAGTCGACATCGGTGGCCGACAGGATCGGCAGGTTCCAGGTGCCGCCAGCAAACATGGCGAGTTGGCCATTGCCGAACAGGGATGCGGCTTCGCCATAACCCAGGCTCTTCGGGCTCACCGCCCATTCATTGTAGAGATTGCCCCAGAAGGTCGCGCCCTTGGTCCAGGCCTCGCTATCGAGATATCCCGCTGCGGTATAGCCATCGGGGCCGATCACCGGGCTGCCCAGGGATTCGCCGAAAGGCTGCAACTGATAGAGTTCGCCGAACTGTTCGACGGTAAAGCCATAGGTGGTGGTGCGGCCGCCTTCGAAAACAGTCAGCGCACGGGCGGCTTCAGCGACCTGTTCCCATGTCCAGCGTTCGCTTGAGGCCAGGGTGTCCACCTCGACCTGGCTTGCCGTCTCGCCCTCGGTGAGGCCGGCCGGCGGGGTGATCCCGGCGGCTTCGAACAGGGCCTTGTTGAAGTAGAGCACCTGCGCCGAATTGTTGATCGGCAGGGCAAACTGGGTGCCCTCATACCGGCCGGCATCGAGGGCGGCGGGAACGAGCGCGGAGGTGTCGATGGCTGCATCGATCGGCGACAGGAAGCCACGCGAAGCGTAGCTCGCGAGTAGCGGGGCATCGACATAGACGAGATCGATCCCGGTTTCGGCCGAACGCAGGCGCAATTCGGCAACCTGGAAGAACTGCGCGAACGGATAGGGCTGGAGATTGATGGCGACATCCGGATGCTCGGCCTTGTAGGCGTCGACCACGGCCTGCATCGCGGTGGTGTCGCCACCCTCGATGACGATCATGGTGAGCGTCTTTTCCTGGGCCAGCGCGGTGCCGGCGAGAAGGCCGGCCGCAAGACCGGCAGCGATGGCGAATTGAGTAATCTTCATCCTAGGCACCCCTTATGAGTTTGCGGAAATTCGGCCGGCAGCCCAGACCAATGCCTGGGTGACCAAGTCGGCGAAACGGTTCGGATCGGCCTTGATGGCCACCGCGACATTGCGGATCCGCGCGTCGTGGGACGGGTCCTGCGGCCGCATGTCGATCAGGGTCTGACCATACCCGCCATCAGCGCCGACCAGCACTTCGGCCGGTCGTTCGACAAGGTCGAATATGGTGGGATCGATGAGCCAGGCAATGGCGCAGGGATCGTGCACCGGAGCACCCGGCTTGTCAGCTCCGGCGAAGCGGTAATAGGTGCCGCAATAGAAATCCATGATGTCGGCGACCGGATTGCTGCCCTTATGGGCCTGGCGGATCCGGGCGACATCCTCGCGACGCATCAGTGTCTGGTGGGTGGCATTGAGCCCGAACATCACGAGCTTGACGCCGGAGCGGAACACCATGCGCGCGGCCTCGGCATCGGCCCAGATGTTAAATTCTGCCGCCGGGGTCACATTGCCCTCGGTGGCCGAGCCACCCATGAACACGACCTGCTTGATCTTTTGCGCGAGACTGGGCCGAAGGGCGAGCGCCAGGGCGATGTTGGTCATCGGGCCGATGACGACGAGAGTGATCTCGCCCGGCGCCGCCTCGACGCGCTCGATGATCGCGTCGACGGCATGCTGGGTCTGCAACTGGCTGCGGGCCGGCGGCAAGCCTTGGCCGGCGCTGTCGAGCCCGCTCGGGCCGTGGAATTCAGCAGGAAAGGCATATCGATGCAGCAGCGGCGCTTCGGCGCCCGCATAGACAGGGACGTCCAGCCCGAAAGCATCGACGATGCGCAGGGCATTGTCGGCCGTGTGAACAAGCGGAGCATTGCCGCAGACCGCGGTTATCGCCTCGATCTCAATCGAAGGATGGAAGGCAGCGAGCAGGATGGCGGCCATGTCGTCATGGCCGGGGTCGCAGTCGATAATGATACGGTGAATGGCGCTCAAGTCGGCAAACTCTTCCATGACCTAGTTTTACTGAGGCAAACTCGGGGCGTCTGGTGGCGCCGGAATTCGCCCCGTTTTCCCTTTGAAACTGCCTAGACGCTAGGGCAGATGACAGATTGGCAACAGCAGACTATTTTACCCTTCGATTGACTTTTCCTGAGGCAAGATCATGCTGCACCTGCTCAATGCCATGCGTGCCTTCGAAGTCGCGGCCCGCCTGGGCAGCATTCATCGTGCAGCCCAGGAACTACGCGTGTCGGATGGTGCCGTCAGTCGGCATATCAAAAATCTCGAGGATGAGCTGGGCGT
The DNA here is from genome assembly GCF_014860165.1 of Devosia sp. Taxonomy (GTDB): domain Bacteria; phylum Pseudomonadota; class Alphaproteobacteria; order Rhizobiales; family Devosiaceae; genus Devosia. The sequence continues at coordinate 35,779 of NZ_JACZKG010000040.1, forward strand.
GCCACTGTTCGAGCGCGGCAATCGCTCGCTGCGGCTGACGCCGGCGGCCGCCACGTTTGCCGCGACGGTGACCGAGGCCCTGGCCTCGATCAATCGCGGCACCGAGCATCTCAAAGCGCTACATGATCAATCCACCATCATGCTGACCGCGCCGGACACGTTCCTGCTGCGTTGGCTGGTACCGCGCCTACAAAGCCTCGAAAAGGCGCTGGGTGGCGTCTCGGTGCGGATCACCACCTGGACCCGGGAAATCAACCCCGCCGACCGCTCCATCGATCTCTATATCGGCGTCGGCAAGCTGCTCGACATTCCGGGCATGGTGGTGGCGCCGGTGGCGCCGGAAACCTTCGGACCGGTGCTCAGCCCGATGATCGCGCTGGGTCGGCGCAGCGACGCGGAGGCCATGTGGAGCCTTCCGCGCCTCGACATTCGCTGGCCGCCCGACATGTGGACCAATTGGGCCCGCGAGGGGGGCGTGGTTTTGCCTGCGCGGGAAAGCGTTTGGTATGACAGTCTCTCCTTCAGCGTCCAGGCCGCCGAAGCCGGACAGGGCGTCGCCATCGGGCCAGGGCCAGCCGTGTGGGACGCGCTCGAACAGAACCGCCTCGTGGCTCCCCTCGGCATGGTCACGCGATCCGGCCACTGGTTCCTTGCCTGGCGAGAAGATCGCTCGAACAGGATGATGCAGGTCGTGCGGCGGTGGTTCGAAACGGAGATGGCCCGGGGGCTCAAGTTTGAGGAGCGGTCGACCGAGCAGGCCCGGAGAGTGAACGGGAACGCCTAAGGCGACGGTGACCAGTCATCTTCTGGTGGGAGCGCGTTCCTTGTGCGCACCTTTATACTGGCTGGTACCTTGACGCCGGACCCGGCAGTAGAAGCCGACGGGAGCATAGCGCCCCGACCACCTACGGGGATGAACCAAGAAGCGGTCTGTCGCATCGCCTGCGCGCCGGTCAGTGTTGATAGTGGTGGCCACGCTCAGCTGCTCCTCGCTTGGAACATTTCGAGGAAAGCTTGGTCAGGCGGCAGAGGCGGCACTTGCTTTGGCAACACGCCCGGTCAATTGTTGTGGTCTCAGCTAGTAAGGCATTCGGCTTGGCTTTTACCTTGCGCCAGCTTCAGTACTTCGTGGCCGCTTGCGAGGCCGGGACGGTTTCGGGCGCAGCCCATACGATTTCCGTATCCCAATCGGCGGTGACGGACGCTATCAAGGACCTCGAAGAAGATTTGGGGGTCGCCCTGTTCGAGCGGCACCGACGTGGCCTGCTGATCACCAATCGCGGCCATCAGTTCTATCGTCACGCCGCACGTATCCTGGGTGATGTGTCTGACGCCCGTCGCAGTTTCGGCGAGGAGGCGCAGCCTGGAGGCGGGACGCTGCAACTGGGTGTGACCTCGCTGGTGGCGGGCTATATCCTGTCAGACCTGCTGGCCCGCTATCGTAGAGCGCAACCCTCCGTGCAGGTCACCGCAATCGAGGACAATGGCGATTATCTCGAACATCTGCTGATCGGCGGCGAACTCGACGTCGCCGTCATGGTCATTTCCAACATGCGTGACCGGGTTGCCCTGCAGGCCGAAATCTTCGAGACGTCGCCCTATCGGCTGTGGCTGCCACTGGGCCATCGCCTGGCCGGCGCAGAGATCATCGAAATCGGCGACATCGCCCAGGAACCACTGATCATGCTGACGGTGGACGAGACCGAGGAAAATACCGGCAAGCTGCTGTCAGCACTTGGGGCCCGGCCGCATGTGGCCTTCCGCACCCGCTCGGTCGAGGCGGTGCGCAGTCTCGTGGCCACCGGCGCCGGGCTCGCCATCCTGCCCGATCTCATCTATCGCCCCTGGTCGCTGGAGGGCGACCGCATCGAGAGCCGCGACGTTGCCGGCGTGCTGCCGGTGGTGCAGGTCGGCATGGTCTGGCGGCGTGGTTCGGAACTGCCGCGCGCCGCCCGCGACTTCATCGCCATGGCCCAGGCCCACCATCCGCGCCATAAAAGCTGATGTGGTATCGGTTTTTCCGATACAACCATTCTCAACAATGCGTTTGCGAAACTTAACGGGGGTCATAAGCTCTGTTTCAAGGGAGCCTAGCGCTCCGCGCCCGCTCCCGAGCGCGACCAGCCTGAAAGGGCGGTCGGAGACGTTCAGGAACAGGGAGACTTCGATGAAATCGATACTGAGGACAGGTACCGCGCTCTCGATTGCCGTGCTGTTTTCCGGGCAGGTCATGGCGCAGGAAATGCTGCAGGCCCTTGGCGCAGGCGAGGGCCAGGTCAGCATCGTGGCCTGGGCGGGCTATATCGAGCGCGGCGAGACCGACCCGGCTTATGACTGGGTGACCAGCTTTGAGGCCGACACCGGCTGCAAGGTCTCGGTCAAGACGGCCGCCACCTCCGACGAAATGGTCGCGCTGATGAACGAGGGTGGCTTTGACCTTGTCACCGCCTCGGGCGACGCCTCGCTGCGTCTCATCGCCGGCGACCGGGTGCAACCGATCAACACGGCGCTGATCCCGAGTTGGTCCACTATCGACGAGCGCCTGCAGAACGCTCCCTGGCATACCGTGGACGGCGTCCATTACGGCACCCCCTATGTGTGGGGCGCCAACGTGCTGATGTATAATACCGAAGTCTTCGGCGACACACCGCCCACCAGCTGGAACGTGGTGTTCGAGGAAATGACGCTGCCCGATGGCCAGTCCAACAAGGGTCGCGTGCAGGCCTATGACGGCCCCATCTATGTGGCCGACGCTGCGCTCTACCTGATGAAGCACCAGCCCGAGCTTGGCATCACCGACCCCTACGAACTCAATGAAGACCAATACAAGGCCGCGCTCGACCTGCTGCGCGTGCAACGCACTCTGGTCGGCCGCTACTGGCACGATGCCTTTATCCAGATGGACGATTTCACCAATGAAGGCGTGGTCGCGTCCAGCTCCTGGCCGTTCCAGGTGAACGTGCTCAAGGCTGGCGGCGCGCCGGTCGCATCCACCTTCCCCGAGGAAGGCATTACCGGCTGGGCCGACACCACCATGCTGCATGTCGACAGCCCCAATCCCAACTGCGCCTATATGTGGATGGAGCATTCACTTTCGCCCAAGGTGCAGGGCGACGTCTCCGCCTGGTTCGGCACCGTGCCGTCGGTCCCTGCCGCCTGCACCGGCAATGAACTGCTCGGCGACGCCGGCTGCGCCACCAACGGCTACGAGAACTTCGACAAGATCAAGTTCTGGCGCACCCCGACCGCGCAGTGTTCAACCGGCGAATGCGTGCCCTACTATCGCTGGGTGTCCGATTATGTCGGAGTGATTGGCGGTCGGTAGACGCGTTCGCCGATCCCGACGATTCAGTCGACACCTCCCCTTGTGGGAGGGATCAAGGGTGGGGGTTGAGAGCCGCGATATCGGGGCTCCCATCACCCCCTCCCAACCTCCCCCATCGAGGGGGAGGTGCCGTGCGGTGCACGTGGCTAGAGCGGGGACCGAAGTGACAAGCAGTAACGATTGGCGGAGGGCGAGTTGACCACCGCCGTATCCCTCAAGGCCATCACCCGGCGCTTCGGCGATGTCCTGGCGCTAGACGCGATCGACCTCGACATCGTCGAGGGGGAGTTCTTCGCCATGCTGGGCCCGTCCGGCTCGGGCAAGACCACCTGCCTGCGCGTCATTGCCGGCTTCGAGCAACCAAGCTCGGGCGAACTCGCCATCTTCGGCGAGCGCGCCGAAACCGTGCCGCCCTACAAGCGCAACGTGAACACGGTGTTCCAGGATTATGCGCTGTTCCCCCATCTCAACGTCATCGACAACGTCGCCTATTCGCTGATGCTGCGGAAAGTGGAGCGCTCCGAGCGCTACCGCCAGGCGGAGGCGGCGCTCGAGATGGTCAAACTGTCCGGCTATGGCGCGCGCCGGCCGGGCCAGCTTTCTGGTGGGCAGCGGCAGCGCGTGGCGCTGGCAAGGGCGCTGGTCAACCGGCCCAAGGTACTGCTACTCGACGAGCCGCTCGGCGCGCTCGATTTGAAGCTCCGCGAACAGATGCAGGAGGAGCTCAAGAGCCTGCAGAAGCGGCTGGGCATCACCTTCATCTTCGTCACCCACGACCAGGGCGAGGCCATGTCGATGGCCGACCGCATCGCCGTGTTCAATCTGGGGAGGATCATGCAGGTAGGCACGCCCGAGGAGATCTATCTCACCCCTGCCTCACGCTTCGTCGCCGATTTCGTGGGCTCCTCCAATGTGCTGCCGCCGGACTTCGTCGGCACGCTCACCGGCAAGCCAGGCTGGGCAAGCCTGCGGCCCGAGGCCGTGACCGTCACCGCCGGGGCAGGGGCCAACCTCATTGGCATGGTCGTGTCCCGCAGCTATCTCGGCGCCACCACGCGCCTGACTGTCGATATCGCCGGGCAGCGCATCCATGCGGTGATGCCGTCTGGCCCGGCCATGCCGGAGGAGGGGGAGCAGGTGGCCGTGTCCTTCGATCCATCCGCTCTGCATCGGCTGGCGGACACACCATGAGCACCACAGACGACGCCTTCACCGAGCAGAGGCATGGCGCGCTCACTGCGCTGTCAGACCTGTTCTGGCGCCGCCCCAAGCTGCTGGTCTTGCTGCTGCTGGCGCCGCCACTGCTCTGGCTCGGCGTGATCTATGTCGGCGCGCTGCTGGCGCTGCTGCTGCAGAGCTTCTACGCCATCGACGAATTCACCGGTCTGGTCGATTACGACGTGCTGACGCTCAAGACCTATCGCGAGCTGTTCAACCCGGCCAATCTCGACATCATCATCCGCACCGTGCTGATGGCGACCACCGTGACGCTGGCCTCCGCCATCATCGCCTTCCCCATCGCCTATATGGCGGCGCGTTATGCCCGCGGCAAATGGAAGGCCATGTTCTATCTCGCGGTCATGCTGCCGCTCTGGTCCAGCTATCTGGTCAAGATCTATGCCTGGAAACTGATCCTCGCCAAGGAGGGCATCCTCAACTGGCTGTTCGCGCAGCTGCATCTGACCGGTCTGCTGGAGGCCTATCTCGGCCTGCCGGTGGTGGGCGGCGGGTCGCTGTCCATCAGTTATACCGGCACGTTCCTGGTCTTCGTCTATGTCTGGATGCCCTTCATGATCCTGCCGACCCAGGCAGCCCTTGAGCGGGTGCCGGTGAACCTGACCGACGCCTCGTCCGATCTCGGTGCCACCCCCTGGCAGACGTTCCGCCATGTCACTTTCCCGCTGGCCCTCCCCGGCATTATCGCCGGCTCGATCTTCACCTTCTCGCTGACGCTGGGCGATTACATCATTCCCCAGATCATCGGCAGTTCGCGGCTGTTCATCGGGCAGGCGGTCTATGCCCATCAGGGCACCGCCGGGAATATTCCGCTGGCGGCGGCCTTCTCGGTCGTGCCCATCGTCATCATGGGGCTCTATTTGTGGATGGCGCAGCGCAAGGGGGCCTTCGATGCACTCTGACACTCCGCGCGCCCCCTGGGGTCTGAAGCTCGCCGCCGGGGCGGGCCTGGTCTTCATGATCGCGCCGCTGCTGCTGATCTTCGTCTATGCCTTCACCACCGAGGAACGCACCTATCAGTGGCCGCCGCCGGGCCTGACGCTCAACTGGTTTGCCGTCACCTGGGGCCGGGCCGATGTCTGGGAGGCGCTGACCCTGTCCGTGCAGGTGGCGACGGTGTCGACCATCATCGCCCTCATCCTCGGCACGCTCTGCGCCGCTGCCGTTTCGGGCAGCAGGTTCTTCGGTCGCGAGGTCATCTCGCTGCTGGTCATCCTGCCCATCGCCCTGCCGGGCATCATCACCGGGCTCGCCCTGCGCTCGGCCTTTGGCATGACCGACATACCCTTCTCGTTCTGGACCATCGTGGTCGGCCACGCCACGTTCTGCGTGGTTACGGTCTACAACAATGCCGTCGCCCGCTTCCGACGTACCTCGGGCTCGCTGATCGAGGCCTCCATGGATCTCGGCGCCGACCAGTTCCAGACGTTCCGCCATGTCATCCTGCCCAATATCGGCACGGCCTTGCTGGCCGGCGGCATGCTGGCTTTCGCGCTGAGCTTCGACGAGGTCATCGTCACCACCTTCACCGCCGGCCAGCAGCAGACGCTGCCGATCTGGATGCTCGAAGAACTGGTGCGGCCACGCCAGCGGCCGGTCACCAATGTCGTGGCGCTCATCGTGGTGCTGGTCACGACCATCCCCATTCTCTTGGCCTTTTACCTGACCCGCGACGGCGACCAGATCGCCGGCAGCGGCAAATGAACTAAGGAGGACATCTTGGACACGCAGATGCTGATCGGCTCGGACTTCGTATCCGGCACGGAAACCGAAGAGATCATCCTCAATCCCAAGACGGGCAGCGAAATCGTCAAGTTGCCGGAAGCCTCCCTGAGCCAGATCGATGCGGCTGTGGCGGCGGCCAAGGCGGCCTTCACAGGGTGGTCACGCGCCACGCCGGGGCAGCGCTCGAGCTGCCTGTTGCGCATTGCCGACGCCATCGAACGCGATGCCCCCGCCTTCGCGGCGCTCGAGGCGCTCAATTGCGGCAAGCCGATCAATGCCGTGATCAACGACGAAATCCCCGCCGTCGTCGATTGCTACCGCTTCTTCGCAGGTGCCGTGCGCAACATGACCGGCACGGTCTCGGGCGAATACCTGCCCGGTCACACCTCGATGATCCGCCGCGACGCCGTCGGCGTCATCGGCTCGATCGCGCCATGGAACTATCCGCTGATGATGATGGCCTGGAAGCTGGCACCCGCCGTTGCCGGAGGCAATACAGTGGTGTTCAAGCCTTCCGAACAGACGCCGCTCAGCGCGCTCAAGCTGGCGCGTGTCATGGCCGACATCCTGCCCGAAGGTGTGGTCAATGTCGTGCTCGGGCGCGGCGATACGGTGGGTAATGCGCTGATCAACCATCCGGGGATCGACATGATCTCCATCACCGGCGACGTGGCCACCGGCAAGAAGGTGCTGCAGGCCGCCGCCAAGTCGGTCAAGCGCACCCATCTCGAACTGGGCGGCAAGGCGCCTGTCATCGTCTATGACGATGTCGATCTGGAATCGGTGGTCAACGGCCTCCGCGCCTTCGGCTTCTACAATGCCGGGCAGGATTGCACCGCCGCCTGCCGCATCTATGCCGGCGACAAGATCTACGACAAGCTGGTCGCCGACCTCAGCTCGGCCGTGTCCACCATCAAGCTCAACGATCCCGACGATACCCTGAACGAAATCGGGCCGCTGATCTCCCGGCGCCAGCGCGACCGGGTTGCGAGTTTTGTCGAGCGGGCCGCCGAACTTCCGCATATCTCGATCACTACCGGTGGCAAACCGGCCAGTGAGCGCGGCTATTTCTTCCAGCCCACCGTCATTGCCGGGGCCATGCAGGAGGACGAGATCGTCCGCAGGGAAGTATTCGGCCCTGTCGTCTCCATCACCCGCTTCAAGGACCCCGAAGACGCCATCACCTGGGCCAATGACAGCGACTATGGCCTTGCTTCATCGGTGTGGACCCGCGACGTCAGCAAGGCCATGCAGACCGCGGCGCGCCTGCGCTATGGCTGCACCTGGATCAACACCCATTTCATGCTGGTCAACGAGATGCCGCACGGTGGGCTGAAACAGTCCGGCTACGGCAAGGACCTGTCGTCCTACGCGCTCGAGGATTACACGGCGGTCCGGCACGTGATGATCAACCACGGAGGCTAGCCGCAGGATCCGACGGCCAATCCAGATCTAGGTTTGCCTCAGGTCTCACGGGCTCACGCGATCCACGGCAAGCGCGCTGGGCAAGCACGACATCCGCATGACACACTGGTGTCGGGCCGGGTGATGATGGAACGTCCACTCACCCACTGGATAGCCTGTCAGCGGAGCAGCCGATCAACGACAGCTAAGCGCTGACAGGCGTGTCTATCCGCACGACGTGGCGCGGATGGCCTTGTTTCTGGCAGCCAAAGACAGCGCCAGGATCACAGCTCGGCAGCTCCTAGTGGGTGGCGGCTGGGCTAACCAGCTGGCCGCAGCGATTCCAAAAGCTGCCTGTCGCCTTTCCGCCCCGTTTTCGCCATTGCCTCGACGTGAGCGGAACGGCTGCTTTTGGGAAATCGGAGACGCGGTCTGAATGGCCGATATGGGGCGCCTTGCCGACTGGCAAGTTGGAGCCGTTTGCGGAACGACCGCTTCCGGCAGGAGCGCAGCGAAGGCGGACCTTCCAACACAGTTCATGATGGCGCCGAGATCGCCTGGGTCGCGATGCGCCTGCCCGACTCGGCGTCGAACAGATGCACCGAATTACCCTCGGCGCGGATCTTAAGCGTCTGGCCCGGCTGCGTGGTCGCGCATCCTTGCGCGGTCGCAACGAACGACATCGGGATCCCGGGTAACAGGGGTGACCATCAGGGGATCGCCATGGAACATTCGTCAATAATCGCCGTCAGAACCGGGGGCCTGTTGCATGAGGACGGCAGTGCGACGCTTCTTCACGCCTTGGCGGAATGGCTGGTGTCTGAAATCAAGGGCCACGGCCACTATGGCAATGTCATGCACCACGTCGCCGCTGGTAACTGGATGGCGGTGAGCCGGGCCCTGCAGGAACTTTTCCTGCTGCCGCAGGATCATAATGCTCTTTCGCTCCTCGCCCGAAACCTGGTGACCATGGCCCACGGTTCGGCTGCCACCAATCTGCTTGGCTTCCGCCCGTGGCTCCTGGATCGGGTTGAGCGCGAAACCACCGACCTTTACCGCAGGAGTCTGGAGCGAAGGCTGGACCTGCTGGCGGGGCAAATTCGCGCCGCCGAGTTTGTCTTCACCAAGTCGGCTGCCCGCATCCTGCATGAGGCCAGATAGCGCCACCCGTCGACGGCGCCTCGCCCTTTCAAAGGCCGAACGACCCTTTGTGGGAATGACCGCTAGGCAGCCACGCCATCGACGATGACGTGGTCGAACTGCCGCGAGCATTTCTCGATGCGGGCATCGACGCCATAGATGTCGCGCAGCATGGCCGGATTGATCACGTCGAGCGGATCGCCGCAGGCGCGCATCTTGCCGTCGGCGATCAGCAGCACCTTGTCGGCAAAGCGCAGGGCCTGGTTGAGATCGTGGATGGCGATCAAGACGATCATGCCCTTCTGGCGCGCCTGCGCCTGCATGAAGCTGAGCACCTCCACCTGCCGGTGCAGGTCGAGCGCACTGGTCGGCTCGTCCATCAGCATGATGTCGGGTTCGCGCACCAGCGTCTGCGCCACCGATACCAGCTGCCGCTGCCCGCCGCTCAGGGCGCCCAGGTCGCGAAAGGCGATCTCGGTGATGTTGAGGGCGGTCATGACATGGTCGATCAGCGTGAGGTCGTCATCGGCCACCGACCAGGCGCTGCCCTGCTTGCGGGCCAGGAGGATCGATTCATAGACCGTCAGCACGGCATTGGCCGAGGTGTCCTGCGGCATGTAGCTGATCGAGTTCTTACCCTTGCTCGATTGGCTGAGGCGAACCTCGCCGGGGCCGCTGAGCAGGCCGGCCACGCGCTTGAACAGCGTCGACTTGCCGGCCGCATTGGGGCCGATCACTGCGACGATCTCGCCTGCCGTGATTGTCGGCGTCGACACCTCCGATACCACCAGCCGCTTGCCATAGCGCGCGCCGACGCCGTCCAGCTCGAGAGCTACCATGACCGCCTCACATTGGAGAGAATGAGCGAAATGAAGAAGGGCACGCCGACCAGCGCGGTGATGATGCCGATGGGAAAGACCACGCCCGGAATGATCGATTTGGAGACGATCGAGGTCACCGACAGCAGCAGCGCCCCCGCCAGCACCGAGCCGGGCAGGAAGAAGCGCTGGTCCTCGCCCAGGATCATGCGGGCAATATGCGGCCCCACCAGGCCCACAAAGCCGATCGTGCCGACAAAGCTGACCGGCACCGAGGCCAGCAGCGAAATGATCAGCATGGTTTCGAGCCTGACATAGCGAACATTGACGCCAAAGCTGGCCGCCTTGTCCTCGCCCAGGCGGATCGCCGTCAGCGCCCAGGCATTGCGCGCAAACAGCGGCAGCGCCACCAGCAGCACCACCAGCGTGATCCAGATCTTGGGCCAGGTCGCCTTGGTGAGGCTCCCCATGGTCCAGAACACCACCTGTGACAGCGCCTGTTCGGACGCGAGATATTGCACGAAGGCGAGCAGCGCATTGAAGGTGAAGACCAGCGCTATGCCCAGCAGCACGACGGTCTGCACCGTGACGCCACGCGCCTGCGAGACGAAGTGGATGAAGAGCGTCGCCGCCAGCGCCATGATGAAGGCATTGACCGGCACGATCAGTCCGGCAGCCACCGGCAGCAGCGGCACCGTGGTGACGATGCCCAAAGCCGCGCCGAAGCTGGCGGCGGCTGAAATGCCCAGGGTAAAGGGGCTCGCCAGCGGATTGGCGAGAATGGTCTGCATCTGGGCGCCGGCCACCGACAGGGCCGCGCCCACCACGATGGCCATGACCGCCACGGGCATGCGGATGTCCCACACCACGGTGCGCACCTGCGCCGATACCGCATCGGGGTGGAACAGCGCCAGCACGACCTGGTCGAGGCCATAGCGTGCCGGTCCCCAGGCCAGGTCCACCGCAAACGACAGGCAGAGCGCCAGGCTCAGCCCGACCAGGATCGCGATCTTGCGTCGGGTGCGGGCGCGGTATTCACCGCGCCCCTGTGCCGCCGCTTCCGTCATGTCGGTGATATCGGCGACGGCCATGGTTTACTCGCCCGCCTTGAGCGACAGCCAGGCACCCGGCTCATAGTCGATCGGCAGGAACCGGTCGTAGAATTCCTTGAAGGTCGCGCCGGCATCCACATCGGCAAACAGCTCCGGATGGAACCACTTGGCCATCTCCTGGATCGCCACGAACTGGTAGGGGCTGGTATAGAACTGGTGCCAGATGGCATGCACATTGCCTTCGGCCACCGCGGTCGAGCCGGTAAAGGCCGGAGCGTCCACCAGCTTGGCCAGCATGGCGCGGCTGGCTTCGGCATTACCGGCCGTGCCGGGGCCGACGCTGACGAAATCCGTCGCATTGGGCGAATTGGTCCAGTCCGAACCGGTCACCACGATCACGTCGGGGTTGGAGGCGATGACCTGCTCGGGATTGATCGAGCCGGTATAGCCGGGCAGGAAGTCCGAGCCGAGATTGTTGCCGCCGGCCAATTCGACCATCAGGCCGAAATTGTCCGGGCCGAACGTGCCGCAGCATTCCACCAGGCCCGCCGCGCGATACATGAACACATCGGGGCGCTCGATGTCGTTCTCGGCGATGACCTTGGCGATCGCGTCCATCTTGGACTGCCAGAAATCGGCGACCTCAGCCGCGCGCTCCGGCTTGCCGAACAGCTGGCCCAGGATGTGGAGGCTCGGCACCGTGTTGTCGATGATGTGCTCGCGGAAATCGACATAGACGATTTTGACGCCCACATCGGCCAGCGTCTCCTCGAGCTTGACTTCTTCGGCAGCCGTTTTGTCACCGATAGGAAGGATCAGCACGTCCGGATCCAGCGTCACCACGGTCTCGACCTGCAGCGTGCCATCGGTCAGCCTGCCCAAAAACGGCAGCTCGGCCGCCTCGGGGAATTTTTCGACATAGGCGTCGAACGACTTGACGTCGGTGGTCCACAGATCGTTGCGCCAGCCCACGACATGGGCGAACGGATTCTCCGTCTCGATGGTGGCCAGCGAATAGATCATGCGCCCTTCGCCCAGGATGGCGCGCTCGACCGGCGCGTCGAACGAAACCGCGCGGCCGGCCACGTCGGTTACGGTGAAGGCCTGCGCAAAGGCGGGCAGGGAAAGGGCGGCAAGCACGGCAACTGCCGGCATCAGCATGAGGCGCGATATTTTCATTTGAGTCTCGCTGGAAACTTGATACGTCTCCCGCCTATAAAACATGATGTCAGAGATCAAGTTTTATCTTTTAGAGCAATTCCAATATGTTAGGTCTCCCGATGAGCGATGCGAGCTCAAACTATTCTATCCGCGACGAAATTCGCGAGTTCTGGTCCGAACGCGCCGCCACCTTCGACGAGAGCGTCGGCCACGAGATTTTTTCGGAGGCTGAGCGGGCCGGCTGGCACCGGCTGATCCGCAAGCATCTGGGCGAGGGGCAGGGGCGGGCGGCGCTCGATCTGGCCAGCGGCACCGGGGTCATTTCCCACCTCATGCACGACATGGGCTTCGCGGTGACCGGCGCCGACTGGTCCGAGGCCATGCTCGAACAGGCCCGGGCCAAGGCCCGCAAGCGCAAGGCCGATATCCGCTTCATCATGCGTGATGCGGAAAATACCGCCGAGCCCCGCCAGAGCTATGACGTCATCACCAACCGCCATCTCGTCTGGACCCTGGTCGACGCGCCCGCCGCCTTCCGCGAATGGTTCGAGCTGCTCAAGCCCGGCGGCAAGCTGCTGATCGTCGATGGCAATATGGGCCGCAAGGGCTGGGCGACGCGCCTGCGCCTGGCGTTCGGCGGCCAACCCGGTCACACCAGGCTTGCACCCGGCATGGCCGAGCGGCTCACCCGGATCCGCGAGCAGGTCTATTTTTCCGACCAGATGCCGGCCGAGGCCGTGGTGGCGGCCCTGCTGGAAGTCGGCTTCGTCAATCCGGTTGTCGACCGGCGCCTGGGCGCCATCCACTGGGCCCAGGCCCGCAAGATGCCGTTCTGGCGCGCGCTCGAGCGGCTGACACAGGACCGCTTCGCCATCTGCGTCACCCGGCCGGGCTAGCGGTCAGGCTACGCCCTGGTCCCGCCCGCTGGCATTGGAGGCAATGGCGGCATCGAGCACTTTCTGGATATCAGCCGCCCGCCGGAACGACGGCTCCAGCGTCGCGCCACCCCGCACCGCCGCCACGAAGCGCTGGTAGTTGGTATCGACGGGCGTCAGCGGCAGCTCGCGCCAGGTGGCTTTATGCACGTCTTCGCCCAGGCAGGCCCGCAGGCTCGACTGGCCCGTGTCATAGACGATCTCCACCGAGCCGGTTTCCCCATAGATGCGCAGGCGCAGCTGGTCCATCTGGCCGGCCGCGCTGCGCGTCGCCTGGATGGTGCCAATGGCGCCCGAGGTGAAGTCCACATTCATGGTGAAACTGTCATTGGCGTCGAGCTGGTACTCGCAGATGCGGTTGTCGGGCGGCGCCTTGTCGAAGGTCTTGAGCCGCCCGAATACATGCGCCACGTCGAGCCCCGAGCCATAGGAGGCGAAATCCACGATATGGATGCCGATATCGCCCAGCGCGCCGCCCGAACCATGCCCGGTGCTCAGCCGCCACAGGAATTTGGGCTCGGTCCGCCAGTCGCCCCAGTGGTTGCCCACCAGCCAGCTCTGCAGATGCGAGGCTTCGAGGTGCCTGACCGCGCCGATGGCCCCTGACAGCACCAGCGCGCGCCCCTGCTGCACCGCCGGCGAGTTGCGATAGGTGAAGTTGACCATGCCCACCAGCCCGGCCTGCTCGATGGCCTCGGTCATTTCCATCGCCTTGCCGGCATCGGTCGCCAGCGGCTTTTCGCAGAAGACATGCTTGCCTGCGGCAATGGCCTGCATGGTGGTGGGATAATGCACCCGGTCGGGCGTCACATTGGCCACCGCGTCGAATTCGCCCCAGGCCAGCGCCTCCTCCAGCGACACGAATTGCCGCTCGATATGGTGCTGGGCGCAGAAGGCCGTCAGCCGCCCCGGATCGACATCGACGCCGCCCACCAGCGACACGCCGTAAATGGCCGAGAAATTGGTGGCATGGCTATTGGCCATGCCGCCCGTGCCGATGATGAGCAGGCGCATCGCAACTCCTCCCTGATTGTCCCGGGCGGGACCAATCGCGAAAACCTAGCTGCGCCAGTGCGGCTGCGGCTCGGCCATGGTCTGCAGGCTCTCGATATCGGCGCCCTCGATGCGTTTGAGCAGCAGGCGGGTCAGCTCGCCCCCTGCCGCGAACACATCCTCGCGGATGCTGTCCAGCGCGGGAAACAGCGTCGGCAGGATGCCCGAGGTCTGCTTGTAGACCAGCTGCAGGTCCCGCCCCAGCACGAGGCCCCCCTCCTGCAAGCCGCCCACCAGGGCGATGGTGCGCATTTCGCTGTCGCTGATAATGCCATCGGGCCGCATCGGGTCGGCGGCGAGATCGAGCCCGATCTTGCGCATATCGGCCGGGCTGATACCCTTGGTGCCCTCGAGGATGCGCGCCTCGATCCCGGCGCGGGCCGCCGCCTTGTGAAAGGCCGTGACGATGTTGTGGTAATTGGTGGTGCTGTCATCGCCGATGACCAGCATCACCCGTTTGCAGCCCTTGCTGGCCAGCCGTTCCACCGCCATGGCGGTGAAGGCTTCCGAATGGAAGTCGTGATAGGGATGCGGCGTGTAGAATTCCGTGCGGCCGTGGCTGACAAAGGGAAAATCGGCATCGATCATCATCTGCACGCGCTTGTCGCGCGGGCTGGTATGGGTGATGACCACGCCATCGGCGGTGCGGTTGTCCAGGATATAGCGGATGGTCTCGGCCGAGTTGTGCCGCTCGAATTCGGGAATGACCGTCAGGTGATAGCGCGTGCCCTTGATGGCATGGCCGATCCCCTGGATCATCTGCCGCGCGAAATCGATCGAATCCTCGGCGCCATCGAGCACCAGCGCGATCACATTGGTCTTGCCCGTCCGCAGGCGCACGCCGGCGCGGTCCGGGATATAGCCCAGCGCCTTGGCGGCCTCGGCCACCTTGTCGCGCGTCTCCTGCTTCAGCGTCGTCCCGCCGCGCAGCGATAGCGACACGGTGGACAGGCTCAGCCCCGTCACATCGGCAATGGTGCGCAGGGTGACCCGCTGGTTCCCTGGCGCCCGTGCCTTGCCTGCTGTGGTGAACTTGCTGCTCATGCTGTGTTGCCTTCCCCAGACGCTTTTACACCGGCAAGCGCCGAAACCAAACAGGCCAAATTTTGCAACGATACATTGCATGTTCGGTCCAACCTGAAACGATTGCGCAAAATTAACACACTGGCAAATAACGACAAAATTGTCGAAACGTCATTATTGCTGTCGCAATGCGATTCAGAATTGCAACGTTGCATAAGTTGTGGTTTGCTCTGGCCGCGTTCCGGATGAGGGTTCCGGCGCCAGGCCGCTCATTCAGAGGCGGCTCAAGCAGCAGAGGAGGACTTGATGCTCAGACAAGGTTTTCTGACCACGGTGGCCGCATTGTCACTGATGGCCGCCGCCGCGATGCCCGCGCAGGCGGAAGTGACGATTATGTATCCCGAATGGATCGCCTCGCTGGTCGAGCCGGGCATCGAGGCCTACAAGACCGAGACGGGCGACACCGTCAACGCCATCAAGCTGCCCGGCCAGGGCTATGACCAGCGCATCGCGCTCGACCTCAGCGCCGGCACCGCCGCCGATGTCAATGTCATCGACAGCTTCATGGTCTCCGAGCTGGCCGCTGCCGGCTACCTGACCCCGCTCAACGACATGGCCGCCGCCTGGGACCAGTATCAGTATTACCTGCCCGGCCTGCTCGAAGTGGCGTCCTACCAGGGCAATGTCTATGCCCTGCCCACCGATACCGACGTCCGCATGCTGTGGTACGACAAGTCCAATTTCGAAAAGGCGGGCATTGCCATGCCGTGGGAGCCCAAGAGCTGGACTGACGTGCTCGATGCCGCACAGAAGCTCAAGGATGCGGGCGTGCAGTATCCGTTCCAGCTGCCGGCGGGCACCAAGCAGGGCGAAGCCGCCACCATGCAGGGCGTTTATATGGCGCTGCTCGGCGCTGACGTTCCCGAAGGCGATCGCAACCGCCTGCTCAACCGCGAGACCAATCAGTGGATCGGCGACAGCCCGGCCCTGCGCCGTGTCTTCGATCTCTATCACCAGGTCTATGTCGAGCGTGAGCTGAACCCGGCCGATCTCAACTACGCCACCGATATTGGCGCTGCCGTGCGTCAGGCGCTGGCCGATGACAAGCTGGGCATCCTGGCCTCGGGTTCCTGGGAAGATGCATGCCTGTGGGATTGCAACGCCCCTCCATCACGCGAAGAGCGTGACGCCCTGGTCGGCTGGACGCCATGGCCGGGCTCGGGTGAACCGGGCACCAAGGCGACCACCAATATTTCGGGTGGCTGGGCCATCGGCATCAATGCCAAGGCTGCCGATGCGGAAGCCTCGTTCAAGCTGGTGACCTCGATCTTCGACGAAGGCAACTTCAAGGCCTGGACGCTGGCCAATCACCGCATGGCCGTCCGCACCGATATTTCGGAATCGGCTGAGTATACCGCCGATCCGTTCCTCGCCGAGGCCACCGCGCTTGCCGCCGATACCACCGGCCGCGACACCATCCCCGGCTACCAGACCGTCTCGGCCCTCATTCAGCAGGCCACGTCCGACCTGCTCGATGGCGCCAGCGTTGAAGAAGTCATCCAGAGCTATCATGATGCCCTGGTTGACGAATTCGGCGAAGAAAAGGTCATCACCTACGAATGACTTCGAGCCGCCCCGTAGGGCAGGTCGCTCCGGTGGAGCGATCTGAGGCAAGAAGGCCATGAGGGCTATGCCCGAATGGCAATTCCTCCCGACGCGGCGGCGCCCCACTGTCCTCCGGGCGCCGTCGTGACGGGGGAGGGTGCCTTCGAGGTCTCCCTAGCCACGGTGTCACCCCGGCCTTGAGCCGGGGTCCATCCTGAGATCTCAAGATGGATCCCGGCTCAAGGCCGGGATGACATCGAGTGTTTTGAACGGCCCGTGTGAGTGAGAAACACAGCATGAAGAACCAAGCCAACCCCTGGCTCACCAGCAATCTCTGGGTCCTCGGTCTCGGCATGCTGCCTGCCGCCATCCTGATCGGTGCGCTGCTCTATTTCACGGCCTGGGCCTTCGCCTTCAGCTTCACCGACCTGGCCCTGGTCGGGCGCAAGTCGGTCGAATGGAGCTGGGTGGGCCTGCAGAATTTCGAGCGCCTGTTCACCCGCCGTGGCTTTCTCGAATCGCTCTGGACCACCGTCATCTTCGTCTTCTTCTCGGCCATTGTCGGCCAGTCGGTGCTGGGCTTCCTGCTCGCGGCTCTGCTGCGCGGCACCCAGTCGTCCATTCGCAACGTCGTCGAAATCTGCATCATGCTGGGCTGGCTGCTGCCCGATATCGTGGCGGCCTTCCTGTGGTCGGCCACCACCAGCCAGACGGGCCTGATCAACCAGCTCTTCATCATTCCCTTCGGCCTCAAGCCCATCAACTTCATCAACGAATACGCGCTGCCCGTCGTCACCATCGCCAATATCTGGAAGGGTACCGCCTGGAGCTACCTGCTGTTCTCGGCGGCGCTCGATTCGGTCAGCCGCGAGGTCGTCGAGGCCGCCAAGGTCGATGGTGCTACCGGCTTCCAGCGCATCTGGCTGGTCATGCTGCCCATCATCCGGCCCCATATCGCCACCAACATGCTGTTCATCACCATCTGGACCTTCACCTATTTCCCGCTGATCTTCGCCATGACCGGCGGCGGGCCGGGCACGGCCACCCAGACGCTGGCGGTGTTCCTCTACAATCAGAGCTTTTCCCGCGGCAATCTGGGCTTCGGCAGCGCCATTTCGGTGGCCATGCTGGTCATTGTGGGCCTCCTGTCGCTGGTCTATCTGCGCATGCTGCGGGAGCCGAAATAATGGAATCGACCAGCAGCTCGCGCATCACCGCCGTTGCGCTCGCCTTCATGGCCGTCATCTGGGTAAGCCCGTTTTCCTGGCTGTTCCTCAATGCCTTCAACCCCATGTCGACCGGGCAGCTGGAAATCCCGCGCTCGGTCGGCCTCGACAATTTCGCCCTTGCCGTCAGCGGCAATGCCGGCAAGCAGTTCCTCAATTCCATGCTGATCGCGGCAGGCACCGCCACGCTCAGCGTCATCGTCGGCATCGCCGCCGCCTATCCGCTGTCGCGGCTGCGCATTCCGGGGCGCAATGCGTTCCTCTGGACGCTGGTGCTGCTGCGCATGCTGCCTTCGGCCGGCGTCTTGGTGCCGCTCTATTTCGCGGCGCAGCGCGGCGGGCTGCTCAACCAGTTCGGCGTCATCGTGGCCCTGACCATTCTCAACCTCCCCTTTACGCTGCTGCTGCTCAAGAACTTCTTCGACACCGTGCCGATCGAGCTTGAGGAAGCCGCCTATGTCGAAGGGGCAACCCTGTTCCAGATCGTCACCCGCATCGTGCTGCCCATGTCGCGCGCCGGCATTGCCGTGGTCTGGTTTTACAGCTTCACCGGCGCCTGGAACGAGTTCCTGCTGCCGCTGATCTTTGCCCGCGTGCAGGATGCCTTTCCCATGTCGGTGGGGCTATACGCGGCTTTCGGCCAGCAGGGCGCCATCAACTATGGTTTCCTCACGGCCTTTTCCATCATCTACGCAGCGCCGGCGGTCGGCGTGTATTTCTTGTTGCGGCGAAACATGAACACAGGGTTCGCCGGTGTCGGAGTCAAAGGATGACCTATTCCAATCCCATGTCGTCAAAGCTCGGTTTGCTGGACGATGATCTCAAGATGGAAGGCAAACTCATCCGGCTTTGCAAGGATCTTGAAGCCAAGATCCTCACTCCCGTCGCCGATGTCCCCTGGCAGTGGCATGTGCAGCGCGCCGATATGAGTGCCGACCAGGCCCTCAAGGCCGATTGGCGCAAATGGGAGCAGTTCGGCCCCCATTCCGTCTGGGCCAAGAAGCAGGGTCACACCTGGTTTGCCGCCGAAATCGTGGTGCCCGAAGCCGCGCGCGGCAAGACCTTCGTGCTCAAATTCACCAGCCAGTGGCAGGATCGTCCGGGGTCCACCGACCCACAGTGCCTCGCCTATCTCGACGGCAAGATTGCCCAGGCGCTCGACGGCAACCACACCGAGCTGGTCATCGAGCGCAATGCCAAGCCGGGCAGCAAGCACACGCTGCTGGTCAACGCCTTCACCTTCTTCGATCGGCCGCTGGTCGGCTTCACGGTCGATTTCTATACCCGCAGCGAACGCGCCGAAAAGCTCTATTGGGACTTGGCTACCCCACTGGACGTGGCCGTCCGCCTCTACCAGAACGACCCGCGCCGTCAGGCCATTCTCAACATCATCGATCGCGCCCTGCGGGCGCTGGATCGTCGCGACGGCTTCACGCCTGAATTCGAGGCCTCGCTCGGCGCCGCCGAGAAGATCGCCGCCGAAATCTACAAGCTTGTCGATACCGAGACCCAGCCGCAGGTCACCGCTGTGGGCTCGACCCATCTCGATGTCGGCTGGCTCTGGCGCGTCCTCCACACCCGCGACAAGACGGCTCGCTCCTTCGCCACGGTGCTCAACCTGATGGAGGAATATCCCGAATTCATCTTCATGTATAACCAGTCGGTGCTCTTCGACTTCCTCAAAAAGGACTATCCTGAAATCTGGGAGCGCATGCTCAAGAAGGTGAAGTCCGGCCAGTTCGAGATCGAAGGCGCCATGTGGGTGGAGCCCGATGTCAACATCGTCTCGGGCGAGTCGCTGGTCCGCCAGATCATGCGCGGCCGCCGCTTCCACCTTGAGCATTTCGGCGTCGACCCCAAGACGGTCTGGCTGCCCGATACCTTTGGCTATTCGGCCAACCTGCCGCAGATCATGGACAAGTCGGGTCTCAAATACTTCGTCACGTCCAAGCTGAGCTGGAACGACACCGACCGCCATCCCTATGACAGCTTCCACTGGCGCGGCATTGACGGCACGGTCACCAAGGCGCAGCTGATCACCGCGCAGAAATATGACAGCCAGGAAATCTTCACCACCTACAATGGCGACCTCTCGGTCAGCGAGACCATGGGCGCCTGGAAGCGCTACGAGCCCAAGGCGGTGCACAACGAAGTCGTCATGTCCTATGGCTATGGCGATGGCGGCGGCGGCCCGACCCGCGGCATGATCGAGCGCGGCATCCGCCTCGAACGCGGCATTCCCGGCGCGCCCAGGGTCAAGCTCGAAGGCATCGTCCCCTTCCTCGATCGCCTCGGCAAGAAGATGGATGCCCCCGGCAACAAGTTCCCGGTCTGGAACGGCGAGCTCTACCTGCAATATCACCGCGGCACGCTGACCTCGGTGGCCAAGAACAAGGCCAACAACCGCAAGGCCGAACGCCTGCTGCGCGAACTGGAATTCCTCGGCGCCATGGCGCTGACCCAGGCCGGCGCCGCCTATCCCAGCGACACGCTGGCCGAGTTCTGGGAGCTGGTGCTCATCAACCAGTTCCACGACATCCTGCCCGGCACCTCGATCCCCGAAGTCTATGTCGACAGCGACAACGAGTACGGCCAGATCTTCTCGACCCTGGGCTCCCAGAATGGTCCCTGGCACTCCGCCGCCCAGG
Organism: Devosia sp.; assembly: GCF_014860165.1. GTDB lineage: Bacteria > Pseudomonadota > Alphaproteobacteria > Rhizobiales > Devosiaceae > Devosia. Next base: position 56,130 of record NZ_JACZKG010000040.1, read on the forward strand.
CCTTCGCCAAGCCGGGCGCGGATCAACTGCGGCTGGTCAACTTTACCGGCCAGACACGGGCAGAGCTCGTGCATTTTGCCGGCAATGCGCAGGAAATCTCCCAGCTTGCTGGTGCCTCGTTGGCGTCAGGCGCAGGCGTCGCGCCGATCCAGAAACTGGTCTCCGCTGACGGTTCCACCAGCTTCGCCGCGCCAGTTTCCGACCTGTCTCCCCTCGGCTGGACCGGTGCACAAGTGGTCGCCGGCGGCGCGGCCAACAGCAGCTCACCGCTCTCGGTTTCAGAAAAACATCTGGAAAATGAACTGCTTAGGGTCACGTTCGACAAATCGGGCGAGATCACCTCGGTCTTCGACAAGACGCGTAATCGCGAAACCCTCGAGCCCGGCAAGGCGGCCAACCGCCTCATCGCCTATGAAGACAAGCCCATGCAATGGGACGCCTGGGACATTGACCGCTATTTCGAGGAACAGTTCTGGCCGCTCGCCGATGGCAAGTCCTTGATTTCAGTGGTAGAAACCGGCCCCCACCGCGCCGCCATCCGCGTCGAGCGGAGCTACCGGAAATCCAAAATCGTCCAGGTCATCTCGCTGGCCGCAGGCGCAAGGCAGGTCGAATTCGACACCTTCATCGACTGGCAAGAGCGCCACACGGTACTCAAGGCCCAGTTCCCCTTCGATCTCAACACCTCCGAAATCCGCTCGGAAATCCAGTTCGGCCACGTCAAGCGCCCGACCCATCGAAACACCACCTGGGACCGGGCCCGCTTCGAGGCCTCCATGCATCGCTGGGTCGATCTGAGCGAAGCCGATTTCGGCGTCGCCCTGCTCAACGACTGCAAGTATGCCTATGATTGCCTTGAACAATCCGTCCGCCTGACCCTGGTGCGCGGCTCGACCTTCCCCAGCCCCGATGCCGATCTGGGCGAGCATCGCCTGCGCTATGCGCTCTTCGTCCATGACGGCGTTGCCGACCTGGCCGACGTGCATCGCGCCGCCGAACGCTTCAACAATCCCGTCGCCGTCATCGGCGCGCTCAGGCCGGCCGCCAATGCCGCCACCGAGTTCGCCAGCTTCAGCTTCGCCAGCGTCGACCAGTCCAATGTGACGCTCGAAACCGTCAAGAAGGCCGAAAAGTCCGACGCCGTGGTGCTGCGCCTCTTCGAACACGCCAATATCCGGGCCGAGGCGACCATCACCTTCGGCATCCCGGTCAAGAGCGTGCGGGTGGTCAACCTGATGGAGGAGGGCGCCGGCAAGCCATTGCAACTCAAGGACAATGGCGTGACCCTGTCGCTGCGGCCCTTCGAAATCGCCACGCTCCTGATCGAAACCTGAGGAGGCCTTCATGTCCGACGTATCGCTGCGCGGCGTCCGCAAATCCTATGGCTCACTCGAAGTGGTCCATGGGGTGGATCTCGACATCAAGTCCGGCGAGTTCGTGGTCTTTGTCGGCCCCTCGGGCTGCGGCAAGTCCACCCTGCTGCGCATGATCGCCGGGCTCGAGCCCATCTCGGGCGGCGACATCTCCATCGGCGGCAGGGTGGTCAACGACATCCCCTCGCCGCAGCGGGGTATCGCCATGGTCTTCCAGTCCTATGCGCTCTATCCGCATATGACGGTCTACGACAACATGGCCTTTGGCCTGAAGCTCGCCAAGACGCCGAAAGCCGAGATCGATCAGAGGGTTAGGGAAGCCGCCCGTATCCTCCAGATCGAGGATTACCTCGAGCGCATGCCCAAGGCCCTCTCGGGCGGGCAGCGCCAGCGCGTCGCCATCGGCCGCGCCATCGTGCGCAATCCCAAGGTGTTCCTGTTCGACGAACCGCTCAGTAATCTCGACGCCTCGCTGCGCGCCCAGACCCGCATCGAGATCGCCAAGCTGCACGATACGCTCGACGCCACCATGATTTACGTGACCCACGACCAGGTCGAAGCCATGACCCTGGCCGACCGCATCGTGGTGCTCAATGCGGGTAATATCGAGCAGGTCGGCACCCCGCTCGAACTCTATCGCAACCCCGTCAACACCTTCGTGGCGGGCTTCATCGCCAGCCAGCGCATGAACTTTCTCACGGTTTCACCACAGGGTAACGGCTTGGCCCTTCGCGCTGGCAGACTGTTAACGCTGAGCCACCCCAGACTGGCTGAGGTGCGAACCATTGGCGTGCGCCCCGAGCATCTTGAACTGGCCAGTCCCGAGGCGGCGCATTTCTTCGGCACGCTGTCTGTCATCGAGCAATTCGGCGAATATGCCCTAGCCTATGTCGAACTGCCCGGCGGCGAGTTGATCACCATCAAGCTCGATGGCGCCCCCGATCTCAAGCTGCATGACACCATCCATATCGGCGTGCCGCCCTACGCGGTGCATCTGTTCGACGCGGCCGGCCGGGCGCTGCGCTGACTGTTTGCTACGCAGCCACGACAATGAACATACCCCCGCGGCGCTGCGGGGGTATTTCTTTGTCGCCTCGGGATCAGCCGCGATGGCGCCGGATCAGCCTGGCGATGACAGCCGCGGCTAATCCATGACCGAGCGGGCGGGGCGCGCAAGCAGGGGACGCGGCAGCCTTAGGCCGGCGCGTTACGGCTTTTCCCAGTCCATGATCAGGAAGGACGGGACCCTGCCGAAGAGGTCGCGCTGTTCGGGATCGCCGCCATGCGGCAGCGGCTCGTCGAAATGTCGCAGCAACAAGCCGGCGCCGAGCAGCAGCGACATATAGGTGCTCAGCGGCCGGTGCCAGTTCTGCACCCGCAGGTCGCCCCAACTGACCCAGTCGGCGCGCTCGGCCATATAGTGATCGATGACGAAACGGCGTGCGCCGTCGGCGTCGCTGCGCCAGCCCACGGGGTTGCTGGCGCTGTAGAAGCTGGTCAGGTTGGCGATCAGCAGGTGCCCGCCGGGGCGCAACGCCCGGTTCATCTCGGCGATGGCGGCCTTGGCATCGGGAATGTCGATCAGGCTGAGATAGGCGACGACAAGATCGAAGGCTCCGTCATCGAAAGGCAGTTGCTCCGCTCCGGCAATGCGATAGTCGCCCTCGGGATGCCGCCGCTGCGCTTCCGCGATGAGCGAGGGGGCCGGATCGATGCCTGTTGTGCCCAGGCCCCGCGCCGCGAGCAGCCGACAGAACCGACCCTCCCCGCAACCGACATCCAGCACCTGCCGTGCGCCGCTCAGTTGCACCCGGTCGAGCATGGGCGCATCCAGCACGAAGCGCCGCGCATAATCGCCCTCGGCGCCCAGCGTGGAAATCCACGCGGCGGCAGACTCTTCCCATCCATTGCTCATCAGCAGTCTGGCCCCATCCATCGGTGATTCCGACTTGGAAGGGTAACCGCGGCTAATCCATGACAGAGCGGGCGGGGCGCAAGCAGTGGAACGCGGGGCCGAGGTGTGCAGGCCCGGTGGAGGAAAGGTCGATTGGCGTTGACGAGAAAGAGGCCAACATGCGCAATGAGCGTTCCAGGGGCAAATTAACGGCGGCGTTTTTATTGCAATGTCTGACAGCGATCGAAGTGAGTTCGTTGCACTTGTAGCCGTTGTCTGCACAGTCGTTGTTTTGCTAATCGGGCTAGGGGCTGGCGCTCACTACAACGAAGGCCAGCAACAGCAGGGAGCCCAGAGCAGTCGGCCAAACCTTCACCTTCTCGGAGGAAGCCCCGAAAGCTACCAAGCCATATGCAACACCCCCGAAAATGAGACACAAGCCGATCTGTGCCAGCAATGGCGCGCGGCTGAGGCCGCTACGGATTCGGCCCGCTGGACTCAGTTCCAATTCTGGCTCGGGGCGGCTGGCTTCGTTGGACTGGTAATCACCGTCGCCTATTCCGTCCGGGCCTTCCGCCAAGCTCAGATTCAGGCCAACGCGGCTCTCAGGGCCAATGCCCGGGCCACCCGGGCAAATGTCATTGCTAGAGAGTTGGGTCACGCCCAAGTTCGCGCGTACATGGCGATTGGTGAGGTCAATCTCAGTTGGGCAGACGACGAGGGCGCGCCACGCTTGGCCGAAGTAAAATTCAACTGGGTAAATCGCGGGCAATCCCCAGCGTCCCAAGTTGGGCTGATTTGCGCGGTCCAGCATGTCCCCGCGGGTTATTCTGAACCCATTGTGTCTTTGGCAGGTGCTACCGCAGCCATGGATTTCGGAACCAGCACAGTGGCGCCGGATCGGGGGTTGCTGACGTACTATGGCGACATAGCAAACACGCCAATCAGCGCAGAGGAAACGCAACGCTGGCTCGACGGTGAAACCGATATCGTTGTTTTTTGCGCCGCTCGATATCGCGACGTTTTCGGAGTTCAACATATTGCCGAGACTTGCAGCGTCCTCGTACACAGGACCATCAAGGGCAAAAACATGGTCAACTTCAAGACCTACGGCCACCACAACCGCGACAGCTAGCAGCCTCCCGGCTGACCACCGGCTTGGTGCGTTTGATACATAAGGCCGGATGTTTCGGCCCTGCCGCCCGAACATCAAGTTCGCCCCCCCTACGCATTCGCGCAGGGCTTGGCGACTGCCCGCCCCTTTGACATGATCGCCGCTCTTGCCTTTCGAATCAGGGCTTCCGGACGTTTGCGGCGTTCGTGCCACCTTCATTTTCAGTATTCCCCCCGGGCGCCCGGCACTTCTGACGGGCGGGGCGCGCCGGTGGTCGGTGATTTGGGATGTCGACATGATCTCAGAGCCTGTGCGCGACGTTTTCGATGCGGGTGGGCGGGGGCTGCAGCAT
>NZ_JACZKG010000041.1 GCF_014860165.1 Devosia sp.
GACGGCCAGACCATCGCCGTAGGCGGGTTCGGCCTCTGCGGCATTCCCGAGGCCCTGATCGCTGCCCTGCGCGACACCGCGGTCAAGAACCTGACGGTTATTTCCAATAATGCCGGCGTCGACGGCTTCGGCCTCGGCCAGTTGCTCGAGAGCCGCCAGATCAAGAAGATGATCTCGTCGTACGTGGGCGAGAACAAGGAATTCGAACGCCAGTACCTGGCCGGCGAACTCGAACTCGAATTCACCCCCCAAGGCACGCTGGCCGAGAAACTGCGCGCCGGTGGCTCGGGAATCCCGGCTTTCTTCACCCGCACCGGGGTCGGCACGATCGTGGCCGATGGCAAGGAACTGCGCGAGTTCGACGGCATTCAGTACGTGATGGAACGCGCGCTGGTCGCCGAGGTCTCGCTCGTGAAGGCCTGGAAGGCTGACCGCTCGGGCAACCTGATCTTTAGACGCACGGCGCGCAACTTCAATCCCAACATCGCCATGGCGGGCAAGATCACCGTGGTCGAGGTCGAGGAAGTGCTCGAGACCGGAGCGATCGATCCCGACGACGTGCACCTCGCCGGCATCTACGTGCACCGCATCGTCCATAACCCGAATCCCGAGAAGCGCATCGAGCAACGCACGCTTTCTCAGGCGCGCTGAGGAGAACAGATATGCCCTGGAACAGAGACCAGATGGCGGCCCGCGCCGCCAAGGAACTGCAGGACGGCTTCTACGTCAACCTTGGCATCGGCTTGCCGACCCTGGTGGCCAACCACGTACCGGCGCAAATGGAGGTCTGGCTCCAGTCGGAGAACGGCCTGCTCGGCATCGGACCGTTTCCGACCGAAGACGAAATCGACGCCGACATCATCAACGCCGGCAAGCAGACCATCACCACCCTGCCCGGCTCGTCGATCTTCTCCTCGGCTGACTCGTTTGGCATGATCCGCGGCGGCAAGATCAACGTCGCGATCCTGGGCGCCATGCAGGTCAGCGCCAAGGGCGACCTGGCCAACTGGATGATCCCCGGCAAGATGGTCAAGGGCATGGGCGGGGCGATGGATCTGGTCGCCGGTGTCGGCCGCGTCATCGTGTTGATGGAACACGTCGCGAAGAAGAAGGACGGCAGCACGGACATGAAACTGCTGCCCGAATGCACCCTGCCGCTGACCGGTGTAGCCGTGGTCGACATGATCATTACCGACCTGGGCGTGCTCGAGGTCACTGCTGCCGGGTTGAAGCTCACCGAACTCGCCGATGGCGTCACGGCTGACGAAGTGGTCGCCAAGACCGGCTGCCCGGTCGACGTCAGCGCCGTTCAGTAATCCGCCTCGCTTAGCGCGATCCCCGGCCAATCAGCCGGGGATTCGCGCGACCCCTTCCTGTCCGCCCCAGGGGCGAACTATGGCCGAGCGGATCTCGGGCGGCAGGGGCGCCGACTTCTTGGCCGGGAAATCCACCCAGACCACCTTGGCACCACCATGGGCGTAGACCGTGTCCGGATCATCGGTGCGCGAAAGGTCCGCGGAGGTCTCGAAACTCGCCCGCCCGATCGCGCCGACATAGCACCGGCACAACACCGTGCCCGGGTATTCGAGCTGGCGCACAAAGCTGCAGTGGGCGTTGACGATCACCGGCCCCATGCCGCTCGGGTCGGGCGGCAATCCCATATGCTCGAACCAGCTGATCCGCGCCTGCTCGAGGTAGCGGAAATAGACGGTATTG
>NZ_JACZKG010000042.1 GCF_014860165.1 Devosia sp.
CCCTCGGTCCCTCCCCTCAAGGGGGAGGGAGGCGAAAGAGTATAGGCCTCTCACGATCTGGCTCCACGCGGCGAATAGACCAGCGGCGGCAGGCCATCGCGGGTGATCACCCGGGTCTCGGGCGAGCCGATGATGACGCAGGTCGCCATGTCGGCTTTGGCAGGGTCGGCCTCGGCCAGTGTCATGATGGTGATGGCCTCGTCAGGCCGGCCGGCGGCGCGGCCGAAAATGACCGGCGTCGACCACGGCAGCACTTCGCGCAGGAGGGCAAAAGCAGTGCCCAGCTGCCAGGGCCGGGCCTTGCTGATGGGGTTGTAGAGCGCGATCACCAGCCCGGCCGTGGCCACGGCGCGCAGGCGGGCTTCGATGACGGTCCAGGGCTTGAGATTGTCCGACAGCGAAATGGCGCAGAAATCGTGGCCGAGCGGTGCCCCGGCGCGCGCCGCCACCGCCAGCATGGCAGTGACGCCGGGGACGATGGTGAGGTCGACAGCGCGCCAGGCCGGTGGGCCGGCTTCGAGCGCTTCAAGGATTGCTGCGGCCATGGCGAAGACGCCGGGGTCGCCACCCGAAACCACGCAGACCTGTTCGCCCGAGGCGGCGGTATGCAGCGCATCCTTGGCGCGAGCAAGCTCCTCGCGATTGTCCGAGGCCACGCGACGCTGGTCGGGACGCAGGGTCAGGCGGTCGAGATACGGGCCGTAGCCGAAGAATACATGTGAGGCCTCGATGGCCGCCAGCGCCTCGGGCGTGGTCTGCTCGGGGTTGCCTGGGCCGGTGCCGACCACAACGAGCCGGCCGGTCATGGCCGCGTGCTCCAGCCAGGCACCAGGACGATGGCGAAATAGGGCGCCACGTCGTCAGCCTTGTCGATGAGGCGCATGGAGTGACCATTGGCCATCGTGCCGCGCTCGACATAGACCGCACTATCAAGCCGCCCGGCCAGTTCCAGCGCGCGCCGGATCTTGGGCAGGTTGCGGCCGACCTTCATGATGACGGCGCCATCGGTGCCTTCGAGGCGCGCACGGAGATCGACCTCGTCCAACGTACCGGGAAGCACCGAGAGAATATCGTCGCCCTGCACCAGCGGCAGGCCGGCAGCCGACCAGCAGCCGGACATGGCGGTAATGCCGGGAATGACCTCGGTGGGATAGCGGCTGGCGAGCCGGACATGGATGTGCATGTAGCTGCCATAGAACAGCGGGTCGCCCTCGCTCAGCACGGCAACGGTGCGGCCGGCGTCGAGATGGTCGGCGACACGATTGGCGGCCTCGGCGTAGAAGGCCGATGTAGCGGCCTTGTAGTCGTCGTGGCGGCGATCGATCTCGGTCGTGACGGGATAGCCGAGCTGTTCCTCGATCTGCGTGGTGATGAGATCGGCCACGATGCCGCGCGCATTGCTGGCATTGCCCAGCTTGGCGAAATAGGCGACCACATCGGCGTTCTCGATGGCGCGCGCCGCCTTGATCGTCAGCAGTTCCGGATCGCCCGGGCCAGTCCCTACGCCGATAAGCTTGCCGATCATATGCCCGGCCTCGCCAGCGCATTGAGGGCGGCTGCGGTCATCGCCGAGCCACCCAGGCGGCCACGCACTATGGCATACGGGACGCCGTAGGTGTTTTCCGATAGAGCCGCCTTGGACTCTGCGGCGCCGACAAAGCCGACCGGCATGCCAAGGATGGCCGCGGGCCTGGGCGCGCCATCGCGCAGCAGTTCGAGCAGGAAGAACAGCGCGGTGGGGGCATTGCCGATGGCCACAACGGACCCGGCCAGGCGCGGCAGCCAGAGGCGCAGGGCGGCGGCCGAGCGGGTATTGCCGATCTCGGCGGCAATCGCCGGCGTCGCGGGGTCGCGCAGCGTGCAGATGACCTCGTTGCCTGATGGCAGGCGGGCGGCGGTGACGCCGCGCGCGACCATTTCGGCATCGCAGAAGATCGGCGCCCCGGCTGCCAGCGCAGCCTTGGCGGTTGCGACAAAGCCCGGGCCGAATTCGAAATGCCGCGCTGCCTCGACCGAGCCGGCGGCATGGATCATGCGGATGGCGACTTCGGCTTCATCGGGTGAAAAGCGGGCCAGATCGGCCTCGCCACGGATGATGGCGAAGGACTGGCGGTAAATCTCGTCGCCATCCTTGATGTAGTCGTAGTGGGGCATCGTCATCCTTGCGCCGCGGCGCCGAGCGCGATCTCGAGCTGGTCCGCGCGGAGCACGGTGACGGGCGTATCGCCCGCCGTTCCCGATATGACAAGGCCGTATCCATCGGGCCGGCCGACTAGCGTCAATGCGGCGCGGCGCGGATGCGCGCAGCCCTTTGCGCAGCCCGCCACATGCAGGTCAGCGTGATGGTCCATGATCCCGGCCAGGCGGTTGGCAACCTGGCGCGCTGCAATATGCCCTGAGCCACAGCCAGCGCTGCCGATGCAGGCGCTGATGCGGCGGCGCGGATCGGCCGGATCGATGATGAAATCGCTGTCGGTCAGATCCTCGATCAGCCGTGAATCGGCGCCGATGGCCAGCAGCGCATGGTGTGGCGCAAGCCGGAACTCGGTGACGCCGTGGCGCGGCGCCATGGCGGCCAGGTCGACCAGCGCCCGGAACGGGCTGGCACCGAAGGGCAGGCCCAGGCCCACGACACCAGTGGTCTTGAGATCGAGCCGGCCAATGGGGGTGGTACCCGGCTGCAGCGGTGCCGGTGCGTCGGTGCAGAGATGGCCCAGCGCGGCAAGCAGTTGGATATGATCCAGGTCCGTGGCGCGGGCGTCCGGGCCATGGCTGGCCAGCAGCGACAGCACGGCCAGGGCCGCCTGCGCCGGCTGGGCGGTGGCGCCGAAATAGTGCCTGCCAGCAGTGATGGTCCAACCGCCCCCGGCCATGGCGACCAGCCTGATATCGGTCTTCAGATCGGCCAGGTTGAGCTGTCCATTGCCGTCGACAATGACGGTGACCTTGGGGCCCAGGCGCGGCGCCAGTGCGGCCGAGCCATCGCGGATCGTGCGGGCCAGCGGCCGCGGATCGAGCACCTCATAGGGGTCGCTGCCCGCGAGCGGCGGTGTCTCGACCACAAGGCCGCGTTCGATGCCCACCACGGCCTCGACAGCGCGGGCAAACGGCGCAGTTCCGGCTGCCCGGAGGCCGCGAACCTGCAGGTTGCCGCGCGCGGTAATTTCAATCGCGCCATTGCCGAAACTGCCGGCAATACTGGCCAGTTTCCCCAGCGCAGCCGGCGTCAGCCGGCCGCCAGCAACCCGCAGGCGGGCCAGCAGGCCGTCTCCGGTCTGCATGGGAGCATCGAGCGACGGACAGGCACCGCGGCGCGCGCCGGCAATGGGCAGGGCGATAGACATGGAAGGGGTTTAGCGGATTGGGCGCGCGGGGGGAACAGCCGCGATGTCTCACTCCGCGTCGCGCTTCCGCAGCAGATACGTATCCATGATCCAGCCATGCCGCTCCCGCGCGGCCTTGCGGGTCTCGACGATTCGGTCGCGCACCTCGCCCAGCCTGCCCGCAATGGTGATTTCGTCCGGCGTGCCGAGATAGGCGCCCCAGAAGATGTCGAGCCCGGGATCGGCCGTCATGAAGGCGGTCTGGCCATCGAGCATGACGATGGTATCGTCCAGCACCGGACCAAGGCGGCGGCCGGTGGTGATGTGGACCGGCTCGCCGATCCGGTTGAGGGCGATGCCATGCGCGGCCGTGAGCGCCTGGATGGCCGTTATGCCGGGGATAATCTCGACAGCGAAGCGATCGCCCAGCCGCTCGATGATGCGGATGGTCGAATCGTAAAGGCCCGGATCGCCCCAGACCAGGAAGGCGCAGGCGCCGTGGTCGGGCACTTCCGCCAGCAGTGATTCGAAGCGCTGCGCCAGGGCGGCGTGCCAGTCATCGACGCCGGCACCGTAGTCGGGATTGGCGGCATCGCGCTTGGGCACCGCGTATTCCACGGTGCGGCTGGCGGGATTGGTGACATAGCGGGCGACGATATCGCGGCGCAGGTCAGCCAGGTCGGCTTTGGCGGCGCCCTTGTCGGGAATGAACAGTGTATCGGCGCGGTTGAGCGCATTGATGGCCTGCACCGTCAGATGCTCGGGATTGCCGGTGCCGATGCCCACGATGAGGATGGTCTTCATGCCGGTTTCTTGCCCGAGCAGGAAGGTGTTGACAAGCCAGCTCGATCGCATTATTCAACCATTTAGTATTATACAAAACGGTTGAATATAGATGGCCGACCCATTGAGCACCACGCTCGCTGCCCTTGTCGACCCGACACGCCGGGCCATCCTCGCCCGGCTGTCCCAGGGCGACGCCAGCGTGAACGAACTGGCCGAACCCTTCGACATGACGCTGGCCGCCGTCTCCAAGCACATCAAGGTGCTCGAAGGCGCAGGCCTGGTCAGCCGGGGCAGGCAGGCGCAGTGGCGCCCCTGCAAGCTTGAGGCCGCGCCCATGCGCGACGTGGCCGCCCTGGTCGAATTCTACCGCAAGTTCTGGGAACAGAACCTCGATCAGCTCGACGCCTACCTCACCAAACTGCAGACCCCGCAAACCAGGACGAAGAACTGACAAGGAGACGAGACATGGACGCCCAGACCTTCCCCAATCCCTTCAAGACCGAGCTGCCCGCCGACGAACCCCTCATCATCATGTCGCGCACCTTCGATGCGCCGCTGGACCTGGTGTGGAAGGTGTGGACCGAGAAAGAGCACGTCGCCCTTTGGTGGGGGTTCGGCAACAATGAGGTGATCGAATACGACGTGCGCACCGGCGGAAAATGGCGCATCGAGGGCATCTCGCCCGACGGCACACTGTGGGTGATGTTCGGCACCTACCTGGCGGTCGAGCCCAAGACCATGATCCGCAACACCTTCGTCGTCGAAGGCCAGTTCGAGGAAGATGCCCGATTCTACGAGGAGCACCATTTCGAGGAGCGTGACGGCAAGACGTTTTACCGCTCGGTCAGCAATGTCGACTCCATCGCCACCCGCGACGCCATCGTGGAGACCGGCATGGAATGGGGCGCCAATGTCTCCATGGTCAAGTTCGACGAGATTTTGGAGCGACTGAAGGCGGAGAAGTAAATCCGGATAATTCCGCATCCACTGAGCGGCACCTCCCCCGTGACGGGGGAGGTTGGGATTGGGTGTGGGTTGGCCCGGATATCCGGGCTAAACATCCCCCACCCGTGATCCCTCCCTGCAAGGGGGAGGGTGTCGACTGCGACGCCGGGCGCTGAATCAATTCGCGCCTTCGCGCACCAGAAACGCGCCAAGCTGCTCCAGCAACTGCGCGGTGCCCTGTCGGCGGATCTCGTTGCCGTCGCCGGCAAAGCCATCGAGAAAGGCGCCGTGCTCGGTCATCACGAGGATGGTGTGGTCGCCATCCGGCCGGATTTCGAAGCTGGTCAGCGACACCGAGATGCGCACGTCGTCCAGATGCATGTCATAGGTGTAGATGATGCGCTCGTTGGGCACGATGTCCTGGTAGATCGCCTTGAACTTGTGCACGGCGCCGCCGGGCGGCCCGCCCACACTGGTCTCAATGCCGCCGACACGGAAATCCAGATGGTGCTCGTCCTTGCCCCAGGTCTCGGGAGGATTGAACCATTTCTGCTTGGTCGCCTCGTCGCTCAGCGCCTTGTAGACGCGGGCCGGCGTGGTCTTCCAGCGGCGTTCCAGCGTGAAGCTGCCATGGGTGATGCTGCGGGTTGTCACGTCCTGGTCTCCGGCTCGTCCGCGGTCTCAGCGAGGAAGTCACCCAGCCGGTCGAGCCGCTTGACCCAGGCGGTGCGCCGATCATTGAGCCATTGCTCGGCAAGGCTGAGCGCTTCGGGCTGGATCTGCACGGTGCGGACACGGCCCACCTTCTGCGAGGAGACGAGCCCCGAATGCTCCAGCGCCTGCAGGTGCTGCACCACGGCGGGCAGGGACATGGCAAAGGGCTTTGCCAGTTCGCTGACCGAAGCCGGGCCGCGGCTGAGGCGGTCGATCATCGCCCTCCGCGTCGGATCGGCAAGCGCCTGGAACATCAGGTCAAGATTGGATGGTTGGTTAAGCATGGTATTAAGTAACAAATCCGAAGGGCCAGTGTCAACGCGCTTGACCTTCCCATCGGGGAAACTGGCAAGGTTCCGCCATTAGCCTAGAACGGAGTTTCTGCCATGAAGACCCTACTGCTCGTTTCCGCCATCGTTCTTGCTCTCGGCACCCCGGTTTTGGCCCAGGAGCATATGGACCACGGAGCCGCTGGAGCGGGGAGCGCGGCCACCGAGGCCTACATGGCCGCCAATGCCCAGATGCACATGGATATGGATATCGAGTTCAGCGGCGATGCCGACGTGGACTTCATCCGCAGCATGATCCCGCATCACCAGGGCGCCGTGGCCATGGCGCGGACCGTGCTCGAGCATGGGCAGGACCCGGAGGTGAAGGCGCTGGCCGAGGCCGTGATCGCGGCCCAGGAAGAGGAAATCGCCTGGATGCAGGCGTGGCTGGCCAAAAAGGGGTTGTGAACGCCTCACTTCTCCTTTGGGGGAGTGGTCGGCGGCGTGGCAGACGGGTGAGGGGGCCTTTTTGGACCGGGTGTTGAGGAAGGCACCCACCCGCCCCTTCTGGTGGAGCGCTCCCCAGAGGGAGAGGTGAAGAGGGCCACTAGGCCTTTACATAGACCCAGGCGTCGCGACCCGATTTGAGGCGCACCAGCACGCGCCTGTAGTCGTCGACTTCATATTCATCCGCCGCTGCAAGTTCAGCCGCGCTGATGGCGAACACCTTGCCGGCGACTGCGTCGGCAGGGTTGCCCGTTTCCGTCACGATGGGGTGGAAGCGCTGGCTGCTCTTGGCGATGACATCAGGATCGGTGATCTCGACCAGCGTTTGCGCATAGCCGGGCAGGGCGTCGTCGCTGCCCTCTAGCAGTCGGCCGAACTGGGCCATCTGCACCTCAGGCAGCTGCAATGTGCCATAGGAAAACAGCAGCACGGATCGGTCTTCGGTCATGATCGATCACTCCCAGGTCGGCTCACCGAATTGCGCACGATCAGCTCGGCCCGCAGCAGCACTTCCGGCCGCCTCGGCGGCTTGCCTTCAAGCAGCGCCAGCAACAGGTCCATGGCCTCCTCGCCGATCTTGAGCCGAGGCTGCTTCATGGTGGTCAGCGAGGGGGTGACGAAGCTCGCAAAGGAAATGTCGTCAAAGCCCATCACTGAGAACTGCCGCGGCAGGTCGTATTTGCGGGCATTGAGCGAGATGATGACGCCCAGCGCGGTGGCGTCATTGACGCAGAAAAAGGCGGTGGGCAGCACATCGCGCACGAACATCTGCTCGGTCGCGGCCCGACCCGATTCCGTCGTGCCGTCACCATCCAGGATCAGGCGCGGATCGACGGCGAGGCCTGCGCCTTGCAGCGCGGCGCGGTAGCCCTGCTCGCGCAATTGGTTGACCGCCTTGCTGGTGGAATGGCCGATAAAGGCGATGCGGCGGTGGCCCTGCGAGATCAGGTGCTCGGTGGCGACCCGCGCGCCCTCGAAATTGTCGACGCCGACGAACGGCACGTCACTATCGGGCACCGGCTCGTTGACGGCGACTATAGGTGGCAGGCGTGAGTCGCCGCCTTCGCTGCCAAAGCCATAGGGCAGGTGGCCGGTAAACAGGATCAAGCCATCGGCCTGGTTGGAACTGATGAAGCGCAGATAGTCGGTTTCGCGCGTGGCGTCGTTCTGCGTATTGCCGATCAGCACGCCATAGCCGCGCTTGCTGGCCTCGGTCTCCAGCCCCACCAGGATATTGGAGAAGTTCGGGTCGCCCACATCGGGCGCCAGAATCAGGATCATGTTGGAGCGGCGCATGCGCAGCGAGCGCGCCATGGCATTGGTGGTGTAGCCGGTGCGGGCGATGGCCTCGTTGACGCGGCGGCGCGTTTCGTCGGCAACCTTGGTCGGCTCGTTGATAGCCCGGCTGACCGTGGCGATGGATACGCCGGCGATCGCCGCAACGTCCTCGATGGTGGCCAGCTTGTGGTGCTGCAATTGGCGCTCCGCCCCGCGCGATCCGGCTCGGCGTCCCGCTGTTCGATGCCTTAGCAGAAGGCGCGGGTTGCGCCAGACCTAGTCCCTACGCTTATACAGATTTTGGATCGTGTAAACCTTTACATCAATCATGAAAACCTTTACATCGACTGCCCAAGGGACGAAGAGACGGGGTGAGCCCGCCGCGTCCAGGGAGGGGTTCAGACATGTCCAGTGCCGAAGGCACGCCTGCGCCGATCATCCTGTCAGCCAACAGGATATCGAAGTCGTTTGGCGAGATCCCGGTGCTGTTCAGCGTCGATTTCGATATCTGCCCGGGTGAGGTGCACGCCATTATCGGCGAGAACGGCGCGGGCAAATCCACCCTCATCAAGATTCTCTCCGGCATCGAGCAGCCGACCTCGGGCTCGATCAGCTATGACGGCCAGACCGTGGTGCTGCCACCCAATGGCGCCGCCGAAGCCATGGGCATCGTGCTCATCCACCAGGAGCAGAATCTCGCCGAACACCTGACGGTGTCGGAGTCGATTTTCCTCGGCCGCGAGATCAAGCGCTTCGGCTTCCTCGACCTCAGGCAGATGCGCGCTCGGGCGCGTGCCTTCATGGAAATGCTGCATGTGCATGTCGATCCCGACGCGCGCATCAATACGCTTTCGGTCGCCGACAAGCAGATGGTCGAGATCGCCAAGGCCATCAGCCGCGATGCGCGGGTGCTGATCATGGACGAGCCGACGGCCGTGCTGTCGGTCGCCGAGACCCAGACTCTGTTTGAACAGATCCGCCGCCTCACAGCGCGCGGCGTGGCAGTGATCTTCATTTCCCACAAGCTCGATGAGATCATGGAACTGGCCAATCGCGTCACCGTGCTGCGCGATGGCCAGTTGATCGCCACCGTCGGCACCGAGGCGCTGACGCCCGATTCCATTGCCCAGATGATGGTGGGACGGGAACTCAGCAACCTCTATCCGCCCAAGCACGAACCCGACGTGGATGCACCGGTGGTGCTCGCCGTACACAACCTGGTGGCCAAGGGCGTCAGGGACATTTCCTTTGACTTGCGCAAGGGCGAAATCCTTGGCTTTGCCGGGCTGATCGGTTCGGGCCGCACGGCCGTCGCCGAGGCCGTGGTTGGTCTCAACCACCGCAGCGGCGGCGACATCACGCTCAATGGCAAGCCGGCTCATTTCGCCCGCGTCGCCCAGTCGGTCGATGCCGGGCTCGCCTACATGACCAAGGATCGCAAGGGCAAAGGCCTGCTGCTCAATATGGGCCTGCGGCCCAACCTGACGCTGCTGACGCTGAACAAGCACCTCAAGTTCGGTTTTCTCGATGGCTCGAGCGAGGCCAGGGCGCTGGAGCGCGCGGTGCGGCGCTTCGACATCAGGGCGCGCGACGCCGCCGTCGCCGTGGGCCGCCTGTCGGGCGGCAACCAGCAGAAGCTGATGCTGGGCAAGACCATGGAGAGCGAGCCCGACATCATCATCATGGATGAGCCGACGCGCGGCATCGACGTGGGCACCAAGCAGCAGATTTATCACATCATCGCAGCGCTGGCGGCCGAGGGCAAATCGATCATCCTGATCTCCTCGGAGATGCAGGAAGTCATCGGCCTCAGCCACCGCGTGGTGGTCATGCGCGAGGGGCGTCTCGCCGGCGTGCTCGAAGGCGCCGAGATCACCGAATCCGAAATCATGCGGTACGCCGCCGGCATCAAACAGAGTGAACATCATGACCGCATCAGCGCCTGATACGGCCGCAAAACCCGCGCGCGCCTTCCGCGTCGACCTCAAGACCGTCGGACCCTTGCTGGCCCTGGCGCTGCTGGTCCTGCTCGGCATCTCGCTCAACGAAAATTTCATGAGCTACAGCAACCTGACCAACGTGCTGGCACGCTCATCCTTCATCGGCATCATCGCCATCGGCGCCACTTTCGTCATCACCGCGGGCGGGCTCGACCTGTCCGTCGGCTCGATGGCGGCGGTCATCGCCGGCGTCATGATCATGGTGATGAACTGGCTGATCCCGACCATGGGCATCGGCTGGAGCGTCGTGCTGGCGGGTATGGCGGCGGGCATCCTGCTCGGTGGCGTGGCGGGCGTGTTCAACGGATTGATGATCACCCGCGGCCGCATCGAGGCCTTCATCGTCACGCTGGGCACCATGGGCATCTTCCGCTCGCTGGTGACGTTCTTGGCCAATGGCGGCACGCTGTCGCTGAACTTCGAAGTCGCCGACGTCTATCGGCCCGTCTATTACGATGGCCTGCTGGGCGTGCCGTGGCCGATCATCGTCTTCGCGCTGGTCGCGATCGGTGGCGAAATCGTCATGCGCTACACCGCCTTCGGCCGCTACTGCGCCGCCATCGGCTCCAACGAGCAGGTCGCCCGCTACTCCTCGATCAACGTCGATAACGTGCGGCTGCTGACCTACATCCTGCAGGGCGTGCTGGTGGGCGTCGCCGTGCTGCTCTATGTGCCGCGCCTCGGCTCGGCCTCGAGCACCACCGGCGTGCTTTGGGAACTCGAAGCCATTGCCGGCGTGATCATCGGCGGCACCACGCTCAAGGGCGGCTATGGCCGCATCTGGGGCACGGTGGTGGGCGTGGTGATCCTCGGGCTCATCGGCAACATCCTCAACCTGCAAAGCCTCATCAGTCCCTACCTCAACGGGGCATTCCAGGGCGTCATCATCATTCTGGCAGTGCTGCTGCAGCGCGGTCGCCGCACCAGCTAGTCGAGACACAAGTTTACATCGCCCATCCAAGGGCACTTACGGGAGGACTAAAATGAAACTGGTGAAATCCCTTCTGGCTTCGGCGGTTATTGCCGGCAGCCTCGGCGGCGTCGCCGTCGCCCAGGACGACAAGGTGACGATCGGCGTTTCCGTGCCGGCGGCCGACCATGGCTGGACGGGCGGCGTCAACTACTTCGCCCAGCAGGCCATCGAACGCCTCGGCACCACCTATCCGAATGTCGAATTCGTCTTTGCCTCGGCGCCCGACGCGCCCAAGCAGATCGCCGACATCGAGGACATGGTCTCCACCCGCGGCATCGATGCCCTGGTCATCCTGCCGGGCGATCCGGATGCGATGACCTCGGCCATCAAGCAGGTCAAGGATGCCGGCAAGTTCGTGACCGTCGTCGATCGCCAGCTGTCGATCGATGGCGTGGAAAACCTCTACGTCGCCGGCGACAATCCGGGCCTCGGCGCCAACTCGGCCGAATACTTCAAGCAGGCCATGCCTGACGGTGGCAACATCGTCATCCTGCGCGGCCTGCCGATCCCGATCGATGCCCAGCGTTTCGACGCCTTCATGGCCGGCATCGAAGGCAGCAACATCACCGTTCTCGACGACGAATTCGCCAACTGGAACCGCGATGACGGCTTCAAGGTGATGCAGGACTTCCTGACCCGCTTCCCCGACATCAAGGGCGTGTGGGCGCAGGACGACGACATCGCCCTGGGCGCCATCGAAGCCATCAAGCAGGCGGGCCGTGAAGACGAGATGTTCATCGTCGGCGGCGCCGGCATGCAGCAGATCCTGCAGGCCGTGGCCGAAGGCAGCACCCTGACCCCGATCGACGTAAGCTACAGCCCGGCCATGATCGCCACCGCCATCGAGCTGACCACCTCGCACTTCACCGGCGGCATCCAGGTGGCCGGCCGCTACATTCTCGACTCGACCGTCATCACCAAGGACAACGCCGCCGAGTTCCTCGATCCTGAAAGCCCGTTCTGACTTTGAGCCGTCCCGCAGGGCAAATCGCTCCGGTGGAGCGATTTGAGGCGAGAAGGCCATGAGGGCTGTGCCCGAATGGCGAAACAAGAACGGACATGCGAAGGGCGCCCCTCGGGGCGCCCTTTGTTTTGTGGGGAGTACGTGATCGCCTCACCGTCCTCGATCGTCACCCTCGGGCCGGATCCTAGGGCACTGCACTTACCAAAACGTGCAGGCAGTGCAGACCCCTCGGGTCAAGCCCGAGGGTGACGTGCGGTGGGCAACGATTGGCATCCCCCTAGGCCGCTTCGGGCGTATACCCGGCCTCGCGGATGGCTTCCTCGCCCTTGGCGCGGTCGCCGGTGAACTCGACCTTGTGCGTCGCCAGATCCACCGAGATCTCGGCGCCTGGCAGCGCCTCTTCCAGCGCCTTGCGGACGGTGCCGACGCAATGGCCGCAGGTCATGTCGTTGACGGAGAGAATGGTCTTTTCGGTCATGTCAGTGTGCTCCAGAAATGGGGTGTTCCCCGGCGAGATCGTCGAGAATGGGGCAATCGGGGCGGTTGTCGCCGCCGCAGCAATGGGCGAGGTGCTTGAGGGTTTTGACCATGGACTGCAGTTCGGCGATCTTGGTCTCGAGTGCGGTGATATGGCTGGTCGCTACATCCTTGACTTCGGCGCTGGCGCGCGTCTTGTCCTGCCACAGGCCAAGCAGGGTGGCGGTTTCCTCCACCGAGAAGCCGAGCGTGCGGGCCCGCTTGACGAAGCGCAGCACATGCACCTCGTCCTCGCGATAGACGCGATAATTGCTGTCAGTGCGCAGCGGCGCCCTTATGAGGCCAATGGATTCGTAATAGCGGATCATCTTGGCCGAGACTCCCGACGCGTTGGCTGCCTGCCCGATATTCATGCGGAGACTCCTTTGACGCCGCGCAGGCGCTGCGCATTGCTGACGACGAAGATCGAGCTCAGGGCCATGGCCCCGGCGCCGATCATCGGATTGAGCAAGATGCCGAAACCCGGATAGAGCACGCCGGCGGCAACCGGGATCAGCAGCACATTGTAGCCGAAGGCCCAGAACAGGTTTTCCCAGATGTTCTTCATGGTGGCCCGGCTGATGGTCAAGGCATTGAGCACGCCCTTGAGATCGCCGCCCAGCAGCACCACGTCGGCGCTCTCGATGGCGGCATCGGTGCCCGTGCCCACGGCAATGCCGATATCGGCTTCGGCCAGGGCCGGCGCGTCGTTGATGCCGTCGCCGACATAGGCAACCTTGCCGAATTGCCGCAACGCCTTGAGGACAGCCACCTTGTCGGCCGGCAGCACCTCGGCGCGCACCTCGTCAATGCCCAGCTGGCGGGCAATGGCTTCGGCAGTGCGCCTGTTATCGCCCGAGATCATCACGGTCTTGAGGCCCATCGCGTGCAGCGCCGCGATCACCGCTTTGCTGGAGGGCTTGATCGTGTCGGCCACCACAATGGCAGCGGCCAGCTTGTCGTCGATGGCGGCAAAGACCGGGGTCTTGCCCTCGTCGGCGAGTTTCTCGATGGCCTCGGCAAAGTCCGAGAAATCCAGATGCCCCAGATGGCGCTGTGAGCCGACCGAAACCAGCCGTCCATCGACGCGTGCGGTCACGCCATTGCCGGCATCGGACCGGAAATCGGTGACCGTGCCCAGGGCCAGCCCGGCCTTTTCTGCCGCCGCGACGATGGCGCCGGCAATAGGGTGCTCGGACCGGGCTTCGACAGCGGCGACCAGCGCCAGCACCTCGTCATGCTCGAAATCGTCGTCGAGGATGAGATCGGTCAATTCGGGCTTGCCGGCGGTCAGCGTGCCGGTCTTGTCGAAGGCCACGACCTTGGCGTCGCGCAGCTGCTGCAGCGCCTCACTCTTGCGGAACAGCACGCCCATCTCGGCGGCGCGGCCCGTGCCGACCATGATCGAGGTGGGGGTGGCGAGGCCCATCGCACACGGGCAGGCGATGATCAGCACGGCCACCGCATTGACGAGGCCGAACACATAGGCCGGCTCCGGCCCCCAGATGGTCCAGATGCCGAAGGTGACGATGGCCAGCCCAATGACAACAGGGACGAACCAGGCGGTGATCTGGTCCACCACGCCCTGGATCGGCAGCTTGCCGCCCTGGGCTTCTTCGACCATGCGAATGATCTGCGCCAGCATGGTATCGCCGCCCACCTTGGTGGCGCGGAAGCTGAAGCTGCCCGACATATTGAGCGTGCCGCCAATAACTGTGGCGCCGACCGTCTTGGAGACGGGGAGGGACTCGCCCGAAATCATCGATTCATCGAGATGGCTGGCGCCCTCGACGATCTCGCCATCCACGGCGACCTTGTCGCCCGGACGCACGACGATGATGTCGCCGGCTTTGACCTCTTCGATGGGCAGTTCGACAATGCCGCCGTCGCGCCGCACCCGGGCCGTCTTGGCCTGCTCGCGCACCAGGCGCTGGATGGCCTCGCCGGTGCGGCCCTTGGCCAGGGCCTCGAGCCAGCGCCCGACCAGGATCAGCGTCACGATGACCGTGGCCGCTTCGTAATAGACATATTGCGTCTGCGCCGGCAGCAATTGCGGCGCGAAGGTCACCACGACCGAATAGAGATAGGCCGCGCCAGCGCCCAGCGCGACCAGCGAATTCATTTCGGGCGCGCCGTGGAACAGGGCCGGAAAGCCAATTCTGAAGAAGCGCCAGCCGGGCCAGAACAGCACCACGCTGGCCAGCACGAAATAGCCGATATAGAGCGCCTGTTGCGGGACCAGGCCCAAGAGCCAATGGTGCATGGGATCATAGAGATGGCTCCCCATCTCCAGCACGAAGAGCGGCAGGGTGAGCACGGCGGCGATCAGGGTGTCGCGACGCAGGATGGCGACATCTTCGTCGTGATGCTGATGGCCGGCATGGTCGTGATGGTGCGCCTCGGGCGTCCTGCTGGCCTTGTAGCCGGCCTTCTCGATGGCCTTGAACAGGGCATCGACATTGTCCGTATCGCTGACTTCTACCGTGGCCCGCTCGGTCGCCAGGTTGACCGAGGCCGACGTGACGCCGGGCACCTTGAGCAGGGACTTCTCCACCCGCAACACGCAGGAGGCACAGGTCATGCCCTCAATATCGATGGAAACTGGCTTGGGATGGACGTGTTCATTCATTTCAATCACCTCGTCCTCACCCACATAGACCTTCCAATCATGGTAAGGTCAAGACGCAATTCTGAAGTTCTTGCTCTGGCCTTCGTGGCTCCCGTCACCCCACCCTCGTTCCCTCCCCATCGAGGGGAGGGAGGCGCCAGCACAGCCGTCCCGGTTCCTTCGTCTCCCTCCCCCTTGTGGGGAGGGATCAAGGGTGGGGGTATGTTTGGCCCCGATAGCGTGATGATACGACCAGTCATGAACGATTGGGCAAGCGAAGTGCCGGTCTTAACTGCGGCAGGTTGGCGCTGCGACAGTTGTGCCGCTTAAAGGCTTGATCGGGCGGGCCTATATCGACCGTGTCAGGAGACGACATGCCATGCAGCCCGTCCGTAACGACATCCATAATTCGCCCATTCCCGTGCTCTGCCAGAGCTGCGAGGCCCGTCACCAGGGCTTTTGCGGTGCGCTGACGCCCGAGCAATTGCTGGCGCTGTCGCGGCATACCCGCCGCGTGCACCACGATGCTGGCGACGAGCTGCTGGCCGACGCGGAGCCGATCACCAGCTACGGCAACGTGCTGCATGGCGTGGTCAAGCTCTCCAAGATCCTCGAAGACGGACGGCAGCAGGTTGTCGGGCTGCAATTTGCGCCCGACCTGCTCGGGCGGCTGTTTGCCAATGAAAGCCGGGTGACGGCGGAGGCGGCGTCTGATGTCGACCTCTGCCTGGTCCCCAAGGCGGCTATGGAAACGCTGGTCCGCGAGAATCCGGCGCTTGAGCATCGCGTCATGCTGCAGACTCTGCGCGAACTCGACGAAGCACGCGACTGGATGGTGACGCTGGGGCGCAAGACGGCGGCCGAAAAGGTTGCGAGCTTCCTCTACCTGATCGCCAGCCACATCGATCCCACGGGGGAGGTCACCACCTTCGACCTGCCACTCGGTCGTGGCGATATCGGCGATTTCCTCGGACTGACCATCGAAACGGTGAGCCGGCAGATGACCAAGCTCAAGGCCGACGGCGTGGTGGAAATCGAGAACCACCGGCACGTCTCGGTGCCGGATCTGGCCCGGCTGCGGGTGCGGTGCGGGTAGGGGGCTCACCTCTCCCCGAAGGGAGAGGTGCAGGGCGCTCACTCCAGCCTCCCATTCCGCATCGTCAGCACGCGATCCATCGTTCCATCGGGGATCGCCGCATGGGTCACCACAATCACCGTGCGGTCCCGCGCGGCCGCATGCAGCGTTTCGAAGAATGCCACTTCGGCCGCGCGATCCAGCCCTGTCGTGGGCTCGTCGAGCAGCAGGATACGGGCGGGCGACAGCAGCACCCGCGCCAGGCAGAGACGCCGTGCCTGGCCCACCGAGACGGTGCGTCCCCCTTCGCCAACAAGGCTGTCTAGGCCGCGGGGTAGCCCGCGAACCAGGGATTCGATGCCCCCAGCCTTGAGGGCTGCCCAGAGCGCAGCGTCGTCTGCCCCTGGCCGGGCAAGCAGCAGGTTGGCGCGGATCGTATCGTTGAACAGCGGGCTGTCCTGGCTGAGCAGGGCCATCGCCCGATGGATATCGGCCTGGCGCAGCGAAGGCAGGGCGATGCCGCCCAGTGCGATGCGGCCCAGCTGCGGCTCGGCAAGGCGCAGCAGCAGGGCGAGCAGGCTCGATTTGCCGCTGCCGCTGCTGCCCGCTATGGCGATGTGCTCGCCGGGCGCGGCCGTGAGGCTGAGATCGCTCAGCACCGGTGGGCCGCCGGGATAGCTGAAGCAGATGCCGTCGACCACGAGAGTGAGGTCGGCCGGCAGCGTGGCGGGTTCTGCCGGATCGATCATGGCGATGGGACTGTCGGCGATGGCGGTGAGGCGATCGGCAGCGGCCATGGCCGTGGTGAGCTTGCCCACGCTGCGCACGATGACGCTGGTGGCCTCGAAACTCCCTGCAATGGCCAGCAGCAGCCCGGCGAGGATGGGTCCGCCCACCGTGCCGGCGGCGAGGGCATCGAGCCCGCGCCACAGCGCGCCGGCCAGTGCCAATGCGGCAAGGGACTGCACGGCGAAGCCGGCAATTGCGCTCAGCGTCGACAGTCGCCCCCTGGTTTCGGCGAGGCGCTCCGCCGTGCCGACGAAATCGGCCTGCGCCTTGCTTAGCACCCCAAAGACCGTGAGATCGGCATGACCTTCGATGCCGTCGAGCACAGCCGCGCGGGCATCGGCGGCGCGCGAGATCACGTCATGGCCGGCGCGGCGGCTGGCAACAACCAGGCCGGCGGGAACCGCCAATACGGCAAGCGCGAAACAGATCGCGTAGATCGGGGCCACGCCGGGCAGCAGCCAGGCCAGCATCCCTGTTAGCGCCGTACCGATGACCAAGGCCGCGGCAACCGGACCGATGGCGACGAGGAAGGCCGTATCGAGCGCATCGATATCGGCGGTCAGGCGGCTGACGAGGTCGCCATGGCGCAGGCTGCGATCGGCAAGCGGCAACCGCGGGAACAGGCGGGCAAACAGCCAGCCGCGCAGATCGGCGAGCAGGCGCAGGGTCGCGTCATGACCGCTGAGGCGTTCGCCATAGCGCGCCAGGATACGGATGAAGGAAAAGCCACGGACCAGCGCCGACGGCACGAAGAGGTTGAACGCAAGGCCGGCGCTGGTCAGGGCCGCAGCCGTGATGAACCAACCGGAAACGCCGAGTAGCGCCGTGCCGGCCGCCAGCGCCACCAGTGACAGCAGCAGCGCTATGGCAAATCCCCGGGCCTGGGCCAGGAACAGGCTGCGGAAAGCGAGGAGCGGTTTCATGCGACGCTCCGGCCCTTGTGCGCAGGCATCGGCATGGGCAGCAGGCGCTCGCCGGCAATGCGCCAGGCCTTGTCCATGCGCGACGCCACCGCCAGCGAATGGGTGGCGATGATGAGCGTGCGACCACGGGCATAGCGCTTGAGATCTCCCAGCACCGCCTGTTCGAGCTCCGCATCCAGATGGGCCGTTGGCTCATCGAGCAGGATCAGGCCGGCATCGCGCAGGTAGATGCGGGCCAGCGCAATGCGCTGCGCCTGGCCACCGGACAGGCCAAGGCCGCCTTCGCCCAGCAGGGTATCGAGACCCTCGGGCAGGGCATCGGCAAAGGGCGCGACCTGCGCCAGCTCGGCAGCGCGGCTGATCTCGGCGCGCGAAGCGCCCGGGCGCGCCAGGCCGATATTGTCGGCCAGGGATCCGGCAAAGATGCGCGGCCTCTGGCCCAGCATGGTGACGCGGGCGCGCAGCTCCGCCTCGGGCCACTCCACGAGCGGACGCTGGTCCAGCGCAATCCCGCCTTCATGCGCGCGCAGCCGGGCAATCGCCTCCAGCAGGGTGGATTTGCCGATGCCGCTGGGCCCGAGAATGGCGACATGTTCGCCGCGGGGGATGTGCAGGTCGGTATCGGCGAGGATTATACGGGCGCTGTCGGGGGTGCGCAGCGTGAGCCCGGCCACGGTGACCGCGAGGGGGCCGCGCTCTTCACCTCTCCCCTTGGGGGAGAGGTCGGCCGAAGGCCGGGTGAGGGGGCCTTCGGTCGACCGCTCCCCCAGAGGGAGAGGTGAAGAAGGGAGAACGCCGAGCTGCGCTTCGATCTCGGCAATGGCCGCCTTGGCGGCAGCGCGGTCGTGATAATGGGCGGCCAGCAGGCGCAGCGGGCTATAGACCTCGGGCGCCATCAGCAGCAGGAACAGGCCGAGTTCGAGGCTCAGCGGCGTCGCCCGCAGCTGCAGGTAGTCGATAAATGTCAGCCCGACATAGAGCGCTACGCCGGCCACGCCCAGGGCAGCGAAGAATTCGAGCACTGCCGAGGACAGGAACGCAATGCGCAGCACCCGCAGGGTCCGGCGGCGCAATTCGTCGCTGGCCGCCACGATGCCGGCGGTTTCGTCGTCGGCCCGCCCGAACAGCTTGAGGGTGAGCAGGCCGCGCAGGCGGTCGGCAAAGCGGCCGCTGAGCAGGCTGAGGGCGCGGGCCTGCCTGTCGGTGGCAATTTGGGCGCC
The DNA here is from genome assembly GCF_014860165.1 of Devosia sp. GTDB lineage: Bacteria > Pseudomonadota > Alphaproteobacteria > Rhizobiales > Devosiaceae > Devosia. The sequence goes on from NZ_JACZKG010000042.1 coordinate 18,891, forward strand.
CCAGCCGGCCAGCGCCATGAACACCGGAATCAGCGGCGCCGTGACGAGAAACAGCAGGCCGGCCAGCCAATCGAGCGGCAGGATGATGGCGCCGAAGGCGACGGGCAGGATGGTGGCCTGGACCATCGCCGGCAGGTAGCGGGCAAAGAAGCCATCGAGCGCATCGACCTGGTCGATGATCGCCGCGGAGGCCGCGCCCGACTGCGGCTGCTCGGCGGCGCGGGGCGAGCGGGCGAGCAGATGCGAGAACAGCGTGGCGCGGACATGCAGCTTGATCGCTTCGGCCGCCGTCGTGCCCGCCCGCTCGCCAATGGCGCCCAGCGCCGCACGCGCAAGCAGCAGTGCCAGGATGAGAAGGATGCCGGGAGCAAGCGTCGCGAGGGGGACGCCGCCCTCAATGCTGCGGCCCAGGATATCGGCCAGCGTCCAGGCCTGCCAGACGAGCAGCGCACCGCCCAGCAGCGGCGCGCCGATGGCAAGCCACAGCGCTGGGCCGCCCTGGTGGCGGAGGCCGGAAAGGGTTCGGCTATTGCGGCGTCCGGTATCAGTCACATCGCCCGTCCGATGCGCTGAGCGGCATTTCCCCCGTCGAGGGAGATGGTCGGCCAGGGAATGGGGGAGTGTCGAACTGGAACATCAGCCAACCATAGAGGGATACGGCTCGAAAGCCTTGATCTGAATCAACGCGCGCGCAAGTCTGAGCGGGCATAGAGTGCACAGCGACGGTGCCGACTCGCGCGCCGCCAACGATAGAGGCAGTAACGCCATGATCGACATGACCGTTGTCGAACTCTCGCGGTGGCAATTCGCCGCCACGGCAATGTATCACTTCATCTTCGTACCGTTGACGCTGGGCCTGTCCTTCATGATGGCCATCATGGAGAGCGTCTATGTGATGACCGGGCGCGACGTCTGGCGCAAGGCGACCCTGTTCTGGGGCACGCTGTTCGGCGTCAATTTCGCCATGGGCGTGGCCACCGGCATCGTCATGGAATTCCAGTTCGGCATGAACTGGAGCTATTACAGCCACTATGTCGGCGACGTGTTTGGCGCCCCGCTGGCCATCGAGGGCCTGATGGCCTTCTTCCTCGAGGCCACGTTTATCGGGCTGTTCTTCTTCGGCTGGGACCGGCTGAGCAAGGTGGGGCATCTGGCCGTGACCTGGCTGACGGCATTGGGCGCCAATTTCTCGGCGCTCTGGATTCTGATCGCCAATGGCTGGATGCAGAATCCCGTGGGGTCCAAATTCAACCCCGACACCATGCGCATGGAAGTCACCGATTTCATGGCTGTCATTTTCAACCAGGTGGCGCAGGCCAAGTTCGTTCACACCGTGAGCGCCGGCTATGTGACCGGCGCGGTGTTCATCTTCGCCATTTCGTGTCTCTTCCTGCTGCAGGGGCGGCATGTGGAACTGGCCAAGCGCTCGATGGTGGTGGCGGCCAGCTTCGGGCTGGCCTCGGCGCTCTCGGTTGTCGTGCTCGGCGACGAGAGCGGCTACGTGGCGACCGAACACCAGAAGATGAAGATCGCCGCCATGGAGGCGAGCTACGAGACCGATCCGGCGCCCGCGCCCTGGACACTCTTCGCCTTGCCGGGCCCCGATGGTGGCGCCCCCAGCTTCTCGATCAAGGTGCCGTGGGTCGGTGGCCTGATCACCACCCGCTCGCTGGACAAACCGCTGCCCGGCATCGACGAGCTGGTGGAACATGCCCAGACCCGCATCCGCTCGGGCATGATCGCCTATGACGCGCTTCAGGAAATCCGTGAGGACGGCACCAATAGCCAGGCCCGCGCCATATTCGACGAACATTGGCCCGATCTCGGCTATGGCCTGCTGCTTAAGCGCTACCGCGACGATGTCGGCAACGCCACCGACGCGGAAATCGCCCAGGCCGCCCAGGATACCGTGCCCGATGTGTGGCCGCTGTTCTGGACCTTCCGCATCATGATGGGGCTGGGCTTCTTCTTCATCGCCTTCTTTGCGGTGTGGTTCTACCGCGCCTCGCGCGGCTGGCTCGATACCAACCGGCCAATGCTGTGGTTCGGCTTTGCCATGTTGCCGCTGCCCTGGATTGCCATCGAGTTCGGCTGGTTCATCGCCGAATACGGGCGCCAGCCCTGGGTGGTGGAAGGCGTGTTGCCCACCTTCTATGCGGCGTCGGGCCTCAGCTTCTGGGACCTGGTCATCTCGCTGACCTTCTTTGTCAGCCTCTACACCGTCCTCTTGGTCATCATGGTCATGCTGATGGTCAAGATCATCAAGGCCGGCCCGCAGGACAAGCTGTTCGCCGCAACCGATGACGACGATTTCGTCGTCGCGGCCTTGCCGGCAACACCAGCCAACAGGGAGCTAGGATCGTGAGCGCCATTCCACTGGACTATCAAACCCTGCGCCTCATCTGGTGGCTGCTGCTCGGTGTGCTGCTGATTGGCTTTGCCGTCATGGGCGGGCGCGATCTCGGCGTCGGTGCGCTGCTGCCCTTCGCCGCCCGCACCGATGATGAGCGGCGTGTCCTGCTCAACCTGGTGGGCCCCACCTGGGAGGGCAACCAGGTCTGGCTGGTCCTGGGCGGCGGCGCCATCTTCGCGGCCTTTCCTCCCCTCTACGCAGTGAGCTTTTCGGGCTTCTACCTGGCGATGATCGTCATCTTGCTTGCGCTCATCCTGCGACCGGTCGGCTTCAAGTTCCGCGGCAAGATCCACGATGCCAGGTGGCGCGCCACCTGGGACTGGGCGCTGTTCGTGGGCGGCGCCGTGCCGGCGCTGATCATGGGCGTCGCAGTGGGCAATGTCCTGCTCGGGGCACCATTCCACCTCGATGACACCATGCGCGCCTTTTACACCGGCAACTTCTTCTTGCTGCTGATGCCTTTCGCCCTGCTATGCGGGCTGGTGAGCCTGGGCATGATCGTGACCCAGGGCGCAGCCGTGATCGCCGGCCGGACCACTGGTCCACTGGCCGAGCGGGCGCGGACCTATGGTACGCTGGCGGCCCTGGTGACGATTGCACTGTTTGCGCTCGGTGGCGTGTGGGTAGCCCTGGGCATTGACGGCTATGCCATAACCAGCACGGTGGATGGCAACGGCGCCATCAATCCGCTGGCCAAGACGGTGGCACTGACCCGTGGCGGCTGGCTGGCAAATTACGGCCTCTATCCCTGGATGATAGCAGGGCCGGTGCTCGGCTTTGTCGGCATGGCGGGTGCGGCGGCCGGCTTGCAGGCCAGGCTGCGGCTGCCGACGCTGCTGGCATCGAGCCTGGGCATTTTCGGCATCATCTCCACTGCCGGCCTGTCGCTGTTCCCCTTCTTGCTGCCATCCTCGACCGTACCGGAATCGAGCCTGACGCTGTGGGATGCGAGTTCGAGCCACCTGACGCTCTTCATCATGCTGCTGATGACGCTGTTCTTCCTGCCCATCGTCCTCGCCTACACCGCCTGGGTGTTCCGCGTGATGCGCGGCACGGTCAGCACGCAGTCGCTCGAAAAGAACCCCAACGCTTATTAGGAGAATCTCATGTGGTATTTCTCTTGGATACTCGGCGTTGGGCTCGCCTGCAGCTTCGCCATTCTCAACGCCATGTGGTTTGAAATGCGCGAGGACCGGCGCATCGCCCGGGAGCAGGGCAGGGAGCCGACCCAGCGCTAGCCGCATGGCTCATGACCAAATGGTCAAAAATCGGTTAAGGCGGGCGCAGCGGAGGATGCGCCCGTTTTGTTATGGAAAAACAAGAGTTTAGATCAGTACGGCTGTCGCTTGCCGACCGGCGGCGACAATTTTCACCTGAAGCGAGTATGAACAGGGTGCCGCTTTTGTTTGCACTGTGTGCATAACGGATGTGCACAGAGTCCATCTTCTAATCACGACTGGCTAGCTATAGATATTGGTCATCGAAAACGAAGGGGAACCGAAATGAACATCCGTCAGCGCCTTGCACAGTTTGCCCAGTATCAGCGTACCATGCGCGAACTGAGCGCCCTCGATCAGCGTCAGCTGAACGATCTCGGCATCACCAAGGGCGATATCAAGAACATCGCTCGCGGCGCCCTGGCTCGCTAAGCGGCGCCCTGCGCTCGCTAATAGCGGCCCAAGCCGACCAAGTCAGACTTGAGATGAAGGCGTCCATCCGGGCGCCTTTTGTCTGTCCGGGATTCCGTTTCCTGAGGTGGGCGTGTGCCTCGCCTCAGTCCGTGATCGTGAATCGCGTCACGCTGCCGGCGCTGAGCGTCATCCGCTCATAGGCCTCGCCCCCGCCGAACTCGCCGCCACCGACATCCCAGCAACCGGCTGACAGCGTGAAGCTGCGGGCATCTCCCGGTGCGATCGAGTCGCCGTCGGACAGGCGGTTGAAGCCGTAGGTGAAGTTGTCGCAATCGGAAATGACGATGGCGTCGAGATAGCCATAGCTGCCATTGATGATGATCAGGGTTGCTGTCGGCTGGCCGGGCCGTATCAGGTCGCCACCCGAAATACTGCAGCCCGCCAATGCGACTGCAGCCAAAGCCGCGACGCCCAGCGCCAGGAACTTGTTCATGAAATTGTCCCTCCGAGGATGAGGGACAATAGGTAACGCGGCAACGGCGCCTATCCCTGAACAGGGGTGTTCAGCGAATGAGGTCGGCCGCTTTCCCTCCCAGGGCCGCGACCAGGTCGTCCGGCTTCATCCGGATTTGCAGCCCGCGTTGGCCTCCATTGAGGAAGATTTCGTCTTCCAGCGTCGCCAGTTCTTCGATGGCTGTCGGCACCTGTTTCTTCTGCCCGAACGGGCTGATGCCACCCACCTTGTAGCCGGTCAGCCGCTCGGCATCGGCAGGCTTCATCATATGCGCCGACTTGCCGCCAAAGGCGGCGGCGAGCTTCTTCATGTTCACCTCTTCGTCCGAGGGAACGACGACGCAGACCGGCTTGCCATCGACCTCGGCCATCAGCGTCTTGAGCACGATGGACGGCGAAACCCCCATCGCCTCGGCCGCCTGCAACCCGACCCGATCGGCATCGGGATCATAGTCATAGGTCGCGGTGGCAAAGGGGACGCCAGCTTTGCTGAGCGCCATTGTGGCGGGGGTGGTTTTGGACATGAGGCCAGGGCGTCTGCAATGGATATGCATCACCCTACCACAACGTCATTCCCGCGCAGGCGGGAATCCACTCTTGCCAACAGGCCGGCAAGTAAAGAATGGATTCCCGCCTGCGCGGGAATGACGCCAGGGAGGACCTACCGGCGTCCGTCCAAATTGCCCTCCGTCGCCCCGATGTCGCGCAGCAGATGCGGCGAGGCGTGGATCAGATCAACAGTGGCCTGCTTGCGGCGGCGCTCGCTGCCCCACAGGCGCGGGAACACCCAGCGGGGCTGGTGAAAGGCAGTGGAGATTGGCTTGGCAATGGCGATCATGGCTACGACCATCCTTATGGGGATGGCTCCTGCTTTGGTTTCCATGATCCAAGAATGGCTGGCAGCGCGGCCCATTTCCAACTAAAGCTCGATAAGCATGCATAAGGAGATTTGATCCATGTCTGCATTGCCGCCGCTGACCTCTATCCGCGCCTTCGAAGCGGTGGCGCGCCACCTCAGCTTCACCAGGGCCGCCGAGGAACTGGGCATGACCCAGGCTGCGGTGAGCTATCAGATCAGGATTCTCGAGGAGCGCGTCGGCGCGCCGCTCTTCCTGCGCAGGCCGCGGCAGATCGCGCTGAGCGAGACTGGGGCTCGCCTTGCGCCGGACGTGACCAAGGCCTTCGACACCCTGCGCGAGACCTTTGCCGACTCGCGCGGACTGGTCGATGGCATGCTCAGCATTTCCAGCGTACCCACTTTTGCCAGCCACTGGCTGGCGGCCAATATCGGCTTGTTCCAGCTGGCCAATCCGGAAATCGCCGTTCGGGTGGAGGCCTCACCGCATCTGGTGGATTTCGGTACGGAAGAATTCGACGTCGCCATCCGGGCCACCAGTCGCCTCCAGGATGGGCTGGTCTGGCACCTGCTGCTCAAGGCCGAGTTTGCCCCCATGCTCAGCCCCAGGCTGGTCGAGCAATACCAGGTGCGCGAGCCAGCGGACCTGTTGCGCGTACCCCAGATTACCCCTGATGATCCATGGCTATACGCCTGGCTTGAGCTGGCTGGCGTATCGGTGCCCCCGACCCCGGATCGTCCATTCAGTCGCCTTGGGGCGCAGAACCTCGAGGCCGCCGCCGCTATCGCCGGGCGCGGGTTGGCCATGGTTACGCCGGCTTTCTATGCCGACGACGTCGCCAGTGGCCGGCTGGTGCGGCCCTTCGATATCACAGGCTGGGACGGACACGGTTATTACCTGACCTACCCCGAGGCACGGCGCAACTCGCCCAAGATCAAGGCATTTCGTGACTGGATCGTGCCTGCGACCGAGGGGCTGCGATCGTCTCAGGGCCGAAGCGAATAACACAAAGGCCCGGTAATCGCTCACCGGGCCTTCGCTTTTCCGCGCGAGGAGGAACGCGGAAATGCCTAGACGATGCCGCTCGATCCGGCCGCGACTTCGGGGCGGATCTCGGCGACTTTCTGGCGGTAGCCGGCGGCACGATAGGTGCCCAGCAGGTCAATGGCGCCACCCGCTTCGTAGCGTGCCATGGCCAGGATCGGCTCGACATCGGTGCGATAGGCCAGGCGCAAGGCCTGGGTAGCGGCGAGCGCGTCATTGCCCTCCTGCGCCGCCTTGAGCGCGTGGCGATCCACCAATAGCGCTTGGGCATAAGCGCGCTGCACATCGGCCGCCGACAGCATCAGCGACTCGATCGGGTCGGTCACATTGTGCGACTGGTCGAGCATGTGCGCAGGGTGGAAATCCTTGTCGCGGCCCTCGGCATCCACCAGTTCGTTGAACACCAGGAACAGCCGGTACGGATCGATCGACCCGGCGTCGAGATCGTCATCGCCATATTTGCTGTCGTTGAAGTGGAAGCCGCCCAGCTTGCCGAACTGCGCCAGCCGCGCGACGATCATCTCGATGTTGACGTTGGGCGCATGGTGCCCGAGATCGACCAGGCAATAGGCCTTGTCGCCCAGTTCCTTGGCGATGAGGTAATTGGTGCCCCAGTCCTGCACGACCGTCGAATAGAAGGCCGGCTCATACATCTTGTGTTCGGTATAGATGCGCCAGTCATGCGGCAACTCGGCATAGATCGCCTTCATCGAGTCGAGGTAGTGCTCGAACTGGCGAGTGAAGTTCACCTGGCCGGGGAAGTTCGAGCCGTCGCCGATCCACACCGTCAGCGCCTTGGAGCCGAGTGTCTTGCCGATCTCGATGCATTCAAGATTGTGCTCGATGGCCTGCTGGCGTGTGGCAGCGTCGGCATGGCTCAGCGAGCCGAACTTGTAGCTCTGCAACTGCCCCTTGGCATCGGCGAAGGTGTTGGAATTCATCGCGTCGAAGCCGAGGTTGAAGCGGCTGGCCGCCTGCTTCAGCCGGTTCGGATCGGCCTTGTCCCACGGAATATGCAGCGACACGGTTTTCGTCGCCTGCGTCAGCTGGGCGATGACGGCGCAATCCTCGATCTTGTCGAAGATATCGCGCGGCTCGCCCTTGCCGGGGAAACGCGCAAAGCGCGTGCCGCCGGTGCCGACGCCCCAGGAGGGCACGGCGACCGAGAAGTCCGCCACTATGGTCTTGACGGCATCGATAGAAATGCCGCGCCGGTCGAGCCGCTCACCCAGCGTGTCATAGTCAGCATTGAGATCGGCAATGTGCCTCTCGTTCTCGGAGTCGACGACGGATGGGTCGATGATGTGTTCGGTCATTTTGTTCTCCTCCTGCCGATGCAGAAGGCCCCCTCACCCGGCCCTGCGGGCCGACCTCTCCCCCCAAGGGAGAGGTGTCGCTGACGCGACGGGCGGCACCCACCTCTCCCTCTGGGGGAGAGGTCGCCGCGAAGCGGCGGGTGAGGGGGCCTTGTTTCTTACCGCGTAAAGCTCTGGGCATTGCCCGCGTCGACATTGATGATGTTGCCGGTCGACTTGGCCGAGGCTTCCGAAGCGAAGAAGTAGATGGCTTCGGCGATGTCCTCGGGGAAGACCGACCGCTTGAGCATCGAGCGCTCGCGATACATTTCCTCAAGGCCATCCTTGTCGGTCTTGTAAGTCGATGCGCGCTGCTCAAGCCACTCGCCCGCCCAAATCTTCGAGCCACGCAACACCGCATCGGGGTTCACGACATTGACCCGGATCTGCTCGCCCGCGCCTTCAAGCGCCAGGCAACGGGCCAGATGGATTTCCGCCGCCTTGGCGGTGCAATAGGCCGAGGCATTGGGCGAAGCCGCCAGGCCGTTCTTGGACGCCACGAACACCACATTGCCACCGATCTTCTGCGCCCGGAACAGCCGGAACGCCTCCCGCGACACGAGGAAATACCCCGTGCTGAGGATGTCCATGTTCTTGTTCCACAGTTCCAGCGACGTCTCCTCGATCGGCGCGGACGAGGCGATGCCGGCATTGGACACGAGGATATCGAGCCCGCCAAACTCCACCACCGCCTCGGCAAAGCCCGCGATCACCACGGCCTCCTGCGTCACGTTGAGCTTTACCGGACGGACGAAGTCCTTGCCGAACACCCCGCCAAGTTCCTCGGTGGCGGCAGCCAGCGCGTTCTCGTCGATATCGGCGAGCACAACGCAGGCGCCCTCGCGCAGCAGGCGCACCGCCGTGGCCTTGCCGATGCCGCCGGCACCGCCAGTGACCAGCGCAATCTTGCCGGCCAGTGATTTCGGCTTGGGCATGCGCGCCAGCTTGGCCTCTTCGAGCAGCCAGTATTCGATGTCGAAGGCTTCCTGCTCGGGCAGGCCGACATAGGTGGAGACTGTCGAGGCGCCGCGCATCACATTGATGGCGTTGACATAGAACTCGCCGGAAATGCGGGCCGTGGCCTTGTCCTTGGCAAAGGTGAACATGCCCACGCCCGGCATCAGGTACACCACCGCATTGGGGTCGCGCACGGCAGGCGAATTGTCGTGCTTGCAGCGGTCGTAATAGGCCTGATAGTCGACGCGATAGGCGGCGATCTGGTCGGCCAAGCCGGCGATGACCTTGTCCACATCAGGATTGGCTGGGTCGAAGTCGATGACCAGCGGGCGGATCTTGGTGCGCAGGAAGTGGTCCGGGCACGACGTGCCCAAAGCCGCCAGCGGCCTCAGGTTGTTGGAATTGACGAATTCCAGCACTGCGGCCGAGTCATCGAAATGGCCCAGCTTGTGGCTGTCTTCCGAAATGAAGCCACGAATTTTCGGCATCAGTCGCGCGGCAATGGCGCGGCGCTGCTCTGCGGGCAGCGACTGCACCGTAGCGCCGCCAAAGATCGTCTTGCCCTCGGTCTGCTGTTCGAACCACTCGATGGCCTGGTTGATGATGCCGATGGTGGTCTCGTAGCATTCCTTGGGCGTGTCGCCCCAGGTGAAGAGACCATGCGACTCCAGGATCAGCCCCTTGGCATTGGGGTTCTCCTCGCAGAACTTGCCCAGCCACAGGCCCAGCTCGAAGCCCGGCTTCTTCCACGGCAGCCAGCCGATTGTGTCGCCGAAAATTTGCTGGGTGAGTTCGCGTGAATTCTGCGAAGCTGCGATGGCGATGATCGCGTCCGGATGCATGTGATCGACGAACGGCCGGTTCACATAGGCATGCAGCGGCGTATCGATCGAGGCCGCGCGCGGGTTGAGGTTGAAGGTGGCGTGGGGCAGGTAGCCCACCATCTCGTCTTCGAATTCCACCCCGCGATAGAGGCCCTTCAGCGCCCGCAGCTTGTCCATGTAGAGCGTCGAGAAGCCATCAAGCTTGATCGAGGCGCTGTCGCCGCCCGACCCCTTGACCCACAGGACCTCGACCATTTCGCCGGTCAGCGGGTCCTTCTGCATGATCTTGGAGGAGGTGTTGCCGCCGCCATAATTGGTCACCCGCTTGTCACTGCCGAGCAGGTTGCTGCGATAGACGAGGCGCTCCGGCTCGCTCATGGCGGCAGCCTTGGCATCGTCCCAAAGGTTGGCGAGGCGCTTGGGCGCTGAAGTGGACATGAAACTCCTCCCAGAGGGCAATTTGACAAAGAATTGGCCGGACATGGCCACGATCGATCATCGGTGTCAATCACAAACGATCAGAAGCGCGCATGTTTGACCAACATATGTCGAAATTGACGGTTTGATGATTGACAGTGATTGAAATCGGTGTGAAGGAATGCGCCAGGGAGATAGCAGCCTTGCACGAAACCGAACGCCAGAGAGTGATCATTGCAGCCGTCCAGACCCGGCCGGTGGCAACCGTTGCCGAGCTCTGCGAGGTCACCGGATCGTCGGAAGCCACCATTCGCCGGGACATAGCGGCGCTGCATGTACAGGGCAGGTTGCGCCGGGTGCGCGGCGGCGCCGAGGCGCTGACGCCTCCGGAACAGGGCGGGCTGATGGGTCGGCCCTTCTCCGTCAATGAAACGATCAACATCGCGCAGAAACGCGCCATCGCCCGTGCCGCGGTTGACCTGTGCAACGATGGCGAGCCGATCATCATCAATGGCGGCACCACCACCTACCAGATGGTGCATCACCTGACCGATCGCCGCTTGAGCGTCTTCACCAATAGCTTCGGCATCGCCGAATATCTCATCCACAATTCGCGCTGCTCCGTCGTCATTCCAGGCGGTACGGTCTATCGCGAGCAGAATGTCATCCTCTCGCCCTTCGGTGGCGTGGTGGCATCGCATTTCTATGCCAAGCGCATGTTCATCGGCTGCCAGGGCATCGGCGCGCACGGACTGATGGAGGCCGATCCCATGATCGTCCAGTCCGAGCTCGGCCTGATTGGCCAGGCCGACGAGCTGATCGTCCTGGCTGACTCATCCAAGTTTTCGGGAAGATCGAGCCTCATCCTGTGTGGGCTCGACCGGATAGCTGCCGTCATAACAGACAGCGGCATTCGCGACGAAGACCGCCAAATGCTGGAAACGGCAGGCGTGCGGCTCATCGTGGCGGAAACGACTGCTCAGGCCGACCGTCAAGCCACGGTCGCCTGAGATCGCAAGACCAAGACCAGAATGTCCCAGGGAGGGATTACCAATGAAGCTCTTGAAGATTTTGGCCGCTACCACTGCCGTCGCAGTGCTGCTTGCCGCCCCGGCCTATGCCCAGACCCGCATCGCGCTGGTCGTCAAATCGCTCGGCAACGGCTTCTTCGACGCCGCCAACAAAGGCGCCCAGGAAGCAGCCGCCGAACTGGGTGACGTCGAAGTCATCTATACCGGCCCGACCGCTGCCACCGCCGAAGCCCAGATCGAAGTCATCAACTCGCTGATCGCCCAGCAGGTCGATGCCATCGCCATCTCGGCCAACGATCCCGACGCTCTCGTCCCGGCCCTGCAGAAGGCCATGGAACGCGGCATCAAGGTCATCAGCTGGGATTCGGGCGTGGCGCCGGAAGGCCGCCAGCTGCACCTGAACCCGTCGGAAACCGCCCTGATTGGCGAAACCATCATCAAGCTGGCCGCCGATTACCTGCCTGAGGGCGGCGATGTCGCCATCCTCTCGGCCTCCTCGACCGCGACCAACCAGAATGCCTGGATCGAAGCCGCCAAGGCCGCGCTGCCCGAGAAGTTCGCCAATATCAACCTCGTCGCCGTCGTCTATGGCGATGACGACTCGGTCAAGTCGACCGACGAAGCCAAGGGCCTGATCGCCTCCTACCCCGACCTCAAGGCCATCATTGCCCCGACCACCGTCGGCGTCGTGGCTGCCGCGCAGGTCGTCACCGACCAGAACCTCATCGGCAAGGTCAACGTTACCGGCCTCGCGCTCCCGTCCGAGTTCAAGCAGTTCGTCGACAACGGCGCTTCGCAGGCCGTGGCTTTGTGGAACCCGATCGACCTGGGCTATGCCGCAGTCATGCTGGCCAATGACTTGGTCGAAGGTGGTGAAGCTGCTCCGGGCGCAACGCTCTCGATGGGCCGCATGGGCGAACTGACCCTCGACGACACCAATTCGGGCGCCATGGCCGCTCCCTTCACCTTCGACAAGTCCAACATCGAAGAATTCTCCAAGATCTACTAAGACCGAAATGGCCGGGCGTTCGCGCCCGGCCACACTCTTGTAACAGTCTACGGCGTCATTCCCGCGAAGGCGGGAATCCACTCTTTCTCTGCCGACCTGCGGCAAGGATGGATTCCCGCCTTCGCGGGAATGACGTGGTGGTAGGCATAGCCACGGCAGCCCAAGCACCATGACCGACCCCATCCTCACCCTGTCAGGCATATCCAAGAGCTTTCCCGGAGTGCGGGCGCTCCATGATGTGTCGCTGGAACTCTATGCCGGCGAAGTCACCGCGCTGATCGGCGAGAACGGGGCGGGGAAATCCACGCTGGTCAAGACGCTGACCGGCATCTACCAGCCCGATGCCGGCGAAATCCGCGTTGGCGGGCAGCTGGTCACCCTGCCCACGGCGCATTCGGCTTCCGCGCTGGGCATCACCGCCATCCATCAGGAAACCGTGCTGTTCGATGAGATGACCGTAGCCGAGAACATCTATCTGGGCCACGCGCCGCGCAATCGCTTCGGGATGATCGATTGGCGCAAGATGCGGGCTGAAGCGCAGGAGACGCTCGACTCCATGGCAGCTGGCATCGACGCCGGCATCCAGCTCAAGGAACTCGGCATCGCCAAGAAGCACCTGGTGGCCGTGGCGCGGGCGCTCAGCATCGATGCCCAGGTCGTCATCATGGACGAACCCACCGCCGCATTGAGCCAGAAGGAGATCGAAGAGCTCTATGTGCTCATCGAACTGCTCAAGCAGGACGGCAAGGCCATCCTCTTCATCAGCCACAAGTTCGACGAGATCTACCGCATCGCCGACCGCTTCACCGTGTTCCGCGATGGCGAGCAGGTGGGCAAAGGCTTCATCAAGGACACCAGCCAAAGCCAGATCGTGCAACTGATGGTGGGTCGCGCGGTGGACCACATTTTCCCAGAGCGCGTTGCCGTGATCGGCCAGGCCGTGCTCGAGGCCAAGGGGCTGAGCCACCCCACCGAGTTCGAGGACATTTCATTCTCGGTCCGCAAGGGTGAAATCCTCGGCTTTTATGGCCTGGTCGGGGCAGGGCGCTCCGAAGTGATGCAGGCTGTATTCGGCCTGACCCAGACCTCGGCGGGCACGCTGACCCTGGATGGACAGGTCATCGCGCCGAAGTCTCCCGCCGATGCCGTCGATGCTGGCATCGTCTATGTGCCCGAGGAACGCGGCAAGCAGGGCGTGATCACGGGCGAACCGATTTTCAAGAACGTTTCCCTCCCCTCGCTGGGCAAGACCAGCAAGTCCGGCTTCCTGCGCATGGCGGAGGAATTCGCCTTGGCTCGCACCTATACCGAGCGGCTGGACCTGCGCGCGTCTTCGCTGAGCCAGGATGTCTCGACCCTGTCGGGCGGTAACCAGCAGAAGGTGGTCATCGCCAAATGGCTGGCGACCCTGCCCAAGGTCATCATCCTCGATGAACCCACCAAGGGCATCGATATCGGCTCCAAGGCTGCCGTGCATGGTTTCATGGCCGAGCTGGTGGCGCAGGGGCTCAGCGTCATCATGGTCTCCTCCGAACTCCCCGAAATCCTTGGCATGAGCGACCGCATCGTCGTGATGCGCGAAGGCCGGGTTATCGACACGCTCGACAATAAGGGACTCAGGCCCGAGACGTTGGTGCGGCTGGCCGCCGGCATTGCCGAGGAGCAGGCAGCATGAACCGGTTGCTCAAGCATCGCGAAATCTTCCTCGCCCTCGCCATCCTGCTCGTCCTCGTGCTGGTCACCGCGCGCTTCCCGCGCTTCGCCCAGCCGGGAAACCTCCTGACCATCTTCAACGATACCTCCATCCTGATGATGCTGGCGCTGGGCCAGATGGCCGTCATCCTGACCCGCTCCATCGACCTCTCCATGGCGGCAAACCTGGCGCTGACGGGCATGATCGTCGCCATGACCAATGCGGCCTTCCCTGGCGTGCCCATCCCGTTGCTGATGGCCATGTGCGTGGTGATCGGGGCCGGCCTTGGCGCGTTCAACGGCATCCTGGTGTGGAAGCTCAATATTCCGCCCATCGTGGTGACTTTGGGCACGCTGACCATTTTCCGCGGCCTCGTCTTCGTGATTTCCGGTGGCGCATGGGTGAACGCAGCGCAGATGAGCGCCGACTTCATCGGGCTGCAGCGCGCCGTCTTCCTCGGCCTGCCGGTGCTGAGCTGGTTCGCCATCGCGACGGCGCTGGTCTTCTGGGTCGTGATGACCCGTACGCCCCTGGGCCGCTCGCTCTATGCCATCGGCGTGAACCCGACGGCCTCGGTCTATACCGGCATCAATGTGGGCCGCACCAAGTTCTATGCTTTCGTCATCTCCGGCGCAGTGGCCGGGCTCTGCGGCTATCTCTGGGTTTCGCGCTACGTCATCGCCTCCGTCGAAGTTGCGGGCGGCTATGAATTGACCATCATCGCCGCCTGCGTCATCGGCGGGGTCTCGATCGCCGGCGGCATCGGCAGCGTGGCCGGCGTCCTGCTGGGCGCCATCTTCCTCGGCGTCATCAACAACGCCCTGCCGGTCATCAACATCAGCCCGTTCTGGCAGATGGCCATCTCGGGCACCGCCATCCTGCTGGCCGTCGTCCTCAACGCCCGCGGCGAGCGCCGCAAGGGGCGGATCATTCTCAAGAAGGCGGAGGCAACATGACCGACACCACCCTCCACCGCAGCCTCCCCGACCGCCTCGACAACCCGCTCAAATCCGCGGTTTTGAGCTGGGAGAGCCTGCTTGTCCTCGTGGCTGTCGCCATCTTCATCCTCAATTCCTTCGCGTCGCCCTATTTCCTCAACGCCTGGAGCCTTTCCGACCTCACCTTCAACTTCACCGAAAAGGCCCTGATCGCGCTGGCCATGGCGCTGCTGATCATCTCGGGTGAAATCGACCTCTCGGTCGCCGCCATTATCGCCCTGGCCTCCACCATGATGGGGCTTGCGCTGCAATATGGCGCCGACACACCCACTTTGGTCGCCGTCGGCATCGGCGTCGGCATCCTCTGCGGTGCCTTCAACGGCTTCCTCGTCACCGGCCTCAAGCTCCCCTCCATCGTGGTCACGATAGGCACCATGAGCCTCTTCCGCGGCATCGCCTTCATCATCCTGGGTGACCAGAGCTTCAAGGGCTATCCGCCCAGCTTCTCCTGGTTCGGCCAGGGCTATGTCTGGTGGGTGATCTCGTTCGAGCTGGTGCTCTTCCTGGTCTGCGCGCTCATCTACTGGGTGCTGCTGCACCGCACCGTATTCGGCCGCCGCATCTTCGCCATTGGCAACAACGACGTCGCCGCGCAATTCTCCGGCGTGCGCGTCGATCGCATCAAGTTCATCCTCTTCTGCCTCACCGGCCTGATGAGTGGCATTGCCGCCGTGCTGCTGACCGCCCGGCTCGGCTCGACCCGCCCCTCAATCGCCGAGGGCTTCGAGCTCGAAGCCATCACCATGGTGGTCCTGGGCGGCGTCTCCATCCTCGGCGGTGCAGGCTCCATCCTCGGCGTCGTGCTCGCCGCGCTCATCGTCGGCCTCGTCACCTTCGGCCTGGGCCTGCTCAATGTCCCCGGCATTGTCATGACCATCTTCACCGGCTCGTTGCTGATCGTGGTGATCGCGCTGCCCATTCTCTTTCGCATGTGGAGGCAGCGCGCATGATTGAGGACGGGGACTACGAAAAGCACGCCTTCAAGATGCAGCTCAATCCCGGCATGGCCGCCGAATACCGCAAGCGCCATGACGAAATTTTCCCCGAGCTCGTCAACCTGCTGCATGAGGCCGGGGTGAAGGACTATTCCATCCACCTCGACGAAGAGACCAACATCCTCTTCGGCGTGCTCTGGCGCCGCAAGGACCACACCATGGCCGACCTGCCCAACACGGCGATCATGCAGCGCTGGTGGGCCCACATGGCCGACGTGATGGCGACCAACGACAGGAACGAGCCCATCGCCATCGACCTCGTCCCGATGTTCTGGATGAAGTAGCCGTCAGCCCGCAAGCAGCTTGCCGAGCCGATCAAGGCGGGCAATCCATGCGCGCCTGCGGTTGGCGATGATAGTCCAGAGCAACTCGGCCATGATCATTCCTTCAGTTAAGCCAGCGCCTTAGTAACATGGTTCGGCTAATGGCAGAACTATTAAGTGATCACCTTAGCGTTTGCGGCGTGTGGGCCTTGCGCACGGCGCGGGCCATGAGCCACACGGCCAACACCACGAAGGGCGCGGCGATCGAGAGGGTCATGGTCTTTTGCCAGTGCAGCTCTTCGAGCGGGCCCGCCAGGGCGTAGCTCAGGATGCCGAGCAGGTAGTAGCTGATGGCGATGGTGGAGAGCCCTTCGACGGTGCGTTGCAGCAGGAACTGGCTGCGCGCGGTCTGCGCAATGCTGTCGAGCACCGCGGCATTCTGCATCTGCATGTCGACGCCGATGCGTACATCCAGCAGGCCGATGGCGCGCTCGATTTTGGCCGCGAGCACGGCGAGGCGCTTCTCCATGGCGGCACAGGTGGCCAGCCCCGGATCGACGCGATTGCCGATATAGTGGGTCAGCGTCGAGCCGCGCGTCGTGCCGCTTTCGCGCAGCCCTGCCAGCCGCATGCGCAGGATGTCGCCATAGGCGTGGCCGGCGGCGAAGCGGTAGCCCAGACGTTCCGAAAGCTGGCCCGAGCGGACCGACAGGCCATGCAGCGACGTCAGCGCGGCCTGCACCGCTGCGGGTGTAGTCGCGGCAGAAAGGCTCTCGACTAGGGCCGTCAGCTCCAGTTCGATGGTGCGCAGGTCCGGCGAGACACTGCGCGCTAACGGCAGGCCGAGCAGCGCCATGGTGCGATAGGTCTCGACCTCGAGCAGCCGCCGCACAATGATCGAGCGGCGCAGCGTGGTCAGGCCGCCTGCCGCCAGCTCGAAACGGGTGAACCGGTTGGCATCGGGAATGAAGTCGGTGGCCACCTGCGCCTTGCCACCTTCGATATCGGCCAGGCACAAGCTGGCCAGATTGAAGCCAGGCACCAGTCGCTCGGGAATGCAGCTATCGGCGATGACATCGATGCGCATGGCGCCAATCAGCAGGCCCTCACCCAGCGCATCAAGGCCAATATCATCGGGCCAGTTCTGCCGGTCGGCCAAGCCCGTACGCCAGGTGACAGTGACGAACTCGGTATGGAACTCCCAGGTGACGTGGCGCGTCTGGGTGTCGAAGCTGTGCTGGCGGTCCCCCGGACGGGGGACGAGGGCGTCAGTCTCAGCGCAAAAGGCCGCAAAGCGGTGGAACACGCGCTGCGTGACGCCAACTTCGGCCGGCATGACGAAGACCAGCCGGCGCAGGCGGCAGGTGTCGGCGATGATCTCGACCGGCCGCGCATGGACTTCGTCCATGATCGCATCGCGATAGGGGTGATCGGCGGGGTGAATTTCGACCATGCGCAGGCTCCGGCGGCACCCTCGATCAGGCACTCACCCGACCGGCTTGGCAATGAGACCTTCGGGCGCGCTACTTTGGTCGATAGTGCCGAGGTGCCACCGTATCGACTTGCCTGCCCATCCGGGCAGGCATCACCAGTGCACACAAAAACCGCATGAGCCTGTTCAGCATTCGGGATATCCAATAGCGTGACCCCATGAACGATCTGGCGATGACAGTGCGCGGCGCGCCCATCACTCTCAGCGGCAAGCCGTTGAGCTTTGCCGATATTGCGCGAATTGGTGCCCGCAAGGCCCGCCTCGTGGCCGATGCCGCCGCCCTCCAGCGCGTGGCCGAGGCCCGCCTCGTGGTCGAGGCCGCCATCAACAATCACCAGCCCGTCTATGGCTCGACGACCGGCGTTGGCGCCATGAAGGACGTCGAATGGTCCGATGACCAGCTCGATGCCTTCAATATGGGCCTGGTGCGCGCCCATCATTTCGGCACAGGCGAGGCTTTTTCCAGCGAGATCGTCCGCACCGCCATGGCCATAAGGGTCAATATGGCGCTGACCGGCCGGGTGGGCTGCACCACCGATCTGGTGGATGCCTATCTGGCACTCCTGTCTGCCGATGTCGTTCCGGTCGTGCGCCGCACCGGATCCATAGGCTGCGCCGATATCGGACTGATGGGACAGATCGGCGCCGTGCTGACCGGGGCGGGCGAAGCCACCTTCGATGGCCGCCGCCAGCCGGCGGGCGAGGCGCTGGAAGCCGCGGGCCTCAAGGCCTTTCGCCTCGCGCCCCGCGATAGCCTCGCCTCCATTTCCACCAATGCGGTGGGCTACGCCGCCGCCGCCAGCGCCATCCGCGCGGCGGCGGGCGTCGTGCGAGTCATGCTGGCAACGGGGCTGACCACCGCCGGGGCGCTGGGCGCCTCGCGCGACCCGTGGAAGGCCGTGGCCCATGTCGGCACCGAGCGCGAGGCGGGCATCGGCGCCTGGCTCTATTTCAACGCCATGGGCTGGGACTGGCCCAACGCCACCCATATTCAGGACCCGCTGTCACTGCGCATGATGAGCCAGGTTTTTGCCACCGGCTTTGAGACACTGGTCGCGGCGGGCAAGATCCTCCTGGCCGCCACCGGCCGGACGGATGACAATCCGGTGGTCGCCGGGGGGCAGGTGCTGACGTCAGGGGGCTCGCTGCCGCTCGATGTCACTGTGTTCCTGCAGACCGCGCAACTGGGCCTGGCGCATGTCGCGCGCAATTCGTTCAATCGCTGCGTCTTGCTGGGCAATGGCGGGCGGCGCGACCTGCCAGTCAATCTGGTCATGCCCGGGGCGATCGCCACCGGCTTCGGGCCGGTCATCAAGCTGGCGGGCGAGCTGTTTGCCCGCGTCCTCACCATGACCAACCCCATCTCCGCCAATTCCATGGTCGTGGCCGGCGGGCTCGAGGATGAAGCTGCCTTCCTGCCGCTGGTGGTGGAGCGCTTCGAGCGGCAGGTGCTGGCTTTGCAACGCCTGGCGGCGCTCGAGGCCATGCTGGCGGCGCAAGCCATGGACATATCGGGCGACACGCCCGGCAATGTGCCGGCCATCATCTACCGGCTGGTGCGCGAACATGCTGACACATACTGGCAGGATCGGCCGCTATCGGCCGAAGTCGAAGCCGTCGAACAGGCCCTCGCCTCCGATGCGCTGATGAACGAACTTATTTCGCACTCGACGATTATGGAATTGGACGAGTTTTTCGCCCTGGGCCCGATTGCCTAGAATTTGCGGCCTCGCCCAATTCTGACAAGACGTTACGTTAGGGACAGCCGGGCTTGGAGCCCGGAGAAAACGGAGAAACCAATGCGCCTTTCATCCAAGCTGCTGACCGCCGTTGCCGCGCTCGCCATCACGATGACATCAGCCAATGCACAAGTGGTCGTCTCGTCCAAGATCGACACCGAGGGTGGTGTCCTGGGCAACATCATCAAGCAGGTGCTCGAAGCCAACGATATTCCCGTTGAAGACCGCATCCAACTCGGCGGCACGCCCATCGTGCGCGAGGCGATCACCGCTGGCGAAATCGACATCTACCCCGAATATACCGGCAATGCCGCCTTCTTCTTCGAAAAGGCCGATGACCCGCTGTGGAACGACGCCGCCTCGGCCTATGCCGAAGCCGCCAAGCTCGATTTCGAAGCCAACAAGATCGTCTGGCTGAGCCCGTCGCCGGCAAACAACACCTGGGCCGTGGCGGTCCGCAATGATGTGGCGGAAGCCAACAACCTCAATACCTTCACTGAATTCGGCGCCTGGGTTGCCGGCGGTGGCGAGGTCAAGCTGGCCGCTTCCGCTGAGTTCGTGAACTCGCCGGCCGCCCTGCCCAAGTTCCAGGAAGTCTACGGCTTCACCCTCACGCCCGACCAGCTGGTGACCCTCTCGGGTGGCGACACGGCGGCGACGATTGCCGCCGCCGCCCAGCAGACCAACGGCGTCAACGCCGCCATGGTCTATGGCACCGATGGTGGCATCGCTCCCTCGGGCCTCAAGGTTCTCGAAGACGACAAGGGCGTGCAGCCGGTCTACCAGCCCGCTCCGATCATCCGCGAGGAAGTGCTGGCCGAATACCCGCAGATCGAAGAACTGCTCAAGCCCGTCTTTGAAGGCCTGACCCTTGAGGTCCTTCAGGACCTCAACGGCCGCGTCCAGGTCGGCGGCGAAGCCGCTGCCGCCGTGGCGACCGACTACCTGACCAAGGGTGGGTTCCTGAGCTAGGCTGAACAGGATCCGGTAGCTCCGCCACCGGATCCAACCTCCCACCGGCCGTCACCCTCGGGTTTGACCCGAGGGCCCTGCACTTGACGGACATGCAGCAAGTGAAGAACCCTCGGGTCAAGCCCGAGGGTGACGCGCGGTGTTTGGGGACAAGACATATCCCAACCAACGCCACCGCAGCGAAGCCAGCGACTGACCAGCCGGAGCCAGCATGAGCATCGCCGACACGACCATCGCCGATAGCCGACCCGGCTGGCTCGCGCTCGACAAGCTGGGCGTCCTCATCGCGCTCATCGCCGCCGTCGGCGCCGCTCTCCCTTTTGCCCTGTTCCGCGCCAACCGCATCGTTCCCGGCGAGGCACAATCCTTGCTCACGGCCTTGCCGCAGCCGCCCGCCATTGTCCTTGCCGCCGTGCTCTTGCTCGGTATCGTCACAGCGCTGCTGCGCTTCCCCGTCATCGCCAAGCTTGTGGGCGGCTTCGTCGTCCTGGCGGTGCTGCTCGTCTTCATCGGCTGGTCCGGCAGCCACCTCACCCCCGAAGGCGACACCTTCGCCCGCGTCTCGCCGGGCGCCGGCTTCTGGCTGCTGATCTTTGCCTTCGCCCTGTTGGTCACCGACGCACTGACCCGGCTGCACTTCGCCCCGCTGGTGCGGATCGGCATTTTGGTCGCTGTGGCCGCCGCCATTGCCCTGCTGCTCTGGAGCGGCAGCTGGAATGACCTCTCCATGCTCAAGGAATACAGCACCCGCGCGCCGGCATTCTGGGCCGAGGCGCGCACCCATCTGGCGCTGGCCTTCGGCTCTGTCGCCATCGCCACCGTAGCCGGTCTGCCGCTGGGCATCCTCTGCTACAAGGTCAAGCCGCTGCGATCAGCCGTGCTCAACGTCCTCAACATCATCCAGACCATACCCTCCATTGCCCTTTTTGGCCTCCTGATCGCCCCGCTGGCCTGGGTCGCCGCCAATGTGCCCGGTGCTTCCGAGATCGGCATATCCGGCATCGGCGTGGCGCCCGCCATGGTCGCCCTATTCGCCTATTCGCTGCTGCCCATTGTCTCCAACACCGTGGTGGGCCTGCAAAGCGTTTCGCCATCAGCTGTCGACGCCGCCAAGGGCATGGGCATGACCGCGGCGCAGCGGCTGATCGGCATCGAGCTGCCGCTGGCCTTTCCGGTCATCCTCACCGGCATCCGCATCGTGCTGGTGCAGAATATTGGCCTCGCCACCATTGCCGCCCTCATCGGCGGCGGCGGCTTCGGCGTCTTCGTCTTCCAGGGCATCGGCCAGACGGCCATGGACCTGGTCCTGCTCGGCGCCGTGCCAACCGTCGCCCTGGCCTTCGCCGCCGCGGTCGTGCTGGATGCCTTGGTGGAAATGACGAGCCGGGGAGGGGCACGATGAGCCCGGAAGCCCCGATCCTCGCTCCCTCCCTCCTATGGGGAGGGATCAACGGTGGGGGTATCTCGCCGCAGCCACTGGAGCCTGGTGCCGCATGATCGAGATCGACGACATCACCAAGGTCTATAGCGGCACCGCCGTGGTCGACCGTGTGAGCCTGACCATCGAGCCGCACACCATCTGCGTCATCGTCGGCACGTCCGGCTCGGGCAAGACCACGCTGATGCGGATGATCAACAAACTCGTCGAGCCCACCTCCGGCCATATCCGCATCGACGGCGAGGACATCGCTGGTATCCAGGCCTATGAGCTGCGGCGCCGCATCGGCTATGCCATCCAGGGCCATGGCTTGTTTCCCCATCGCACCGTGGGGCAGAATATCGCCACCGTCCCCAAGCTGCTCGGCTGGGACAAGGCGAAGATCGCCAACCGCGTCGATGAACTGCTGACCCTGTTCCAGCTCGACCCGGCCGAATTCCGCGATCGCCTGCCGCATGAGCTGTCCGGTGGCCAGCAGCAGCGCGTCGGCGTGGCGCGGGCGCTCGCCGCCTCGCCCAATATCCTGCTGATGGACGAACCCTATGGAGCGCTCGATCCGGTGATCCGTGCCAAGGCGCAGGAGGACCTGCTGTCCATCCAGCGCCGGTTCGGCACCACCATCGTGCTGGTGACGCACGACATGGAGGAAGCCATCCACCTCGGCGACAGGATCGCAGTCATGGACAAGGGCAAGCTGCTGCAGTTTGCGAGGCCTGCCGAAATCATCGCCAACCCGGCGACGCCCTTCGTGGCCGAACTCATCGGCACCAGCGAACGGCCGTTCCGGCTGCTGTCGCTGGCACGGGTGGCCGACCATATCGAGCCGGGCGTCGTGGACGGCGAGGCGATCAACGACACGGCCTCGCTGCGCGATGCCTATGCCGAACTGCTCTGGTCAGGCCGCCCGGCCTTGCCGGTGCGGCACGAGGGCCAGATCGTCGGGCAGGTGACGCTCGCGCAGCTGTCGCGACTGGCGGCGCGGCCGCAATGACAGTGGGCAACCTCATCCGTGGCGTGGTCCTGCTCACCCTGGTGCTGCTGCTTGTCAGGCCGGACCTGTTCGGCGGCTTCTTCGGACTCTTCACCAAGAACAACCAGCCGGCCATCTACAACCAGGGCAACCTGCTCGATATCACCTACGAACATCTCAAGCTGGTCCTGCTGGCAACCCTGGCCTCCACGCTGATCGCGGTTGGCCTCGCCATCATTGTCACCCGCCCCTTCGGCGCAGAATTCCTGCCGCTGTCGCGCAGCATCGCCAATGTCGGCCAGACCTTCCCCCCGGTCGCCGTCCTCGCTCTGGCCGTCCCCATGCTCGGCTTTGGCTGGCAGCCGACGCTGCTGGCCTTGTTCCTCTATGGACTGCTGCCCATCTTCGAAAACACGCTGACCGGTCTCACCAACCTGCCACCGGCGGTGACCGACGCCGCCAAGGGCATGGGCATGACGGGCTGGCAGCGGCTCATTAAGGTCGAACTGCCCCTGGCTTTGCCGGTGATCCTCGCCGGCATACGGCTATCGGTGGTAATCTCGCTGGCGACGGCGACGATCGGCTCCACCGTCGCCGCGCGCACGCTGGGCGAGGTGATCATTGCCGGGCTCCTGTCGAGCAACACCGCCTTCGTGCTGCAGGGCGGTCTCATCGTCGGCGTCCTGGCCGTGCTGATCTATGACGCACTCTCGGCGCTGGAGCGCTGGCTGATGGCGCGCACCGGACAATTGGGGAGGGCTGCGGCTTGAGAAGCGACGTCTATCCACCGGGTCATTCCGGCGCATGCCGGAATCCATGTCCGAATGTTGCCCTACGCTTGGGTGGTTGCGGACCCCTCCGCGCATGGATTCCGGCCTGCGCCGGAATGACATCGCCCATCTTGAGACGTGCGTGACATGTCCGATTTCGATCTCGTCCTCGCCGGTACTGTCGTCCTCCCCGACCTCATCATCGAGAATGGCTACGTGGCCGTGCGCGGCGGCAAGGTGATCCATGTGGGCGAGGGCAGGGCGCCCTCGGCCCACGAGCGTCACGACCTCGGCAACGCCCTCATCCTCCCCGGCGCCATCGATGCGCAGACCCACTCGCTGAGCCAGAAGAACCAGGAGGATTTCATCTGGTCGACCCGCTCGGCCGCATCAGGCGGCGTCACAACCATCGTCGACATGCCCTATGACGAGGGCAACCTGGTGTGCTCCGCCGAGGCCGTGCGCCGAAAGATCGATCACGCCGAGCCCCAGGCGCGCGTCGACTTCGCCCTCTATGGCACCATCAATCCGGAAGAGGGCGCCAGCCGCATTCCGGAACAGGTCGAAGCCGGTGTCGCCGCCTTCAAGTTCTCTACCTTCGGCACCGACCCGATTCGCTTCCCCCGTATCCCGCCCGCTCTGCTCGAAGAGTGCTTCGCCGCCATCGCGCCAACCGGCCTCACCGCTGGCGTTCACAACGAAGACGACGAGATGGTCCGGTCAGCCATGGCCAAGGTCCAGGCTTCAGGCATCACCGACTACCGCGCCCACGCGCTGAGCCGCCCGCCGCTGACCGAACTGCTGGCCTCGCTGCAGATCTACGAAACCGGCGCCCAGACCGGCTGCCCCGCCCATGTCGTGCACTGCTCCCTGGGGCGCGGCTACGAAATCGCCCGCGCCTACCGCGACCAGGGCTACGCTGCCACCATCGAGTGCTGCATCCACTACCTCACGCTGGACGAGGAAAACGACGTCGCCCGGCTCGGCGGCAAGGCCAAGATCAATCCGCCGATCCGTCCGCGTGCCGAGGTCGAAAAGCTCTGGGACCATGTCCGGGCAGGGAACGTCACCATGGTCAGCACGGATCACGTCAGTTGGTCAGAAAACCGCAAGAATTCTCCCAGCATGCTGGCCAATGCTTCCGGCGTGCCGGGCCTCGAAGTCATGGTGCCACTCTTCGTGAGGGGCGCGCTCCAGCGCAACATCCCCCTGACCTGGGCGGCAAGACTGATGGCCGAAAATCCCGCCAGGCACTTCCGCCTCGACCACCGCAAGGGCGCCCTCACAGCGGGCAAAGATGCTGATATCACGGTGCTTTTTCCGCGTCCCATCCGCTACGACGCCGCCGCCAGCGGCCACAATGTCGTGGGCTGGTCGCCCTATAACGGCATCGAACTGCCCTGGACCGTGGGTCTCACCTACCTGCGCGGACAACAGGTCTTCGACGGAACCACAGTAGCGCCGCCGGGCACCGGGCGGTTCGTCAGACCGGAGCTAAGGTCTTGATTCCAAACACTCCCATCCGCGCCGATCGCATTGCCGCCGATATCGACGCGCTGGCTGCCATCACCGAGCCGGGCCGTCCATACACCCGCCGCGCCTTCACCCCGATGTTCCTCGAGGGCCGGAAATGGCTTGAAAAAGCCATGCGGGAGGCCGGCGCCGTCACCCGGATCGACGCGGCCGGCAACCTGGTCGGCACCATCCCCGGCAAGCGCCCCGAACTCGGTACCATCATGCTCGGCAGCCATTCCGACACCGTCCCCGATGGCGGCCGGTTTGACGGCATTGCCGGAATCGTCGCGGCGCTGGAAGTGGCCAGGGGCCTGCTCGACCGCGGCATGGTGCTCGATCACACGCTGGAAGTGGTGGATTTCCTGGCCGAAGAGGTCTCCATCTTCGGGGTGTCATGCATCGGCAGCCGCGGCATGAGCGGCACGCGACCCGCGGAATGGTTGGCGCGTACCGCCGATGGACTGACACTGGAGCAGGGCATTTCCCAGGTCGGCGGCGAAGCGAGGCTTCCGGCGCAACGCGATGATATCAAGGCATTTCTCGAACTGCATATCGAGCAGGGCCCGGTGCTGCAGGACGAAAAGTTGGATGTCGGCGTGGTGACGGCGATCGCAGGCATCACGCGGCTCGAAATCATCGTCGAAGGCCGCGCCGACCATGCCGGAACCACGCCCATGAGCTCGCGCAAGGATGCGCTGACCACCGCGGCCTGGATCGCCCTCGGCGTCGAGGAACTGGGCCGGGCCCTGGCCAGCGGCGAGGCCCATTTCGCCGCCACTGTTGGCGAATTCGGGATGACTCCCAACGCCGCCAATGTCGTGCCGGCGCGGGTGCGGATGCTCATCGACGCCCGGGCAGAACGGCGCGACGACATGGATCGCTTCGTCGACGAGCTCGACCGTGGCGTCGCCGCGATTGCGCAGAAGACAGGTGTCACCGTCTCGGTGCCACGCATCGTCTCGGACAATCAACCAATGCCCTGCAACGCCGAATTGCTCGATGTGCTGGACGCCGCCTGCGAAACGGCGGGCGCCCGGCACCGGCGCATGGCCTCCGGCGCCGGGCACGACACGGCCTGGATGGCGCGGATCACCAGGGCGGCGATGATCTTCGTGCCCTGCGCCGATGGCCGCAGCCACACGCCGGACGAGTTCGCCACCTCAGACGATATCGCGCTGGGCGCCTCGGTCCTGCTCGATGCGGTGCTGGCGCTCGACACCAAACTGCAAGGGAACACCTGATGGGTCGCATCCTTACCGAAAGGGACGTCGAGGCCGCCGTGCGTGGCGGCTCGGTCTATGCGGCGGGCGGCGGCGGCTGGGCCGACCATGGGCGCATGCTGGGCCATGCTGCCGTGAGCATCGGCAAGCCGGAACTGGTTGGTATCGAGGAACTGAATCCCGACGACTGGGTGGCGACGGCTGCCGCAATCGGTGCACCGGCCTCGACCACGGCCTGGGAAATGCAGGGCGTCGACTATGTGAAGGCCGTCGCGCTGCTGCAGGATGCGCTGGGCGAGAAGCTCAGCGGATTGATGGTGGGGCAGAACGGCAAATCATCCACGCTCAACGGCTGGCTCCCGTCAGCCATCCTGGGAACCAAGGTCGTGGACGCCGTGGGCGATATCCGCGCCCATCCGACGGGGGACATGGGGTCGATCGGCATGGCCGGCTCGCCCGAGCAGATGATCCAGACGGCGGTGGGCGGCAATCGGGCAGAGAACCGCTACATCGAGCTGGTGACGCGCGGCGCGACGGCCAAGGTCTCGCCCATCCTGCGCACGGCGGCCGATATGTCGGGCGGTTTCATCGCCTCCTGCCGCAACCCGCTGCGGGCCAGCTATGTGCAGAAGCATGCCGCCTTGGGCGGCATTTCGCTGGCGCTGAAGCTGGGCGAGGCGATGATCGCAGCCGAGGGCAGGGGACCGGGGTCGGTCATCGACGCCATCGTCGAGACCACGGGCGGCTCGATCCTGGTGAAGGGTTACATCACCGATATCGACGTGACCTATACCAAGGAGGCCTTCGATATTGGCCGCGTCACGATCGGCGAGGGCGACAAAGCCACTACGCTGCATGTGATGAACGAGTATATGGCGGTGGAGGATGCGGGCGGCGCGCGGCTGGCGACCTTCCCTGATGTCATCACCACGCTTGATGCGGCGGGACAGGCGCTGTCGGTGGGCCAACTCGGGCGCGGCATGTATGTCTTCGTGCTGCATGTCCCCAAGACCATCATTCCGCTGAGCTCGTCCGTGCTCGACCCGGCGGTGTATCCGTTCGTAGAGGAGCGCATGGGGATCGAACTGGCGAAATATGCGCTGAACCTGGGGCGGGGGGAGAGCGACGCTTAGCCTGGCCCAAGGAGACCTAACAAACGCGCCGTCATCCCCGCGAAGGCGGGGATCCACTCTTCAACGCAACAAGAATGGATTCCCGCCTTCGCGGGAATGACGCCGTGGGTAAGCCGAGTTTTGAAGTTGTTGCGGCGAGAGCAGATCATGCCCACACCCAATC
>NZ_JACZKG010000043.1 GCF_014860165.1 Devosia sp.
GATCATGTTCTTCACATAGTCGGCGTGGCCGGGGCAGTCGACGTGGGCGTAGTGGCGCGCCTCGGTCTCATACTCGACGTGAGCGGTCGAGATCGTGATCCCCCGCGCACGCTCTTCCGGCGCACCGTCAATCTGGTCATAGGCGCGGAACTCGCCGAAGTACTTCGTGATCGCAGCCGTCAGCGTCGTCTTCCCATGGTCAACGTGACCAATGGTCCCGATGTTCACATGCGGTTTATTCCGTTCAAACTTTGCCTTTGCCATCGTGGCAACTCCTTACATTCGGTTGCGGTGCGTGGATCACGCACCCTACGGGGTAGGGTGGGCGTTGCCGCCCACCGCACGCATCACGCGTATTTCTTCTGGATTTCCTGCGAGATATTCTCGGGAACCGCGTCGTAGTGGTCGAACAGCATCGTGAAGACCGCGCGGCCCGACGACATCGAGCGCAGGTTGTTGATGTAGCCGAACATGTTGGCCAGCGGCACCATCGCCGTGATGACGTTGGCGTTGCCGCGGCTGTCCTGACCCTGCACCATGCCCCGACGCGAGGTCAGGTCGCCGATGATCGAACCGGTGTATTCTTCCGGCGTCACGACCTCGACCTTCATGATCGGTTCCAGCAGTTTCGCGCCGGCCTTCTTCAGGCCTTCACGCATGGCTGCACGGGACGCGATTTCGAAGGCCAGAACCGACGAGTCGACGTCGTGGAAGGCACCGTCAACCAGCGCCACCTTGAAGTCGATGACCGGGAAGCCAGCGAGCGGGCCCGAGTCCATGACGGACTTGATGCCCTTTTCGACGCCGGGGATGTATTCCTTCGGCACCGCACCGCCAACGATCTTGGATTCGAAGGAATAGCCTTCGCCCGGTTGCGTCGGGGTGATCTGCAGCTTGACGCGGGCGAACTGGCCCGTGCCGCCGGTCTGCTTCTTGTGGGTGTAGTCGATTTCGTGCGCGTTCGAGATCGTCTCGCGGTAGGCCACCTGCGGGGCACCGATATTCGCCTCGACCTTGAACTCGCGCCGCATGCGGTCAACGAGGATGTCGAGGTGAAGTTCGCCCATGCCCTTCATGATGGTCTGGCCCGATTCCAGATCAGTTTCGACGCGGAAGGACGGGTCTTCGGCAGCCAGGCGAGCAAGGGCGAGGCCCATCTTCTCCTGGTCGGCCTTCGACTTCGGTTCCACGGCGATCTCGATCACCGGTTCCGGGAAGGTCATGGTTTCCAGAACGACCTGATGGTTCGGGTCGCACAGGGTGTCACCGGTGGTGGTTTCCTTCAGGCCCGCCAGCGCAATGATGTCACCGGCAAAGGCTTCATCGATTTCCTCGCGGTTGATGGCGTGCATCATCATCATCCGGCCAACGCGCTCTTTGCGCTCTTTGGTCGAGTTGACCATCTGGTCGCCCTTCTTCAGGACGCCCGAATAGATCCGGGTGAAGGTGAGCGAGCCGACGAAGGGGTCGTTCATGATCTTGAACGCCAGCGCCGCGAAGGGCTGGGTGTCATCGGCCGACCGCGCGATGTTGCGGGTTTCCGTCTCGTCGCCCGGCTTGAAGCCCATGTAGGGCGGGATATCCAGCGGCGAGGGCAGATAGTCGATCACAGCGTTCAGAACCGGCTGGACGCCCTTGTTCTTGAAGGCCGAACCGGCGGTCACCGGAACGAAGGCCATGGCGAGGCAGCCCTTGCGGATCAGCTTCCGCAGGGTGTCGACGTCAGGCTCGTTGCCTTCCAGATAGGCTTCCATCGCCTCGTCGTCCTGTTCGACGGCGAGTTCGACCAGCTTGCCGCGCCATTCATCGGCTTCGGCCTGCAGGCCGGCGCGGATGTCGCGGATTTCCCACGAAGCGCCAAGATCTTCGCCCAGATAGACCCATTCCTTCATGGTCACCAGGTCGATGATGCCTTCCAGCTTGTCCTCGGCGCCGATCGGCAGGGCGATCGGGGCGGGGGTGGCGCCGGTGCGGTCCTTGATCATCTTCACACAGTTGAAGAAGTCGGCCCCGATCTTGTCCATCTTGTTGACGAACACGATGCGCGGAACCTTGTAGCGGTCAGCCTGACGCCACACGGTTTCGGTCTGGGGTTCAACGCCGGCGTTGGCGTCCAGCAGGCAGACGGCACCGTCAAGCACGGCAAGCGAACGTTCGACTTCGATGGTGAAGTCAACGTGGCCGGGGGTGTCGATGATGTTGAAGCGGTGCTTCGGCGACTGCGGGGTCTTGCCGTCTTCGGTGCGTTCCCAGAAGGTGGTGGTCGCAGCCGAGGTGATGGTGATCCCGCGTTCCTGCTCCTGCTCCATCCAGTCCATGGTCGCGGCGCCGTCGTGGACTTCGCCGATCTTGTGGGACTTGCCGGTGTAATACAGAATCCGCTCGGTCGTCGTGGTCTTGCCCGCGTCGATGTGGGCCATGATCCCGAAGTTGCGGTAGAGGTTCAGCGGATATTCGCGTGCCATTTGAGGCGCTCCTTACCAGCGGTAATGGCTGAACGCTTTGTTCGCGTCGGCCATCTTGTGGGTGTCTTCGCGCTTCTTCACGGCGGTGCCACGGTTGTTGACGGCATCGGCCAGTTCGGCGGCCAGACGCTCTTCCATGGTGTTCTCGTTGCGCTTGCGGGCGGCGGTGATCAGCCAGCGGATCGCCAGGGCTTCACGACGCTCGGTGCGGACTTCGACGGGAACCTGGTAGGTCGCACCGCCCACACGGCGGCTGCGCACTTCGACCGAAGGCTTCACGTTGTCCAGCGCTTCGTGGAAAGCCTGCACCGGCTCGCGCTTCAGACGGGTCTGGACGCGCTCAAGCGCGCCATAGACGATCGACTCGGCGACAGACTTCTTGCCGTCGAGCATCAGGTTGTTCATGAACTTGGTCAGAACGCGGTCGCCATACTTGGCGTCCGGGAGAATTTCGCGCTTCTCTGCGGCGTGACGACGGGACATCTCTCAATACCTCACTTCGGACGCTTGGCGCCGTACTTCGAACGACGCTGACGACGGTCTTTGACGCCCTGGGTATCCAGAACACCGCGCAGGATGTGGTAACGCACACCCGGCAAGTCTTTGACGCGGCCGCCGCGGATCAGAACAACCGAGTGTTCCTGCAGGTTGTGCTTTTCGCCCGGAATGTAGGAGATGACCTCAAAGCCGTTGGTCAGACGCACCTTGGCGACTTTCCGCATGGCCGAGTTCGGCTTCTTCGGGGTGGTGGTGTAGACGCGGGTGCAAACCCCACGCTTCTGCGGGCAGGATTCCAGGTGCTGCGACTTGGACTTCCGCACATTCGCTTCCCGGGGTTTCCGGATCAGCTGTTGGATCGTCGGCATTCACGTTCCTCGTGTTGCTCTGTCAATACTCGCACCGAACTTCGGCGCGCCACTTCTCGACGTGTGCCTTGCGCGAATCGCAAAGCACAAAACCGCAATCATCCCGTGCGGGGACGACGCGGTGGAATTCCAGAGGATCGGGGTTCAGACCCGGATCATGACCACATCAAGCATTCTGACCGCCGCAAGAGAGAATCCCCTCATGCGGAAGTGAGGCGCTGATACGGGCTTGGCCGGGGGATGTCAATGGCAGTCGCGCCGCGTCACGGCGCGGGCTGGCACCCGGCCGGCAGAAGCCACGCACCCAGCCCCCTACGGGCATAGGCGCCGCCTGCGGCATCCAGCGGGAAGGCCGCGCCGGCGCATGCGGGCGCCGCCTCGGCAACCAGAAGAAGCGGCTCAGCAAAGCCTTCGGGCAGCGGATAGCTCTGCTCATAATGGTTCATCGGCCGGCCTGCGGGGCGGGGGGCATAGAAGGCCAGCCCGGCATCGCGCCCGGTATAGTAGAGATCGGCAAGCACATCGCGGTCTTCGGACAGGACGGCGGCGGCCCCGTTGGCTTTAGCCAGCGCGATGATCTGCTGCGACATGTCGGCCCGCCCCAGCTGCCGGGCAAGCCAGGGCCGCTCGGCGGGGCCAAGGGTCGGGAACAGCGTCAGCACCGGCAGCGCAATGCAGATCAGCGCGTTCAGCCCCACGCCCGCGGCCCGCAGCCGGGGCCAGCCCGCCAGAACCGCCATAGCCAGAACCGTACCGGCGAAATAGGCCGCGACCGCCCAGTTGGCATAGGCCTTGTCCATCAGCGCCTGAAGGCTGACAACGGCCAGCGGCGGCAGGACGAAGGCCGCCCACTGCGCATGCCGCCGCAGATGCCAGAGCCCCGCGACCAGCGCCCCCATCACCACCGGCCCGGCAACGCCGAACTGCGCGCCCCAGAACTCCAGCAGCCCGGCGGGATTCAGCCCGGCCAGCAGGCTGTCCTGCCGGACCCAGCCGATGTTGTCGGCAGTATGCGACAGGGTGGAAAGCCCGTGGTTCAGGTTCCACAGCAGGTTCGGGGACAGCACTACGGCCCATGCCAGCAGGATCAGCACCGCATGGCCTGGCCGGGGCCGAAGGTCGCGCCGCAGAAGCGCCGCCAGCACGACCCCGACAAGGAAGTAGGCTCCGGCATACTTGCCAAGACAGGCAACGCCTGCCATCGCCCCGGCCAACAGCGCATCACGCGCACGCCCCTTTTCCAGCAGCCGCGCATGAAACAGCAGCGCCGCCGCAAAGAATGGCGCCATGACCGTATCGGTCGAGATCAGCAGACTGCCTGCCGCGACCATCGGCAAGGTCAGATAGCCGGCCACCACCCACAGGGCCAGATTGCGCCCCCCTGCCCTTGCGGCCAGCGCCCCCAGGATCAGCGCCGTCGCGCCGTGCAGCGCCGCCCCCGGCATCCGCACCCAGAACGGCGCATCCGACCCGGCCAGCCAAGTGACCGCGCCGATCAGCCAGGCGATCAGCGGGGGTTTGGAATAATAGCCGAAGGCAAACTCCTGCCCCCAAAGCCAGTACTGCGATTCATCGACAAACAGGTCGGTCCGGTTGAACGCCAGCAACAGCCAGCGCAGCGCCGTGACCGCCAGCACCAGCAGGACGGCCAGCCGCAGCCAGCCGGCCTCAGTTTCCGCCCGAGACACTGTCATTGCGGATCAGCCACAGGTTGCGCAGATAGATCACGACACCCAGCGCCTGACCCAGAATGAACACCGGGTCGCGGCGGTGAATGGCGTAGGCCAGCAGCATCACGCCCCCCAGCAGCGAGAAATACCAGAAGGCCACCGGCACCACCGACTTGCGCGCCTTTTCCGAGGCCAGCCACTGGATCAGGAAGCGCGCGGTGAACATGGCCTGCGCAAGGAACCCGAACAGCACCCACAAAAGCTCGGCCGTCGAATTGACGTGGAACCACGACATCAGCGTGCTCATTCGGTCCCTTTCCCGGTGATCGGCCGCGCCTTCTTGCGCCGGCGCAGAAGCCAGGCCACGCCCATCAGGTCCACCACACCCACCAGCGCGCGCTGGATGTTCGAGTAGTTCGATCGCCCCTCGCCCCGCGGCCGGTGCGTCACATCGACATGGGCAATCTGCCATCCGTCCCGAGCAAACAGCGCCGGCAGATAGCGGTGCATGTGGTCGAAATAGGGCAGCCGCAGGAACCCTTCACGCCGGAAACCCTTCAGCCCGCAGCCGGTGTCGCGGGTATGGTCATCCAGCACCCAGGCACGCAGCCGGTTGGCAAAGCGCGAGGCGATCTTCTTCGACCAGGTATCCTGCCGGCCCACGCGCTGCCCGGCAACCAGCCCGATCTGCCCGGAAGCATCGGCCAGAAGCGGCGCTGCCAGCTTGGGCAGTTCTTCCGGCGGGTTCTGGCCGTCGCCGTCCAGCGTCAGGATGATCGGCGCGGTCGCCGCCAGCACCCCCGAATGCACAGCTGCCGACTGCCCACCCGACCGGTCATGCCGGATCAGCCGCAGGTGGGGCATGGATTCGGCCCGTGCCAGCACCGCGTCGCCGGTGGCATCGGTCGAGCCGTCATCGACCACGATGATTTCAAACGGGGCATGGGGCGTCAGGGCGCGGTCGATACCCTCGACCAACGCCACGATGTTCCCGGCCTCGTTCTTGCAGGGGATGACGACGGAAATCACTGTCATGGCCACGCCTTGCGGGGATGCCCGCCTGTCGCCTCTATAGGCGCTGCACCCAAGTCATGCAATTCCTCAGCCCGCCATGGCGGCGCGGCGGCGCAATTTGCGCTCACGCAACAGGGTATAGATGCCGGTGGCCACGACGATGGCAGCACCCACAACCGTCCATCCATCGGGCAGCGTGCCGAACAGCAGCCAGCCGAAAAGGATCGCCCACAGAAGCGCGGTATAGCGGAAAGGCGCAATCAGCCCGATGTCGCCGACCCGCATCACCATGACCGACAGCATGTAGCCCACCACCAGCGCCAGCGAGGCGGCGGCCAGATGCCCCGCCTCGGGGCCTGAGACGGGACGCCACCCCTCGATGGCCGTTACGATGGCTCCCATGACCATCACCGCAACCGAAGCCCAGACCGCCACCGCAGCCGAGGGCACCTGACGCGACAGCGTGCGCGTGGACAGATCGCGCACCACTACGCAACCGACCGCGATCAGCCCCAGAACCGACCAGACGGTAAAGCCGCCGGTGCCGGGCTTGACGATCAGCATGACACCCAGAAAGCCGATGAGGATGGCCGTCAGCCGCCGCCAGCCGATCGGCTCTTTCAGCCACAGCGCCGCGGCAAGCGTCAACGCCAGCGGCAAGGCCTGCATGATGGCCGACAGGTTGGCCAGCGGCATATGCGTCAGCGCCGTCAGGAAAGTGGCCGTCGCCCCGATCTCGGCCAGCGACCGCAGGGCAACCCGCCACCGGTCGGCCCCCTGCGGCATGATCGAAGGGCTGCCCGAGGTCAGCCGCGCGATGACCAGCAGCGCGACCGTTGCCACCACCCCACGCAGCGCGATGGCCTGAAACAGCGGCATCGTCTGGGTGGCGGCCTTCATGAAACTGTCGTTGACCGTGAAGGCCAGCATCGAACCGCACATCAACAGGATGCCGCGGGAGTTGTCAGACAAGGTCATGTCACGATCCGGAATGCGCTTGGTCCGTTCTGGCCGCCAGGCGGCGGGCCGGCAAGGGCGGACGGACGCACGAAATGTTTCACACATGGAAAGGGCCGCGCGACCTGCGCCGCGCGGCCCCTTGATTTCATCGCCGAGCGATTACTCGCCGCGGCTTTCCACCGTATCGACCAGACCCGAGTCCGCCGTGAAGTCCATCACGTCGTCCATCGGTGCGGCCAGAGCGGCGGCCTGTTCGGCCTCGGTCCGGCGCGCCTCGATCACGGTGTGGTCGCGGTCGGTGGCGATCTTCTTCACGCGGCCGGTTGCCCCGCCAGTACCCGCCGGGATCAGGCGGCCGACGATGACGTTTTCCTTCAGACCCACCAGCTTGTCGCGCTTGCCCTGAACCGAAGCCTCGGTCAGCACGCGGGTGGTTTCCTGGAAGGACGCCGCCGAGATGAAGCTGCGGGTCTGCAGCGACGCCTTGGTGATGCCCAGAAGAACCGGCTCGGCCTTGGCTTCGCGTGCGCCGCGGGCCCGGACCTTGAGGTTTTCTTCTTCCAGTTCCTGCTTCTCGACCTGTTCGCCCTTCAGCAGCGTGGTGTCGCCGCTGTCGAGGATTTCCAGCTTCTGAAGCATCTGACGAACGATGACCTCGATGTGCTTGTCGTTGATCTTCACGCCCTGCAGGCGATAGACGTCCTGCACCTCGTCGATCATGTAGTTGGCAAGCGCCTCGATCCCCATGATCCGCAGGATGTCATGCGGAGCCGGGTTGCCGTCCATGATGTAGTCGCCCTTCTGGACGAAGTCGCCTTCCTGAACCGGAATGTGCTTGCCCTTGGGGATCATGTACTCGATCGGGGTCAGCGTCTCATCGACCGGTTCCACGGTGATGCGGCGCTTGTTCTTGTAGTCCTTGCCGAAGCGGACATAGCCATCGGTTTCGGCGATGATCGCGTGATCCTTCGGACGACGGGCTTCGAACAGTTCCGCCACGCGGGGAAGACCCCCGGTGATGTCCTTGGTCTTGGCACCTTCGCGCGGGATACGCGCCACCACGTCGCCGGGCCGGATTTCCTGCCCGTCCTCGACCGACAGAATGGCATCCACCGACATCGGATAGCTGATCGGGTTGCCCGCATCGTTGCGCACGGGGTCGCCGGTTGCCGGGTCCATCACGATGACTTCGGGCTTCAGATCGCCGCCCTTCGGCGCCGAGCGCCAGTCGGACACGATCTTTTGCGTCATGCCGGTCGCTTCGTCGGTATCCTCGCGGACCGACAGACCCGAGATGAGATCCTTGAACCGTGCCACACCCGCCTTTTCGGCGATGATCGGCAGGGTATAGGGGTCCCATTCGAACAGCTTGGTGCCGCGCTTGACCTGCGCACCTTCCTTGACATGGACCTTGGCGCCATAGGTCAGCTTGTGAACCGCCCGCTCGCCGCCGGTTTCATCCACAATCGCGATCGACATGTTGCGGCCGATCACGATCTGCTCGCCCGCCACGTTCTGCAGCAGGTTCGCGTTGCGGAACTCGATCTTGCCTTCCTGGCTGGCTTCTAGGAACGACTGCTGGCCGCCCTGCGCCACGCCGCCGATGTGGAAGGTCCGCATCGTCAGCTGCGTGCCGGGTTCGCCGATGGACTGGGCGGCGATGATGCCGACAGCCTCACCGATGTTCACCAGCGTGCCGCGCGCCAGGTCACGGCCGTAGCAGAGCGCGCAGACGCCCTCTTCGGACTCGCAGGTCAGCGGGCTGCGGATGCGCGCGGTCTGGACGCCGGCCACATGGATGGCGTCGGAACGACGTTCGTCGATCAGCTCGCCGCGGCGGACGATGACTTCCTCGGTGCCCGGCACCAGGATGTCGTCGGCAGCCACCCGGCCCAGCACGCGCTCGGCCAGGGTCTGCACCACTTCACCATCATTCACGGCGGTTTCGGCGGTGATCGCCCGTTCGGTGCCGCAGTCATGCACGCGGATGATGCAGTCCTGCGCCACGTCCACCAGACGGCGGGTCAGGTAGCCCGAGTTCGCCGTCTTCAGCGCGGTATCCGACAGACCCTTCCGGGCGCCGTGGGTCGAGTTGAAGTATTCAAGAACGGTCAGACCTTCCTTGAAGTTCGAGATGATCGGCGTCTCGATGATCTCGCCGTTCGGCTTGGCCATCAGGCCGCGCATCGCGCCCAGCTGCTTCATCTGCGTGACCGAACCCCGGGCACCGGAGTGGGCCATCATGTAGACCGAGTTCGGTTCCTTTTCGGCGCCACTGTCGTCGAACTTCGGCGCCGAGATGGTCTTCATCATGGCGTCGGTGACCTTGTCGTTGCACTTCGACCAGGCGTCCACGACCTTGTTGTACTTCTCGCCCTGAGTGATCAGGCCGTCGAGGTACTGCTGCTCGAAACCGGCAACCTGTTCCTTCACCTCGTTGACGATATCCCACTTGTTGTCGGGGATGACCATGTCGTCCTTGCCGAAGGAAATCCCGGCGCGGAAGGCTTCACGGAAGCCAAGGCCCATGATCTGGTCGCAGAAGATGACCGACTCTTTCTGACCGCAGTAGCGATAGACGGTGTCGATGACGGTCTGCACGTCCTTCTTGCGAAGCGGACGGTTGACCAGTTCGAACGGCGCCTTGGCGTTCAGCGGCAACAGGTTGCCAAGCCGCAGGCGGCCGGGCGTGGTGTCGAACCGCTTCCAGACGATGTTGCCTTCGTCGTCGACCTGACGCAGGCGGGCCTTGATGCGGGCGTGCAGATGCACCGCACCGGCGGCCAGCGCGTGTTCCACTTCCTCGATGTCGGCAAAGGCCATGCCTTCGCCCTGCATGCCCTTGCGTTCCATCGTGACGTAGTAAAGGCCCAGAACCATGTCCTGCGACGGCACGATGATCGGCGCGCCGTTGGCGGGCGACAGAACGTTGTTGGTCGACATCATCAGCACACGCGCCTCAAGCTGGGCTTCCAGCGAGAGGGGAACGTGAACGGCCATCTGGTCGCCGTCGAAGTCGGCATTGAAAGCCGAGCAGACGAGCGGGTGCAGACGGATGGCCTTGCCTTCGATCAGGATCGGCTCGAAGGCCTGGATGCCAAGGCGGTGCAGCGTCGGAGCGCGGTTCAGCAGAACCGGATGCTCGCGGATCACTTCGTCCAGGATATCCCAGACCTCAGGCTTCTCCTTCTCGACCAGCTTCTTGGCCTGCTTGACGGTCGAAGAGAAACCCTTCGCCTCAAGACGGCTATAGATGAAGGGCTTGAACAGCTCGAGCGCCATCTTCTTGGGCAGGCCGCACTGGTGCAGCTTGAGGTTTGGACCCACGGTGATGACCGAACGACCCGAATAGTCGACGCGCTTGCCGAGCAGGTTCTGGCGGAACCGGCCCTGCTTGCCCTTGAGCATGTCGGACAGCGACTTCAGCGGCCGCTTGTTGGCACCGGTGATGGTGCGGCCACGGCGGCCGTTGTCGAACAGCGCGTCCACGGCTTCCTGCAGCATGCGCTTTTCGTTGCGGATGATGATGTCAGGCGCCCGCAGCTCGATCAGGCGCTTCAACCGGTTGTTGCGGTTGATCACGCGACGATAGAGGTCGTTGAGATCGGACGTGGCAAAGCGGCCACCATCCAGCGGCACCAGCGGGCGCAGCTCGGGCGGAATGACCGGAATGACGGTCATGATCATCCATTCGGGCTTGTTGCCCGAGACGATGAACTGCTCGACGATCTTCAAGCGCTTGGCGAGCTTCTTGGGCTTAAGTTCCGTGGTGGACTCAGCAATTTCCACGCGCAGGTCGGCCGCGATCTTCTCGAGATCGAGGGCGAGCAGGATGTCGCGGATAGCTTCCGCGCCGATCTTGGCGGTGAAGCTGTCGGCACCATATTCGTCCTGGGCGTCGAGGAACTGCTCTTCGGTCAGCAGTTCATGCTGGGTGAAGGGCGTGAGGCCAGCGTCGAGAACGACATAGTTCTCGAAATACAGGATACGCTCGATATCCTTCAGCGTCATATCGAGCAGCAGCGCGATACGGGACGGCAGGGACTTCAGGAACCAGATGTGGGCGACCGGAGCGGCCAGTTCGATATGGCCCATGCGCTCGCGACGGACGCGGCTCAGGGTGACTTCCACACCGCACTTTTCGCAGATGACGCCCTTGAACTTCATGCGCTTGTACTTGCCGCACAGGCACTCATAGTCCTTCACGGGGCCAAAGATGCGTGCGCAGAACAGACCATCGCGTTCAGGCTTGAACGTGCGATAGTTGATGGTTTCGGGCTTCTTGATCTCGCCGTAAGACCAGCTCAGGATCTTCTCGGGCGAAGCGATCGAGATCTTCATCTGATCGAAAGTCTGCACCGGAACGGCCGGGTTGAACGGGTCCATGACGTGGGAATGATGATTCATCAATTCTCTCCTCTTTCCTTCGGGAGCGGGCTCACGCCCTGCTCCCTCCGGAAGTGAATGGGGGTAGGAAGTGCCGGATTATTCCGCCGCTTCCTGAGGAGGTGCGAGCTCCGCTTCGGCCTTTTCGGACCCATCGTCGATCTCACGCATGTCGAGTTCGACATTGAGACCGAGCGAACGGATTTCCTTGACCAGAACGTTGAAGCTCTCGGGGATGCCCGCTTCGAACGTGTCGTCGCCACGCACGATGGCTTCGTAGACCTTGGTACGACCGGCAACGTCGTCCGACTTGATGGTGAGCATTTCCTGGAGCGTATAGGCCGCGCCATAGGCTTCCAGAGCCCACACTTCCATCTCGCCGAAGCGCTGACCGCCGAACTGGGCCTTGCCGCCCAGCGGCTGCTGGGTGACCAGCGAGTACGGGCCGATCGAACGGGCGTGGATCTTGTTGTCCACCAAGTGATCGAGCTTGAGCATATAGATATAGCCCACGGTCACCTGACGATCGAACTGCTCGCCCGAACGGCCATCATAGACGGTCGACTGGCCAGAGCCCTTGAGGCCGGCACGTTCCAGCATCTCGACGATATCGGCTTCCTTGGCGCCGTCGAACACCGGGGTCGCGATCGACACGCCCTTGGAAAGGTGTTCGCCCAGGCGGACAAGGCCGTCATCGTCCAGATCGGTAACCGACTCGTCACCGGCAAAGAGCTCGCCGATTTCCTTGCGGAGCGGCTTGAGGTCACCCTTCTGCTGGTAGATGCGGACCATCTCGTCGATCTTCTTGCCCATGCCGGCGCAAGCCCAGCCCAGGTGCGTCTCGAGAATCTGGCCCACATTCATGCGCGAAGGCACGCCCAGCGGGTTCAGCACGATGTCGACCGACGTACCATCTTCCAGATACGGCATGTCTTCCACGGGAACGATGCGCGAAACCACGCCCTTGTTGCCGTGACGGCCGGCCATCTTGTCGCCCGGCTGGATCTTGCGCTTGGTGGCGATGAAGACCTTGACCATCTTCATCACGCCCGGCGGAAGTTCGTCACCGCGCTGCAGCTTGTCCACCTTGTCGATGAAACGCTGCTCGAGCAGACGGCGGCTCTCTTCATACTGGGCATG
This sequence comes from Devosia sp., assembly GCF_014860165.1. Classification (GTDB taxonomy): domain Bacteria; phylum Pseudomonadota; class Alphaproteobacteria; order Rhizobiales; family Devosiaceae; genus Devosia. The sequence goes on from NZ_JACZKG010000043.1 coordinate 12,502, forward strand.
AAGCGCTTCCATCTCGGTCATGACCTTGTCGTCATCGACCGCGAACTGCCACCACTTGGAGCGGGGCTGAGCCTCGAACATCTGGTCGTTGAGCTTGGTGCCCACGACATAGCCCTTCGGACCTGCCGTAGCGGCCTTGCCGAACAGCATTTCCTTGAGGCGGGCATAGACGTTGCGGTCCAGGATCGACTGTTCGTCGTCACGGTCCTTGGCGAGACGCTCGATTTCCTCGCGCTCGATGGCCATGGCGCGCTCGTCCTTATCGATGCCGTGGCGATTGAACACGCGCACTTCAACGACAGTACCAGCATCGCCCGGCGGCACGCGCAGGGAGGTATCACGAACGTCGGATGCCTTCTCGCCGAAGATGGCGCGGAGGAGCTTCTCTTCCGGCGTCATCGGCGATTCACCCTTGGGGGTGATCTTGCCGACCAGGATGTCGCCCGGGGCGACTTCTGCACCGATATGGACGATACCGGCTTCGTCGAGGTTCTTCAGCGCTTCTTCCGAGACGTTCGGAATGTCGCGGGTGATTTCCTCCGGACCAAGCTTGGTGTCGCGGGCCATCACTTCATATTCCTCGATGTGGATCGAGGTGAAGACGTCGTTCATGGCGATCTTTTCAGACAGCAGGATCGAGTCTTCGAAGTTGTAGCCATTCCAGGGCATGAACGCGACGAGCACGTTGCGGCCCAGGGCCAGGTCGCCCAGCTCGGTCGACGGACCGTCGGCGATGATGTCGCCCTGGTTGACGTGATCGCCCACCACCACCAGCGGACGCTGATTGATGCAGGTCGACTGGTTCGAACGCTGGAACTTCATCAGGTTGTAGATGTCGACGCCCGAGACCGACGCATCGGTTTCTTCCGTTGCGCGGATAACGATACGGGTGGCGTCCACCTGGTCGACGATGCCCTTGCGCTTGGCCACGATGGCGGCGCCGGAGTCACGGGCCACGATCGCTTCCATGCCCGTGCCCACGAAGGGAGCATGGGCACGCAGCAGCGGCACGGCCTGACGCTGCATGTTCGAGCCCATCAGGGCGCGGTTGGCGTCGTCGTTTTCGAGGAACGGGATCAGCGAGGCGGCAACCGACACCATCTGCTTGGGCGAAACGTCCATCAGATCGACGTTTTCCTTGGGCGTCAGGCCGTTGTCGCCGGCGTGACGCGCCACGACCAGATCGTCCTTCAGCGTGCCGTCCTTGTTGAACTGCACGTTGGCCTGGGCGACGTAGTGCTTGGCCTCTTCCATGGCGGAGAGATAGACCACGTCATTGGTCAGCACGCCGTCCACGATCTTGCGGTACGGGGTCTCGATGAAGCCGTACTTGTTGACGCGGGCGAAGGTCGACAGCGAGTTGATCAGACCGATATTCGGGCCTTCCGGCGTCTCGATCGGGCAGATACGGCCATAGTGGGTCGGATGCACGTCGCGGACTTCAAAGCCAGCGCGCTCACGGGTGAGACCGCCCGGCCCAAGCGCCGACAGGCGACGCTTGTGGGTGATTTCCGAAAGCGGGTTGGTCTGGTCCATGAACTGGCTGAGCTGCGAGGAGCCGAAGAATTCACGCACCGCGGCAGCAGCCGGCTTGGCGTTGATCAGGTCCTGCGGCATGACAGTGTCGATTTCAACCGAGCTCATGCGCTCCTTGATGGCGCGTTCCATGCGGAGCAGGCCAAGGCGATAGGAGTTTTCCATGAGTTCGCCGACCGAACGCACGCGACGATTGCCGAGATTGTCGATGTCGTCGATTTCGCCACGGCCATCGCGCAGGTCGACCAGGGTGCGGACGACTTCCACGATATCTTCCTTGCGCAGGGTGCGCATGGTGTCGGGCGCATCGAGCTCGAGGCGCATGTTCATCTTGACGCGGCCGACTGCAGACAGGTCATAGCGCTCGCTGTCGAAGAACAGCGACTGGAACATGGCTTCGGCAGTATCGACGGTCGGCGGCTCGCCGGGACGCATCACGCGGTAGATGTCGAACAGCGCGTCTTCACGCGTCTCGTTCTTGTCCACGGCAAGCGTGTTGCGGATATAGGCACCGATGGTGATGTGGTCGATGTCCAGGATCGGCAGCTCGTCGAAGCCCAGATCCATCATCTTGGTCAGGGTCTTCTCGTCGAGCTCGTCGCCTGCCTCCATGTAGACCTCGCCGGTCTTCATGTTGATCAGGTCCTCGGCGACATACATGCCATAGAGGTCTTCATTGACCGCCAGCAGGTGCGTCAGGCCGTTTTCGCTCAGCTTCTTGGCCTGGCGTGCGGACAGCTTCTTGCCGCCCTCGTGGACGACGTCGCCGGTCTTGGCGTCAATCAGGTCGTGGCTCGGCTTGGCGCCCTTCCACTTCTCGGCGTCGTAGGGCACGCGCCAGCCCTTGTCGGTCTTCTCATACTGCAGCGTCTTGTAATAGGTGCTGAGGATTTCCTCAGTATCCATGCCAAGCGCCTTGAGCAGCGAGGTGACCGGAATCTTGCGGCGGCGATCGATGCGCGCGAACACCACGTCCTTGGCATCGAACTCGATATCGAGCCAGGAGCCGCGATAGGGAATGATGCGGCCGGCAAACAGCAGCTTGCCGGACGAATGGGTCTTGCCCTTGTCGTGATCGAAGAACACGCCGGGCGAACGGTGCATCTGCGAGACGATGACGCGCTCGGTGCCGTTGACGATGAAGGTGCCGTTGCTCGTCATGAAGGGCATGTCGCCCATGTAGACGTCCTGCTCCTTGATGTCCTTGACCGAACGGGCGCCGGTTTCCTCGTCCACCTCGAACACGATCAGCCGCAGCGTCACCTTGAGCGGGGCAGCGAACGTGATGTCGCGCGCACGGCACTCTTCGATGTCGTATTTGGGCTGCTCGAACTCGTACTTCACGAATTCGAGAGACGCCGTATTGGAGAAGTCGGTGATCGGGAAAACCGAACGGAAGACGGACTGAAGCCCTTCATCGGGACGGCCACCCTTGGGCTCGTCGACGAGGAGGAACTGATCATAGGAGGCCTTCTGGACCTCGATCAGGTTGGGCATCTCCGTGACTTCGCGAATGGAACCGAAGGACTTGCGTACCTTGCGGCGGCCGTTGAACGTGGTAGCCATGAAAGCTCCTGTTTCTTTGCGATTTGTCTCGGAGGCAGATATCCAAAAATCCGACTATCAGCCGTCGGGTCTCGGGATATATGCCCTTGATTAGGCAGTAGATTCGGGCTCAGCGACGCCTGAAACCTTCCAGAGCCAATGGAAGGCGGACAAGAAAACGTCAAACACCCCATGGTCAAGAACCATAGGGCCACGTGGACGTCAGCGTGCCTCAGACATCGAAATCGTCATATATTCCGCAAATTGGCGCCAGGGACCCATCCAATCGGTCCGGCGAATCGTCTCGTGAAAACGAGGATGCGAAATGGCACATAAAGCGCCATTTCGCAAATTTCAAGGCAGAAGTCGAAATTACTTGAGTTCGACCTTGGCGCCGGCAGCTTCCAGCTTCGCCTTGATGTCGGCAGCTTCGGCCTTCGAAGCGCCTTCCTTGATGGCCTTGGGAGCAGCTTCAACCAGAGCCTTGGCTTCGCCGAGGCCCAGGCCGGTGATGGCGCGGACTTCCTTGATGACGTTGATCTTGTTGTCGCCGAACGAGGCGAGGATCACGTCAAATTCGGTCTTTTCTTCAGCGGCAGCAGCCGGGGCAGCGCCACCGGCAGCAGCAACAGCAACCGGAGCGGCGGCGGAAACGCCCCACTTTTCTTCCAGCATCTTCGACAGTTCCGAAGCTTCCAGAACGGTCAGGGCAGACAGGTCGTCTACGATCTTGGCGAGATCAGCCATTTGATAAATCTCTCTTTTGTAGGTGTTCAGTTCAAACCAGCTCCCAATGGGAGCCATGGGGTTACGCTGCTTCGTTGCTCTTTTCCGCGTGAGCGGCCAACACGCGCGCGATACCACCAGCCGGCGCAACGATGACCGACGCGATACGGGTCGCGGGCTGCTTGAGCATCCCGGCGAGCGTTGCGCGCAGTTCGTTGAGCGAAGGCATGGTCGCCAGCGCCTTGACGTTATTCGCGTCAAGCGCGGTCTTGCCCATCACGCCACCAAGAACGACATACTTTGCGTTCTTTTCAGCGAATTTCTGCGCGATCTTCGGCGCAGTCATGGGATCGGCCGCATAGGCGATGACGATCGGGCCGGTAAACAGGCCCGAAATGTCCGCGTGGTCGGTTTCCTTCAGAGCAAGCTTGGCAAGACGGTTTTTTGCGACCTTCACGTAGCCACCGGCACCCTTCACCTCACGGCGAAGCGATTCCAGATTGGCCACGGTCAGACCGGCATTCTGCGCGAGGACGATCGATCCAGCGCCCGAGAGGGCTGACTGAAGCGATGCGACAAGCTCACGCTTTTCCGCTCTTTCCACTGCTAGTCTCCACATTGAGCCCGGCGAAAGTCAGCCGGGCCATTGCCAATTGCTGCCCTCCGATCTCCCGAGGGAGGAGAGGAGCAACGGTTACATGCCTGTCAACCGTGCTGCCCGGTAGGGCAACTGGCCTGGTTCGAACCGCGATCACCCTGCCCTTGCGAACAGGAAAATTGTGGTCTCACCCCATCTATGCTGGCGTCGGTGGACATTAAGCTGACCCAGATCGATCAGCACCGGCAGTCTCGGACAGGACTTTACCCTCCTTGCGGAAGGCAAGACTGGACGGGCGAACCCGTCCAGAATTTCTTAGAGAGCCGAAGCCGGCTCCACATGCACGCCCGGCCCCATCGTCGAGGACACGGCGACGCGCTTGACATAGGTGCCCTTGGCACCGGCAGGCTTGGACCGCAGCACGGCGTCGGTAAACGCCTTGATGTTCTGCAGCAGGGCTTCTTCCGAGAAGGAGACCTTGCCAACGCCGGCATGCAGGATACCGGCCTTTTCGACGCGGTATTCCACGGCGCCGCCCTTGGCAGCCTTGACGGCGCCGGCGACATCGGGGGTAACCGTGCCGACCTTGGGGTTCGGCATCAGGTTGCGCGGCCCGAGGATCTTGCCCAGGCGGCCGACCAGCGGCATCATGTCCGGAGTGGCAATGCAGCGATCGAAATCGATCTTGCCGCCCTGGATGGCTTCCATCAGGTCTTCGGCGCCAACGATATCGGCACCAGCCTTGCGGGCTTCATCAGCCTTGGCATCCTTGGCGAACACGGCCACGCGCACGGTCTTGCCCGTGCCGTTGGGCAGGTTCACCACGCCACGGACCATCTGGTCGGCGTGACGCGGATCGACGCCGAGATTGATGGCGATTTCGATGGTCTCATCGAACTTGGCCGAGGCGCGCGACTTCACCATCTTGATGGCTTCGTCGAGCTTGTAGAGCTTGTTGCGGTCGATGCCCTCGCGGGCCTTGGCGATCTTCTTACCAACGTGTGCCATTCAATCAGCCCTCGACCTGAATGCCCATGGAACGGGCAGAGCCAGCAATCATCGACACGGCAGCGTCGATATTGTCGGCGTTGAGATCCTTCATCTTCTTGGCGGCGATGTCACGGAGCTGGGCCGTGGTGATCGTGCCAGCCGATTCCTTGCCCGGCAGCTTGCTGCCCGACTTGAGGTTGACGGCCTTCTTGATGAAGTAGGTGACCGGCGGCTGCTTCATCTCGAAGGTGAAGCTCTTGTCGGCATAGGCGGTGATCACGACTGGAATGGGCGAACCCTTTTCCAGTTCCTGCGTGGCGGCGTTGAATGCCTTGCAGAATTCCATGATGTTCAGGCCGCGCTGACCGAGAGCCGGTCCGATCGGCGGGGACGGCGTCGCGGAGCCCGCGGGCACCTGCAGCTTTACGTAGCCAACGATTTTCTTTGCCATAATCGTCCTATCTGAATGTGTCCGCTGTCACGCGGACCGTTTGACGCTGTGGTCCGAGGCTTGTTCGGATGCTTGGCAGCAACCGCCCTCTCCCACAGATTTGCCCCGAAGCATGCCGCAAGATTTCTTGCGCCGCGCCGCGAGATTTCCGGTCAGACCTTTTCGACCTGACCGTATTCGAGCTCCACCGGAGTGGGACGCCCGAAAATCGATACTTCCACCTTGAGGCGGGCGCGTTCTTCGTCGACCTCTTCCACCACGCCATTGAAGCTGGCGAAGGGACCGTCCGACACGCGCACATTCTCGCCCACTTCGAACGAGACGGAAGGCTTGGGATGCTCCACGCCTTCCTGCACCTGCTGCAGGATGGCCTGGGCTTCCTTTTCGGAAATCGGCATCGGCTTGTTGTCCGAGCCGAGGAAGCCGGTGACCTTGGGCGTGTTCTTGATCAGATGGAACGCCTCGTCGGTCATGTCCATCTTCACCAGCACATAGCCCGGGAAGAACTTGCGTTCCGCATCGACCTTGCGCCCGCGACGGACCTCCACGACCTTTTCGGTCGGCACGATCACGTCTTCAAACAGGTGCTCGAGCTTCTTCTGCGCAACCTTCTGGCGGATATCCTCCGCCACCTTGCGCTCGAAGTTGCTGTATGCCTGAACGATGTACCAGCGCTTGGCCATTAAGCGTCGCCGCTCCTAAATTCTAGTTCCAGACCGCTAAGCGCGGATCGACAGCATCAGGCTGACAAGCCAGGAAATGACCTGGTCGGCCAGCAGGAAGAACAGGCTCGCCGCAAGAACCAGCACGAGGACCATGATCGTCGAGACCAGGACTTCGTTGCGGCTCGGCCAGGTGACCTTGGCGGTTTCCTGCCGGACTTGCTGCAGGAACTGGATCGGGTTCGGTCGGGCCATAGGCGAATCTACTCTTGGGTTTTGGTGCAAAACCAAAGGCCGCGCAGGAATCCCGCACGGCTGGAATGCCGCTATCTAGAGAAACTTGCCGCCAATTGCAACAGGGCCGGCACACATTGATCGCAGCCCCGGCGACTCGCCGCCGATCACTTTGTTAATCATCTGTTAAGAAGCTTGCGGAACCGGCTTGCGCCCCGTATCGCAATGGCATTTGATCCAATTGTGACGGAAAAGCGGCAACGGGAGGCTGTGACATGTCTTCGAGTGGTGCAAGTTTCGACATCAAGGGTTGTGAGGTCCGGTTCTACGGTCCGCATCAGGCCATTGCCGGCCGCGTGACCGGCGTTGTTCGCGTAATCATCGAAGAGCGCTTCATGGGCAACCTGTCGCGCTACCACCTCGATCTCAAGGTCAAGGCCGATGTCGGCTCTGTCAGCACCCCCGAAGTGCGCCGCGCCCTGCTCGCCCACGCCGCCCACCAGCTCAACCGGCTGAAGTCGCGCCACAGCGATGCGCTGCCTTTGGCGGCCGAATAGTCCGCCTGTTCGCCGCGCCCGGCATTTGCTAGCGTCTCCCGGTCGGAGGGGACAGTCTCGTGCATGTCGTAATCACCGGAGCCGGGGGCAATCTCGGCCGCAAGCTCACCGCCCATCTGCAATCGGCACAATGGTGCTCGGCCATAACAGGGATCGATCCCAAGCCGTTGACGGATAGTGGCAAGTTCAGCGCGGTCAGCGCCGACCTACGCGACCCGCATGACCGCCGCTGGATTGAGCCAGTGCAGCAGGCTGATGCCGTGGTTCACTTCGCAGCGCAGAATCCAGCGCCCGATTCCAATTGGGTTGAGGCAACCCAGAGCATCGACATGACGATGAACCTGCTGCAGCGGGTTGGCCAGGCGCCATGCCGCTTCGTCTTCGCATCGTCCAACCATGTCATGGGCGGCTACAAAGATGCACCCCTGCCGCCCGACCAGCGGCTCACATGGGACACGCCGCCGCGCCCCGGCACACGCTTCTTCGATGGCCATGACTATTGCAGGCCCACCGCCTATGGCGCCTCCAAGCTCATGGGTGAGCGCGCCGTTGCAGCCCGCTCTGCGTCCTCCTCGCTGACCGGCGTCAATGTGCGCATCGGCTGGGTCCAGCCCGGCGAGAACCGTCCTGAAACAATCGACCTGCGCGGGGCTGGCCGGCGTACCGGCCCCGCTTTGCCCGACCAGGAAGAGATCGAGCGCGGCATGGCCTGGTTTCGCGGCATGTGGCTGTCCAACCGGGACTTCCTGCAGCTGATGGAAAAGGCCATTACGGCGCCGGCCGATCGCTGGCCCGCCCGCGCCATCGTGGTGAGCGGCGTCAGCAACAATACCGGCACGGCGTGGAACCTCGAGGATGGCCGAAGCTGGCTCGGCTATGAGCCGGTGGACGATATCGCCGCCGGCTAATTTGGCCACTTATGTCATAGTTAAAGGTGCCCCGACCGATCCGAGTGCTACAGGCCCCCTGCAGCAAGGATTCGGAATGGCGATAACCTTTCGCGTGGTCGATATGCGCAGCGACAGCATCGACCCGCAAGAAACCATCATCGTAGGCGCCCGCTCACCCGAGGACGCCGGACGCCAGGCGCTCGGCGTCGAACTGGTGCGCAGTGGCCAGCGCAAGGACCTCATCGCGCGCGTCTATTGGCAGACACCAGGGCAGCCGGTGAATATGGTGCGACTCTACCGGCGCGTGGCCGGCTAGCGCAAAACGCGATGTGTCCAAACGGGGGCGCGTCGCTCCGCGGTGTGTCCGCCCTCATGGACAACTGCGTCCGCGAGGGCTAAGGCGACGTTGCCCTTGGCCATGGTAGTCTCCATTGATGTGTTGATTGCAGAGTCAGGCGGGCCGTCGCAGGATGCGCGGCGCGACCGTGGTCAGAGGCGTCAACAGCCTCGTGCCGAGAGCAAGGATGGGGCAGAGCCCAAGTAGATGAGCGACGGAAATCAATCGGGACGGACTGGGCACGTATCATCGGTGGATGCAGCCAGGGGGCTTCTGGCTCTCAGCGTTATGGCGTTCCATTCGCTGAGCAACGAGAGCATCGCCGCCGTCGAGAATGTGGGTTACTACGCCGTCTATGCGTTCTTTGTGATCAGTGGCTTCTCACTGTGGATTTCCTATTACGGGAAACTGCAGACGTCGTCGGACGTCCGCTCCTACCTGCTGAAGCGCTTCTTTCGGATCGCGCCGCTGTATTATCTGGCCCTGCTGATCCGCATATTACTCTACCCGTTGCCACCGACATGGCCTCTCGATCTGCCAGCGAATATCACCCTGATGCTGGGCTTCTATAACCCAGGCGCGACTTCGCTCATCACTGGCGGCTGGTCGCTAGGCATCGAGTTCGTCTTTTACCTGCTGCTGCCTATTCTCTTCGTCGCGGTCCAAAGCCTGAGGGCACTTGTCGTCGTTGCGACGATGGCAATCGCAATGCAGGTAGTTTTCGTGAACCTGATTCTCGGCACCGCCGAGGTGATGACCGGCCCTCTCTGGGCCTCTTATTCTCAGCCCGTCAGCTTTGCGGGCTACTTTCTGGCCGGGTGCCTGATCGGTGAGCTGTTCCGCGCCGGACCGAAAAAGCACTATCGTCACGCGCTGACCATTGCTGGCGCGGCCTTGATCGGTTTCGCCCTGGTCACGAGCCCATATCCCGTCGGCTTTCTGACGGGCTGGCGCGGCCTGCTCTTGACCACTTTGACGATCGTCTTTGTTGCTGCCGCAGCCTTCGTTCCGCCGGTCACCGGCAAACTGCTCAAAGTCAGCATCTGGCTAGGGGTGATCAGCTATCCGGTCTATTTGCTGCACCCGCTCGTTCACTACAGCCTGCACAAATATGGGGTGCCCTGGGCTCCGCTGCGCATTGTTCTGGTTTTTGCTTTGACCATTGCTGCGGCACACTATGTCAGCAAATATTTCGAGCAGCCGGCCCGGCGACTCGGTGGATCTATCGCGTTTCGCCCGAAGCGAGACCCAGAGCCGACATGATGCGCGTGTGAGCAAGTCCATCGACAGCGCCCCACCGCGCGCGATCTGATTCCGCTCGGCGCTGCAGCTCGCTCAACTCATCTGACTTCGCAAGGTCATTTATGGCGCGATTGAAATCCGCCTGGTCACTCGTGGTGATGACGCCCTTGGCATCGGCGTAATCGTCGTAGCCGAAACGATAGAGATCGTAGTTGACCACCGGCTTTCCTGCGGCGAGAGCCAGACGGATAATGGACGAAACTGAAGTAACCAACACATCGCATTTGCCAATGAGCGTTGCGATGTCGGTCTGATCAATGGCAAAACCCAGTCCTTCCAGCTTCGCCCTGGCGGCCGGATGAGCCTGGATGACCACGTCGCCCAGGCGACGAACCTGATCAACCCAGGACGCCATCGCTTCTGCGTAGGGTCTCGGACCATAGGTGTCGGTGTAGTCCGGTGGCAGCGCACAGACGATGCACATCTTTTGGCTGCGTGGCTTCATTGCCATTGATGTGTGCACGTCATCAAGCGCCAGCGAACCGACTACGACCACCTTAGGCCGCCCTATTCCATCCGAGGCATAATGCGCGGCCATTCTGGGGCTCTCTGCCAGCAGCCTGGATGCCCGACCACCATGAACCGCCCACGGGTTTGGCGGAGCGACGCCCGCAATTTCGTACCCGAGGGCAAATCGCAGCGGCAGCCGAAACACGCGTCGGCCGCCTACGATCCCCGACCACTGCGGCTTGACCAGAGAAAACAGCCGGGCCACACGGCCGGACGCAACATAGTCCTCAGGTGCGCTGCCGATCACCACTTCTGCCTGCCGCCGTCCGGAAAACTCGTAGGGCAGAATATATACCGGCAAGCCGATGCGCCTCGCTTCCGCGATCCACGGCAGATTGCCACCAACACCATCCTCCCCGACAACCAGAGCAGTGGCAGCAATTGACCGGAGGTACTGACGGGCGCTGCGCCGCGCCGCTCTGGCCGCGGTCACAACCGCCGTCACGCCGTGGACCTCTTTGTTCAAGGTCACGGTGCCCACGCCATCGGCCGCCTCAGGCGCCAGCGTTGGGAGCATTTCGCTACCCGGTTCGCTCAGCAGAGCAGCGCTTTCCACCAGTAGCTTGTGCGCCACCCCTCGGTCGTTCAGAATTTTGCGGAGGCGCCGAAATTCGACCAGTTGCGTGGGAAGCTGTGCGAGAAAGACGAACAAGAATGCCCCCTAGTTGGGACGTTTCTACCTCGCCAGGAATCCCCTTCGCAAGAACAACAGGAACGAGCTGCTTCGACAAGCGGCAGCATTACGGCCAGAAACAAACAAGCCGGCCGGAGGTATATGCTGCCCGGGGCTGTCGATAGAATACGAATCCTGCGTCAGGCCCGACAGCGCCCCATGTCCGCATGGGCGTCAAACAGGTCACAACTCCAGGTTATGACTGCGCCCAAGCCTATCGCGGCGCTGGCGCAAACGCCATGTCGCTGGAGCGCAAGCGTCTTGCCACATCGGTCAGGCTGTCTAACCGACCGAAGCATTGCGCGCGTCAATATGTTGGAAGTCCCAGAAAATCTGGAAAGAACGCCTGGCAGGGGCTGGGGGACTCGAACCCACGACCCTCGGTTTTGGAGACCGATGCTCTACCAACTGAGCTAAACCCCTTCAGGCGAGGGTGTGTCTAATGGCAATGGGCGTGTTTCGCAAGACCCTTTGCGCCTAGCTCCAGAGATGGGGCAGCAGCGGCAGCGCCAGGAGCAGGTTGCCCAGCAGGCTGGCGAGAAAACTGACCGACCGCCAAGGCGTAAGGCCGCGCATATAGCAATAGAGGTGCGCAACACGCGCCACAAAGTAGAGCGCTCCACCCGCGAGCGAAAGCCAACCGATCTCGCCAAGCATGATCGACAGCAACGCCAGGGTCAGGAAGACCGGCAGGGTCTCCTGCAGGTTGGCCAGGGCCCGACGCGCGCGGCCGAGATCGCGGCTGGGTTCAGGCAGGTCGTCCCGCGGTCCGATCTGCGCGTCGGTTCCGACCTGCTCGGTGAGGTAGCGGCCGGGCAAGGCGACCTGAATCAACAGCAGGAACAGCACCAGAAAAATGATCAGCAACAAACGAAATAACCCTTGAACACCGGTGGCATTGCGCCGCCCTTCCCCCGCTAACGCATGACGGCGCCAACAGGATCACCATTTACAATCGGCAAGACCCAGCCAATAAATGGCTTTGCGAGTTCAGGGAAGTTTGGCGGCAGCGACACGATCACTCAGGGGCAAAGGCCCCGGAAGGATGACAATGCGTCTTTTGCTGGCACTGGCCATTCTGGCTCTCTCCCCTGGCCTGGCTTTCGCCCATACCGGAATCGCCCATGGCGCGGGGTTCTTCCACGGTATTGCCCACCCCGTCGGCGGCCTCGACCACGTGCTCGCCATGCTCGCCGTGGGCGTCTTTGCCTTCGTGCTCGGCGGCCGGGCGCTGTGGCTGGTGCCGCTCAGCTTCGTCGGCGCAATGGTGGCCGGATTCGGTCTCGGTATTGCGCAGGTCCAGCTGCCATTCGTCGAACTGGCCATTGCCCTCTCGATCGTGGCAATCGGCGGCGCGGCCGCCCTGGGCCGCCCCATGCCTGTCGGGGCGGCCATGGCCCTGGTCGGTGTCTTCGCCGTGTTCCACGGCCATGCCCACGGCGCCGAAATGGCCGAATCTGCCGATGGCCTCACCTATGCCCTGGGCTTCGTTACGGCGACCGCCCTGCTCCACCTCACCGGCCTTGCTGCCGCTTTCGGCGCTGCACACCTCGCCGGGCGCTTCGGCGGCACCGCGGCGCGACTGGCAGGCGGCGCCTTCGCCATTGCCGGCCTCGGCATCCTGGCGGGCTGGCTCTAGCCCCCACCGCACGGGCGGTGGCCCACCGTCGCCCGCGCACAGATTCCAATGCGCCAAGGGGTTGTCAGGTCCGGCCGTGACGGGCTATTGGCTAGCATGTCGGTCACCGACCGAGCGGGTATAGCTCAGTGGTAGAGCAGCAGCCTTCCAAGCTGAATATGCGGGTTCGATTCCCGCTACCCGCTCCAAATCCCCCTGCCCTTGCATCCCCGATTCTGTTTCGCAGGCCGCTGCCTGACGCGAGGAGTGTTCAGGCCTCCCGACCGTTCACAGCACCTGCCGAGGACAGGATGGGCCCGGATTGACCTTTTCTTGCGGGGCATTGCCAAACGGGTGTTGACACTGTGTCATCAGACCACCATAAACCGCCCCGACGACGCGCCCCGGCGCTTCGTTTCCTACCCAAGCGACGTTGTAGTGGAGGGGTGGGAGAGTGGTTAAATCCATCAGACTGTAAATCTGACCGCTTAGCGTACACTGGTTCGAATCCAGTCCCCTCCACCATCGCTTCCTGCTGAGGCCCTCAGGCCAGCAGATCCGGGCTCCTCCCCAAGCAACGTTACACAGTTTGTTACGCAGTCCTGGTCCAGGTCCGGCGCTCACAATGTGGACAAAATCAACTGGGAGGAAGTTCATCTGCGGCGGCGTTCGAAGGCTGCGACCGGCGCTGCCGGGTACGCGTGCCGACGTGGAACTTCATCAGGCCTAGCTGCGACGCCTCCTAGGAGGCGGGAGAAAGCCGGTCGACCGAAACCGTCCGGAGCGCAATCGAGGAGGAGCGGGCACTATCGCAGTACACCGCGTTGTGCGCCACGCGCCGGGTGCGGCCGGTACCCTCGGGGGCACCGGTATTGGGATTGACGTCGAATTTGGGGAAGTTGCTGGAAGAGATGTCGACGCGAATGCGGTGGCCGGCCTTGAACAGGTTGGCCGTTGCGAAGGGTTCGATGACCAGTTCCATGATCTCGCCGGGGGTACAGGGCCCCGGCTGCTCGAAGGACTCGCGGTAGCGGCAGCGGATAATGCCGTCCGTGATGATCATGGCAAAGCCGGTTGGGTAGTCCTCACTCGGCGGATAGACATCGATGAGCTTGGCGGTGAAGTCCGTGTCGGGGCCGTCGGTGCTTGCAAACAGGCGCACGCTCACGGGACCGACAATGGCCGTGTCGGCCGCAAGCGGCTCGGTCTCGAAGGTCAGCACATCGGCCCGCGCGGAGAGGGGCAGTCCCGGCCGGGTTACGCCGTAGAATCGCTGGTCCTCCCGCTGGTCGAAGGCCCCGCCCTCAAAAACTGGCCGACCGCTGGTCAGCGCACCGCCAATGGTGGGGACCGGATTTCCGGGATCAAAGTCATAGACCAGCGGGGCGACCTGGGTTCGGGGGGCGTCTGGCGACAGGCGCCCGTCCGCGTGAAAGAAAAACCTGACTTCCTCACTTTGCGGCAGTGGCCATTGGGCTCCTTCGATCCAGGTGCCACCATGATCCAGTCGGCCGCTTTCGTCGCGCCGGCCGGAGCCACCACCCATGAGGAACAGCCGAACGCGCGGTGTTTCGGCAGCGGCTGGTACAACACCCTTCAGCCAGCGGTCAAACCAATGGCGCCGAAACTCCAGCCAGCTCGGCGCAATATTGCCGCCGACAGGGGCATTGGGACCGAACGAGACGTCACCGGCGAAACTGGTGTTGCGGTTGCCGTGCAGCCCCGGACCCATGATCAGATCGAGGTGACGCGTACCCGAGCGCGACAAGCCGGCATAGTTTTCGAAGGTGCAGCTGACATAGCAATCGTACCAGCTAGAGAGGAACGCGACCGGAATGTCGGGGAAATGGTCATAGTGGCCGGCAGCGTAGAGGCCGACCTGTCGCCAATAGTCGTCGAAGGTGCCGTGCCGCCATTGCTCGAGCAGATAGCTTTCATACTCAGGAACCCAGCGGACCGGGGAGCGTCCCTCCGACCACGGCATGGCCTGGAACCACGACCGCAGGTCCTCTGCGCCAAGCGCCTTGGCAAGCAGCGGGTTATCGCGAACTACGGGGCTTTCATGGGCGTTGTTGTAGGCCCATGTCGCCTGCTTGAGCTCGAACGCCCCACCCTGCCGGATGCCGCAGGTAAAAGCATTGGCGAAGCCGCCGGAGTCGAGCACCATGGTCGCAAGACCCGGTGGATTGAGGCAGGCCAGAGCCATCTGGGTGTGAGCCGCATAGGACAGGCCCATGGTGCCGACCTTGCCACTGCTCCAGGCCTGCCGGACGATCCAATCCAGCGTATCGAAGCCGTCGGCGCCTTCGGACAGGTATTTGACGAACTCGCCCTCCGATCCGTAGCGGCCCCGGCAATCCTGATAAATCACCACATAGCCATGGCGGACGAAATGGCTGGCCACCTCCGCGCGGGTCATGGGGAGGTCCATCCCCACCTCGATCTCCGAGCGGGACCGTTCGCCCTTGCCATAGGCGGTCCGCTCCAGGATGACCGGGAGCGGACCGGCATGCGGGACGCCATCTGCGGCCGGGCGGTAGATGTCGGCTGCGAGCCGGATGCCATCGCGCATGATGACCATGACATCGCGATGGACCAGGACCCCTTCAGTGACATGGTGAGGCGGCGGGAGAGCGTCCACCTCAACCACCGGCCTGTCGATGGCGTCCCGAGCCGTCATTCAGTCACGCTCGCATAGGTGGCCAGCGTATCTTCCGACGTGTTGGCAATATAACCGATGCCCTCACGGCTGGCCCAGGTCACTTCAGGCCAGTAGAGCGGCAGGATGGCGTAGTCGTGGAAGGCAATTTCCGCCGCTATCTCGAGCAGTCTGTTGCGGGTTGCCGGGTCAAACTCGGCCAGCGCCGCACGCATGGCAGCGTCGTATTCCGGGTTGGAGTAGCGCATGCGGTTGAACGAGCCGGTGCCGGCTGCCTCGTCGAATGTCATCAGCACATTGGTCATACCGGGCGCCGCCGATGGGGTCGTCGTACCGAAAGAGAAGATGAAGGCACTGAACTCCTGCTTGCCCGCCGCGGTCGCATAGACATTGTAGGGCTGAGTCACGACGCCGTTGACTGTGAGGCCGCCGCGCTGGAACAGCTGGCCCAGGGCCTGGGCAACGTCGCCATCGCCCGGGAAGCGATCGTTGGACGAGTGGATGGTAATGCCGAAACCGTCGGGCAGGCCGGCCTCGGCCAGGAGGGCCTTGGCGGCTTCAATGTCGATCTGGTCGGGCTGAAGGGATACAGCATGACCGCCAAGGCCTGCCGGCGCCAGCTGACCGGCCGGTGTGCCGGCGCCCGAAAGCACCCGGTCAATCAGCAATTGCCGGTCGATCATCTTGGACATGGCCTCGCGCACCCGCACATCCTTGAGGGGATTGGGATTGAGGAGCGCGCCATCGGGGCCGGTCACGAAGGGGCTTTCATCGCGTGCGGAGTCGAGGCCGAGATAGATGATGCGTCCCGATGCGGTGGTGTGGAGCTGGACACCATCGGATGCTTCGAGGGTTGCTATGTCGCCCGGCGGAACGGCATCGATGAGGTCCACGTCGCCAGCCAGCAGAGCCGCCACGCGCGCCGCGGAATTGGACATGAGACGGTAGGTCACGTTCTCGAATTGAGGAGCCTTACCCCAATAGTCGTCGTTTCGCACAAGCGTGTAGCGATCACCCGGGGTCCATGAGGCGAACTTGTAGGGGCCAGTGCCGATGGCGGCCTCGCCGCTGTTGAAGGCCTCGATGCTGGCGCCCTCGGCCGCGGCCTTGGACACGATGAAGACCAGGCCGGCCAGTTCCATGAATTGCGGCGTCGGCTTGGTCGTGGTGAAGCGGATGGTAAGTGGATCGACGATTTCCATGGCGGCAATCGGGGCGACATTGGCGGTAAAGGGGGCCGGGCTGTTGGGGATTTCATCGGCCCGTTCGAGCGAAAAAACGACGTCTTCAGCGGTGAAAGGCGACCCATCGTGGAAGGTGACGCCCTCGCGCAGCTTCACTTCCCAGGTGAGCTCGTCGAGGTTTTCCCAGGACACTGCCAGGCCCGGCTGAATCTGCAGGTTCTCATCGGGCTCGACCAGACGGTTGAACACCTGTGCCGCAATCTGCTGGCTGTTGCCCGAGCGGGAGAAATGCGGATCGATGGCGGCGGGCTCGGTCGAGCTGCCGACGGTCAGATCGACGGCCATGGCGACCGTGGTCAGACAGCTCGACAGAGCCAGTCCGAGCAGAAGCATGCGAATTCTGGGCATTGATGTTTCCTTCCCGATTGATCGACGTGTCACGGCGAAATCCTTCCCTGCTGGTGGTTGTCGGCGCCTGTGGTGTGCGGCGCGTCATTGAGGTGACATGCGCTGGTATGTCCCGGGGCGATCGTCTTGAGCGCAGGCCGCTCGATGCGGCAGCGATCAAAGGCCTGGGGGCAGCGCGGATGAAAATGACAGCCGGGTGGCGGATCGAGAGGCGATGGAATCTCGCCCTTGACCGGCTGGAACACACGCCGCCGCTGCCGGATATTGGGCATCTCGGCAAGCAGCGCCTGGGTGTATGGGTGATTTGGTGTGGCGAAGAACGCCTCGGCCGGCGCACTCTCCACGATGCGCCCGAGATACATGATCACGACCCGGTCGGCGATGTGCTTGACCACGCCGAGGTCGTGGCTGATGAACAGGTAGGTCAACCCAAAATCCTGCTTGAGCTGCAGGAAGAGGTTGAGCACCTGGGCTTGAATCGACACGTCGAGCGCCGAGACGGATTCGTCGCAGATCAGGAAGCGCGGATTGACTGCCAGGGCCCGGGCAATGCCGATGCGCTGCCGCTGTCCGCCAGAGAATTGGTGGGGGAAACGACGGGCATAGGAGGGGTCGAGCCCGACCTTGGCCATCAAACTCTCAACCAGTCCGGCCACATCTGCCCGGCGCGTCATGCCGTGCGCCACGGGCGCTTCCCCGATAGCCTGGGCCACCGTCTTGCGTGGATTGAGCGAGGACATCGGGTCCTGGAAGATCATCTGCGCGGCCAGCCGCGCTGCCTTGAGGTCCCGCGGCGCCATCGTGGCAAGCGACTGCCCCTCCCACAGGACCTGGCCATCGGATTGGTCCATGATCCCGGCCAGTATCCGGCCGAGGGTGGACTTGCCGCAGCCCGATTCACCGACGAGACCGACGATCTCGCCGGCACCTATTTCGAGGGACACATCGTCCAGGGCCCGGACTGTCCTGGGTTCGGCGGCACCTCTCAGCCGGCCAACAATGCGTTCTGCAAGATCGAGCTTGCGGGTGAAGCGTTTGGAGAGGTTCTCGACCTTGATCAATGGCGTGCTCATGGGCGAGCCTCGGTCTGCGGGTGGAAGCAGCGCCAGCTGTGTTCGCCGACCCGGGACTTCACCAGTTCGGTCTCGCAGACCGGCGTGGCCGCGTAACAGCGCAGCCGGAAGGGGCAGCCACTGGGCCGGTGCAGCGGGGATGGCGCCATGCCGGGAATGGCCTGCAGGGTCTCGCCGCGCTGAAGGTTTGCCGGTATCGAGCGCAAGAGGCCGATCGTGTAGGGATGGACCGGATGGTCGAGCACCGTATCGACGGGGCCCGCCTCAACGATGCGCCCGGCATACATGACGGCTACCTTGTGCGCGAGGCTGGCCACTACCCCCAGATCGTGGCTGATCCAGATCAGCGACATGCCAAAGTTCCGGGTCACTTTCTGAATTTCGAACAGAATCTGGGACTGGATGGTGACGTCCAGCGCCGTGGTCGGTTCATCGGCAATGATGAGATCAGGGCGATGCAACAGGGCAATGGCGATGGCCACGCGCTGCCGCATGCCTCCGGAAAACTGGTGCGGATAGGCCGAAAGACGTTCGTCGGGCGAAGGGATGCCGACCAGGCCGAGGGCCTCGACAGCGCGTTGCCGGGCTTCGGCGTGGCTGACCTTGTCGTGCGCCCGGACAGCCTCGACCATCTGTGTTTCGATGGTCAGTACGGGGTTGAGCGTCATCATCGGGTCCTGGAAGATCATCGCGATCTTCTTGCCGCGGAGGGCCCGCATCTCCTTTTCCGAGCGCCCGACCAGGTCTTCGCCCTGGAAGAGAATACGACCGCCGGCCACACGGCCCGGTGGATCGACGAGGCCGATCACCGAGAAGCCGGTGATCGACTTGCCTGAGCCCGATTCACCAACCAGGCCAAGGATTTCGCCGCGCTCGACACTGAAGGAGACGCCGTCGACGGCGCGGATCACGCCGGCCGGCGTATCGAAATGCGTTTCGAGATTGTCTATGACGATCGTGCTCATCTCAGCGCCCCAAGAACCGCGGGTTGAACACTTCGCGCAGACGGTCGCCGACCACATTGATGCTGAAGACCAGCAGCAGCAGGAGCAGGCCCGGATAGACGCTGATCCAGTACTGACCGGAAAGCAGCACCTTGTAGCCATTGGCAATCAGCAAGCCCAAGGACGGCTCGGTGATCGGGAGCCCGATGCCAAGGAATGACAGGGTCGCTTCGGCCGAAATGGCGCTCGCCACCTGCAAGGTTCCCACCACGATGATTGGCGGCAGGCAATTGGGCAGCATGTGTCCGAACAGGATCCGCGGCCTGGAGAGGCCGAGGGACACGGCGGCTTCGACATATTCCTTGTTGCGCTCGACCAGGGCGGCGGCGCGGACGGCGCGGGCAAACTGAGCCCATTGCACCAGCACGAGAGCCAGGATCACTTTCCAGACCCCCTGCCCCAGCAGAGCCAGCAGCATCAGCGCAACCAGGATGGCCGGCAGGCCCAGCATGAGGTCGACCAGACGCATCACCAGCGCATCGACCCGACCGCCGATATAGGCTGCCACCAGGCCAAGGGCCGTACCGACCACCAGCGCCACGATGCCGGCCAGGAGGCCAACGGCGATGCTGGTCCGCAAGCCGTAGATCATCGCCGACAGCATATCGCGGCCCTGCCCGTCGGTGCCCAGCAGATAGATGGAGCCGTTCATGGTGGGAGACATGGGCGGCAGACGGGCGTCGAAAAAATCGATCGCGCCAAGGTCATAGGGGTTTTGCGGCGCGATCCAGGGGCCGAAAATGGCCACCAGCACAAGCAATATCGCTACCACCGCGCCGACCGCAGCCTTGGGGCTCGTGACGATCCCGTCCACCGCCTTGCCCAGCGTCGAGTCTGTCGAGAGACGCCATCTGCTCATCGGGGCGCTCATTGCGAGTCCCTCAGCCGGATGCGCGGATCCAGCAGCGAATAGGCGATGTCGACGAGCAGGTTGATGACGATGAACATGAAAACGACGACCAGCAGATAGGAGACCACGACAGGCCTATCGAGCAACATGATCGAGTCGATCAGCAGCTTGCCGATACCGGGCCATGAGAAGATGGTTTCGGTAACGACCGCGAAGGCGATGATCGAGCCGAACTCCATGCCGACCACTGTGACGACCGGGATCATGATGTTCTTGAGCACGTGGACCAGCACGATCCGCCGTTCGGTAAGGCCTTTGGCGCGGGCGAACTTGATGAAGTCGAGGGGCATGATCTCGCGCACGCCGGTGCGGGTCAGGCGGATGACCAGGGCGAGATTGAACAGGGCGAGATTGGTGGCCGGCAGGATCAGGTGGGCGATGCCATCCCAGCTCAGCAGGCTGGTGGAGATGCCGAGGACCTGGACGGTTTCGCCACGGCCACCGGCGGGCAGCCATCCGAGCCAAACGGAAAAGATCATGATCAGCATCATGCCCTGCCAGAAATTGGGCAGGCTGAAGCCCAGGATCGATCCGGTCATGATGGTTTCATCGACGATCGTCTGCGGCTTCAGTCCAGCGATCAACCCAAGCGGAATTCCAGCGGCAAGGGCGATGAACAGAGCCACGAAGGCCAGTTCGAGCGTTGCCGGTAGCCGCGCCAGGATCAGCCCGATTGCCGGCTGGTTGAAAACGAAGGACCGGCCGAGATCGCCCTGCAGCGCATTGCTGAGAAAGATCCAGTATTGCTCGAGCAACGGGCGATCGAGACCGAGCGAGACGATCGCAGCCTGGCGTTCCGCCTGGGTGGCATCGGCAGCGATCAGAATGTCGGCCGGATTGCCGATGGCGAACACGCCGAGGAATACGATGATCGAGGTTGCGAACAGCACACCCACGCTTTGCAACAGGCGGCGGAGGATGAATACGGTCATCGCTCCGTCCTCTGTTTTCCGCGCTTCGGCAGCAGTCTTGCCATTGTCTTTCCCCTTGGCCGCCCAGACCACAATGTCCTTGCGCGACCCGTGGTGGCAGCTAATGATCAATCGGCAAACGGCGCAATCTTATGTGTTTTTTGCATTGATCGATGCAGACTCGGACCGGTCCGAGGTGGGGCCGATGGGACGATCCGATGACGCCTAAGCAACTCGAAGTCTTCCGGGCCGTGATGTCCACGGGCACCACGATCGGTGCTTCCGTCGTCCTCAAGCTCTCCCAGTCGGCCATCAGCCGGCAGCTCAGCGCCCTGGAAGCCGACCTCGGATTCAATCTGTTCCATCGCGACCGGGGGCGCCTGCTCGCCACGGCGGAAGCGCGAATACTTGTCGATGAGGTCGACGAGCTGGCCGACGTCCTGGCGCGCCTCAAACGCCGCACCGACGAGCTGGGCGCAGGACGTTTCGGGCGCTCGCTCATGAAAATGGGGTTTCCCCACTCCATGACCACCACCATCCTGCCCAAGGTGATCCGGGACTTTCTCGCCGAAACGACATCGGTGAGCCTTGAGCTGGTTGCGGGGCCATATAGCTATGTGGAACATGCCGTCACGGGACGGGTCGCCGATTTCGGCTTCGTGCGCCTGCCCCCTGAAGACCTCGGATTTGAGGTCATGCCCCTGTTCAGCAGCGGCACATTGTGCGCCGTTCCGGCCGATCACCCCCTGGCCGACAGGCAGGCTATCGCCGCCGAAGACCTCAATCACGCGGACATGGTCCTGCTGGGCCGCCTGCGCCACAATCGGCAGGAGATCGAAGACCTGTTGCGTGACGCCAAGAGCGAAGTCCGCTGCAGGGTGGAGACCCATTCGGTAGAATCGAGCATTGCCCTGGTGGCGGAAGGGATCGGCATCTCGATCGTGCCGGCATTCATCGGCAGTTTCATTACCAGCGAGCGGGTGCGGCTCGTGCCGCTCATTCCCGAAACTGTAGTGGACTACGGGATCATCACGCTGCGCGACTCGCCTCTGTCGCGGCCGATGCAGCTATTCATCGACATGCTGCGTGAGCGCATCCTGGCAGAGGCGATCCTGACTACGGGCAAATAGCTCAGGTCCAGTCGAAGCCCTGAAACAGGTTCACCCTGTCCAGCAACTGCAGATGACTCATCTGGCTCAAAAGCTGCTCGGCAGACGGCAAGGAGATTGCCTTCGCCGAGCAATCGAGGAACTTGATCCGTCGGTCGGCTTCGTCCAACGGGAACGCAAGTGTGCCCTTGGCCGCAAGCCGTGAGACGCGCAATTCGGTGCCGTCGCGCAGTCGCAGTGTCAGTTCATGCGGCAAGCGCCCCGGGGTAGCCCGCTCATAATCCTCGGAATAGGTGTTCATTCGCGTCAGGGGCAGCAGGGCGCGAACGTCCGGGCGCGCCACGGCGGCGGGCGTAAAGTCGTTCAGCGTCACCCGGTTACACAGCAGGGCGACAGCCAGGCAGTAATTCATGCTGAACCGGGCCTCCATTTCGTCACGGGGTGACGGAAACGCCAGATTGCGGGCATGGGCGATGGCGACCAACACGTCGATGCCCGCGACATCCTCGGCGCGGAACCCGTGCTCGGCCTTGAGCTCGAGCACCATGTCTATCGCGCGATGGGTCGAGCCGCAGCACGGGTGGCGCTTGGTCGCCAGGCCAATGGTCTCGACGATCGAGACGGGGCCAATTGCGAGCTGGCTCCAGCCGGCAGGATTGGGACCGCCATAGAGGGCAAGAAAGCCCTGTGACGATTCAAGGATGTCGGTCCGCCCGACAAGGCCGGCTGCCGATAGCTGCGCCGCTTCGACCGCGTTGCGGGCTGCCAGACCGGCATGAAAAGGCTTTACCGGCGTCCCGAACTGGCCTTTGACTCCGCTCGCCATGCTCGTGGCAATGCTCATGGCGGCTGCGATGCCCGACCGGTCCGCGCCCATGAGCCAGGCGGTGGCCGCTGCGGTGCCGATACAGCCGACCGTGGAGGTGGAGTGCCAGCCGGCGGTATAGTGCGAGGGGTTGACTCCCCGCCCGACCGCCGCCTGCGCTTCGAGCCCGACGAGGTAAGCCTGGATCAAAGCTTCCCCAGTGGCGCCGACATTCTCAGCCACTGCCAGCAGGGCGGGCACCAGCACGGCCGAGGCATGCGTGGTGGCGCCGTGGAAATTGTCGTCGAAATCGAGGGCATGGGCCGCGGTGCCGTTGATGAGCGCTGCCACGGAGGCGGCAGCCCGGCCGCCGCGGACGATGCCAGCAGCGCCGTGCGGACCAATCTCGCCGGAAAATGCTGCCTTCACCGCCTTGGTCGCGCCATCGGTGGCCCCTGCCAGCATGCATCCCACGGTGTCGGTTATCGCCTGCTCCGCACTGAGGCGGGCCGTCGCACTAAACTCGTGGGGGGAGGCACACCAGGTCGCTATGACCTCAATGGCGTGGAGGGCGTCCGCATCCAGCAGCTCACTCATTGAAAGCCATCCCAGCAGACCCTGGATATCTTGCCGATGGTCTCCAGCGCCGACGTGTAACCCGGCGTGCCATCGGGCAGAGCCGTGGGGACATGGTCGGTGAACACGGCAAGGATGTATAGCGGTTCCTTGTCCTTGAACACGATCCCCGCATCCATCCGCCCGCGCTTGCCGCGACCGCCCTTGCAGGCAAATTGAACATCGTAAGGGAGCCGTGACGGGATGCCGTAACGCAGGATCTGCTGGCCGAGGGTTTGCAGGGCAAACTGGCAGAGCGCTGGCGAGATACCCAGAATACGTGCACTGGCTGCAGAGTGCCGGGCGTCGGCAAGCAGCTTCAATAGCCGGACCTGATCGGCAGCGGTCGTCGTGGTAACGTCCTCCAGGCCGTGGTCGGCAGGCAGGGTCGGCGGCGGAATCAGGAAACGGTGGTGCGTTCCGGTCATGCCCAGAGCCTGGCAATAGTCGGCGACCTCCTGCAAGGTAAGCCGCTCCAATACCATTCTGGTGCAGACATTGTCGCTCAGGACGATCATTCCGACGATCGCGTCGCGCAAGGTCAGGGTAATGCCAGGCGTAAGGTAGCGAAAAATTCCGCTGGCCACTCCATCACGAAGGCGGGGCTCGTAGACGATGTGGTCGTCGAGATCGAGCCTGCCCTCGCTGGCCGCATTAAGCACCGCAAGCATGATTGAGATCTTGCGGGTACTGGCCGAGGGCGTCTCTTCTCTCTCCGCCCGCTCGAAAACCGTCCCATCGCGAGCATTCAGGATGCTGTATCGCACCGAATATGGCACGCCTTCGCAGATGCTGTTCAGGCTCGAGGTTATGGTGTTCATTGCGTTCCGAGGATGTTGGAAGTTGTCCCAACGTCTGACCGCCGGGTAGTTCCCGCAGATGATACTTCGTGGTCGACCACAGCAAGATTATGCGGAACTCACATATGGCTATGCGGTCTCCAACGTCAGGGAGTTGCAGCTCTGAATCGCAGCGCTCTCGGTGCTCGTTATGACTATGCCTGTGTCAGTGTGGAGCCACTGGCCGAGCGTTCGCCATCGCAAGGATCTAAATGCGCTGTCCGGTTCGATTACTTCAACCTTGCCGATCGCCTTGAACGTCTGCAGTTCACTCGCCGACGCCATAAGCCGACGGACCGCTTGCGGCCCCTCCGCCACCCTTCCGCTTTCCGCCCATATCAGACATCCAGACGGCCTTTGCGGAGTGCCGAAAGCTGCCGGTCCGCTTTGCCACGGCCCGGCGTCCGCAGTGGGGTGAAAACGGTCCGTCCGCTTCAGTGTTGAGATCACGCTGGCAGACCTCTCCATCTCTTTACGGCAGATGCTCAGCCCTCAATTCTCCTCTGCCGCGCCCGACTTGAGTCGATGGAGTGATTTTCCGCGAAGCTCGCGCCTTTGGCGAAAACTGACAGCAGGCCACTCATTGGCAAACATCTAGACCAAGACACCTTCCCGTTGCAGTTGATGCAGGAGGTTTCTGAACTATTGGCCTTCGCTTTATCTATAAAAAACAATTGACTGCGACCGTCCTCGCTGATTGCATGCCGAGGCGCTCTGCGCACTCGACGACCAAGATCGAGGCGCTGTCGCAGCCCGCCGCGGGCCGGCGGTTGAAAAATGGGGCCCTAGGGAGAACCACATGAAAAACCTCGTCGTTTTGACAGGCCTCACCATCCTCTTGACCTCGACCGCCATGACATCAACCACCATGGCAGACACCGCGGCGAAGCGCATCGCGCTGTCCAACAACTATGCCGGCAATTCATGGCGCCAGGCCATGCTGCAGAGCTGGGAAACCATCACCAAGCCGGCTGTCGAAGCCGGCATCGTGGCGGCGGCAGATGCGTTCACCACCGCCGAAAACCAGGCTACCGAACAGGCCGCGCAGATCCAGAACATGATCCTGGAAGGCTATGACGCGATTGTCGTCAACGCCGCCTCGCCGACCGCGCTCAACGGCGCCGTCAAGGAAGCCTGCGACGCCGGCATAACAGTCGTCTCGTTCGACGGTATCGTCACCGAACCCTGCGCCTGGCGGATTGCGGTGGACTTCAAGCAGATGGGCAAGGACCAGTTGGTCTATCTGGGCGAAAAGCTCCCCGATGGCGGCAAGCTCCTCGAAATCCGCGGTCTGGCCGGCGTGTTCGTCGATGACGAAATCTCCGCTGGTATCCACGAAGGCGTCGCCGAGAATCCCAAGTTCGAGATTGTCGGCTCGGTGCATGGCGACTGGGCTCAGGACGTGGCGCAGAAGGCTGTTGCCGGCATCCTGCCCAGCCTGCCGGAGGACATCGTGGCGGTGGTCACCCAGGGTGGCGACGGCTATGGCGCGGCGCAGGCATTTGATGCCGCAGGTCGCGATATGCCGCTCATCATCATGGGCAACCGTCAGGACGAACTGGCCTGGTGGAAGGAGCAGAAGGACGCGAGCGGCTACGAGACCATGTCCGTTTCCATCGCACCGGGCGTGTCCACGCTCGCCTTCTGGGTGGCGCAGCAGATTCTCGATGGCCAGGACGTGCCAAAGGATCTCGTCGTGCCATTCCTCCGCATCGATCAGGATGGCCTTGAAGCCAGCCTCGAAACTACCCCTGCGGGCGGCGTCGCCAATGTCGAATATAGCCTTGAGGATGCCCAGGCGGTTATCGCTGCGGCCAAATAAGGCTGCTAGTCTCCAAGACCATGAATGATCAAAGAGACAATCCTGTCTTAGCAGTGAACGGCGCCAGCAAGAGCTTTGGCGCCGTTCGCGCCCTTAACGGTTTGAGCTTCGCCCTGGCAGCGGGCGAATGCGTTGGCCTGGTCGGGCATAACGGCGCGGGCAAGTCCACGCTTGTGGGGATCATGAACGGCGGCACCCGCCCCGATAGCGGCACGATCCATCTCGGGGGCAATGACGAAACCGGCCGCTATTCGGTCGCGGTGGCGCGAAAATACGGCCTGCGTTGTGTGTTCCAGGAACTATCGCTCTGCCCCAATCTGACCGTCACCGAAAACGCCCGCATCGCGCATGCTTCCATCAGCGGCTTTGGCTGGCGCCGGCGCGCCGAGCGGGTGGTTCGGAGCAAGCTGGACGAGATCTTTCCCGGACATGGCATCGATTGTGACCAGGCCGTGGGCACGCTGAGCATCGCCCAGCGCCAGATGGTGGAAATTGCCATGGCGTTTTCCGAGAGCGACGGTCCGGCGCGCATCGTCATCCTCGATGAACCGACCTCGTCGCTCGATGCCAATATTGCCCGGCAGATGCTGGACCACATCCGCAAATTCGTGGGCGGTGGCGGCTCGGTCGTCCTCATCTCCCACATCCTGAGCGAGATTCTAACGACTACAGACCGTATCGTGGTGATGAAGGATGGTGGCCTCGTCGCCGAAGGCCCCTCCAGCAGGTTCACCATGGAAACCCTGGTCGGTGCCATGGGTAGCGTAGTTCGGGCCCGCGATGCTGCAGCGCCGCCGCGCGACCGCACGGGCACAACGCCTGCTTTGACCAGGCGCGGCACCGACGGGGCGCCTGAATTTCGCGCCTATGCAGGAGAAATCGTCGGGCTTGCCGGCCTGGGCGGCCACGGACAGACCGAAACACTGGTCGAACTCTATCGCGGCTTCGGCGGCGATTGGCTGGCACCAGCCGACGTGAAGGCAGCCTTCGTCGCCGGAGACCGCCATGTCGATGGCAACCTGCCGATGTGGAGCATCTTGCGCAACATCTCGATCACGCTGCTGACCGACCTGACCCGGGCCGGCATCGTGCGTGACGGCGACGAACGCGCCGTCGCGCAGAGCTGGCGCGAGCGTATAGGCATTCGCACCGACAGCCTCGACAATCCCATCCTGTCGCTATCGGGCGGCAACCAGCAGAAGGTGCTGTTCTCCCGGGCGCTTGCCACGCGTGCGCCGGTGGTGCTGATGGACGACCCCATGCGGGGCGTCGATATCGGCACCAAGCAGGAGGTCTATGCCATGTTGCGCGCCGAGGCCGACAGGGGCCGGACCTTCGTCTGGTACTCTACCGAGATCGACGAGATCTGCCAGTGCGACCGTGTCTACGTATTCCGCGAAGGCCGCATCGTCGTCGAGCTCACCGGAGCCGATATCCGGGAAGATCGAGTGCTGGCCGCGTCCTTTTCCACCGAGGCTGCATGAACTGGTTGAGCGCAGACCGCCTTCGCCTCGTGGTGCCCGCCCTGTCGCTGGCGGTGCTGCTTGCTGCCGTGTTCTGGATCCAGCCGAGGGCGATGAGCTATACCGGGCTTAACCTGCTGTTCAACCTGGCCGTTCCCATCGCGCTGGCGACCATTGCCCAGATGCTGATCATGACGGTCAATGATCTTGATCTCTCCATGGGCACATTCGTCAGCTTCACCGCCTGCGTGACGGCGACATTCCTCCAATCCAACCCCTTGCTGGGCGTGCTCATTCTGGCCGGCTGTGTCGGGGTCTATGCCGTCCTTGGCGTCGTCATCTACCTGCGCAACCTGCCTTCCATTGTCGTCACACTTGGCATGAGTTTTGTCTGGGGTGGCCTCGCCGTGCTGCTGCTGCCGGCGCCGGGTGGCGTCGCGCCCGACTGGATCCGCGCCGTGATGGTGAGCAAGCCTCCTTTTGTCCCCATGGCGATCATCGCCAGCGTGCTGATCGCGGCTGTCGCGCACTGGATCGTCATCCGCTCGGCATTCGGCGTGGTCATTCGCGGCGTTGGCGGTAATGAGCGCTCGGTTACCCGGGCCGGTTGGTCGGTGCTGCGGGCGCGGGCCTCCGCCTACGCCCTGGCGGGCGTCTTCGCGGTCCTCGCCGGTATGTGCCTTGTCGGCCTTACCACCTCCGCCGACGCTAATATCGCCCTGCGCTATACGCTGCTCTCGATTGCCGGAGTGATCCTGGGCGGCGGAGAATTCGTGGGCGGGCGCGTGTCGCCCATCGGCGCGGTCATCGGCGCGCTGACGCTGACACTGGCCGCCTCGTTCCTGTCATTCCTCAAGATTTCACCCGATTGGCAGATCGGTGCGCAAGGGGCCATCCTCATCGTCGTCCTCGCTTTGCGACTGGTCCTCAATCGTCATGAAGGGCGGACCGCCAGATGAGCGTCGTCCGTGCCCTCTACGCCAAACCCTGGATCTGGTCCTTCGTGGCCGCAATCGGCGTCTGGCTCGTCACCATAGCCTTTACCGGGGGCAGTTCCGCGGGAGGGCTCGCACAGGCCGCGCTGACCTTTGCAGCATTCTCCATCATTGTCGGCATCGGCCAGATGTTCGTCATCACCCTTGGACCGGGCAATGTGGACCTCTCCATTCCCGCGACCATGACACTGGCTGGCACCGTGGCCCTCAAGATCATGGATACCAATGATAGCCTCATCCTCGTGGGCATTCTGGTGGCCCTGGCGATTGGCCTCGCCATCGGCGTCATCAACTACGGCCTGATCAAGCTGCTGCGCATCCCACCGATCATCGCCACGCTCTCGTCGAGTTTTATCATTCAGTCGGCGGCGATCTCCTATAATCGGGGTATCCGCATCAAGCCGCCCGCTGCGCTGGCCGAATTCACCACTGCAACGACCCTGGGAATTCCCAACCTGGCCTACTTCGCGCTTTTGGTCTCGGCCGTTGCCTGGGTGGCGCTCGAGAAAGGCATCTATGGACGCTGGGTTTCCGCGGTGGGCCAGAACATGCGCGCTGCGCGAATGGCCGGCGTTCCGGTGGATGGCGTTCGCGCCGGCACGTATCTGGTGTGCGCAGTGTTGGCGTCGCTGGCCGGCCTGCTGCTAAGCTGTTTTTCGGGAGGGGCGGCTCTCAATATGGGAGCCGAATATCTGCTCACCTCGATCGCCGTAGTCGTGATCGGCGGCACAGCCGTCGCCGGCGGATTTGCCAATATCCCCGGAATCTGGGGCGCTTCGCTCTTCCTGTTCCTGGTCGTCTCGATGCTTAACACCTATGGCGCCAGCGCGGGCATCAGGCTGCTGCTGACCGGCGTGATCATCATCGCCGTTATCATCGCCGCCAGTCGCAGTCCCCGAGCCTAGTTTGTGCTAAGCCACCACTCGCTGCCTCGCCACCAAGCACTCACAATGACCGCCCCGACCTATCCAAGACCTAGTCCGCCGCCGGTCTAGATGTCAGCGATACGGGCCGCCGACGCCACAATCGGTCAGTCCGCGAACGGCCCCTGCCCTGCCCCTCAAAAATACTGGCATCAGGACCGGCCAGGGGCGACTTCATGACAAAGGCGATCTCGGCTTCGACGCGCGGCTCCCCCGACTATACGGACGCGGACATGTTTTGCGATTCCTGGATGCTCTCGCCGATGCTCAGGCGGGTTTCGATCTGATCTCGACCGACCCCACCAGTCCTCATGCATCACGGTGGATATTCGGCCGCGACGATCTACCGCTCGAGCAGCTTCCCGGGCACTTCCGCCAGAGCCACGTTACACAGTCGCCATCGGGATTACCCGGCACGCAGAACCAGTCGGGCCTGCACGCGAGCGGCGTCTCCGGGGAGCGAGGTCATCTCGAAACCGAGCTCCCGACAAACGGCCGCCATCCGCTCATTTTCGCGGAGCATTCCGCCTGTCAGCTCGATGATGCCCCGTGCCCTGGCATAGTCGATCAGGTGGCGCAGCAGCCCGGTGCCCAGGCCAATCCCCTGGAGGTCACTGCGGACCAGCAGGCCGAACTCGGCATGCTTGCCGTCCGGATCGGCAGCGTATCGAACAACTCCCGCCAGGTCGCCCTCTGGCCGGGATAGCGCAACAAAGGCAATGTCGCGGTCGTAGTCCAATTGGGTCAGCCGGATCAGCGTTTCAGGGGAAAGTTCGCTGGTCGGTACGAGAAACCGCAAGCGCAGATCCTCCGCCGTAACCCTTTCAAGGAATCGCGGATAGAGCGCTGCGTCCACCGGACGAATGGGGCGCAGATCGAAGCTGCTCGCACCCAGCGCGAGTTGCGTTGTCCACTCACCCGGATAGGGCCGGATGGACAGCGCCGGGTTTGGCGGCGCGATCGCCAGGCGCTGCGGATCGATTTCGATGCGGGCGTCGAGGGCAATCACGCCATCGGCGTCGGCAAGCAGGGGATTGATGTCGATGGCCACGATCTGGGGGAAATCGATGAGCAATTGCGAGACCGCCTTGAGCGCCAGCACGATGGCGCCACGGTCTGCCGCAGGCCGGTTGCGATAGCCAGCAAGCAGGGCGCTGATGCGCGTGCGGCTGATCATGTCGTCGGCCAGGACATCGTCCACCGGCAGCAGTTCCATGGTTGTATCGCGGACCACCTCCACCGAGACGCCGCCGGCCCCGAACATCAGCACCGGCCCGAAGACCGGGTCGGTCGTGACCCCGATCAACAGTTCCTGAGCCATGGGACGGATGATCATTTGCTGAACGGCAAAGCCGTCCAGTGCCGAGGCGAGCCCCTTTGCTGCCAGACGATCTTGGATGGCCTGGGCGGCAGCCCGCGCGGCATCGGCGGTCTCGATATCCAGTACGACGCCACCAAGATCGGATTTGTGGGTCAGCGATGCCGACAGCATCTTCACCGCCACCCGGCTGCTACCGACCAGCAGTTCGGCTGCCGCCGCCTCGACGGCGTCGATGCTGGTCACGGTCAGCGTGCGGGGCACGGCAATGCCATAGGCGGCGAGCGCGCTCTTGGCCTCGGGCTCGGTGAGCATGCTCCGGCCCGCCGTTGCGGCAATTGCCAGCGCCGCGCCGGCCGCGGGGCGATCGACGTGAATGGCTTCATGGGCCGATGGGACGCGCTGCAGGCGCGAGGTCAGGCGCCGCCAGCGGGTCAGAATGCTGACGGCATCGGCTGCCTTGGCCGGTGTATCGACGCTGGCAATGCCGGCCGTGTTGAGCACCCGCCGCGCCTCGGTGGCGGCAAACTGGCCAAGCCAGGTGGCTAGCACCGGCTTGTTGTTGATCAATCCGTCCTGAACCACATCGGCCAATGCGTTGGCGGCCGCGATCGGGGACGCAAGGGCCGTGGGGCAATTCATCGCCAGCACGACATCCACACCCGGATCGTCGGCCACCAGACGCATGGCGGCCAGGTAGCGCTCGGGTGGCGCATCTCCGATAATGTCGACCGGATTGGCATGGGACCAGTTGGGCGGCAGCACCGCGTCGAGCGACGCCAGCGTCTGCGGCGACAGTTCGGCGAGTTCGCATCCCCGGTCGATCAGGTGGTCTACCGCCAGCACGCCGGCGCCGCCGCCATTGGTGACGATGGCGACCCGGCCGCGTTCCAGCGGCTTAAAGCGCGCGGTGATTTCGGCTGCGGAGAACAGGTCTTCCAGATCGTTGACCCGGATGATGCCGGCGCGCCGCATGGCGGCATCGACCACGGCGTCGGCTCCCGCGAGCGCGCCCGTATGGGTTTGGGCGGCTCTGGCCGCCTGCTCGTGCCGGCCCGGCCTGATGGCGATCACCGGCTTGAGCCGAACGGCCGCGCGCGCGGCCGACATGAACTTGCGCGCATTGGGAATGGATTCGAGATACATCAGGATGGCCGACGTCTTGGGATCGGTGGCCAGCATGTTGAGGCAATCGCCAACGTCGACATCGGCCATGTCGCCCAGCGAGATGATCTGGGAGAAACCGATCTGCTCCGACTCTGCCCAGTCGATGATCGAGGAAACGATTGCCCCCGACTGTGACAGCAGCGCCAGCGAGCCAGCGCGTGCGGGAATATGGGTGAAGCTCGCATTGAGCCCGACCAGCGGCGCCAGCAGGCCAATCGTATTGGGTCCGATGATCCGCACGCCATGGCGGCCCGCGGCCTCGAGCATGCGCTGACGCAACTGGCCCTCGCTGCCGACGCCGGCCGTGATGACAACGACGGCCCTGCATCCGAACTGACCGATCTCCTCGACGAGAGCGGGCACGGTCTGTGCCGGGGTGGCGATGACGCAGAGATCGGGAACTTCAGGAAGGTCGGCCACGCGCGCAAAGCAGGCCCTTCCCGACAGGTCCCGATATTTGGGGTTGATGGGAAATATCGCTCCGCCGTAGCCGCCCGAGACGATGTTGGACAGAACCAGTGCCCCCAGGGAGCCTGGGCGTTGGGAGGCCCCGATCAGGGCTACGCTACGCGGCGAAAAGGCACGATCGAGATTGCGAATAGTCATCGGTCACGGCTCTCTTCGGCGATGGAAAACAAGTATACGCCGCTTCTGGTGCATGGCCACGTTCAAGTTGCCCCTCCGTCCCCCGCCGGCCGCAGTCTTGGCGGCCGCGTCATCCGTGAACACGACCCGACCACCGGCGTTGCGGCGCATCTGCTGACGGCCGAACTGGATGCCCGTAGCGTCCGGCAGGGCGGTCCGCGCGGGCGACTATTCCCAGCATGGCGAAGTGCTGCGGCTGTCAGCCTGGTCGGCGGTAGTATGGGCATCGCCGGAACGAAGTTGAGCGCCGCCCGTTCTGCCCGTCGCACCAACCGCCCGGCCCTCTGCATGTCTCCACCTCACGTTCCTGGCGCCGTCCCGCATGGCGATGGCACCCGCTTTACCCTCTGGGCACTCGGGCGGCATGCGGCCGCCGTCGAGATCGAGGGCCGGGGCCGTGTTGAGCTGAACAATCTGGGCGAGGGCTATTTCGGGGCAGAGGTAGCTGGTGTCGGCCCGGGCGACCGCTATCAGTTCCGCCTCGATGACGGTCCGCCAGTGCCCGATCTTGCCTCGCGCTGCCAGCCGGAGGGCAATGACGGCCCGTCGGAGGTGGTGGCGAGCGATTTCCCATGGACGGACCAGACCTGGGCTGGCGTGGAGCGGCAGAACCAGGTGCTTTACGAGCTCCATGTCGGTACCTTCACGCCGGAAGGAACCTGGCGCGCGGCGGCGACGAAGCTCGCTTTCCTGCGGGACCTGGGCATCACGGTGATCCATGTCATGCCCATCGCCACCTTCAAGGGGCGATTTGGCTGGGGCTATGACACCACCCTGCTCTATGCGCCCTTTGCCCCCTACGGCACGCCCGACGATGTCAGGGCCTTCATCGACGCGGCCCATGCGCTCGGCATCGGCGTCATCCTCGACGTGGTCTATAACCATGTGGGCCACGGCGACCATTATCGCGCCTATGGCGACCACTATTTCACCGACGGCTATGAGAATGACTGGGGCGCCAGCTTCAATTATGACGGCGAGAACGCCCGGCCGGTGCGCGATTTCATCATCGGCAATGCCGTCTACTGGGTCCGGGATTTCCATTTCGATGGGCTGC
Source organism: Devosia sp. (assembly GCF_014860165.1). Classification (GTDB taxonomy): domain Bacteria; phylum Pseudomonadota; class Alphaproteobacteria; order Rhizobiales; family Devosiaceae; genus Devosia. The sequence goes on from NZ_JACZKG010000043.1 coordinate 46,038, forward strand.
GCATCGACGCCGCCCAGGCCATGTTCGACGCCAGCGACGAACATATCATTGCCGAACTCACCCGCGCCATGCGCGAGGCCGCCGGGCAACGCCAGGTCTATGTGGTGGTGGAGAACCAGCCCCAGCAACACCTGATGATCGACCCGCCGGCGCAGGGCGGCTACGGCGTGGACGCCATGGTCAGCGACGATTTCCAGCACGCCGTGCGCGTCGCCGTTACCGGTCATAACGACTTCTATTATCGCGACTACCTCGGCTCGCCGCAGGAGCTCGTCTCGGCGCTGAAATATGGCTTCCTCTATCAGGGGCAGCGCTCCGACATGCGCGACAAGGCCTATGGCACCTACAACCTCTCAACCCCGGCCGAGCACTTCGTGCATTTTCTTGAGAACCACGATCAAGTGGCCAATTCTGCTCGGGGTTTCCGCCTAGCCACGCTCGCTTCGCCGGCGCGGGTCCGGGCCGTGACGAGCCTGCTGCTGCTCGGTCCGCAGACGCCCTGCCTGTTCCAGGGCCAGGAATTCGGCGCCACCAACCCATTCCTCTACTTCCTCGGGCTAGAGGGCGATGAGGCCAAGGCCGGGGCCGAGGGTCGGCGGCAATCGGTGAGCAATTTCCCCAGCGTCGCCGATCCTGTCATGCAGGAACGACTGCCCTACCCTGCCGATCCGATGACCTTTCAGACCAGCAAGCTCGACTGGAGCGAGGCCGAGCGCCATGCCGGCATGCTGGCGCTACACCGGGACCTGCTGGCCATGCGGCGCAGCGATCCCGCCTTTTCGCAGGCCAGCGAGCGGCGCATCGATGGCGCTGTGATCGGTGACGCAGCGCTGCTCATCCGCTATTTCACGCCCGACCCGGCGGGTCACCGCCTGCTGCTGCTCAACCTTGGCCGCGACCTGCAGGTCGGCGTGGCGGCCGAACCGCTGCTGGCGCCGCCGGATGGCCGCCGCTGGACCGTGGGCTGGTCGAGCGAGCACCCCGACTATGACGGGGCCGGCCGCCGCCCGACCGACCCGCAGCAATTCTGGATCCTGCCATCCGATTGCGCGCTGGTGTTCCGCAGCGAGCTGCAATCATGATTGTACCCCGCGCCACCTATCGCCTGCAGCTGAACAAGGATTTCACCTTCGCCGACGCGATGGCTCGGGTGCCCTATCTCGACAGCCTTGGCGTCAGCCATGTCTACCTGTCCCCCATCCTCAAGGCGCGGCCGGGCAGTACGCATGGCTATGACACGGTCGACCACACGCGCATCAACCCCGAGCTTGGCACCGAGGCGGATTTCCGTGCCCTTGCAGGGGCGCTGCGACAACGCGAGATGGGCATCATCCTCGATTTCGTGCCTAACCATATGGGCGTGGGCGGGGCCGACAATGCGCTCTGGCTCGATGTGCTCAAGCATGGCGCCGCCAGCCGCTATGCCGGCTGGTTCGACATCGACTGGCATCCACCGCGGTCGGACATGGATGGCAAGCTGCTGGTGCCCTTCCTGGTCTCCACCTATGCGCAGTCACTCGCCTCCGGGCATCTGCGCCTCAAGGCAGATGGGGACGGCTTTGCCGTATGGGCGCATGATGGCGACAAGCTGCCGATCCGGCCAGAGGATGAACGGGCTCTGCTCGATCGCCATGGCAGCGCCGAGGCGGCGATTGCGGCCCTGACCGGGGAAGAGGGCCATCGGGGCAGTTGGGCCGCACTCGACAGCCTGATCGCCTCCCAGCATTGGCGGCTCGCCCACTTCGCCGTGGCGGCAGACGAGATCAACTATCGGCGGTTCTTCATCAACAGCGATCTGGCGGGCATCAGGATCGACCGGCCAGATGTCTTCGAACACGCGCATGGGCTGATCTATTCGCTTGTCGCCGATGGGCTGGTCGATGGCCTGCGCATCGACCATGTGGACGGCCTGCTCGACCCCAAGGGGTACCTTGAAAAACTGCGCAGTCATGCGCCGCGGCGGATCTATCTCGTGGTCGAGAAAATCCTCGCGCCGCATGAGCTGCTCCGCGCCGACTGGCCGGTCGAGGGCACCACCGGTTACGAGATCGGGGCGCAACTGACCCGGCTGCTGGTGTCCGGGCATGCCGAGGCCGAGGTCACCGCTGCCTACAGGGATTTCACCGGCGAAACCACCGAGCCTGGCGAGGAAGCCTATCGCTGCAAGCTGCGCGTCATGGACAATGAACTGGCGGCCGAGCTCTCGGCGCTGGCCCGCCTGTTTGCCAGAGTCGCATGGTCGGTCGACGCCACTGCCGACATCACCGAACTCGGCCTGGCCAGGGCCCTGCGCGAAATCATCGCGCAGATGGCGGTGTATCGCACTTATATCGACGATGATGGCGCGGTGGCGCGCGACCGGCGTGAGATCGGCCGTACCGTAGAGCGCAGCCGGCGCAACCAGCCGCAGATCCAGCCCATGGTCTTCGATTTTGTCGGGGGGCTGCTGTGTGGAACACTGGGCGCGGACTACGACCCCAAGGCCATTGCCGTAGCCGTTGGCCGTTTCCAGCAGCTGGCCGGCCCTGTGATGGCCAAGGGGCTCGAAGATACTGCCCTCTATCGCTACAACCGGCTCGTGGCGCTGAACGAGGTCGGCGCCCATCCCGAGCGCTTTTCGACTACCCTGGCGGCCTTCCACGACAGCAATCGGCGTCGGCTGGCCACCCATCCGCATTGCATGATTGCCACGTCCACGCACGACACCAAGCGCGGCGAGGACACGAGAGCCATCATTGCCGCAATAGCGGATGTGCCCGATGAATGGACCGCAGCCCTCCAGCAATGGCGCTCCGCACTGACGCCGCACTGCGACGCCATCCACCCCAATGACCTCTACCTGTTCTTCCAGCTCCTGGTCGGTGGGTGGCCGATCGACAGCGATGCCACCGGCTTTGGCGACCGGCTCAAGGGGGCGATGATCAAGTCTCTGCGGGAAGCACGCGAACGCAGTGACTGGGGCGTCAACGCCGTCGCCTATGAGAACACGGTGACCGGGTTCATCGATCACGCGCTGGCCGATGCCGATTTCCTCGCCAGCTTTCATCCCACGCGCCTTCGCTTGCAGGCCATCGGCCGCCGCAAGGGCCTGATCCAGGCGGCCCTGAAGCTGACTATACCGGGCGTCCCCGACATCTATCGGGGCGCCGAGGACTGGGAGCAGAGCTTCGTCGACCCCGACAACCGGCGTCACCTCGACTTTGCCGCGCTGGCCAAAAGGCTCTCCTCGCCTGTGGTAGAGCGAGACGACAAGCTCATGCTCACGCAGGCCCTGTTGCGCCTGCGGCGCCGTCTGCCGCGCCTGTTCGCCGAGGGCAGCTACGAACCCCTGGAGCTTGGCGCCAGCACCCTGGCTTTCCGCCGACGCCAAGGGACCGACCAGGTTCTGGTTCTGGCTGATGTGTCGCCCGGCCACGCGGCGGGCATCGCGGCCGAACCGTCAGAGCTCGCTATCGTCACCGGCTCTTCGGCCGGTCCAGTATGGGTGCTGGCTACGCCATGAGCCGGAACCAGGCGGCTTTCATCGAGTGCTTCGGGCCCGAGATCGCCACATTATCATCCGCATGATCACGGGGGTACCAATGGATCAGGCCATCGCCGCGTTTGATTTGAAGCACATGCTGATCGGGGAAGAGCCCCCGCTGTTCCTCCTCGAAATCATTGTCCGGACGATTATCATCTACGCCTACACGCTGCTGCTGCTGCGCTGGCTCGGAAGTCGCACGGTCGGGCAGCTTTCGACGGTTGAGTTCCTGCTCGTCATCGCCCTCGGCTCCGCCGTTGGCGACGCCATGTTCTACCCCGATGTGCCCCTGCTCCAGGCCATGCTGGTGGTCACCGTCGTGGTAGTCGCCAACAAGTTGCTGGACCTCATCATTGCCAAGAGCCGGCGCGCCGAGCGCGTGCTGGACGGAAAGCCGCGCGAGGTCGTCCGGGACGGCGTCGTCGCCCGGCAGTTTCTCAAAGAGAACTCGATGAGCCGCTACGAACTGTTCCAGGAACTGCGGGAGGCGGGGATCGAACAGCTTGGTGAGGTCCGGCGCGCCTATATCGAAAAGGATGGCAAGGTTACGGTGTTCCGCCAGAAGGGCGACCTGCCCGGGGGCCTGCCGATTGTTCCCCCGTCGCAGATCGAACCCCACGAGCTGGTTTCGCCGAACGGCCAGGCTGCCCATGATGGCAAGCTTGTTTGCGCCACTTGCGGAAACAAGCACGACGGTTCCGACCAATGCAGCAATTGCGAGAGGACGGAGTGGACGCTGGCGTCCACCTGACCGTCAGCCCTTCGATGGTTTGCTCTTGCCGGGCTGTTCCTGCCTGGACCCGTCCTGCTTGCGGCCGAGATCGTCGATATTGTCGTCCTGTTGCTGGCCGGGTCGGGTTTCGAGCGGCGCCGGCTTCGATTTTTCGGTCGCCATGCTAGTTCACCACTTTCTGCGATGCGGGCGGATTGGCTTCGAGCCGTTCGAGCGTGAAGCCGACGCGACGGGCGACCTCAAGGTCGAAATCCTGGTCGGGGCTGGTCAGCTCGTATTGGCGAAGCTGTTCCAGCGTAACGCCGGCCTCCCGGGCAAAGACATCCGGTTCGAGCCCCAGGGCCAGGCGTCGATTTTGGTCGCCCTTTGCCTGGCGCCGGTTCGGATCGGTGGGGAAGGTCATGGCCATCTCCTGTCCAAAAAATGCTGTGCTATCCAATCCTTCGCCCGGTAACTTGGTTCCGTGCATGGGCGCCGCCACTGCGGCGAACCGAAATCCGGCAACCGTCCTCTCCGGAACCGGCAAAAGCGAGCATGGCGCTATCGTCATGCGGCGCCAGAGAAAAACATCCATCCAAGGAGTTGAAAGCCGCCCTCCGCAGGCGCAGTTTTCAGGCCAATTCCGGCGTCTGAACAAGGCGCCGGTCGAATAAGGAGATGATAATGAAACTCTCGAAGTTCCTGATTGCGCTCGGCCTGGCTGCCGTGGCCGCTACCCCGGTTGTCGCACAGTCTGCCCTTGAGCAGATCAAGCAGGCCGGCGCGCTGCGCATCGGCACAGAAGGCACCTACGCCCCCTTCACCTACCATGACGATACCGGCGCACTGGTCGGCTTCGACGTCGAGATCGGCCGCGCCATTGCCGAACAGCTCGGGGTCGAGGCCGAATTCGTCGAAGGTCCATGGGATGGGCTGATCGCCGGCATCGACGCCAATCGCTACGACGTGGTGATCAACCAGGTCGGCATCAACGCGGAGCGCCAGGCCAAGTATGACTTCTCCGAGCCCTATATTGCCTCCAAGGCCGCATTGGTGGTGCGTGGCGACAATGCCGACATTACCAGCTTCGAGAGCCTCGCCGGCAAGAAGGCGGCCCAGACGCTGACCAGCAATTACGGAAAGCTCGCCCAGGAATATGGCGCCGAACTGGTCCCCACCGAAGGCTTCGACCAGTCGATCGCGCTGGTCGTGCAGGGTCGCGCCGACGCCACCATCAATGACAGCCTGTCCTTCTTCGACTTCAAGAAGCAGCAACCCGATGCCGACGTAAAGATCGTCGTCACCCAGGCCGATGCCGATTTCTCCGGCGTGCTGCTGGCCAAGGGCAAGCCTGAGCTGCTGGCCGCGATCAACGAAGCGCTGGCGGCCATCAAGGCAGACGGCACCTATGCCGAGATTTCGCAGAAATATTTCGGCGAAGACGTCTCGCAGTAGTAATCCAGCCACTCACTGGCTTAGATGGATCGGCCGACGGGTTCGGCCGATCCTTGTCTTGACGGAACCGCTCGATGCCGCATTGGCTATCCCTGATGATCGACGCCCTGCCCTCCCTGCTATGGGCGTGCCTGGTCTTCACCGTGCCGCTGACGCTGCTGTCATTCGCATTCGGCCTGGCGGTGGGGTTTGTCGCCGCCATCACGCGGCTTTTCGCTCCCGCCCCGTTCGCCGCCTTCGTGCGCTTCTACGTCTGGATCATCCGCGGCACCCCACTGCTGGTCCAGCTCTTCCTCATCTTCTACGGCCTGCCCAGCGTCGGCATCGTGCTCGACGCGTTTCCGGCCGCCCTGATCGGCTTCACGCTCAATGTGGGCGCCTACACGTCCGAAATCATCCGCGCGGTGCTCGTCTCGGTGCCCAAGGGGCAGTGGGAGGCGGCCTATTCCATCGGCATGACCTGGGCGCAGGCCATGCGTCGCACCATCCTGCCCCAGGCCACCAGGGTGGCCGTGCCGCCGCTGTCCAACACCTTCATCTCGCTGGTCAAGGATACCTCGCTTGCCGCGGCCATCACCGTGCCGGAGCTGTTTCGCGCCGGGCAACGCATCGTCGCCACAAGCTACGAACCGCTGATCCTCTATATCGAGGTGGCGCTGATCTACCTGGTGGTCAGCTCCGTCCTCTCGAGCCTGCAGGCCCGCGTCGAGAAGCGTTTCTCCCGCTATGGCGGTTTCATCGAGGCCGGCTCATGATCGCGCTCGAAAACATCCACAAGAGCTTTGCCGACAACCACGTGCTCAAGGGCGTGAGCCTGATCGTCCCCGAGGGCGGCGTCACGGCGCTGATCGGGGCCTCGGGCAGCGGCAAGAGCACGCTGCTGCGCTGCGTGAACCTGCTCGAAATGCCCCAATCCGGACGTATCCGCATCGACGACACCGCCATCGAATTCACGCCCGGCGGCCATGTCGGCCGCGATGCGGTGCTGGCGCTGCGCCGCAAGACCGGAATGATCTTCCAGAACTTCCAGCTCTTTCCGCACCTGTCGGCACTGGAAAATGTCATGGAAGGTCTGCTGACCGTCCTCAAATGGCCACGCGAACAGGCCCGGCAGCGGGCGCTCGAACTGCTGGCAACTGTCGGCATGAGCGCCAAGGCCGACGCCTGGCCGTCGAGCCTTTCGGGGGGCCAGCAGCAGCGCGTGGCGATCGCCAGGGCGCTGGCGCCCTCGCCCAAGGTCCTGCTCTGCGATGAGCCGACCTCGGCGCTCGATCCGCAATTGGCCACCGAGGTCGTGGAAGTCCTGGCCCAGCTCGCCCGCAGCGGCACCACCATGTTGATGGCCACGCACGACCTGCGCCTCGCCGCCAGCATCGCCAGCAACGTGGTCTATCTCGATGCCGGCGAGATCGTCGAAGCCGGGCCGGCCCGGCAGGTGTTCGGCTCGCCCGCCCAGGATCGCACCCGACGCTTCATTTCGACGCTGACCGCCCATGCGGTGGCGCCGGGTCCCTAGCCGCTTGCCGCGTCAGTGCAAAGGCGCTACGGCTCGCCCATGAGCTACAACAAATTTCCGCCCAAGCCGAAATACGATCCCGATACCGGGCCGGTCTATCTCTATGGCCTGCACACGGTGCGGGCCGCGCTGGACAACAAGAACCGCATCAAGAAGGTGTTGCTGGCCACACCCAACGCCCTGATGCGGCTCAAGGAGACCGGCGAAATCGGCAAGGTGCCGGTGAAGGAAACCACACCCAAGGAGCTCGACAAGCTCCTGGGTGACGACGCAGTGCATCAGGGCGCAGCGCTGGAAGTCGATCCGGTGAGCCGCTTCGGGCTGGACGATATCCACCCGCTCAAGCTGGTCGTCGTGCTCGACCAGATCACCGACCCGCACAATGTCGGCGCCATCCTGCGCACCGCCTGTGCCTTCGGCGCCGATGCGGTGATTACCACGGCCCGCCACTCGCCGCGCGAAACCGGCGTCATGGCCAAATCGGCCTCGGGCGCGCTGGATCTCGTGCCCATGATCGAAGTGCGCAACCTCGGCGACGCGCTGGAAAAGCTCAAGGCGCGCGGCATGTTAGTGCTCGGCTTTGATTCTGAATCAGAACATCAGCTCAAGCCCCGCAGCGGCGACCAGCCGCTGGCCATTGTCATGGGCGCCGAGGGCAAGGGCCTGCGCCAGCGCACCCGCGAACTCTGCGACGAGATGGTCAAGCTCGACATGCCCGGGCCGATCAAGTCGCTCAATGTTTCCAACGCCGCCGCCATCGCGCTCTTTGCGGCCACTGCCGGACGGGTCTGATGAGCCAGTTTGCACCCTTCGCCATCGCACTGCGCCTGTCGGGCGTCACCATCGGCCAATACGAGCTGGATGCGGCGCTCAAGCAGCTCACCAGCCGCTACGAGCCGGAAGACGCCGATGGCAGCTTCTATGCGCAGGTCGATATCGCGGTGGCCAACCCGGTCAGGTCGCTGCTGGAGCTGGCCGAACGCTCAGGCCTCGCCATATCAGCCATGCTGGATGACCGGCGCATCGGCAAGGCCGTGCTCGACCTGGCATTCGACTATCCCGAGCATGGGGAAGCCATGTCCGCCCGCCTGCCCGCCCATGCGGCGGCGGCCATTGCCGGGCACGGAATCGATATCGAGATTTCGGTTTACCTTACCGACGTCGAGGAAGACGACGAGGACTGAGGTCCTCCTCCAGCCCCAGGCAATCGGCGATCGGTTGCTTCAGATCAAATTGGTGATCCACAAACGCGCTAGTCTGGCGCCAGATCATCCTTGATCTGAGAGGCGTCAAAATGGCTGAAAACGTGCCCTACCCGGTCCAGTTCGACATCGAGTATCAGTCGAAAATGGATCGCCTGACATCGTTCTTCCGACCGATCTGGGCCATCCCCATTCTGATTGTCCTGGGGCTCCTGAACGCCGCGGGAAGCGCGCGCCATGTGACTGAGGCCGGGGTAAGTGTCGAATCCACCGCCGGAGGCATCGCGGCCGGCCTGTTCGCGGCCACCGTGCTGATGATCGTGTTCCGGCAGCGCTATCCGCGCTGGTGGTTCGACTTCGCGCTGGAACTGGCCCGCTTCAGCGCCCGGGTTACCGCCTACCTGCTGCTCCTCACCGACCGCTATCCCTCAACCGTGGAACAACAATCGGTTCACCTGGAGGTGGCTTACCCTGACGCAGAACACGGCCTCAACCGCTGGCTGCCATTGGTAAAATGGCTCCTGGCCCTGCCGCACTTTATCATTCTTGGCCTGCTGGTCATCGCCGTGATGGTAGTCACCCTGGTCGCCTGGCTCGCAATCCTGATCACCGGCGCTTACCCGCGCCCCCTGTTCGACTTCGTGGTCGGGGTTGGCAGATGGGCAACGCGTGTCTGGGCCTACGCCTTCCTTCTCAGCACCGACGACTATCCGCCGTTCAGCCTCCGATAACCCTGCCGCGGTACCCAAACTGTAACTAGGGATGGAGTCGAGCGGACGACCTACAATGTGCCCCGCAGCACCGGGACATCAGCCGTGATCAGGTCGCGGCCGAAGATACTGTTGTCCTTGGGCACGAGCCGCACCACCGAATAGCCCCGCTCTTCGAGTTGCGCCAGGAACACCGGCAGCGTCTCGACTGTCCGCTGGTGGATATCATGGAACAGGATGATGCCGCTGCCGCGCGCTTCGAGCTTGTCCATCGTGCGCGCCGCGATCACTTCGGGGCTGTCCTTGTAGTAGTCCTTGCTGTCGATATCGACATCGAGCACCACCATGCTGCCCTGCATCAGGTTGGTGCGCAGGAAACCCGTCTGCGACAGGTAGGGGAAGCGAAAGAACGGCGATAGCGCCTGCCCGCCACCGGCCAGCGCCAGCCGCACCGCCCGCTCTCCCTTGGCGATTTCGTCCAGCGCCTCCTGCCGGCTGAGATTGCCCAGATCGACATGGCTGAACGTATGACTGCCCACCGTGTGGCCGCTGGCCGCGACCTGCTGCGCCAGTGCCGGATTGCCCTGCGCGGCCGATCCCAGCATCAGAAAGGTCGCCTTGACACCGAAATCGTTGAGCGTCGCCAGGATCGTACCGGTCCTGCCCGGGCGCGGCCCATCATCAAAGGTGAGCACGACCTCGCCCGGCCGCAGGATGATATCGGCGGCCGATGCGACGGCCAGCGTGCGTCCGCCGAGGTGGCCCGCCGAGAAGATGCGCTGCGGCATGGGCTGCTGGGTGATCGGCTGCGATGCCGGCAGGATGCTGTTGGTGATCAAAGCATGCGTCGCGGTGTGAGGCCGCGAGATCGCTTGTGGACTGGGCGGCTTGGCGCAGCCCGCCAGTGCTACGCCCGCCATCACAAGACACATAACAAAACGCGAAAGCGACACGGGCTTGAACTCAGCTCGATTACAACTGAGCGCATTTTTCGCGGATTATGGTTAACATTTCCCTCGCGAAATCTTAAGGACTACTTACCCGCCAGTGCTTTAGCCTTCCGCCCCAGCGTATCCAGTGCGCTCAGGAACGCCGAGCGGTCCGCAGGACGAAAGCCGGCATTGTAGCCCTTGCTCTCGCCGGTCTCGCGCAGGTGCTGGTTGAGGTTGCGCATGGCCAGGGCCATGCCGATGGATGCCGGGGTGAACGGCTTGCCGGTAAACCCGAGCACATGACAGCCCTTGTCGATAGCGCGGCTGGCCAGCGGGATGTCGGCGGTGAGCACGATGTCATTGGCCTGCGCCTGCTCGACGATCCAGTCATCGGCAGCATCCGAGCCCGCCGCCACCACGACCACCCGGATCATCGGGTCGCGCGACGGCCGCACGCCGCCATTGCTGACCAGGGTGATCACCAGACCGAGGCGCTCAGCCACGCGCATCGCCTCTTCCTTGACCGGGCAGGCGTCGGCGTCCACGAAAATGCTCGGCTCAGGCATGCGCAATGACGTCCTTCACGAAGGCCAGCCGCTCCGCGACCGGCACCTTGGGCAGTTCGACGATGCGATAGCCCAGTTCAGCATAGCAGTCACGCAGTGACGCATAGACGCGCTGGGCATGCTCCCAGCCTTCGACCCGCTCGCTATCGGTTACGAATATCTCGCGCCACGGCGGCGCCACGAACACGACGGGGTTATAGCGATAGACCTCGGCCGCCCGCCGAAAATGCGCATTGTCGGCCACACCCCAGTCGCGGCAGTAGCAAACAAGCTCGGGAATGCCGCGATCGCAGAGTGCCGGTGCGCCTCCGCCCAGCGTGAGGAAAGTCCTGATATCCCTATCCAGCATCAGTTCGGCGAACAGCGCCCGGTTGCCGAAGTGATGCGCCGGACCGTCGATGACTGCCTGCGCCCTGATAATAGCGCGCGCCGCCTCCTGGCCAACGCGCAGGCCGGCCTCCGCCGCAGCATCGAGCAGTGTGGTCTTGCCGGCGCCGGGGCCGCCCGTAACAATGAAGAGATTGTCGAAAAGATGCGTCATGGCTCGTCGTCCTCATCAGTGAGCTAGCAGGAGGCAAAAATGCTGGGAAAGGTGATCGACAAGGCGAGCTGGGCGGATGCCACGGCAGGCGTCGACAACTGGCGGGGGGAGTTCGAGGGCGGCGCATATGGCGCGGGCATCTGCGTGATCTTCGTCCACACCGAAAACATCGGGGACGGGCCGCGCCTGCACAGACATCCCTACCCCGAAACCTTCATCGTCCGCAACGGGCGCGTCCGGTTCACGGTGGGCGATGCGACGGTCGATGCCGAGGCCGGACAGATCGTGGTCTGCCCGGCCAATGTGCCGCACAAGTTCGAGAATCTCGGTCCGGGACTACTCGAACAGATCGATATTCACGAGGCTGGGGCCTTCGAGACGGTGTGGTTGGAGTAGCTTAGTAGACCACCACACTCCTGATGCTCTCGCCCGAATGCATCATGTCGAAGCCCTTGTTGATATCCTCGAGCCGCAACGTGTGGGTGATCATCGGGTCGATCTCGATCTTGCCGTCGAGATACCAGTCGACGATTTTCGGCACATCGGTGCGCCCCTTCGCGCCGCCAAAGGCCGTGCCCATCCAGGTGCGGCCGGTGACCAGCTGGAAAGGCCGGGTGGAGATCTCCTTGCCCGCACCCGCAACCCCGATGACCACCGATTTGCCCCAGCCGCGGTGGCTGGCTTCGAGGGCCTGACGCATAACCGTGGTGTTACCAGTGCAGTCGAACGTGTAATCGGCGCCGCCGATCAGGTCGCCACGTCGCTTGGTCAGGTTGACCAGGTAGGGGACGATATCGCCGTCGATTTCGGTCGGATTGACGAAATGCGTCATGCCGAAGCGCTCGCCCCAGGCCTTCTTGGCATTGTTGAGATCGACCCCGATGATCATGTCGGCGCCGGCCAGCCGCAGGCCCTGGATCACGTTGAGACCGATGCCGCCCAGGCCGAAGACCACAGCGGTGGCGCCGATCTCGACCTTGGCGGTGTTGATGACAGCACCAATACCCGTGGTGACGCCGCAACCGACATAGCAGACCTTGTCGAAGGCGGCCGACGCATCGATCCTGGCCACCGCGATCTCGGGCAGTACGGTGAAATTGGAGAAGGTCGAGCAGCCCATATAGTGGTGGATCGGCCTGCCTTCGAACGAAAAGCGCGAGGTGCCGTCAGGCATCAGCCCCTGCCCCTGCGTCGCGCGGATGGCGGTGCAGAGGTTGGTCTTGCCGGAACGGCAGGAATAGCACTCGCGGCATTCGGGCGTGTAGAGCGGGATGACGTGGTCACCCTTTTTGAGGCTGGTCACGCCTGGCCCGACATCGACGACGATACCGGCCCCCTCGTGGCCGAGGATGGCGGGGAACAGGCCTTCGGGATCAGCGCCGGACAGGGTGAAATCGTCGGTGTGGCAGATGCCCGTCGCCTTGATCTCGATCATCACCTCGCCCGCCTTGGGGCCATCAAGGTCGACCTCGACGATTTCGAGCGGCTTGCCGGCTTGAAAGGCAACTGCGGCGCGGGTCTTCATGGGATTCTCCTCGGGCATTGATTGGCCAAGGTTTGGCATGCGGTGGGATGTTGGACAACCCGCGAACGCCCATGAGCCGTACAGCAGCGTCCCTAGCCGGCAATGGCCCCCGGCCCGGGCTTCGCGCCCGGGGGCACCTTGCCCAGGATGATCATGCCCAGCACTTCGTCCTTGGTGACATCCTCGGTGCGGGCGCTGCCCACCACCTGCCCGTTCTTCATCACCACGACCCGGTCCGCCAGATCGAACACGTCATGAATGTCGTGGCTGATGAGGAAGATGCCGATGCCGTCGGACTTGAGCTGCTTGATGAGATCCCCCACCTGCGCCGTCTCCTGCGGACCGAGCGCCGCCGTGGGCTCGTCCATGATCAGGATGCGCGCATTGAACAGGATGGCGCGGGCAATGGCCACCGACTGCCGCTGGCCGCCCGACAGCGCCTTCACCGGCTCCTTGAAGCGGCGGAAGTTCGGATTGAGCCTGCCCATCACCTCGCGCGCCTTCGATTCCATCGCCGCGTCATCGAGCGTGCCGATCGAGGTGGTGATCTCGCGACCCAGGAACAGATTGGCTGCGGCATCGACATTGTCGGCCACGGCGAGCTGCTGGTAGATGGTCTCTATGCCATAGCCCTTGGCGTCGCGCGGATTGTTGATGGCAGCGTCTTCGCCATTGATCCGGATCGAGCCGGCATCGCGCCTGTAGGCGCCCGACAGTATCTTGATCAGCGTCGACTTGCCCGCGCCATTGTGACCAAGCAGGCCCACGACCTCGCCCGGATAGAGATCGATCGAGGCGCGATCCACCGCCCTGATACCGCCGAAGGAGATCGAGATGTCGTTCATCTCGACGAGAGGCGTTTTGGTGTCCAGCATGACAAGGACTCCCTAGTGTTTGTTACGGCGGTAGAGCGTGTCGAGCCACACCGCGAAGACGAGGACGGCGCCGACCACGATGGACTGCAGTGGGCTGTCGAGCCCCATCAGCACCATGCCCGACTGCAGCGACTGCATGACCAGCGCGCCCAGGAGCGCTCCGGCGATGGTACCGACGCCCCCGGCCAGCGACGTGCCGCCGATCACCGCCGCGGCGATGACATAGAGTTCGTCCAGCGTGCCCAGCGCATTGGTCGCCGCGTTGAGGCGAGCGGTCGAGATGGCCGCGGCAATGGCGCAGAGCGCCCCCATCAGCATGAAGATCTTGACCGTGACCCAGCGCGTATTGATGCCAGCCAGTTCCGCCGCCTCGGGATTGCCACCCATAGCAAAGACATAGCGGCCGAAACGGGTCCGGGTAGCAATGAAGGTCATGACGACGCCGACGCCCAGCGCAATCAGCACCGGCACGGCAATGCCATGGGAGATGAAGAGACCACCTTCGGGCACGGCAATTCCGTTGGCCTCGGCGTAGTTCTCGGCAATGCGCCGCGGCCAGGGATAGGCATTGGCCACCCAGACCGCACCAATGGAGAGGCCACAGCCGATGACGCCGAGTGCGGCCTCTGCCCAGACCGGGCGCAGCGGGAAATTGAAGCGGCGGCGCTGCCGGCGGCCCCAGTAAAGACCGATAAGGATGGCGGCGCAGGCGATCACCGCGACGACCCAGCTCCAGAACTGGCCGACGGAGCCGGCTGGGCCGCCACCCATGAGCTGGAATGTCGGGTCCATCGGCGCCACCGTGCGCCCCATGGTGACCCACCAGGCCGCGCCGCGCCAGACGAGGTAGCCGCCGAGCGTCACGATAAAGGCAGGCACGCGTAGATAGGCAATGATGGCGCCTTGCAGCGCGCCGATGCCGACGCCGACCACCAGGCCCGCCGCCAGCGACAGCACCCAGATCAGCGGATTGCCGAGCCCCAAGCCCAATTGGGCGGGCAGGATATCGGTCTGCATCACGCCCATGACCATGCCAACCAGGCCCAGGATGGAGCCGACGGAAAGGTCGATATTGCGGGTTACGATGATCAGCACCATGCCGGTGACCATCACGGCCACCGAGGCCGTCTGCACCGACAGGTTCCACAGATTGCGCGGCGTAAGGAACAATCCGCCCGAGAAGATATTGAAGCCTATCCAGATGATGGCCAGAGCACCGATCATGCCGAGCAGGCGCGTATCAAGCTCGGTCGCCATCAGGAAGCGTTGCAGCGGATTCTGCACGAACCGGCTCGGATGTACGTTGGTCGGAATGGCGTGCTGTTCTGCCAAAATGTCTCTCCCCGCTGGGCTGCGCCACGTGCTGGCGGCGCGGTCCTGTCACAACGATGCCGCAGCGCGAACGCCGCGGCACCGTACTTCAACAGATTATGCTGTTTGCGCCTCAGTTACACGCGGCAACCGAGCCAGCGGCAACGCCAGCGCAGACCACTTCCTTGGAGACCCAGCCGGCGTCGATGACGACGTTGAGGTTGTCCTTGGTGATGGCGACCGGAGCGATGAAGAACGCGTTCATCTGCACGCCCTTGGGGCCACCAGCGAACGGCACCACGCCGGTGACGGCGTCGAGTGCCGTGCCGCCGGCCAGTTCGAGCGCCACTTCGGCGGCCTTCTTGCCGAGTTCGCGCGCGTCCTTCCAGACCGATACGGTCTGGGTGCCGAGTGCAATGCGGTTGAGGGCGGCATGGTCGCCGTCCTGACCCGAAACAGGTACGGAACCGGCGAGGCCCTGCGCGGCCAGAGCGGCAATTGCGCCACCGGCGGTACCGTCATTCGAGGCGACGACGGCGTCGACTTCGTTGTTATTGGCGGTCAGGAACTGTTCCATGTTCGCCTGGGCGACTTCCGGGTTCCAGTTGTCGGTATAGGCTTCGCCGACATTGACGATCTTGCCCGCGTCGATACCGGCCTGCAGCACTTCCATCTGGCCTTCGAACAGGAAATCGGCGTTGGGATCGGCCGAGTTGCCCTTGATGAAGACATAGTTGCCTTCGGGCTGGACGGCGGCGACGCCGGCGGCCTGGAGGCGACCCACTTCCTTGTTGTCGAAGGTGAGGTAGAACGCATCCGGGTTTTCGATCAGGCGGTCATAGCCAACCACCGGAATACCCTCGGCGACGGCAGCGGCAACGGCCGGGCCAACAGCTTCGCTGTCCTGGGCCAGCACGATGATGGCATCGGCACCCTGGGAGATCAGGCTTTCGATGTCCGTCAGCTGCTTGGATGCCGACGACTGGGCGTCAGCAGAGATATAGGTAGCGCCGGCAGCCTCAAGCACCGCCTTGATCGCTGCTTCGTCGGTCTTCCAGCGCTCTTCCTGGAAGTTGTTCCAGGAAACGCCAACGACCACGCCATCCTGCGCGAAAGTGGAAACGCCGGCCGTGCCTGATATGACGGTCGTGCAAAGCAAGACCGCTAGAAACTTGTTCATGTCTGTCCTCCCTAGCGGACAGTTCCCTGCCCGCATCCGTGCCGGTGGCTTTGCCCCAGCGGGCACCCTCCACCAGCGCCCTGAGCATTAATTTCACTGCTCGAAAAAAGATGTGACATGTGAGGCTCCGCCAAGTCAACATCAATTTCGAAGCCCGAAATAAATGCGATTGCGCAAAGCGGAGAGGAATGATGTGTTGCGGGCGGAGTG
This sequence comes from Devosia sp., assembly GCF_014860165.1. Classification (GTDB taxonomy): domain Bacteria; phylum Pseudomonadota; class Alphaproteobacteria; order Rhizobiales; family Devosiaceae; genus Devosia. Next base: position 62,296 of record NZ_JACZKG010000043.1, read on the forward strand.
AGGAGTAGAGTGGTTGGGGCGGAACGTCAGTGATAGCGACAGCGTCCGGCGCCAGAACCGGGGTCTGGTGCTCGGCGCCCTGCGCGTGCAGGGCGCGCTGTCGCGTACCGCCCTGGCCACCGATACCGGACTTAGCCACGCCAGCATAACCGCAATCACTCACGACCTCATCGAACAGCAGATCATCGTCGACCTGGACCCTGCCGAAAAATCGGACAGTCGCGGGCGAGGCCGGCCTGCGACCCTGGTCGGCTTCAATCGCCACATTGGCGCAGCCGCCCTGTTCGAAATCGACGTCAACCGCTCCCGTCTGTCGCTGGTGGATTACGGCGGCGTCCTGGTCGACCGCATCGAGACACCGGTGACACCCACCACCTTTGCGGACACACCGCCCGCCGTGTTCCTCGCGCAGCGCCTGCGCCAGTTGCAGGCGCGCAACCCCGCCGAAACCTCGGTCCTCCGACGCGTTGCGATTTCGGTCCAGGGCATTCTCGATCGCGACGGCCGTTCGCTGAAATGGTCGCCAATTGCCCACCTGGCCAACCGACCCTTCGTGCAGGAACTGGCCGACGCTTTTTCGCTGACCGTTACGCTTCACAAGCGCGGCCGGCTGCTCGCCGAAGGCTCGCGCTGGCTCGACCCGACACTGCGCGACGCCAGCGTGGCCACTGTGTTTGTCGGGTCGACCGTCGCCATGGGCATGACCTTCCGCGGACAGATTCTTGGTCGAGGCGAGGAGGGCTCAACTGAATTCGGGCATATGAACCACATGCCCAATGGCGCGCTCTGCCGGTGCGGCATGCGCGGCTGCATCGAGGCCTATGCCGCCGATTATGGCGTGCTGCGCACAGCCTACTCCGTGCCCGAGACCGCCACCCCTGCCCCGGCGGTTCCACCGCAGGAGTATGAAGGCCTCATCGCCCGGGCCGAGGCAGGCGATCGGGCGGCCGGGCATGCCTTCAACATTGCGGGTCGGGCGATCGGCTTTGGCCTCGGCCGCATGCTGGCGGTGTTCGATCCGTCCCATATCCTGGTCATCGGCCCGGGCGCCCGGGCCCTTGACCTGATGCTGGCGGAAGTGCGCTCGGCCCTGACGGGAACCCTGGTTTGCCGCATCAACGGATTGCCGCAGATTATTGCCCACCGTGACGAGAAAGAGCCCATCTTCAAGGGCCTCATGATGAAGACCCTGAACGCGATCGACCAGGACGAGTTTGCCGGGGCACCCCTGCGCCAGTCATCGTCCTGACATCGGCTCGCTTGATGATCGTGCCATGCCCGCCGACAGGGTACCCCTGCCCCAAACGCAGAGCTGGCCTAATGGCGCTTCAAATCAAACGGTGCCATGCTGCGCGTGAACTGAGTCAATAGCGAATGAAGAGCCCCGCCGAGCCACACTCACCTATGTGGAATTAACCACCGCGCAATTCCAAGTCACCAAACCCGACTACAAATCAGTATTCGATGACCGGCGAGACACCCGCATTCCATAGGACATCACCATGACGCAGCCAATCGTCCCGGTTATACTTGCGGGTGGGCAGGGAACGCGGCTGTGGCCGATGTCGCGTGCCGCACGGCCAAAGCAGTTTCTGGCTTTGACGGGAACAACCAGCCTGTTCCAGAACACCTTGCGACGGGTGTCCAACGATGCGGTCTATGCGCCGGCGATCGTCATCACCAATTCCGATTACCGCTTCATAGTCGCCGAACAGGCGACCGAGCTGGGCGTCCAGCTTGCCGGCATTCTGCTTGAGCCGACCGCACGCAACACCGCAGTCGCTATCGCTGCCGCCGCTGCGTTCGCTGCAAGTCGTTTTGGCGCCGATGCCATCCTGCACGTCCTGCCGTCGGACCACGACGTCAATGCCAACACAGACTATTGGCGCGCGGTCAACGAGGCAGCAACTTCCGCCGCCGCCGGCAAGTTGGTGACGTTCGGAATCGTGCCGACCTATCCCGAGACCGGCTTTGGCTACATCAAGTCCCCTGCTCTGGTTGGCTCGGGTGTGCAGATGGTCGAGCGGTTTGTTGAAAAGCCTGATGCTGAACGCGCCGCTCAGATGCTGTCCGAGGGTGGGTATTTCTGGAATTCCGGGATGTTCATGATCGGGGCAGACAGCTTCCAGCGCGAGGTGGAAACACTGGCCCCCGAGACATTCAGGGCTGCGCGCGACGCGGTCGCGCAGGCCAAGGCCGATCTGGACTTCATCCGTCTGGATGAGACCGCGTTCAGCGCCGCGCCGAGCATCTCGGTCGACTATGCCATCTTTGAGAAGACTAGCCGGGCGGCTGTCATCGCCGTCGACTTTGGTTGGTCAGACCTGGGCAGTTGGGATGCGGTGTGGAAAAGCGGAGACCGCGATGGCGCGCAGAACCTGACGCAGGGTGCGGTGACACTGGACGGCGTCCGGAACTCCCTGATCATCACCGACCATCCCCATGTCGCCGTCAATGGACTTGACGATGTTGCTGTTATCGCTACGGGGGACGCCGTCTATGTCGGTCGCCTGTCGGAGGCCCAGAACGTGGGAGCAATCGTCAAGACGCTTCGGTCCGGCAAGGACACCATCGCAATAACCGAAACCCACAAGACCGCATATCGCCCTTGGGGCGGCTACGCCTCGGTCGTCAATGGCGACCGCTTCCAGGTCAAGCGGCTCTTCGTCAAGCCAGGCAAGAAGCTCAGCCTGCAAAAGCACCACCACAGGGCCGAGCATTGGGTTGTCGTGCGGGGCACCGCCGAGGTTACGCTGGACGGCACAGTCACCACGCTCAGCGAGAACCAGTCCATCTATCTGCCGCTCGGTTGCGTTCACCGCCTGGCCAATCCGGGCAAGATCGACCTTGAACTGATCGAGGTGCAGACCGGCTCTTATCTGGGTGAGGACGACATCATTCGGATCGAGGACGAGTTCGGCAGAGTGTAGAGCGCCCCGCATTTCTCCAGCAGGCCGAAGCAGCGGCGCAAGTCCGGCCCGGTGGGCGGCGGCCCGATGCACAGTTTATCAGATAGTAGCAATCATCCCGTACCTTGATGCCTGGGGAACAAGGGGGAATATCCGCATGCTGTCGAGATATGGTTCTATTGCTGCGCTGATAGCTGCCAGTCTTGGACTGCTGATAGTGCTGGGCTGGGGTCTATGGCAATTGGCAATGTGACCACCTCGTCGGGATCTCTGGGCCGGCATTGCTGCACATCCACCTGACTTAGCTGCGAGATTGGCTGGCCGAACCGCCGCGCCATGCGCGAGGATCGACCGCATTGTATGCGTTAAGGTGAATGGCGCATTCCGCTGGCATTCATCTCATCTCTGCCACACATTGGTCGGGAGCCACGGAATGAGCTGTGGAACGCCCACGGGGGAGCGGTCACCGCCGCAACGATACCGCTCCCTCGGCCCTTCCCGGCACGACGTCAGACCGCAAATCCTCTGATCTCGGCCGTCCTCATCAGCATTTCGCCACTCGATTCAGGATACGGCGCCGCCTATTCCGAGGGGCCGCGGCTATCCAGCCAGCGCCAGGCCAGCACCAACATCAGCTCGCAACCCACCCCCGCAAAGATACATAGCCACTTGGCCACCATCTCGATCAGGCGGACGGATCGATCCGGCACCAGCGATTGCAGCATCTCGAAAACCACGGCTGCGGTGACCCCGATCAATATGCCCACCCAGGGGCGCGAGGGGAACGCTGCGGCGCTGACAAAGCCCAGCAGGACGTAGGACGCGGAAACAAAGAGCGGCGATGGGTCTACTCTCCAATCCAGCGCATCCCAGGCGAGGACCGCGATCAGGAAACCGAACACCATTCTCATCTGAATGACATTGGCTCTGCGCTGGGAGACGCTCTCGCTCATCCCACATCTCCAGATCTGGGCGACCTATGGGAGCAATATAGCAGCAATGCCGCGCCAGAACAGCGGGCAGCGCAATCCGTCCGACATTGGGCGCCGGCAGCAACACTGCGGCACGGCCGAGCTCGCAGGGTGGGTGTTTCAGGCGGCGCTTCTGGCCTGCCCGGCCGTCACGACCTCTGGACGTGCCAGTTCCATGCTGATGCGGTCTGCCAACCGCAGCGCCAGGGCGACGATGGTGATGGTCGGAGAATCGCTTCCCACGGTGGGAAACACAGAGCTGCCAGCGATATAGAGGTTGTGGATGCCATGCACCCGGCAATCGGCATTGACCACCCCCCGTGCCGGATCGTCACTCATCCGGGTCGTGCCCATGTGATGCCAGCATCCCATGACATCGTCTGGCCATATGGTCTCCCGCACCCGGCCTTCCGTACTGGGTTGCACGACCTCCATCTGGACCAGGCCATCGAGAACCAGTTGGGTCTGGCGCTGGAAATTGTCGCGGTCCTGATCGGTCAGCCGCCAATCGACGACTGCCTGCCTGAGGCCCAGCGCATCGGCCCTGGCGGACAAAGTTACCCTACTCTGGCGGTTTGGAACGGGCTCAAACACTGTCTCAAGTGAATAGTCGTTGCGGGTTCGAATAGAGTTGAACCTGACATCGGCCACGGTCAGCGCGGTCGTTGGGGCGTTCAGCAACAAGGTCGGCAACTGACGCACGACATCCCGGAAAACCCGGGATCGCGGATAGCCGAAATGGCTCCGGCCGGAAATCGCCCGTTGAAGTGCCTTGAGGGCGAAGAAGGACTTGGTGAGATCGTTACTATAGCGGGCAACGAGATAGGTGCGTGAATTGGAAAGCTCCAGCAGGCGCTGTTGCTCAAAGGTCGGCGCAAGATGAATTTCGATATCCCGGCTTACCGCCCCGCGTCCGGTATGGATACGGTGCAGGGTCGCGTCATAAAGTGTACGATAACGCTTGGCGTCGGACACTCTCAGCAGGTGCGACTTTACCCTGGGATGGTCCATGTAATAGCGGCCGACGACGTCGTGGCCATTGCCAAGCCCCGCTGTCTGGACCTGGTTTGAGAGCAGCAGCAGCCGCGCGTTCTCGATTCCGCCGGAGGCCAGCGTAAAGTACTTTGCGCCAACGGTGAAACGGTTGCCATTCAGCGTCTTGACCTCGATCCCCGTAACATTCGATGCGGTCTCGTTTGTCAGGATGCGCGCCGCATTGGCAAACAGCATGACGGTAAGGTTCGGCAGGCTACTCAGGCGCTCCCGATATTGCATGCCATAACGAGTCGGCGGGCTCAGCTGGCTGAGGACGTTCTGCAATCCTGTGCGCTCGATCGGCAGAAGGGAAGCCTCGCGCTGGGCAATCCCCTCGCGCCAGTCGCTGAGGTCATATCCAAGTTCGGGCAGTTGCAGCCAGGCCTGGCTCCGACGGTAATACGGCGCCAGCGCCGCCTTGGTGATTGGCCAGCCACTGTCGGCGATCCATGGCCGGGCCTCGAAGTCGATGTCGTCCAGGGGCCGGCACCAGCCTCCCCAGCAGTTGGTGCTGCCGCCGAGATATCGGCTGCGGGATTCGCTCAGGCGTTCCCGCGTCAGGCCCAGGTTTTCCCCGACATAGAGTTCCTGCGTCATCGGGTCTGGCGAAAGCCCGCCGCCCTCCAGCAACACGACCCTGGTGCCGCGTTCGGCCAGTTCTATCGCCAGAGTAATGCCTGCCGCCCCGCCGCCAATGATACAGACGTCGAAGAATAAGGGATGACTTTGTGCTACTTGCCTAGCGTCGGTTATCATGAGTTGCCCCTAGCCCACCACGCCACGGTGCCACCGCAGTCAGAACTCAACTGCAGATCATATTCCCCGAATGTGACGCAGCACAATGCAAAGGTGGAGTCATTTGTTCGCTCCTCAAGCTGTCCGGTCTTTGGCGCGATTTATCGATTGCTCACAATACTTTGCCAGACTGGCTTTGCGATATCGCCAATTCTGTCCATGCGCTACCCGCGGGCAGAGCTCAGCAGCCGTGCCGAACTGTGTCAGTGCGGGCAACATTGTGACTATGATGGCAACCATTTGGGCGTACTAAGCAATTAATGATAGAATGGCATGTTTATAGACACCCGGGCCGGACCTTGATCAATTGCGGCAGAAGTCTGTCTGGTGGTGCCACAGGTGCATCTGTCATGGCGAGGCCGCTGTGCCGGTCTGGACGGTGAACACGACGGAAACGGAGTCCATTGCAGCCATGCGATTGCATGACAATCTGGCTGTTGTGGCCGTCACAAAGCACAACTCCATCGGCTATCTGGATGCGGTGTTCGATTGCTACGAGGCCGGCTCCACGGTCCTGCCCGTCGCCGATCATGCAGACCCGGTTCCCGCAGGGCTCAGCGTTGTGCACCGTCAGGAAACGTCAACCGATACCGGTTGGTACCGCAGGGCGGTAACCCCCCGACGGGGAACGGAACCCGCGCAGATAAGTCTCTCCTCCGGCACGACCGGAGCGCCAAAGGCACTCCTGTTGTCGCATAGGGCGCTGGCCGACGTTGCCACCAGGCTGTCGACCGCCATGCAGTTGGATGCCAGCGCACGTGAATATGTCGGCGTTCCGGTAACCTTCTCATTTGGCTTCGGACGAATTCGCGCACTTGCATCGGTAGGCGGAGAGGCCTTCATCCCGGCACGCGGCTTTCGTATCGATGAACTGGCCGGGCTTTTGCGCAGCGACGAGGTCAATTCGCTGTCCGCAGTGCCCACCCTGCTCAGGCTTCTCATTGCCGAACGGGAGAAGTTCCGTGACATCGGCGCAAAGCTGCGATGGCTTGAAGTGGGCAGCCAATCGATCTCGCTGCCTGAAAAACAGGCCCTGCGGCAAATCTTCCCGAATGCCCGGATCCTGCAGCATTACGGCCTGACCGAGGCGTCCCGCACGACATTCCTCGACATCTCATCGGAGGAGGATCACCTCGGATCGGTGGGCCGGCCCACTGGCTCGGTAGAGATCAAGCTCCTCGACGACGGCCGCATCGCGATCCGGGGACCGCATCTGGCCAGCGGCATCGTCACTGCCGACGGTCTGCAATCGATTACCGACACGGAGGGCTGGCTCGTTACCAGCGACCTCGGCCACATCGCGGATGGATATCTCTACTTCGACGGACGGGCCGACGACTTGATCAACGTCGGCGGCGTCAAGGTCCCCGCCGAGGCCTTCGAACGCGCCGTGCTGGCCCGCACCAAGCCCTATGGCGAGATCGCGGTCGCACCGATGGATGATGCCCTGCTCGGCCAGAAGGCGCTGGTTGTTTCCACGGCAATTGCCGATGTCGCCGACAAGAGCGCCTTGCGGGATGCCGTGCGGACGACGGCGGCCGAATTCAAGGTTGCCGAGAGCGGCTTTGAGCTTGCCTATGTCGAATCGATCCCGCGGACCGAAACGAACAAGGTGCAACGCCGCGCTCTTGCCGCACTGGCAGAACCAGCCATACGCTCCCGGGCCGCGTCATCCAACGAGGGCAGTTCGAGCGTCGAGGCAGTCTTTCGCAAGACGTTCGGGGCTGCTGCTGACGATACCGGGCGCAGCTTCATTGATTTTGGCGGCGACTCCCTCAGCTATGTCCGCACCAGCCTCGAACTCGAAGCCATCCTGCCCACCATGCCGGAGGGGTGGGAGGCCATGTCGATCGCCGAACTGGCGGGATTGGAGGGTGACGGCGAAACCGGATCAGCCAGTACGCCGACGCGCCGCAATCCTGGGCTGCTGCTCAATCTCGATACCCTGCGTGGTCTGGCATGCCTGATGATTGTTGCGGTTCACGTGATCGGCGCCGATCCGGTCGATGGCCTCCAGCTGCCCGCCGGGTCGTGGTGGCACCAGGTCATGAACAATCTCGAATTCGTGCGCCTGCCTTTGTTCACCTGCCTTGCCGGCATCTTCTACGGCGCCCTGCCCGCCTCGCGGTCCGGGTGGCCAGGCTTCATGTCACGAAAGCTGCACCAGTTTGTACCGCCCCTGATATTTGCCACGTTAGTGTTCTGGGGGCTGAGACGCTGGATCTATGGAGCCGACGAGGATCTTCTGCTGGCCTTCGTCAACGGATACCTTCACCTTTGGTATCTCGACACTCTGCTGGTGATCTTTGCCGTAGCCGCGGCCGCAGACCTGGCGGGCGGTTCGCGGTCCCATCTTCTCGTGATGACCGCGATTGCGTCGGGCCTGCTGTATCTTGTCGTACCCGAGCTTGACCTGCTGCACCTCCGAAATACCCTCTTCCTGTTCCCGTTCTTCGTCTTTGGCGTGCTGCTCTACAGGTTCCCTGTCATCGCAACGGACCGTGTGTCCCTGCCACTGGCCCTCCCGCTGACCCTGGCCTACCCCATCGCCTACAACATTCTGGGCGCCGGCCTGCCAGGGACCTCGCTGGATGCTTTGCTGACCTGGACGAGCGGGGCCGCTGCAACGGTGGTACTGCTGCGCCTGATGCCCCGGATAGGATTGCTCGAGATCATCTCGATCTACTCCTTTACCATCTACCTATGGCACCCTGCCGCCAGTGCCCTGGTTCGCACCCTGCTGGACACCTCCGGCGTCGGAGTCATCTGGTTCCTCTTTGCCATCGGTCTGGTTGCTGGCGTGGCGCTGCCCATAGCGATCCACCGTCTGGCCGGACGAGTTCCGGTGTTTGGAGCATTGCTCAAAGGCTGAGTGAAGGCTGAACACAGAGGGAGGGGTGCAGTCTGAGCACCTTGACGTCGCTATTCCATGCGCTCGCTCACGCCCGCCGCCTCTGTCAGCCTGCCCCAGCGGTCGTCCCACAATTCACGATGCTGCAGATAGAGCACAACCCGCGCAAAGCCATAGCGATGGCAAAGCTCGTCTGCTCTTTTCAGGCCGGCCTCCACAGACATGGGCCCCTCCACTCCGGCAGCAAGCGAAGTGCCGGCTCCGGGCTTCTCCGGCCAGTAGACCTGCGCCTGTCTCTGACCAAACTGGAGACCACCGACCTTGAGGATGCGGGTGTCGCTGCTGATCCCGACGGTCACAGCGTCAAGCGCAATTTCGTCTTCGTCTTCTGTCCATTGATAGGCACGTGCCACGGCCATCTCCAGCGCGAACCGCTGCATTAGGTCCAGCCACCGGCTTGCGGTCAAGCCCGAGCTTGAGCATGCGTCGTCTGCGGTTACGGAGCCCAAGGTGCAGCGCAGTGGCGAGACCGCCACGCGAACAAGGCCACGCAACCGTTTGCTGTCGTTTCGCGCCTGTGAATGTCGCAATGCCAACAAATTTGGCCAGCATTTCGTAACGCGCGCTTCCTAGCTTGCGGCAGCCGAGGAGAGTGCGTCGTGGTGGAACAGATTTACCAGTTGCTCCTGGCGGCAGGATACCCTCCGCGAGGCGTGGACTGGCTGCGTCAGCACCGATTGGCGACAATCATTGTCGCGGCCATTGCTGCCTGGGCGTTCTTCATTGCCCTGGGCTGGCTGGTATGGGTCCTACTGACCCGGTAGCGTGGTGAAGACCGCCTGAGGATCAGGAACGCTGTGGCTGTTCGCCGAAGGGCCAGCTGCGGCTCTCGCCTCCGGTCACGACATCCAGCGTACCCAGAACAATGATCAGCGGCGCCAGGAATATCCACATACCGGCAACAAACAGGACGCGGAGGTGGGGATTCTGGATGACCATGATTGAGCCTCTGTTCGCGATCTGCGGGAACCGAGGCCGCCACCAGCGCTGGGCGATCTCGTGGGCGTTCCAGGCAAATCGCCAGGCTCGGACAGATGTTGCGCACGCCGGCGGGCGCGGCACCACCAAAACGTTCTGTTAACCTTAATTTCGGGCACGCGATCGCGCGGTCAGCCCGACTATTTGTTCAACGAGTTGGAGGTTTGCGCCGATTAGGCCGTCTGCCGCCGCACTATCTCGAAGCCGACATTATAGACTTTGGGCCCGGTCGGATTAGTGCCGAAACGATCGACCAGTGCATAGGCTGCCGTCTGGCCAAGGACCTGTCGATCGATGCGAACGCTGGTCAGGGCGGGAGCTGTGCTCGCGGCAAATTCCTGGTCCCCGAAGCCAATTATTGCAATCTCGTCCGGGATCGACAGGCCTCGCACGGCCGCCTCGATCAGGGCGCCGTGAGCAAACTGGTCAGAGCTGCAGAAGACAACTGCATGTGGTGGAAGTCCCCGCTCGACAAGAGCGGCCAATGCCTGCCGGCCGACCCCAAGGGATGCGGAATCGGCGTAGTTCACCTGCTCTACCTTGGTGCCGGTGCGCCTTTCAAAGCGGGCGGTGAAAGCGTCCCGGCGACGCAAGGCGCGCTCGTCACCGGCGGTAATGGTGGCGGCATGCGCATATCCGGCATCGGCCGCGAAATCGGCGACCGCGCTGCCCGCCTCGATATGGGAGAAGCCAACGCAACGATCGATCGGAGTATCAGAGACGTCCCAGACCTCCACGACGGGGATGCCTGCATTGTGCAGCATGCGCCGTGCGGCGGGCGAATGGTGCACACCCGTCAGCAGAATAGCGTCCGGGCGCCGCGACAGATGAGTGGCTATGGCCTTTTCCTCACGCTGAGGATCAAAGCCGGTTTCGCTTAACATGATCTGATAGCCATGCTGCCACATGATTTCGGAAAACGCATGCAGCATGCTCGCATAGACAATGTTGGTGACCGAAGGCACCAGCGCCGCGATGAGGTTCGACTTGTTGGAGGCCAGAGCACCGGCGACCGCATTCGGCACATACCCGGTGCGCGCGATGGCGTCCTGAATACGCGTCAGGGTTTCCGGTGACACTTTTTCAGGCGCTGATAGCGCCCGGGAAACGGTAACCTGTGAGACGCCAGCCAGGCGGCCGACCTCAGCCATCGTGACGCCGCTGCTTCGGCGAATCTGCGCTGGATCTCGGGATCGGCCTACCATGTCACGCTCTTATCGGATGCCGACAATCACGCCAAGGGTTGGTCGGAGTGGGATGGGTCCCACCGGGACTCGGGGGCATCGTTGCCAACAGCAGATAGCCAAATCGTCCCCACAATCGCAGACATTCTGGCACAAGAAATGAATGCGCATTCATGTTCGTGCCACATCCCCATCTACCCTGTCAATGCGCTAATATGGCCTGAAATCATGACCAAGCAGGCATTGTTGACAACGATGAATGTGTCCGCATACACACTTGGGCAGCTGGAGGATTTGATGACTACCATCGCCCGCAAGAAGGCTGCTGATCTACGATCTGCACAGTGGTTTGCGCCAGATGACCTGCGCAGTTTCGGACACCGTTCCCGGATGATGCAACTGGGCTATTCCGAGGACGACTTTGTGGGGAAGCCGGTGATTGGCATCCTCAACACCTGGTCGGAGCTGAATTCCTGCCACAGCCACTTTCCAGAGCGCGTTGCTGCAGTTAAGCGCGGCGTTCTGCAGGCCGGCGGTCTTCCGGTTGAATTGCCGACGCTTTCCGTGGACGAGAGCTTCACCAAGCCCACCTCCATGCTCTACCGCAACATGCTGGCCATGGAAGCTGAGGAGATGATCCGCAGCCACCCACTCGATGGCGTGGTCTTGATGGGCGGTTGCGACAAGACAACGCCCGGCCTCGTTATGGGCGGCATCACCGCAGGCGTGCCGATGATCTTTCTGCCCGCAGGCCCCATGTTGCGCGGCAACTACGCCGGTCAACCACTGGGCTCTGGTTCCGATGCCTGGAAATACTGGGATGAACGCCGCGCCGGCAATGTGAGCGATGAACAGTGGCGTGGCGTTCAGGCTGGCATTGCCCGTTCGGCCGGCGTCTGCATGACCATGGGCACGGCCTCTACCATGACGGCGATCACCGATGCGCTGGGGCTGACCCTGCCGGGTGCTTCGTCCATTCCGGCTGTGGATTCGGCCCATAGCCGCATGTCATCGGCGTGCGGGCGGCGCATTGTCGACATGGTCTGGGAAGACCTCACACCCGAGCGCATCGTCACCCGGGCTTCCGTGCGCAATGCCGCCATCGTGGCCATGGCGACCGGCTGTTCCACCAACGCGGTCGTGCATCTGATCGCCATGGCTCGCCGCGCGGGCGTCGATCTGACGCTCGATGATCTCGACGATCTGGGCAGAAGCACCCCTCTGCTGGCCAATGTCCGGCCCTCAGGCAAAGACTACCTCATGGAGGACTTCTATTTTGCCGGGGGCCTCCTGGCTCTGGAACAGCAGATTGCCGAAAGGCTCGATACGTCGGCTATCACCGCCAATGGCAAGACACTGGGCGAAAATATCGAACCGGCCGTGGTCTACAATGCCGATGTCATCCGGCCCCTATCCAATCCGGTGTATCACGAAGGCTCGCTCGCCGTGTTGCGCGGCAATCTCTGCCCGGACGGTGCGATCATCAAGCCAGCCTCCTGCGATCCGAAATATTACGTCCATGAAGGCCCTGCCCTGGTGTTCGACAGCTATCCGGACATGAAGAAGGCCATCGATGACGAAAATCTTGATGTCACGCCCGACCATGCTCTGGTGCTGCGCAATGCCGGACCGCAAGGTGGGCCTGGCATGCCGGAATGGGGCATGCTGCCCATCCCCAAGGCGCTGATCAAACAGGGGCATCGCGACATGTTGCGTATTTCCGACGCGCGCATGTCGGGCACCTCCTACGGCGCCTGCGTCCTGCATGTGGCGCCGGAGAGCTTTGTCGGCGGACCGCTGGCCCTGCTCAAGACCGGCGATGTCGTGCGTCTGGACCTGCCCAATCGACGACTGGACATGCTGGTGGCGGACGATGAACTGGAGCGGCGCCGCGCCGCCTGGGTGCCGCCGGCTCCTCGTTTCGAGCGCGGCTGGGGTTGGATGTATACCAGGCACGTCACCCAGGCCGACAAGGGCTGCGACTTCGACTTTCTCGAACGCGGATTCGGACAGGCCGCCGGCGAACCCGACATCTTCTAGGACCAGAACATGGCACTTGCTCTCGAACAGGCTCTGACCGGTATATCGGGTATTCTGGTGACACCCTATGACGCGGCAGGAGATGTGGCGCCGCAGCGTCTGAAGCCCATCATGGACCGTGCCCTCGCGGCAGGCCTTCACATGCCGGTGGTCAATGGCAATACCGGCGAGTTTTATGCCCTCACCACCGAAGAAGCCTCCAGAATGGTACGCGAAGTGGCGGAACTGGTGGATGGGCGCGCGCCCTTGCTGGCCGGGATCGGGCGCGGCATCAGGGATGCCATGACGCTGGCGAAAGTGTCGGCTGACGCTGGCGCCGTAGCGCTGATGGTGCATCAACCGCCCGACCCATTCGTCGCGCCGCGCGGCATCGTCGACTATCTCAAGGCCATTGCGGATGTCTCAGGCGGCCTGCCGATGATGCTGTATCTGCGCAATGACACGATCGGCACCAAGGCAATTGCCGAACTATGCGCCCTGCCGCAGGTCAGGGGCATAAAATGGGCCACGCCCAATCCTCTGAAACTCGCCGAAGCCAAGGCGGCCTGCGACCCCGACCTTGTCTGGGTCGGCGGGTTGGCCGAGATATGGGCGCCCACATTCTATGCGGTGGGCGCGCGCGGCTTCACCTCGGGCCTGATCAATGTCTGGCCCGAGCGTTCCATCGCCATCCACGCCGCGCTTGAGGCCGGCGACTATCGCGGGGCCAATGCGCTCATCGCCGGCATGAAGGCCTTCGAGGAAATCCGCGCTGAGGAAATGAACGGCACCAATGTCACCGCCGTGAAAGCGGCACTGCTGGCCCAGGGGCTGGACTGCGGTCCGACCCGCCCGCCGTCTGCCTGGCCGTTGACGAGTGCACAACAGACCAAGCTCGACGCCTTTCTGACACAGAACAAGCTGACCTGAAGGACCATCGGAATGGACACCACATTGCGCGACAAGCTGATGACCGTTTCAGTCGCTACCCTTGCGACTGCTCTCTTCAAACGCGGCCTGCGCAATCAGGTGATTCAAGGTGTGCACCCGGTCAAGGCCAAAGGCGTCAATATGGTCGGGCCGGCCTATACGCTGCGCTACATACCGGCACGAGAGGACCGCAATCAGCTCGCTGAATTCCGCAATCCCGAGCATCCCCAGCGGGTGGCGGTGGAATCCTGTCCGCCCGGCCATGTGCTGGTCATGGATAGTCGCAAGGACCCGCGCGCGGCATCGGCCGGCGACATACTGGTGACCCGGCTGATGGTCCGGGGGGTGGCGGGCGTGGTGACCGATGGCGGTTTCCGCGATGCGGCCACCATCGGCAATCTCGATATTCCCGCTTATCACACCCGCCCGTCGAGCCCGACCAACCTGACTCTGCATGAGGCACTTGACCTCAACGTGCCGATCGGTTGCGGCGACGTTGCCGTCTTCCCGGGCGATATTCTGGTCGGCGACGACGATTGTGTCATCGTCATTCCGCAGGATGTCGCCGCCGAAGTGGCTGACGAGGCCATTGAAATGACCGCCTATGAGGATTTCGTGGTTGAAAAGGTGAAGTCCGGCACGCCAATCATCGGTCTCTATCCCAGGACGAGGGACGAATACACTGCGGAGTTTGAAGCCTGGCGCCAGCGCAACGGCCGTTAGCATGCGCTCGAAGGCGATCCGTGGCGCAAATGCACAAGAAGCAGCCTTTCAACCTCGCTCCGGTCTGAAGCGCTGCGCCGTGGCTTCTTGTCACGCCTCATGTTGGGCATTACCAGATTGTCATGGCCAAGCCGCATAGGAGCCGTCGCGTCCGGCTCGCAGCCGCTGCATCTGCTGCCGGTAACGTCCCGGAGAAATGCCCTTGAGACGGGTGAAAAAGCGGTTGAAGTAGCCGGGGTCCCGGAAGCCCAGGGCATCTGCGATCTCGCTAACCTGCAGCGCCGAGCGCTCCAGCAGGCTCTCGGCATCCTCAAGCAGTCGGCCGTGTACCAGCTCCAGCGGCGACTGGCCGGTAGCGCGTCGGATCGCTGAAGTCAGCCGATCGGTGGAGATGCCCATGGCACGGGCATAGTCCGCCACTCGCCACTGCGCACGGGCGTTGAGCTCCACCAGCTGTATGAAGCCCTGAACCAGCACGCGCGGCGATGCCTGTTGCTGCGTCGCCACCCCGCCCAACCTCCAGAAGGCGATCAGCACGAGGCACAGCCGGTTCATGATTGCTTCGCGCATGCCGGGCAGTTCATCGAGCATCTCGCGGCGCATGTCCTCAAGATCGCGGATGGTGGCTCGCGCCGCGGCCGCGTCGATGCGGATGCCCAGCAGCGGCCGGTCAATGGCCTGCCGCAGCGGCCCGGCAATCGAGCTGGCTGGCACGACGCGCCCCAGCGCGGCATCGGAAACAGCCATCGCCATACCGCGCGCGCCTGCCTCAAGCTGTACGCTGCCTGTGACGCCCCTGGGCAACCAGATGACGCAGGGCGCCTCGATCGGGCCCGCTGCGCTGCCGAAGCGCACCACGCCGCGACCCGAAGCGAGCACGAAGCCATGCGCACCAAGCCGCACCTTGGCGGCGGGAAAGTCCCACTCGGCGGTGGACAGCGATCCGGCTATGTCAGCCACCTCAACATCCTGCGCCAGGCCGGGTCCCGGCGAAGGCATTGTCTGCTGGTCCATTTGGCGTCCAGATCTCCCGAAACGCCCGTAAAGTACATTTATCTCTCTGTAATGTCCATTTTCGACGCTCACGTGGCACTCTACCGTTCAGTCAGGGATGGAGCCGGACAGCAAAAGACCAACAAGGTCGCAGCCGGCACCGCATCTGGGAGCGCCCGCAGTGTCGGGCAGGAGGAGGAAGTCATGACCACTATCAGCCGGAGAACCGTCTTGCAGGGCATGGGCGTCAGCGCCCTGGCTACGGCCCTGTCGGGCCTGCCGGTCCTCGCGCAGGACCGCACGGCCATCCGTATTGGCTACGCCATTTCCAAGACCGGCCCCAACGCCGCTGGCGCCGGTATTTCGACGACGCCCAATTACCTGCTCTGGGTCGATGACGTGAACAAGGCGGGCGGCATCACCCTCTCCAAGCTCGGCGTCACCCTGCCGATCGAAGTCACCGAATATGATGATCGCTCGACGGCCGAAGAGACCGTGCGCGCCATCGAACGCCTGGCCACCCAGGACAATGTCGACCTGATCCTGCCCACCTGGGGCACCGGCGCCAACCTCGCCTCCGGCCCCACCTTCGATCGCTTTGGGTACCCCCAGCTCGCCGGCACCGCCGTCACCGACATGGCGCCGGACCTGGTCAAGCGCTGGAAGCACAGCTTCTGGATGCTGGGTGGTGGACACGACTATGCCGAGGCGCTGGTAGCCCTGCTGGTCAAGCAGCGCGACGCCGGCACCATCAACAACAAAGTCGCCATCGCCTCGGTCGCCGACGGCTTCGGCATCGACCTCTCCAAAGCCGCCACGCCGGCCTTCACCGAGGCCGGGTTCGAGTTGGTCTATGACAAGACCTATCCGCTCGGCACGTCGGACTTTGCCCCTGTTATCAGCGAGGTCGCCGGGCTGGGCGTCGATACCTTCGTTGCCTTCTCCTATCCACCCGATACGTTTGCACTGACCCAGCAGTCGGTGGTCGCCAATTTCAGCCCGAAGGTGTTCTATCTCGGTGTCGGCACCGCCTTCCCCATCTATCCGGGCATTGCCGGGCCGAACCACAACGGCGTCATGGGTATCGGCGGCATCGACCCCGACAGCGAAGCCCTCGCCGCCTATTTCGAACGGCACACTGCACTCAATGGCCAGGCACCCGACAACTGGGCCAGCGCCGTCACCTATGCGAGCCTTGAAATCCTGGCGCAGGCCATCGAGCGCGTGGGCGACATCGACCGCGAGGCCATCTCGGCCGAAATCTCAAGCGGCGAATTCGATACCATCATCGGCAAGGTGAAGCTGGTCGACAACCAGTTGCGCTCGCTCTGGACCGTCGGCCAGTGGCAGGACGGCAAGTTTGTCGGGTTGGCGCATACGGAGCGGGCCGGCGCGCGCGAGCCCGTGGTGCCAAAGCCAGCCTGGGTTCCGGCGGCTTAGGCCCTCACCAACCTCTCCCTGAAGGGGGAGGAGCCAGCCGGTGGCCAGGCAATATACTGCCAAGAACGCGATCTGCTCCTCCCCCTTTCAGGGAGAGGTTGGGTGGGGGTAATCCCTCGCCTCGATGAACATCAACCACCGGAGCCTCCATGCTCTTCAGCGCCATCCTGACCGGCCTCGTCCTCGGGGGCACCTATGCCCTCGTGGCGATGGGCCTGACGCTGCAATATGGCGTCGCGCGCATCATGAACCTGGCCTATGGCGACATCATCATCGCGGCCAGCTTTGGCGCTTTCGTGCTGTTCACGGCGCTCGGCATCAATCCGCTGCTAGGTATGCTGATCGTCATCCCCGCCGGCTTCGCGCTGAGCTGGCTGATCTATGCCGTGATGCTGCAGCCACTGGCCCGCCGGTCGCGGGATCGAGGTCGACTTGAGGGCGACTCGATCCTTGCCACCTTCGGTCTGCTCTTTGTCATCCAGGGCGTGGCGCTGGTGATCTTCGGCTCCGGCTTCATGAGCTACAGCTACCTTGCCGTGCCAGTCGATATCCTGGGCACCACCATTGCCGCCAATCGCCTGCTGGCTTTCGGGCTGGCCATCACCTTCGGGCTTGGCCTGTGGCTGGTGCTGACCCGTACCCGCTTCGGCACCGTCATCCGCGCCGTCGCCGCCAATCCGGCTTCGGCGCCCCTTGTCGGCATCGATGTCGACAGCGTCGCGCGGTTCGCCTTTGCCATCGGCGGGGCGCTCGCCGCGGCCGGTGGCGTGGTGGTCTCGATGTATCTGACCTTCTCGGCCACAATGGGCGTGATCTTCACCATGAAGGCGCTGATCGTGGTCATCATGGGTGGCGTCGGCAACCTCATGGGCGCGCTGGCCGCCGGGCTTATCCTTGGACTGGTCGAGACGCTGGTTGCCAGCTTCATCGATCCGGGCCTGACGCTCGCCGCCACCTATCTCATCTTTCTCGCCGTGCTCGTTGTGCGGCCGCAGGGCCTGTTCGGAAAGGCCGCGCGATGAAATTCGTCCTTGCCCTCGTCGCACTCGTGGCGCTCGCCTTCGTGCCCAGCTTTGCTGGTCCCTACCCGCTCGGCCTTGGCATCGGCGTCCTCGGTTATGGCGTGCTCGCCACGGCCTGGGCCATGTTCTCCGGCCCCACCCGCTACATCTCGCTCGCTACCGTAGCCTTCTTCGGCCTCGGCGCCTACACCGTCGCCGTCCTGAGCGAGACCTTGCCCTATCCCGTCGTCCTGTTCGTCGCGGCTGTCATCGGCCTCGTCGTGGCCCTGATCGTCGGGCTCGCCACGCTGCGGCTTGCCGGCATCTATTTCGTCATCTTCACCTTCGGTCTCACCGAACTGGTGCGCCAGCTGGTGACCTATTACGAGGTCAACGTCACCCGCACGCTCGGCCGCTACGTCTTTCTGCCGCTGGGGCCCGAACACATCTATTGGCAATTGCTGGCGCTGCTGGCGGCGACGCTGGGCATGGCCTACTGGGTGCGGCAATCCCGCATCGGGCTTGCGCTGCGGGTCATCGGCGACGACCCGGTGGTGGCCAGCCATCTGGGCATTCGCATCACCCGCACCAAGCTGACGCTGTTTTCCATATCCTGCGTGATCATGACACTGGCAGGCGCCATCCAGGCGCCACGCTGGACCTATATCGAGCCGTCCATCGTGTTCAATCCGACCACCAGCTTCCTTGTCGTCATCATGGCCCTGCTGGGCGGGCCCAACCGGCTGTTCGGGCCGCTGCTCGGCGCTGTCCCACTGTTCCTGCTGTTCGAATGGTTGAGCGCCAACTTCCCCAACCATTATTCAATCATCCTGGGCCTGCTGTTCATCGCCATCGTCTTTGTGCTGCCCAATGGCGTACTGGCGGCTGGCGAAAGTCTCTGGACCCGCCTCAGCCGTAGGGAGGCGCGCACATGACCCTCCTCTCGCTCAAGTCAGTCACCAAGCGCTTCGGCGGCCTTACCGCAGTCAACGGGCTCTCATTCGACCTGCTCGAAGGCGAGACAGTGGGCCTCCTCGGCCCCAATGGCTCGGGCAAGACAACAGCGCTCAACATGATCTCGGGCTATCTGCCGGTTTCGGACGGCACCATCGCCCTCGCCGGCGACGCCATCAGCACGCTTCGTCCCGAGCGCATCGCCCATCGCGGCGTTGCCCGCACCTTCCAGCTCGTTCGCGCCCTGCCTTCCCTCAGCGTGGGCGAGAACGTGCTGGCGGCCCTGGCCTTCCGCAAGGAACCGCTCTGGGGCAAGGCGGCGGAGACCCGCATTGCCGACCTCCTCGCCGATGTCGGACTTGCCGGCCGCGCCGGGCAGCCCGCCGATAGCCTCACCTATATTGACCTCAAGCGCATGGAGCTTGCCCGAGCCCTGGCAAGCGATCCCCGCCTGTTGCTGCTGGATGAATGGCTCGCAGGCCTCAATCCGACAGAACTGCGCGCCGGCATCGACCTCATCACCTCGCTGCGCCAGCGTGGCATCACCATTCTGCTCGTCGAGCATGTGATGGATGCCGTGCGCGCCCTTTGCAGCCGTTGCATCGTCATGAATGCCGGCAGCAAGATCGCCGATGGTCCCACGGCCGAAGTGTTGGCTGACGCCGAAGTCATCCGCGCCTACCTCGGGGACGACCATGCTTAGCGCCGGTCCCATCTCGCTGCACTACGGCAAGCATCTCGCCCTCGACAACGTCTCCATCGACGTCGCCGATGGCGAAACCGTCGTTGTGCTCGGCGCCAATGGCGCCGGCAAGTCGAGCCTGCTCAAGGCCATTGCCGGATTGGTGCGGCCGGCCCCGGGCGCACGGGTAAGCCTGGGCGGCACCGACCTGCTCGGTCTGCCGCCACACAGATATCTCGAACAGGGCATCGCCCTCGTTCCCGAGGCGCGCGGCATTTTTGGCGACCTCACGGTCGCCGAAAATCTTGAGCTGGGCGCTTATACGCGGCACGCTAGGCCACATGAAACGCGGCAGCGCGATCTGGTGCTGTCTCTATTCCCGCGCCTAGCCGAACGGCAGAAGCAGATCGCCCGCACCATGTCGGGCGGCGAGCAGCAGATGCTGGCTATTGGCCGCGCCCTGATGAGTTGCCCGCGTCTGTTGATGCTCGATGAGCCGAGCCTGGGCCTAGCGCCCATCGTCACCTCAGAACTCTTCGCCGCATTGGGGCGCATCCGTGAGACCGGTATTGCGCTGCTCGTCGTGGAGCAGAACGTCAAAGCGAGCCTCGCCATCGCTCATCGCGGCTACCTCATGGAGGCAGGCCGCATCACCGGCACCGGCACAGCCGACGCTCTGCGCAGCGACCCGGCGGTGCAGGAAGCCTTTCTCGGCGCAAGCGCGCCACCCACCCCTCTTATTGAACGGAGTTCCCACATGACCGATCTAGGCCTGCTCATCAGCAACGAGGAAACCCAAGCCACTGGCGGCGGCACCTTCGAGCGAAACAATCCCATGACCGGCGAACTGGCGACCCGCGCCGCTGCGGCCACCATCGAAGATGCCCTGCGCGCCGCCGACGCGGCGGCCGCCGCCTTCCCGGCCTGGAGCAAGACCGCCCCCGCCGCCCGCCGCAAGATCCTGCTGGCTGCAGCTGATCGCCTGCAGGCTCGCACCGACGATTTCATCGCCGCTATGGGCGCCGAAACTGGGTCGACTGCCGGCTGGGCCGGCTTCAATGTCATGCTCGCCGCCGAAATGCTGCGGGAAGCTGCCTCGCTCACCACCCAGATCTCAGGCGAAATCATCCCGAGTAACCGGCCAGGCTCCACCGCCTATGGCGTTCGTCAGGCCGCCGGTGTCGTGCTGTCAATTGCCCCATGGAATGCCCCGGTCATCCTCGGCGTGCGCTCGCTCGCCACGCCCCTGGCCTGCGGCAATACCGTGGTGTTCAAGTCGAGCGAGATCTGCCCGCGGACCCACCGGCTCATCGCCGACGCGTTGCTCGAAGCCGGACTGCCGCCCGGCGTGCTCAACGTCGTCTCCAACGCCCCCGAGGATGCTCCCGAACTGGTCGAGGCGCTGATCGCCCACAAGGCCATTCGCCGCGTCAACTTCACGGGCTCGACCCGTGTCGGCCGCCACATTGCCGAACTTTCCGCCCGCAACCTCAAGCCTGCTCTGCTCGAGCTGGGAGGCAAGGCGCCCCTCGTCGTGCTCGATGATGCCGACCTCGAACAGGCTGTCGCGGCTGCGGCGTTCGGCGCCTACATGAACCAGGGCCAGATATGCATGTCGACCGAACGCATCGTGGTCGACGACAAGGTCGCCGACCAGTTCGTGACCGCATTGGCAGCCAAGGCGTCATCGCTCAGGGCCGGCGACCCGCGCGAAGGCAATACCCCGCTCGGATGCCTGGTCGACCTCAGCGCCGCCCAGCGCATCGATGCACTGGTCAAGGACGCGGTGGCAAAGGGCGCTCGTATCGTCGCTGGTGGAGGCATTGACGGCACGATCATGCAGGCAACGGTGGTCGATGGCGTCACGCCGGGCATGAAGCTCTATCGCGACGAGTCATTCGGCCCGGTGGTTGCGGTTATCCGCGTGGGCAGCATCGATGAAGCCGTGCGGGTCGCCAACGACACCGAGTATGGCCTCTCCGCGGCAGTCTTCGGCCGGGACATCAACCGTGCAATGAGCGTAGCAGCCCGCATCGAAAGCGGCATCTGCCACGTCAACGGCCCGACCGTGCATGACGAGGCGCAAATGCCGTTCGGAGGCGTCAAGGCTTCGGGATATGGTCGGTTTGGTGGCAAGGCGGGTATCGCCGAATTCACCGAGCTGCGCTGGATCACGGTACAGGACGGCCCAATCCACTACCCGATCTGAGCCAGAGCTGCGGCTGCCCCGTGACTATCGACAGGGCGGCGACCTCAATACTGGATCCGCGAATTGCATTGGCGATGCGGGTCCAGTGAGGGGCGACGATGTGAAGGTTCGGGCCAATGGCCTGCCGCCTGGCGGACGCTGGACACGGCACCGCCGATCGACATCGCCGAAACGTCTGGGAACCACGCCAATGCCGACGGCTGGAGCGCACGAATGCTGGAGATTTCTGGTGCCGGCAGCAGGGTTCGAACCCGCGACCCCCTGATTACAAATCAGGTGCTCTACCAACTGAGCTATACCGGCACACGGTGTGGGCATCTAGCATTGACGCCTCTATCGAGCAACCTTGAAACATCAGACTCATGTGGAGAGCGGGCCCGAACGGTTGCCCTCGCGGCCGCACCGGGTATATTGGCCGGTGGGGGGTCGGGAATGCGTCTTGGTGTGAAGAGGGTTGGGGCAAGCGATCGTGCCGCGAAGGCCCCGGTTGATTTGCGACGTATCCTCGCCCAGAAGCTGGGGCGCAATACCTTCAGCCCAGAGGCCATCCGCTTTTTCGAGTTGGTGCAAGAGGACGCGGCGACCACTTCGCCCAACCGCAAGGATTGAAATCCCTGCAATGTGCGGTACCCTACTTGCCGCATGGCTTCCGTCCGGCAGAGACGACTGCGATGCCCGGATGAAGGCGGCTTCTGAAGCGGCCAGCACCTTGACGGCCAAAATGATAGCGGCGGATTAGCGCCCCATGCAAACAAGAGCACCGACCCCGGCCGTTCAGTACGAGCTGCGCGGGCTGTTCACGGCAACGTCCGCTGCAGCGGCGGTCGTCCTGTTGCTGGCCAGCATAAACTCCGACTTCCCTCTGCAGGACGTCTTCCACTCATTGCGCTTTCACCTTGCTGTGGCGGCACTGATCCTGCCCCTGCTGCTTTTCGCCGTGGGAGCCCGGTGGCGGGCGATCGGCATGTTGCTGATCATCGCCGCCAGCCTGGCGCATGGTGGCTGGATTATCCAGGGTCAGCGCGCTTCGAGGGCCGCCGCCACCGACCCCGCAACGCGCTTTGAGGTGTTCAGCTTCAACGTGCTGGCCAATAGCGAGCAAGGCGAGAACGTCGCAGAATATATCGAGGAATCGGGTTTCGATCTCGTGGTGCTCATGGAGAGCCCTGGCATCGAGCGCGCCCTGCAACGTCTGGAAAGGGCCCTTCCCTATCGGGTTGGTTGCGAAAACACCGCCACATGCGACCTGACGGTGCTGTCCCGGACGCCACTCGCCAATGCCACGGTGCACCTGCTCGGTCCGTATGAAAGGGAGCGGTTCGTTTCGGCGACGACCACCATCGATGGCAGAACCGTCACCGTGGCGGCCCTGCACCTGAGCAAGCCCTACCATGACGGGGCGGCCGTCGCTGAGCTATGGCAAGTGTCTCATATCCTGGAGGGCATCGAGGGCCCGCTGGTGGTTGCCGGCGACTTCAATGCCGCGCCATGGTCGGACAGCGTCGCACGTTTCATCCGACGAAACGCCCTAATTCCCGCACCCGCCTATCCTGCAACCTGGCCAGTGCGGCTGGGCGGCCTCGGCGTACCGATAGACAGCATTTACACCCGCGGTGGGCTGCAGATCGAGACGATCCGAGCCACCGAAGAGAACTTCGGCTCCAACCACCGAGGTCTCGTGGCGCAGGTTAGTAGTTTCGTCTCTGACTGATCAGTCCAGCCGGCGGCGAGGCACTAACCCTCTGCCACTGTGGACGAAAGCCAATCACTTTCGCACTTTGGCTGTCTGCCAGCGTGAACACGTGTTACTGGCGATTCCGCAGGCACTTGTAGGCAATCTTTAAGCCAAAACCCGTCATATGCATTGTGTGCATTGTGGCCGCAGGAACTTACGGTGCGCGTTGCCGACGAATGCGCACCACGCTGATCGAACGGGACCAACATGCAGCTGGGCATCCAATCTTCAATTGTAGCGCTGAGCCTGGCTCTGCTCGCGACCGGCGCCGCGGCAATGTATGTCGAAAGCAATGCGTATCTGGTCGGGGGAGACACCAGTTTCGCGCGCGTGGCGAACTGGACGATCGATGCTCCCCATCCCGGCTGGTCCATTGCCACAGAGAATGTCAACCTGCTCGACTGCGCCAACGTCCTGAAAGCTCCCAACGCGCTGGCCATGCGCTACCTTGATGAGGGCACAAAGAGCGCCATGGCGCCGACTTGCTTGGCGCTGGCCAGGGCGGTGACGACAAACGCTCCGGCTGCATCCTTTGCCTGGTATGTCGAGGCGCTGGCACTCTCCTGGACGAGCAATTTCGCCGAGATGAACGACGCCCTGCGGCGTTCCCAACTGACCGGCGCCAACGAGCAGTGGATCGCCGAATTGCGCGTTGCGTTGGCCGAAGCGCACCTGGACCAACTTCAGCCGGCTGTACTGCAGGCTCATGAATCGGACCTGAGCATGCTGGTGCTCAGCGCGCGCGGCATTGCCTCAATTGCCCGCCGTTACACAACCGACACAGGCTTCAGGCACCGAATAGTGGCGATCGTGGAGACACTGTCGACGCAGAGCCAGCAGGACTTCCTGAATCACGTGCGCTCTGCCTTGTCGAAATCGCGGTGACCAGCATGTCCGAGATCCCAATGTCGACGATCAACCTGGCGGCGGGAAAGCCCCGCGGCCGATCCCGTCGCGGCGCCGGCACCCGGCAGACCGGGTTGAACCAGAAGCTCTTCTGGTTGCTGCTGGTGCTGGTCGCCCTGGTCCCCCTGCCGCTGGCAAGCGTGCGTCCGTTCTTCTGGGGCATGGCCGCTGTTTATGTGGGCCTGCTGGGAGCCATATATGCCGTCTCGCTGGCGCGCCTGGGGGAGGATTTCAGGTCAACACCGCGGTTCGGCTTCATTTGCGCTGCGGGTCTTGGCGTATTCTGTATCGCTCTGGTGGTGCAGGTCCTGCCGATCGGCGGCATGTTCGGCGGCTTCCTGGTCATTGAAGCACCGGATGTCACCCTGCGGTCCGGGCAGATTTCCATTGCCCCGGGCATGACCGTGCTGACGCTGATCCGTCAGCTCACCTATGGCCTCTTCTTTTTTCTGCTGCTGCAGGTTCTCGCAAATGAGAACCGGCGCACGCTGCTGCTGGATGCGCTGTTGGTCGTCGTCGTCATCTACGCCGCCTATGGTATGGTCAGCCTGCAGAGTGGGGACACCATCCTCGGCATGCCCAAATGGGCCTATCTGGGCTCCGCAACCAGCACCTTCGTGAACCGCAATTCCTTTGCCACCTTTCTCTCCCTTGGGGCGGTCATAGCCGCAGTGCGATGTGCCAGCGTTCTTGTGGTCCGCAGTCGGCAGCATGTCGACGACGGCCGCGTCAGCGGCACGGTCAGCACGCTGCTGCTATACGCCCTCGCCTTTGCGATGCTCGGCCTGACCCTCCTCGCCACCCAATCGCGCATGGGCCTGTTCGCAGGTGCTGTTGGCTCTGCCCTTGGCTTCTGCCTGATGCTCACCAAGGCCCAGGGCCGCACGCGCGTCCTGGGCCTGGCTGTCGCGGGCGCACTGTTGGTGGGGGGCGCAGCTTTCCTGATCGCCGGGGACCGTATGCTGGATCGCGTCGTGCTGCTGGCAAGCGACAGCCAGATCCGCAGCAACTTCTATGCCCAGATCATCGAGCTGATCGCGCAGCGACCGTTCACCGGCTGGGGTGGCGGCAGCTTTGAACAGGCTTTCCAGCTTGTTCACCGCCCACCGGTCAACGTCGATTTCACCTGGTCACTGGGGCACAACACCTATCTTACGCTATGGAGCGAGATGGGAATCGTGGTTGGTTCGATACCAATGCTCATCTTGGCTTTCCTCACGGCAATGATGATCGGGCGTTTCCTGCGCGCCAATAGCGGAAGCAATGTCATTGCTCCCCTGGCGACGGGCCTGGGCGCCGTGACTGTGGTCGGCGTGCACGCGCTCGCCGACTTCAGTATCGAAATACCGGCTAACGCGGTGCTCTTCCTGGCCATTCTGGCTTGCGGCACGAGTGCGCTCGCATCGCCCAAGCAGAGGGCATGACATGGCTTTCGGACTAAAGCGGCTATTTGGACATGGCGTCGAGACGACTGCGGCCATCACCAGGCCGCGCCTGCAGGTCCCGGAATGGCCTGCGGCCGTCTATGCCATCGGCGATGTGCATGGATGCCTTGCACAGTTACGCCTTCTGCATCAGAAAATTCTGGCCGATGCTGCCAATATTGAAGGCACCAAGTTGATCGTCTCCCTCGGCGACTATGTTGATCGGGGCGTCGACTCGGCAGGTGTGCTGGATTTCCTTCTGAGCGGGGTGCCAGAAGGCTTCTCCCGGGTCTGTCTCGCCGGAAACCACGAGGTGATGATGCTCGATCACATCGCCGAGCCGCGTTCAGCTGACCGCTGGCTGGATTTCGGAGGCCTTGAGACTCTGATTTCCTACGGCATCGACACCTCGGCCTATATGGCGGCTGGGGCCAGGGAGCGTAAAGGGTTGCTGCAAAGCCACATCCCCCCCCAGCACCTGGATTTTTTGAGAAAGCTGCCCGTCGTGCTGTCCTTTCCGGGCCTGGTCCTCGTTCATGCCGGATTGCGGGCAGGCGTGCCGCTAGAGGATCAGGAAGAAGACGACCTGCTGTGGATCCGTGATCAGGACGGAGACGAGCAGCAAGGAGCCACCGATGGTCCGTTGCTTGTCCACGGCCATACGCCCACCCAGAGCCCCAGGATCACGGGAAGGACCATCAACATCGACACTGGCGCCTTCGCCACCGGCATTCTGACCGCAGTCCGTCTACGGCCTGGCGAGAAACCATTCTTTCTAAATGTTGGTGTGTCGGATCGTACTTGATGTGATCATGCCGTCAGACTAGTTCGAGAAACTCGAGATCAGTCTGCGCAGATTTCCTTTATACCCATTGGGAACGTCAATATGAATGAGTCCGAAATCGATCTGCGCGGCATTCTAAGCTTGTTGCGCCGGCAGTTTCGGCTCATCTTGTTGACAGTCCTCATCGGAACGGCGGCGGCGGGCATCGTAGCCTTCACGCTCACGCCGGTTTACACCGCCTCGGCGCTGATCCTCGTAGATCCAAGCAGCAAGAACCTGCTCGATCCCGAGGCGCAGATGACCAGCGCCTCTGCCGACAACGCCCGCATCGACAGCGAAGTGGAAATCCTGCGCTCCGAAAACATCCTGCTCAAAGTCATCGAGGCCGAGAGCCTGCTTGCCGACGATGAGTTTGGGGTCTCATTCGGTCTGCGTGATCGCCTGCTCTCATTCTTGCGCATCGCCGCGCCCACCCTGCCCACCGGCGATGCGGCGCTCAATCAGACCTTGTCAAAGCTCGCCGGATCGATCTCGGCGCAACGGCGCGGACTGACCTATCTGATCGCCTTGCAGGCCCGTTCTGAAGACCCGGCCAAAGCCGCCGCACTCGCCAACGCCACAGCTCGCGTCTACATCGAGGATCAGCTCGCCTCCAAGGTGAGCAGCGTGATGACCTCGCGCGATATCCTGCAGGCGCGTATCGTGGAAGCGCGAGAGGCCATCATCCAGTCCGAGGGCTCGTTCGATACTTTCATCTCGGAGAACATCCAGCGCATTGCCGAGGAAAGTGGCCGGTCCGATCTTGCGGCCATGCAGCAGTCCATTCGAGAACTGCGCGACACCCGCGCACAAACCAGCGCCACACTCAGCCTGGTGCAGTCCAGCTTGGCGGAGGACAACTGGCAGACCCTCGTGGGCACACTCCAGTCCGAGTCGCTAAGTCTCCTTGAGCAACAGCGTCAGGCCCTGGCCAATCGGCTCGGCGCGGACGCAGAGTCCCCCGCAGCCATCGACCTGCGCGCCGAATTGCAGCGCATCGAAGACGAGATGCGCAACACCGCCAGCAGCGAGGTTTCGGCCCTCAGGGAAACGGTGGCACAGACGCAGACCGCTGAAGAAACCATGCGCCAGCAGATGCGCCAGGAAGTGGTGAGCAGCGCCCTGCCCGCCGACGTCCTCGCGCAGATCTATGAATTGCAGCAAAGCGCGGAACTCGCCCGCAGCCAGTACCAGACCTTGCTGGGACGCGTGCAGGACCTGGACGCACAGTCCACACTGCAGATCGCGGACAGCCGCGTCGTCTCCGCCGCTCTGCCGCCCCGGTCTGCTTCGTTTCCCAACCGGCTTTTCATGATCGCCCTTACCGCCCTTGCCGCGCTCGGACTGGGGATTGGTCTCGCCTTCCTCTACGAAAACCTGATTGGCGGGTTCACCAGCGAAGAACAACTGGAAGCCGTGCTCAAGGTCAGGGTGGCCGCGGCAGTACCGCGGGCCAAGCTGTTGGCTGACTCCGCCAGTCTGGCCGATCTGGTGGTCAAGTCACCCCTGTCCATGTTTGCGGAATCTCTGCGCCGCATCAGGGCCATGGTTGACCAGCACGGACGAAGCCTGAGCAGGGCCGGAGCAGAGGAAAGCGGCTGCGTCGTCATGGTGTCATCGACGGCCCCTAACGAAGGCAAGACCACCATTGCCCTCGCCCTGGCCCGGTCCTATGCGCTTTCTGGACGCACAACCGTGATCATCGACTGCGACCTGCGCAAGCCGAGCGTGCATCGTCAACTTGGTCTTGAGCCCTCGATGGGCCTTTACGAATTCCTGAACACCGAAGCTGGCTCGTCGCTTGGCATATCATCGATTGCCGCGTCTGACTCGCTGACTCAGGCGACCATCATCCTGGGTGCAAGACGCAGCGACTTGCCGACCGATCAGCTCCTTGCCGGCGCGTCCTTCGTCAAGCTGATCAAGGCGGCAAGGGCCACCTTCGACATCGTCATTCTCGATACCCCACCGATCGGACCGGTGATCGACGGGCTATACATCGCCCCGTTCGCGGACGTGATTATCTTCTGCACCAAATGGGCCAGTACCAGCCAGCTCGATGCCAAGAAGGCCATCAGCAATCTGAGCGCGGTCAAGAGGCCGGAAGCCGAGATCTTCTGTGCCCTGAACCAGCAGGACGAGTCAGCCCGCGCCTACCGGCAGAAATACGGCGGCTACTACGACGATGCTTACTGATTCAGGCCCGACATAGCGGTCGCCGGGCGGCCTCGGCACGACTTACGGCGGCCAGACTGGCCGCAATGGAGCACACAATGACCAAAGCCACCAAGACTGCTCTCATTACCGGCGTGACCGGACAGGACGGTGCCTATCTGTCCCACCTGCTTCTCGGCAAGGGCTACAAGGTGCACGGGGTCAAGCGCCGCTCGTCTTCGTTCAATACCGGCCGCATCGAGGATATCTACCAGGATCCCCACACTGAAGACCCACGCTTCGTACTGCACTACGGAGACATGACCGACTCCACCAACCTGATCCGTATCGTGCAGGAAACGCAGCCAGACGAAATCTACAACCTGGCTGCCCAGAGCCACGTCCAGGTCAGCTTCGAGACACCCGAATATACCTCCAATGCCGATGGCACCGGCACATTGCGGCTGCTGGAGGCCATCCGCATCCTCGGCCTCGAAAAGAAGAGCCGCTTCTATCAGGCATCCACCTCCGAGCTCTACGGCCTCGTCCAGGAAGTGCCCCAGAGCGAGAAGACACCCTTCTATCCGCGCTCGCCCTATGCCGCGGCCAAGCTCTATGCCTACTGGATCGTCGTGAACTACCGCGAAGCCTATGGCATGCACGCGTCGAACGGCATCCTGTTCAATCACGAAAGCCCGTTGCGCGGTGAAACCTTCGTCACGCGCAAGATCACCCGGGCAGTGGCGGCCATCCACCTTGGCCGCCAGCAGAAGCTCTATCTGGGCAATCTCGACGCCAAGCGCGACTGGGGCCATGCGCGCGAATATGTGCGCGGCATGTGGCTGATGCTGCAGCAGGACGAACCCGACGACTATGTGCTCGCCACCGGCACGACCACACCGGTCCGTGATTTCGTGCAATGGGCGTTTGAAGATGTCGGCATTACGCTCGAGTGGAGAGGCAGCGGCATCGACGAAAAGGGCATCGATACCGCCACTGGCAACGTCCTTGTCGAGGTCGATCCCCGTTACTTCCGGCCCACCGAGGTGGAACTGCTGCTCGGCGATCCGACCAAGGCCAAGACCAGGCTCGGCTGGGAACACGAGACCAGCGTCCGCGATCTCGCCCGCGAAATGGTGCGGGCCGACCTCAAGGTGATGCAGACCTCCATGGTGATGAAAGAGGCCTGAAAGCACTGCGGTCGATCAGCCGGATGCCACTGGATCCATGACCATGTCGCAATTGCTACGTCGCATGCTGACCTCGCGGATTGCGCAGTTCGCACTCTATTCGGTGGCATTCCTCTCGACCCTGGGCACCGCCAAGGCGCTTTTCGCGCTGATGGGTGCCGCGCATTTTGCCGAATATACCGTGCTGTTCAGCGTGTCGCTTTTTGTGCGCATCGTTTGGCACAATGTCGGCGTCTCCGCTTTTGCGCGCTTTTATCCGTCCGCTGATACGGGGGATGGGCGGTCGTTTCTTCTGGTGCTGCTGGCCTTCCTCACCCTGCCCGTTCTGGTGGCCCTGCCGGCCATTGCGGTGATGACGCTGCTCGGCGCCCAGGTGCAGGTCGGCGAACTGGTGCTGGACCAGACGGCGCTCGCCGGCGCCATCCTACTCGGCATAGCTACCGGCACCAATGCGCTCATCACCGAGATGGACAATGTGGCCTTCAACCGCATCCGTGCCTCGATCGCCATGATCCTGCCGGGCCTGGCCCTGCTGATCGCAGCGCTGGTTGCCGGCGCCTACGCCATGTCGGTTACGGCCATGGTCCTGCTCGCCGCCGGGCTGATCTTCGCGGTCGATATCCTGCACCTGCTGGCCTTCCTCCGCTTTGCCGGCCTTAGGCTGCCGCAGACATCGGCATCGTCGGTCTCAGCCGCCCGAACCCTGGCCTGGAGCCTCCTCGCCTTCGCCACGCCGTTGATCATCTGGACCGGCCCCGCTTTGCTGCTGCGGGTGGCGGACCGCTGGCTTGCCGCTGCCATGCTCGATCTCGACATGGTGGCCCTGTTCGGCATCATCGTGACTCTGAGCCAGAACGCCTTCACCGCCGTCTATTCCGTCCTCAACCGCGCCTACATCCCCGATATCTATAAGCATGCGGCCCTGGGAACGGCGGATGGCGTGGCGAGGGGCCATGCCATCGTCACCCGGATTTCACTGATGCTGGCAGGCATCGGTCTCCTCGCCTTCGTCATCGCGCTGGTGGCGGGTGGGCCGATCCTGAGCATCATGTCCGAACCGCGCTTTGCCCAATATGGCTGGCTGCTGGCCGTGATGATGCTGGGCTCGGCCGTCTACATCATCGGCGATTGCTATCTGCTGCACGGGCATGTGGTGAAAAACCTCAAGCCCTACATTCCCAGCAAGGTCCTGCCGCCCCTGCTCTACATCGTCCTGGCCGCCATCCTGGCCAACAGCATGGGCGTCGCCGGCATGGTCTATGCCTACCTGCTCGCGGCCATCATCTACGTGGCGATGGCGCATGTCGCGACCCTGTCCCTTCGCGCGGCCCAGCCGCCCCTGGAGTCCAAGTCATGAGAATTCTCACTGTCGCGACCGATCTTGGCATCGGTGGCACCCAGCGAGTTGCGCAGAATCTCACCATTGGCATGCAGTCGCGCGGCGCCGACGTCGCCTTCCTGGCGCATCGCAACGGTGGCCCCCGTCAGGCGCATCTGGCGGCGCGCAATATCGAGACCTTCGTCGTTTCCGGCGACAAGACCCTGGCGACCGCGCTCGATGAGGCGACGGTCTGGAAGCCCGACATCGTTCACATCCACCGCACGGGCCGGCCCGATGCCGGCGAGACGGCCATCCTGCGCCAACTGCGCAGCACCGGCGCCAAGGTCGTGGAAACCAACGTCTTCGCCCGCTACGACTGGACCGAGGGCGGCGAACTGATCGACGCCCACTGCCAGCTCAGCCGCTGGTGCGCCCATAAGTGGCGCAGCTGGGCCGGCCGGAAGGCCGCCAACAAGCTGTCCTTCCTGCTGCCCTACGCCGTCGACATTGACTCCATCCATCCCCTGCCGGCCGACGAGCGCGCCGCATTGCGCACCAAGTTCGGCGTCCCGGCCGGGCGCTTCCTGTTCGGCCGTATCGGCCAGCCGCTCGAGCCGAAATGGGACCCCGAGATTCTCAACGCCTTCCGTCAGGTCGTTGAGGCAGGGCATGATGTCGGCCTGCTGCTTGTGGGTGCGCCCGCTTCCTATCCCGGCCGGGTCGAGGCCCTGCCCCAGCCTGTGCGCGATCGCATCCTGTTCCTGCCGACCACGTCCAACGACAAGCAACTGCAGGGCTATTTCAGCGTGCTGGACAGCTTCCTCCACCTCGCCCATATCGGCGAGAGCTTCGGCATGGTGCTGTGCGAGGCCATGCTGGCCGGCGTGCCGGTCGTAACCCTGAGCACTCCCCTGCGCGACAACAGCCAACTCGAAGTCATCGGCCACGGCCAGGGCGGCGTGGTTGCGCTGGATGCGGCAGCCGTGCCCAAGGCCATGATTGCACTGATGGGCGACGGCGCCCTGCGCCAGCGCGTGCGCGACAACGGTCGAGACTGGGTCGCCTCCCGCTATGCGGTGGACAAGATCACCGCCGACCTGGCCGCCATCTATGATGTCGTGCTGGGCGTCACCGCTCCGGCCGATAGCCCCATCGAGGTCAACAATCCGCCTAGCCTGGCCTGGATCGACGATATGCTGTCCCGCGGCATCGGCACCGGCATGTCGCCGATCGAGCGCGCGCAATTCCGCGCCATCCACACGCCGCTCGGCTACAAGGCCTATTTCGCCGCCCGCAAGCTGCTGCGGCGCTAGATGGGCATCCCCTCGCCCATGACCCCCCACCTATTGGCGCAGGGCCATCAGCACGCCCTGTGCAAATCGCTCCGCCATGTTCTCGATCGTATAGACACGGGCATCGGCCGCCCCGGCCGCCGCCAGCCTGGCGCGCAAATCGTCGTCCGTCAGCACGCGGGTCACGGCAGCCGCATAGGCATCGGCGCTGTCGGCCTCCGCCACCACCAGCCCGTTTTCTCCATCCCGCAGGTATTCGAATTCCGGGCTGTGATATGGCAGGTCGGTCGTGACCATCGGGGTGCCATAGGCAAAGGCGTCGAGCACCGCCAATCCGACCAGACCAGGCATCAGGAACGCACGCGCCAGCTTCACATGCAGCGACTTGTCGCGTCCGAAACGGGGCCCAAGCGCGTGGATCCAGTCATGCTCGGCCGTAGCGGCCTGCACCAGATGCGCATCGGGCCCGCCGCCGATCACCAGCAGGTGGAAATCGGGCACCCGGGCGCGGATGCGCCGCGCCGCCTCAATGAGAAATCCGATGCGCTTATGCGCATAGATGCCACCCACATAGACGCCAACATGCTCCGACCCGCCGACCAGGCTCGCCCGCAGGGCCGCGACGTCCTCGTCGGAGATTTCGGCAAGGGTCCGGCTGATGTCGGAGGTGTCTATTGCATTGTTAAAAACGGTGATCCGCTCCGGCGGAAAGCCCGCATCGCCGACCGCCCGCGCCCCCTCGGGCGTATAGGCAAACCACCAGTCCACCTTGCTCGCCCAAAACCGCTTGAAGCGCTCCCCCAGGCCCCTGGGGTTCTCAGCCTGAAACCCCCGCCCATGCCCAAAGAACGCCACCCGGGGCTTGCCGAGCAGGCGGGACTTGAGGATCAGGGGGTAGTTGTGAATATGCTTGTTGTGCTGCCCAAGGACTACCAGCGCAGCACCGCGCACAGCGCCCTTGACGTCTTGCCACAGCAGCGAGTGCTCAGTATCGCCGAAGTATCGGGCGGGGAGCCTTACTGCCCAATCGGGGACGGCTTCGTCTCCTTTGGCCTGCTCACTCGACGCGTTTCCACTGTAGTAGAGTTGATAACGGACACCGTGATCGGCAAGCAATTCTCGAACCCGGTTATGAAATTCCACTCGGTAGTGTGGTAGGGCCCTGGTAATGAATGCGACCGAAATCACGACGGCAATCTCCACGGTTCGAAGTGATGGCAGTAGCGCAGATGCCAACCATAGAGAACGATATTTTGTCGCAGATCAGCCCATCGTTAAGTGGGGTGCTTGGTCGTTTGTGGCTCTTGTGGTCGTCTATTTTGTGTCCACTGATGGCAGCGCGATCCGGTATCTCGTCTATCTATGCCCAGCACTTCTCTTGGTCGAAGCCGTTCTGCGCAAGGCCCATTTCACCTGGGGTCCAACACTGGCCTTGTTGTCCTTCCTCGGCTTTGCTGCCGCGACATTGCTTGGCGGTGCTCCTAGCTCGTTCTTCGCCCGTGATCTGGTAACTGTCGTCCTGATCATCGCGCCTTTCCTCGCTAAATATGATGTAGACAGCAGAGTGGCTCCTGCCCTCTTCGTCTCTGCCGCTATCTGCGGAATAGACGCGTTTCAAAAGGGAGGTGGGCAGCTTGGCGACCTGGGCATCAGCCTAGGGCAATCGCGCGCTGCGCTGGAGACAACCTTCGGCCTTCTCACGCCTATTCTAGTGTTATATTTCTATCATCGGAAAAGACATTCGCTGGCGTTAGTTTCGGCGATATTGAGCATTCTAATGTTCAAGAGAATTGCCATACTCGCGATGGCGATATCGTTCGCTTTTTCTGTCATTTATTCTTGGTCGAAGGGTCGTTCCACTAGGCGCTTGGTTACCACGGCCCTAGCGGTGTCGGTGACCGCCATCTGCATAGGAAGCGTGTTCATCAATAGCATATATGAGTTCATTCATCCGTATTATGTCGAATTGACGGGCGAATACTCAAGCATAAACAGCTTCACGTCAGGACGTTACGAAATCTACAACTATCTATGGAAGAGCCAACTTGATTACCAGAATCTAGGACAATGGATTTTTGGGAATGGGCTCGGCGCCACGGCGGATATGATGAATGAGTCTGCTGTTGCGTCATTTGCGCATGTGTCACTCCTTCACAATGATTGGCTACGGATACTGATCGATTATGGGGCTATCGGCCTCGGGATAGTGCTGGCTGCAATCCTATCTATAAGCCGAAGAAGTCCATTCGCATCGGGAGCCGCCCTCTATACAGCGATCCTTTTCGCCACGGACAACGTCTCTATGTACGTATTCTACTGGACCCTTCTGTTTATCCTCTTGGCGTCTTCTTCGCCCCGGGAGCAGACATGAGGGTCTTGATCATCCACAATGAGTATCAGCACCGCGGTGGTGAAGACACCGTAGTTGCCGCAGAGTCGGCGTTACTAAGGGATGCCGGGCATCATGTGCATGTCGAGTTAGTCTCGAACAGCAAAATCCAAGGCCTTTCAGGCAAAATCCGAACCTTCGTTCGTACGCCGCATGATGCGACACGAAAGACCTGGATGAACCACCTGCTCGATGCCGCTAACTACGACGTCGTCCATATCCACAACTTCTTCCCACTGCTAACGCCGGCCATCCACGAGGCCGCCGCCGAGCGTGGGGTGGCGGTCGTCCAAACACTCCACAACTATCGCCTCCTCTGCGCAGGCGCATTGTTCCTGCGGGACGGACACGTCTGCGAGAAGTGCCTTGATGGGGCCAAGCTCTGGGGCGCCGCGTATAGGTGCTATCGCGGGTCGGCATTGGGTTCGCTTGCTGTAGTGAGGCTTCAGCAAAGAGCGCACCGCCACCTGACGTGGCATCGTCAGGTTCATCGGTTCATCGCCCTGACGGAGTTTGCCAAAGGCAAGTTCGTGGCAGGCGGCTTGCCGGCCGAACGGATATCAGTCAAACCCAATTTTGCAGGCCCGCTGATTAGTCCGATGCAGGATCGCCAAGGCGTCGTCTTCGTCGGTCGACTATCTCCAGAGAAGGGCGTTCGGACTCTGGTGGAGAGCTGGGCCAGGTTGCCCCACATTCCCCTCACGATTATTGGAGATGGGCCTGAGCGTGAGGCGCTCGAGCAGATAGCGCCGTCAAACGTGACCTTCCGAGGCGCCCTTCCTGCGGATCAAGTCCGATTGGCCATGGCCACAACTCAGGCTCTGGTTATGCCCTCCGTCTGGTACGAGGGTTTTCCCATGACTCTGGTGGAGGCATTCAGCGTCGGTACGCCAGTGATCGCATCCCGCATAGGATCACTGGCGGAACTGATAAGGGACGGCATTACCGGGCGCACGTTCGAACCCGGCAACATCGAGGACTTGGCCCAGGTTGTTCAAGCCGCATTCGCACGACCTGACTTGCTGCCGGGCATGGGATCCGCGGCACACGCTGAGTATCAACAGCTGTACACACCAAGCACAAACCTGGCTCGCCTGGAAGGCATATACCGGGAAGCCATCAACGAGGTCGCCTCCGCAGCCGCATCCTAGACTACTGGCACGGCAAAAGCGGATGTTACGCGGGGTGCATTGCTGCCCTGTGGGACCGGCACACTGCCCGCATAGGGGCCGCTTAATTGAACCTCATTGCCGTCATCATACCTGAGGACTAGCTGTTGAGGGCCGCCGTCTAGATGCAGCGTGGCGCTATCCGGGGCTCGGACAAACGTCGTACCGCTGGACAGTACAGGGGAGCTGACGAACGGACCGAGTTCGAGCTGCGGCCACCCGATCCTGACGACAGCATCGATAGACAGACCGGCGCCTAGCCGCATAGCGACCGATGGTCGTATTTGGTTCACGCCAGCACCGGGGACGTTGTCGTTGAATGAGTACCTCTGCCACGCCCCCACCATCTTCAGATCAATCGTCGGCGAGCCAGAAACATAGGTACCGTCAAGATAGCGTCCGCAGGACATGTGGGCGAAACTTGCGGCAGATAGCGATCCGCTGATGAGCTCGAAAAAGCCGGAAAGGCAATATCCACTACCTGCCGCCATGGGCAGCAATAGCTCAACAAACACCCCCAGGTCATTATTCCCGCTTGCCGTTCCCGATAGTCGCAGGTCGATATAGTCCACCCCGTCGCGGCGTCCTGTGCCGACGACGGCGGGTTCGTTGAGCGTCCCCGTGCGGAAGCGGGCCCAATGGGTGGGCAGGGTGCCGGGCGTACCGGCGACGGCGCCGGCCATGGCATTGTTGCGGATGAGATTTTCCCGCTGCGGCTCGAGTATCAGCCCGCCCGGGGTGAAGCGTGGCTGATTGGCGCTGAATTCCACCCATTGGCCCGCAGCGTTCTGCGCCCAAGCGCTCGAACTGCGGCTGAACGAAATGGCCGAGCCCTCCGAAATCGGCACACCGGCGCGCATATAGCGCCGGTTGACGAAATCGGCGGCATAGATGGCATTGGCCGGCCACCAGGCCGGCGCTTGCGCCCGCGTCAGGCTGACACCGAGCATCAGACGAGCCCCACCAGTGCTGTCGCCGTGGTGCCGGTGGCCATGATGCGGCGCACGCGCACCGGCAACACCGTTCCCGAGGCGAGGCCCGCCAGCGTCAGGTCGGCGCCGCTCGCGGTGACCACACGCAGCGCCCCTGCCCCGCCCACATAGATCGCCCTGGCCACCTCGGCCAGGTCGACGGCGTCGTTTGGTGCGATGGCAAAGCCATGGTCGGCAGGACCATGAAGGCTACGGGCGTGATCGACAAACCTGTCCTGCATCACTATCTCCACATCTCTTGTTGCGATGCGGAAGCATAGGCCGCCCCGCCGGAGCGGGGATAACTGCAGGAAATCTCGTCAGCGGCTGGCGATGGCGTCGGTCAGCAGCAGCCACACAAAGCGCGGCGATGTCGACAGGTAGCGCCGCCACAGCCGCTTGGGCTCCTGCGTCAGGCGATAGAGCCATTCGAGCCCCGCCCTGTGCACCCATTCGGGCGATGTGCGCACAATCCCGGCATTGAAATCGAAAGCCGCACCCACCCCGATCATCGCCGCGGGAATGCGGTCGACATGGGCCGCCATCCAGCGCTCCTGCTTGGGGCAGCCAAGCCCCACGAAGATCAGCCCCGCTCCCGAGGCTCGGATATCGGCCACCATGACCGCATCCTCCTCGTCGGTGAGGGTGCGGAAGGGTGGCGAATGGGCATAGGCGATGTCGATAGCCGGCTCGCGCTGCTTCAGCCGCTCGATCAACAGCGCCAGCGCCTCATCGTCCCTGCCCCCGACTAGGCCTATCCTGACCCCGCGCCGGGCCGCGACGCACACCAGCTCAAGCATCATTTCCGCGCCGCGCAGCGTCGGTATGGGCGCCGCGCCATGTCGCAGCGAGCGCGCCCTCTGCAGGATGGTGCTGTCGGGGATGACATAACGCGCGCCATTGACGACGTCGCGGAACGCCGGGTCGTCATGCGCCAGCACACACATATGCACATTGGCGACGCAGCAGTAGAAACCCTCCCCATCGGCAGCACCCGCCACGATGGCGTCGAGATAGGTCGAAGGCGCAACAGCATCGAGGCGCATGCCCAGCATGGAATGGGAGGCGGCGTCACGCGACATGGTCGAGGAACCACTGATAGGTTTCGGCAATGCCATCGCGCAGCGCGATGCGCGGGGTCCAGCCCATGGAGCGCAGCTTGTCGCCCGACATCAGCTTGCGCGGCGTGCCATCCGCCTTGCTCAGGTCATGGGTGATGGTGCCGTCGAAACCGACGACCTCGCAGACCAGTTGCGTCAGCTCCAGAATGGTCAGGTCCTCGCCCGATCCGACATTGACATGCTCCTCACCCGAATAGGACTTGAGCAGGAAAACCAGCGCATCGGCGCAGTCATCGGCATGCAGGAACTCGCGCCGCGGGCTGCCTGTACCCCAGACGACCAGCTCGCGCTCGCCCTTCTGCTTGGCAAGGTGTGCCTTGCGGATCAGTGCCGGCATGACATGGCTGGACTGCAGGTCGAAATTGTCGCCCGGGCCATAGAGATTGGTCGGCATTGCCGAAATGTAGTCGCGCCCATGCTGACGCCGATAGGCCTGGGCCAGCTTGATGCCGGTGATCTTGGCGATCGCATACCACTCGTTGGTTGGCTCGAGCGGCCCGGTCAGCAGGGCATCTTCCGTGATAGGTTGTGGCGCCAGCCGCGGATAGATACAGCTCGAGCCCAAAAAGAGCATGCGGTTGACGTCGTTGGCATGCGCCGCCTGCGTGATATTGGCCTCGATCAGCAGGTTGTCATAGAGAAAGTCGGCCGGATATGTGTCGTTGGCCAGAATGCCGCCGACCTTGGCCGCCGCCATCACGATGGCGTCCGGCCTGAGCCGGGCCATCAGGGCTTCCACGGCATCCTGGCGACGCAGGTCCACACGCGGCTCGTCCAGGCCAACCACGAGGCAACCCTCGGAACGCAGCCGGCGCACCACGGCGCCGCCAACCATTCCACCATGCCCGGCAACCCAGACTCTCTTGCCCGCGAGCGAGAAATGCTCGTCCGCGATCATTCGGCCGCCTTGGCGACGGTACCCAGCTGGCTTTCGAAATAGTCGATGGTCTTGGCGAGCCCCTCGCGCAATTGCACCTTGGGCTCCCAGCCCAGGATGTCCCTGGCCTTGGTGATGTCAGGACGGCGCTGCTTGGGATCATCGACCGGCAGAGGCTGATAGACCACCCGGGAGCCAGTATTGACCATGTCGACCACGGTTTCTGCCAGCTGCTTGATGGTGAATTCGACCGGATTGCCCGTATTGATCGGGCCGGTGACGCTGTCATCGGTCCCCATCATGCGGATCATCGCGTCCACAAGGTCGTCGACATAGCAGAACGACCGCGTCTGGCTGCCGTCGCCATAGATAGTGATGTCCCTGCCCTGCAGGGCCTGCACCACGAAGTTCGAAACCACTCGCCCGTCATTGGGGTGCATTTTCGGCCCGTAGGTGTTGAAGATGCGGATGACCTTGATCTTCAGGTCATGCTGGCGGCGATAGTCGAAAAACAAAGTCTCGGCGCAGCGTTTGCCCTCATCATAGCAGGAGCGCGGCCCGATCGGGTTCACGTGGCCCCAATAGGCTTCCTGCTGCGGATGCACCTCGGGATCGCCATAGACCTCCGATGTCGAGGCCTGCAGGATTGGCACACGCAGACGCTTGGCAAGGCCCAGCATATTGATGGCCCCCATGACGCTGGTCTTGGTCGTCTGCACGGGATCGAACTGGTAGTGCACCGGCGATGCCGGGCAGGCCAGATTGTAGATCTCGTCGACCTCGACATGCAGCGGGAATGTCACGTCATGCCGCATCAGTTCGAAATGCTTGTTGTCGAGCAGCTCAAGCACATTGCGGCGGGTGCCGGTGAAGAAATTGTCGACACAAAGGACGTCGCTCCCTTCATCCAGCAGCCGCTTGCAGAGGTGGGAGCCGACAAACCCAGCTCCGCCGGTGACCAGAACACGTTTAGACATGGATGCCCCCAAACATAAACTGCAGTCAGTTGCGACCCGTCATCGAAGCCGCAGGTTGAAGTGGAGTCGGTACGGCGCGGATCTGGCGGTCGCACCGAACAAATCGGTATCCCTGCTTGTGGTCGGCATGGCCGACGATTGCCGACAAGCGCAGCCCCTCAGGACCCCGTGCCAGCGACGAATTCGCGTATGATCGTGCGGAAGATGATCTTGATATCCAGCAGGACGCTGAAATTCTGGACATAGGCCATGTCATGAGCGATCCGGGCCCGGGCCTTGCCGGCCTCGTCGGTCGGCCCCCGAAGCCCATTTGCTTGCGCCCAGCCCGAAAGCCCCGGCTTCATCGCATATCGCATCTCGTAATAGGGCACGAGATCTCGATAATCCATGCCCGCCGCGAGCATGTTGGCCGGGTGCGGACGTGGTCCGACCAGGGACATGTGGCCAAGCAGGACATTGATCAGTTGCGGCAGTTCATCAAGGCTGGTGCGCCGCAGGAACGCGCCAATGCTGGTGATGCGAGGGTCGTTCGCCACGGTTTGCTTCACGCCGCTGGCATCGCCAAGATCGGCATACATGGTGCGAAACTTCAGCATCGGAAACATGACGCCGTTCAGGCCGGGACGCATCTGCACGAACAGGGTCGGTCCACGACTGGTCACCTTCACGGCGATGGCCGTGGCAATCAGCACCAGCGACATGGCGAGCAATGCGCTCCCACTGAGGACGATATCGAGCACTCGCTTGAGAGCCAGGTTGATCGAGCGGGCCACGCTGGCAGCGGGCATGACGGGCAGCTTGTGCACCAGGGTGAGGGCGAGGCCGCTTTCGCTCGTCCTGGTTACCGCACCCGGGTAGCGCGCTTCCGTGCCGGTGCCGAGCGGCGAAGTGACAGCGCCGAGATAGGTGACACCAAAATCTTCGATGGTCGTCGCCGAATTTTGTTCCATGACGCCCCCAAGCCATAAGCGCTTGTTAACCCTTGGTAAACGATGCCACAGCAATTCAACTATGTCACGCCCCAACGCCCGGCAATTTTGGGACTGGTTACTTCTAGGCCCCGCGAGACCGTACTTGATCTGACCGTAAAGCGAGGACTGCCTAGTGAAGTAGGAGGACAGCCACGCGCGCAGCACATGGTTCTTTTGCGCCAAGCGCAACTCGCGTCACGGATTGTTTGAGGAATACTTCAGTTTTGTGACAACTTGCGTGCCGACACTGCTTAAATACTGTGCAAAAAAAAGTCCGGCATAGCCGGACCTTCGTCATCATTATCGATAGGTGGCTCCCTCAGACCGGGCTGACGACCGGGCCGATGGCGCCTGACTCGGGAAGCAGCGCTTCGAACAACGCGTCGATTTCGGCGACACCGCCGGCAGCCAAAACTTCGGAACGGAGTTCGGTGAAGGACGCCAGCGCGACTGCCGGTTCAACTCCAGCGGCGACCAGGGCGGCCGAATAGGCGTTGATGGCCGCTTCGCAAGCTCCGGCGGTACCAGCCGGTGGCGTGCACGCAGTGAACACCGCCGTGTATAGACTTTCAAAGCCCGGCACAGGTGCTGCATTGGGTGCGGAAACAACAGAAGCGCCGAGGGCACTTGCCAGCAAGACAGTCGCGATCAGCTTACGCATCTAGATCCCCCACTCAAGGTGCGGCATTTCTACTCGCGATGCTTGTAATGGTCAATCCGATGTTTAGGTTTGGTTCACCAAAGTCAGAGCGTAAACAACGGATTAGTTGCTCCGGCCAGTCAATCGCGCAGCTGTGCAGGCGCGGCAAAAGTCCACATTTTCTGGGGCCTTTGCGATCATTTGCCGCGGATTCGAAATCCCGATCCCCGGGGATTAACCATGCATTTGCGGAGTAGCTCCCAAGCAAATTTATGCAGAAGCCCCGACCAGATGGACGGGGCTCTTGCTTCAGGGTTGAGCTATCGGCCGAGGGTTTGCCAACCTATCCGGCCGTCCATTGCGTTGGGTTCGGCGAGGAAATGGTGCGGATGTTGTATCCGGATGCCCGCAGGGTCTTGATGCTGTTGTTGAGGTTGTCGAGCACATAGTCGCCGTCGCTCGTACGGACAACCAGCACGGCATGCGGCTCACCGCTGCGCGTATGAGTGTAAGCGACCCGCAACGCGCCAGCAGACACGCCCTGGCGGATCAGCGCGCTGCGCTTGGACAGCACATAGTCTTCGCAGTCGCCGCTTGTCGGATTGAGTTCCCACACATCCGCCGTGTCGCGCTCCGGGCGAATGGTGCGATTGACGTGGCTGTTGACCTGCTTGAGCACCGCCATCAGATTTGGCGACATCGTCACCTGGCCCTGGCCGCTCGAAGCGCATTCGCTTCTGTTCTTGGCGCAGAAGAACTGCATCGACAGCGGAGTGATCGCTGCGACCTGCACCTGATCGACCAACGAGCCGACCGTGCGGTTCGTGTTGGCCATGGCACCGCCAACCGACGTCATGCTCGCCACCAATGAGGCGGTGGCCAAGACTGCCTTGAGTTTGGAGTTCATTTGAGGTCATCCCTGATGAGTGATGACGTCACGATGCGCGCAGCAAATTGCTGCCGAACTCGAAAATTCGGTACAATTTTATTCAATTTGCCGAGACAGTCGCCCCTGCTGGATCTGCTGATAGGCCGCGCAGGATACGGGGGCCTTGTGATGGGCGAAGCAATTCGTCTCAAGCTTGAGTCCAATTGATTCAATTGCCGTGAACCTGCGGATCGTGCGCTGGCAGGGTTGGATCGACCATGCTAGGAGGCTTTGACTTCCAGGGAGAAGACCGTGGCAAGCCTTGTCGCCGATCGTATTTGCGTCGTGACGAACGATACGCCCGAGGCCGATGCCGCAGCCGAGCGGCTCAGACAGCTCTATGGCGACCACCCTCTTCACGCCGCGGACATTGTCGTTGCGCTGGGCGGCGACGGACTGATGCTGCAGACGCTTCACCGCGTCATGCCGTTGGGAAAGCCCGTCTATGGCATGAATTTCGGGTCAGTCGGTTTCATGATGAATCCGTTTCTCGAGGCGGGCCTGATGGAGCGCCTGGCCGCCGCGCAACGGACCGTCATCCGGCCCCTGTCCATGACGGCCATCGATGTCTCGGGAACCACCCACAAGGCCCTGGCCTTCAATGAGGTCTCCCTGTTCCGCTCGACCTATCAGGCCGCCAAGATACAGATCATGGTGGATGGTGAAATCAGGCTCGATGAGCTCATCTGCGATGGCGTCCTGCTGTCGACCCCGGTTGGCTCAACAGCCTACAATCTTTCTGCACATGGCCCGATCCTGCCAATTGAATCGCCCCTGCTTGCGCTGACTCCAATTTCGCCATTCCGCCCTCGCCGGTGGCGCGGTGCGATCCTCTCTAACCAGAGCGTGGTCAGGTTCATCACCCGCGAAGCGGCAAAGCGCCCCTTGAGTGCGGTGGCCGACAGCGTCGAGTTTCAGAGAATCGAGCAGGTCACCATTCAGCAGGACCCCACCCGTGGCGTCACGCTCCTCTTCGACCCCGGCACCAGCCTCGAGGAACGCGTTCTGAACGAGCAGTTTCGCTACTAGGCCTTCGTGGTCAACGTCCCGGCCGATCGCTGGCAGCGTTAGGAACGGCGAAGCGCGTGGCGGGCGAGCTTCCAGCCCACCGCGACAACCGCCCAGCTCGAAACCATCACGCCGAGCATGATCCACCCGCGGGGAACCCGCGTTACTGGGCTGGTCTTGGGAACAAGCGCCTTCATATGGGCCTCCTCTGCAAGCGAACTCCAGCTAGGCTATGTCACCCGTCGAGTGACCACAACCACTGAGGGGAACGTCTGCCGAACTGAGTTGTTTCCCATGGATGACGACATTCAACAGACAAGCTGCCACGCGCGATACCACGAGGCTTTACCAGCGCCGAAATTCCCGGAGGAGTGAGGATGAAAGGTCGCCAATGATCCGGCGCAAGGGCTCTCGCCTTCGCTACTACACTACGGCTGGGCCGAACGGCTTCGACCGGTCTGAAGCCAGGCATCAGCCTATGATCGGACGGTCACGGGTGCGCCTGCTGTCGGTGTCTCGCCCAGTCTCTACCGGGACAGACGACCGGCTTGCAAGACGATATCAGTTCGAGAAGAGCGTCAGCCCAACTGCAACGGCTGCGATTACGCCGGCCCAGCAGATCAGGGCCAGTGTGATAATCACATAGCCGCGAAACATGCCTGCCTGCATCGTCGCAGGTTGTCTGTTGGCTGCCCCGGCTATGCGTGGATTCATTGACTCAGTGACTGTCATATGCCTTTTCCCGCTCTCCTAACGCAACTCACGCTGCGTACTACCGCCTGCACTTGACATTACCGTGACAGACAAAGGCACAAATGCGCCAGTGATATGGCCGCAAGGTTTTTTAGCAATTTCACGCTAAGGTCATGTCAGGAAAGCATAAAAGACGTCGGCCAAAATGGTTTTCGACAACTCGTGAGTCAAATCAGGCTTTTTTTCGGCAAGAGACAGAACGGATCAATGCGCAAAGCAGTATTCATCATTAATTCTCTTGCCGGAGGCGGCGCTGAGCGCATCATGGCTCGTCTGGCGACGCATTCTCCACGTGAAAACAATGAGTTACACTTGGTGCTTCTAGATCGGGATCCGGAGGCCTACAGCGTCCCGGACTGGGTCATCCTGCACCGGCTGGATACCGGCGGATCCCTTTTGCAGGGCTATTTCGCACTGCGCCGCCTCATGGGGCAGTTGCAGCCCG
This sequence comes from Devosia sp., assembly GCF_014860165.1. Lineage (GTDB taxonomy): Bacteria > Pseudomonadota > Alphaproteobacteria > Rhizobiales > Devosiaceae > Devosia. The sequence continues at coordinate 107,124 of NZ_JACZKG010000043.1, forward strand.
ATTACGTCCTCAGCTTCCTTACCCGCGCGAACATACTGGCGATTGCAACACGCAATGCGGGCAAGACCCGGTGTGTCGTCAGCGAAAGGGTCCACACCACCAGTCATCATACCCATGACCTCGCCGGGTTTGTGGCACGGGCGCTGACACGCCTGTTCTATCCCCGCGCCGACGCGGTGATCGCCGTGTCGGACGGCATTGCCCGGGATCTCATCGACAACTATCGCGTGCCTGCGGACCGGATTGTCGTCATTCCCAACCCCATCGATGTCGCCGAGGTGCGGGCCAGGGCAGCGGAGTCCGGCGAGGCCATTTCATTTCCGCGTCCCCTCGTGGTGGCAATGGGGAGGCTGGTTCCCAACAAGAACTTCGGCATGCTGATCGATGCGTTCGCCCGCCAGGATGGCCTGGGCACGTTGCTGATCCTCGGCGAGGGACCATTGCGCGAAGAGCTTCAGGCCCAGATCGATCGCGCAGGGCTCAGCGACCGCGTCCAGTTGCAGGGATTTCAGGCAAATCCCTTTGCCACCATCGCCGCGGCCGACTGCTACGTGCTGCCGTCGAACGGCGAAGGCTTCCCCAATGGCCTGATCGAAGCCATGATCATCGGCACGCCGGTGGTTTCCACCAACTGTCACTCCGGCCCTGCCGAAATCCTGGACGATCGCCCCTATTTCACGATTACCGAGCCGACCGAGTGCAAGTATGGCCTGCTCGTTCCTACCAATGATGTCGAGGCCATGGCCCGGGCCTTGGCGACAGCCCTTGAGCCTGGGCAACGCCAACAACGATCTGAACGCGCCATCGCCGGAGCGGCCCGCTATGGCCTGGAGGCAACGATCGCAGCCTATTGGGACGTCTTGCGCGGCGCCACCCGATCATAGATTTCCATAGTCTGGCGGGCCACCGTCGACCAGGTGAACGCCGCCAGATGCGACGACCAGTCCAGATAGGGCGGCGTTTGCCCGGCATGGGCATCCAGAACATCCCTGAGCCGATCCGCAAGGCTCTCGACCGACCCGACAACATGGTAGCACTCCTCGGGAAGCGCCAGGTCCAGATTGGGTGCTATGTCGCTGACGACCACCGGTCGCCCGAGGCCCATGGCTTCGAGGGCAGCGATGGGCATGCCCTCGTGACTGGACGGAAGCGCGAATACTGCCGACGCCCCGATCAGTTGCCCTAATGCCGCGCCCTGCTGAAAGCCGGTCATCACCACACCGGGCGTGGCCGCCGCCAGACGCTTCACCTCCGCGGAATACTCGCTCTCGTGATCGGCCGCCCCGACCAGCACCAGCTTATATCCCGGCCGGTCCAGGCGCGCGAATGCGGCGATCAGGTCGTTCTGCCGCTTTTCAGGCACCAACCGCCCGACATTGACGATGTACTTGCCCGGCTCGAGGCCAAACTGTGCAAGAGCGGGGTAAGGCATCTCCGCCTGCATGGGACTGACTGCATTCGGGATATAGTCGAATGCCACGCCATACTTGTCGCTGAGACGGCTGGACAGGCTCCGCGAGACGCAGATACGGCCATGGGCGAGGCGGGCCTGGAACTGTTCACCGGTGCGCAGGACAAACCTGGCCACCCTGCCCCACTTCTCCCGCGCATAGTCCTCGCCGTGGTGCGTACAGACGACGCGCAACCCCAACAGGCGTGCCAGTGGCACGACGATACTGGGTCCGACCGCGTGAATATGCAGGATACGAGGCCGCATGAACCCGGCATAGACCGTGGCGAGGAAGCTGTGAAACGGCGCTTCGAGCACGGCGTTTTGGGGCGACCAGATCGCCCGGGTCCAGGTGTTGTCGCCCAGCCTGGACGGGTCGTTGCGCACATAGGGCGTTCGCACCACCACGCAGGTGCGCAGCCCGAGCCCCTCATATTCAGCTGCCAGGGAAGCGACATGCCGCTCGACCCCGCCCTGCCCGCCGCCGACCGATCTGAGGCCGATCATCATTACATCAATAGTCATCTGTCACCGGGGGAAGGCTGATCGAATGGGTCATATCAGGTTGCACAGCCATCGTCGCTGTCGCAGCGGGCACTACCTTTGACGATGGTCAGCGACTTCATGAATCCCGACGCCGCCTGCTTGCCGTCCGGCCGCCCCGCAACTCTCAAGGGCGCGCTGCTTGCGTAGAAGGCGCCGACCGGCTCGGCGGTCTTGGCGGCCATTACCCCATCGACATAGAGGCGGATGATGCCGCTCGGCCCGCGATCAACCAGTATGGTATAGAACACGCCCGCCTTCAGTACCGGTCCGACCAGCACGGATTGCTCCTGTGTGTCGCCGTCCGTGGACCAGAAGAAGGCGACGGACCGATCCTCCGTTAGCCCGATGCGAAACGCGCGTTTGTCACCCGATGTCTTCCACACAGTGAGCACGTCTGCCGGGAGCGCAAAATCGCGATCTTCAATCTTGAACGTGGTCTCGATCCAGAACGGGCCATCCAGGGCAAAGTTGTCCGAGGCGTCGACAGTGAAATAGCTCCCCTTGCCGCGGAAATGGAAGGCGCCGTCCACGACCTCGCTTTCGTCGCTGGCCTCGATCGCGTGCATGCCGGTGGCATCGGTGAGAGACCCATCGGCGGCGATCGCCAGGGACAGGACAGCCCCCGCCGCCACTGGGTTCTCGACGCTTTCAGTCGTAATGACAAATGGCGTTGCCCGCCCGGCGCTGTCCCGCGCCTGCACGATGATCTGCCCGCGCTCCGATACGGCACCAGCGGTCAGAACCAGCGTACTTCCGTCGAGCCAGGCGTCTATTCCATCCTTTTCGGCTATGCGCCAACTGGCGACCGCGTCCGCTTCCAGAGGCAGCGACGTGGTAGCCCCGGATATCGGCTTGATCTCGCTGTCGGTCAGGATGGCGGTCACCCCGGCATCGCTGGCCGAGCCTTCGATCAGGACCGAGCTTTTCTTGGTCGCGACAAACAGCCGATCACGGTCGATCTGACCAAGAGAAGTGTCCACCAGATGCACTGCGGCATTCCCACCTTCGACATGAATGGCCTCCTCCGGCTCCTCGCCGTCAATGGTGCCGTCGATGAACACAACGCTGCCGCCGACGTCTTCGTCGCTGTCGCCACCGCTGACCCAGATATGGTGGGCGCCGCCGCTGCCACCACGCTTGCGCGGCGCCAGGCTTGAACAGCCCACCAGGACCATTGGCTCGGTGCCGATCCCTCCCCAGAGGCGATAGTTCCGCTTGTTGTCCTCCGAAACACAATTGCGCAGCTCGGTCTGCTCGGATTTCAGGTCGTAACCGCTGTCGGTATGGCCGGCGCTGACGTGATCCTCGATCAGGATATCATGGTTGTCGCGTTCGCTCGCGACCCCGTCGCCATTCCAGTACTGCTCCGGATCATCCCCCTGGGTGTCCATGCAGTTGATGGTTCTGCCGCCCACGATATGCAGGCCATGGGCGCTGTCATGCGCCTCGATGCCGACGGCGAAATTGTCCCCATATTGCCAGCCGCTGTCGAGATCACAATCCTGGATGAGCCAGTTGGTGCAGGTGCCATGAAACCGCACCGCCTTCTTGGAAAATCCGCGACCGCTGAACCGCCGAAGCGTGAGGTCGGAGACGCTGGCAGCGTCATCGGTATAGATGCCATCGCGGATGTTGAAGAACTCGACATCCTCAACCACGATCCCTTTGGCGTCGCTTCCCGACAGATCCAGCACGATGGCGAAATGCGATACATGCAGACCTGCAAAGTGCAGATAGCCAGCGCCCTTACTAAGCTTGAACAGGGTGTTGCCGCCAAAGGCCGAAGCGTCCACGGCGTCTTCGGATGTCTTGGCACCGGCCCAGACCGTCCGGGTGCCGACGAACTGCGCCTGGCCGGCCGCGCCATCCTCCCGCATGCCAACAATCCTGACCGGCGCTTCTGCCTGGCCCGCCGCGGTAATCTCGATCGTCGTCTCGACCTGGAAAGGCTGGTCGGCCAGCAGGCAGACCTGCCCGCCCGGGGTGATGCGATCGATCAGCGCGCCAACGGCCTCGAGCGGCGCCGCGCTGGCCCAGCTCAGACCATCGCCCTTGCCGTCGGGAGCAACATAAACCGTGGCGCCCGGAGCAATGTCGGCCGTGAGCCATGCCGGCTGCGGCGCCTCTTCCTCGGCGGGCGGAACGTCCTGCGCCAGCACTGGCACAGTCATGAGGCTGAGCGAGCCAGCAATGAATTCACGGCGTCGATACATAGTTGAAGTCCCAAAGGCGAATATCAATAGAAATCATCGTCTGACGCTGGCGCGCTACTCTATGGAGCAGCCGGCAATAGCGCAACGATGGCGGAGTTACTGGTTAACGGAGACACAGGGTTGTTATCTCGGGGTCTGGCGCATCGGTTTTCCTTGCTATCGGCCTTCCCCGCATATATGGCTACGGCACACCTGCGGTGGCGGCCGCTGGTATTGCCGCATGCTGCCCTTGTTTGAGTGTATCCAATTGGCCAAGCCAACCGTCGACATTAAGCCCAAACCGAAACCTGCTCCGAAGCTACCCGTACCTTCGGAGCCGCCTGCACTCGGCACGCTTGGCACCCAGCGCGGCGGCGTCAATTGGCGCCTGGAGTCAGTTCGCCAGGTTCGCATTCTGGTGGGCCAGGGCTATCGCAAGATTGCCGCACAACAGCAGATCGCCGACGCACTCGCCCGCACCATCGATGAATTGCAGGCATGGGAAAGGGAGCTGGTCCAGTCGGGCGACCTCGAGAACGAGCTCCTATGCTCGGAATTCGCGGGCGAACTCCTCGAATACCTGCGTTCGGGCCACTATACCAATGTCCCTCACTACAAGAGCTACGGCAGCTACATGGACCGCTTCAATGTGGCCCGCGCCGCGACAATCGTAAAAACCATGCGTCAGTTCAGCTTGAGCGAAATCCGCAGCGGCCTCAGGCTGGGGCGGCGACAGCGCCCACTTTCATAGGCGCTGCACAGCAGCCGTCAGTTCCTGCTTGCAAATGGCAGCGACGGGGTCCCTGAATCGCCGTCCAGACCATCATCGTTCGGCGTGAAGATGGCGGCTGTGATGACGAAGTCACATGCATTGACCGTCTCGTAGATCAGCCGGATCTGGGCCTGCTGCTCAGGGTCCCTGGCCGAGGCATTCGCCAGCGCGATGGCCTGGGCCACTTCGCTTTCGATGATACAGTCAGGCCTGAACAGGATATTGGCCAGCACCACCACCAGGTTTGCCAGGTTCTGATCGAACTCCTGGTCGCTCAGGCCGCGATTGCTCACATCCAGGATATAGGCCTGGGTTGCGGCAATGCACTGGCCGCGCAGCAGGCTGGCGTCCTCGTCCTCAAGCTCGGCGAGAGCAACCGCCGTGCAGGTTTCGACGACAGCAGCTTCGGTCTGGAATTGTTGGGAATAGGCCGGGATCGACATCCCTGTCAGCGCGGCGAGCGCCGTCACCGTAAACAGTTTGAACATCTGGTACTCTCCTCACGCGCCGCTTTATGAGCTAGCGCCCGAGCGGTTCCAGAGTCAATACAGATGAACAAAGTGTTAATGAATGTGATTAACAAGACCCCGCACTTGTGAGCGCGCCAAAAGACTTCAGCCGATTGGGGGGGCAGACTAGTTCTGGGACACCCATTGCAGCAGCCCACCGCTGGACATGCGCTGTACGCGATAGCCGCTCGCATCGAGTGACTTGACCTCGCTGACCAGATTATCCAGCACCAGCCGCCCGGCATCGGTCTGGACCACGAGGATGGCATGACCCTCGCCCGACCGGGTTGTGGTATAGGCGATGTGCAGTGCCCCAGCCGGAACGCCTTTGGCAATGAGATGCTGCCGCTTGGCCATGACGTAGTCTTCGCAATCGCCGGCCGACGCATTGGCGCTCCAGCTGTCAGCGCCACCGTCGGAGCGTGGCTGAATGGCGGAGTTGACGCGCCGATTAACCGACTTCAGCAGGCTCACCAACTCGGCAGAGGCAAGGATACTTGTGGCCGCCGCATTGCTGCAGGCACCCTTGTGCTGCAGGCAGTAGAGCTGCAACCCCAGCGGCGGACGGCTTTCGCGCGCCGCTGATGGCGTCGCGGCGGTCAGGCAGAGAAACATCAGCGCAACAACGGCGGAACCTTTGTGCAGTGCCTGACCAGACAACATCCAATCCACTCCGACTCGGGTGTAACGAGGTTAGGATGGTGAACGTGTGTTAAGATAATCATAAACGCAGCTGGCTATTGCTTGCCGGCACCGTGCGATGTTCACTTGGCCGGGGAGTTTGAACATGTCCTCGAGCCATTCTCGTTCGGCAGCAATACTGGCCGCTACATCTGCAGCTCTGCTGCTGTCGGCTGCCTACATAACCATGGTCGAAGTAGGCCCGTTCGCGACCGAGCGGCTCAGCGAGCGCGCGACGGTTCGGGCGATGGCCGCGGGAATTGTGGCACCCGGACTTTCGATACAGTCGCAAACAGACTTCCTCTTTCACTGCCGCGTAGCCATGACCTCGCTTGCCGGCCGCGCCCAGCCAACGGCCGTTCGCGAGCAGATACTGGACGCCTGCGGCGATGGCAGCGACGCTATCGTTGCCGCCGCGCCCGGTTTTTCGGCGGCATGGTATACCGGTGCGCTGGTCGCCAGCTTTACCGGCGAGCCCGAAAAGTTGAACCAATGGCTGGCCCAGTCCTATGCCACCGGCCCATTCGAGCAGTGGATCGCCGAACTGCGGGTGGACCTGGTCGAAGATAACTTCGCCGAGCTGGATGCTGACCTGGTGGATCGCCACTTGGCGGACCTCGCCATCCAGCTGACCAACGACCGTGGACGCCGCTTTCTGGCGTCGAGATATCTGGCATTTCCTCAGCTGCGCGAGCGAATTGACCTGCTCCTGACGACGGCAAGCGAACCTGACGCTCGCCGCTTCCTCAATATCGTGGACCGTCTGCGGGTCGAGAAGGAGCGTACGCATGGCCGCTAGAAGTAGCCGGGGTAGCGCGACAAGGCGGCGCGCGCGGGGGTTCCAGCCACTATCCAATACCGTGCTCGGCTGGTTGGTGCTGATCTTCCTCAGCTTGGTTCCGCTACCCCTGGGCAGCAACCGCCCCCTGTTCTGGGCCGTCAATGCCGGTCTGGTGTCCATTCTGGGGCTGGTCTTCGGCATCGCCTGGCTTGCCAGCGGCGAGGGCCTGCGCGTCAGGATGCGCGACATCGGTTTGCTGCCATGGGCCTTCGGCGCTCTCTGCGTCTATCTGCTGGTCCAGGTCCTGCCACTGCCCGGGCAGCCCTTTCTGTCGGACGCACCTGGAGCAACGCTGCTGATGCTGCTGCGGACGCTGACCTACGGCGTCTTCTTCTTCATCGTGCTTCAGGTTTCGCTCAACCCGGAGCGCGCTCATCATCTGCTGAACATGGCCCTTGCTGTGCTGACGGCCCATGCGATCCTGGCGCTGGCCATGCTGCGTAGCGGCGATACCCTGCTCGGCTACGACAAGGTTGCCTATCTGGGATCAGCCACCGGCACCTTCATCAATCGCAATTCCTTTGCCACATTCCTCGCCTTCGGCTGTGTGCTTGCCTTTGCCAAGCTGCTTGCAGACCTGCAGCATGCGCTGTCCGAGCGCGATCCATACGACCTCGACCGGCCTTGGCTGCATGTCTCGCTCGCCGCCTTCGCCTTTGCGGCATTGGCCGGAACCATTGTGGCCACTCAGTCGCGCATGGGGGTTGCCGCCGCGCTGGTTGGCATGCTGGTAGTGGCCGCCCGTTCCATTCCATCAGTCCGTATTGCCCGGGTCTCGGCCGTTATCGTCGCCACTGGCGTAGTGGCGCTGGTGGGCTTTGTTGTTGTGCTCAACGGTGGCGGCCTGTTGGAGCGTCTGTTCTATACCGATCAATCCTGGGCGGAACGGCTTGATCTCTACCGGCAGGTTGTCGAACTGATCGGTATCCGGCCCTTTACCGGTTTTGGCGGAGGCAGCTTCCAGCTTGCCTTCCAGCAGGTGCATCAGCCGCCCCTGGGCGTCGATCGGGTGTGGGACAAGGCGCACAACAGCTATCTCACTCTGCTGTCCGAACTCGGGCTGGTTGCCGGCCTTCTCATCCCGCTGATGCTCTTGACCATTGGCTGGATGTTGGCGCGCGCGCCCGGTGGCTCCGCCAGGGAACGCCTTCCGGTAACGGTAGCGCTGGGTGTTCTGGCTGTTGGCGCGTCTCACTCGCTGGTGGACTTCAGTCTCGAAATCCAGGCGGTCACGCTATGGTTTGTGGCATTGCTGGCCTGTGGCCTTGCCCAAGCGCTGTATCTGGCAACAAGCCGATCAGCTCTGGATGATCCGGATACCGGTTCGCGATAGCCGCAATGCCGTCAGCCTGCCGGTCGCACAGACCGCAGTGTCGAGACATATCCGGGTAGGAAGCAGTACCGGCTCGGACCCCGGAGTGTGCCCATGGATGACCATGTGACCTTCCCTGTTTCTATCGTCGCCCTGGTCGGGACGCATCCACAGCAAGTCGTGCTCGCTCTGGTCATCCAGGTCCACCCCCGGCCGGAGGCCGGCATGGACGAACGTCACGCCGGGGAACTGAAGCGCTGTGGGTAGTGCGTTCAGGAACTCGACATGCTGGCGTGGGACGTGCGCCGAAAGCATCGCGCGGCGCCTTGCTTCACCCAGATTGGCCAGACGGCTTGGCACCAGGCCGTAGGACGTCAGTGTGACATCCCCGCCCAGGGATATCCACCCTGCCAGATCGCGAGGCTGCTCGAGAAAGTCAGCCATGATGGTCTCATGGTTCCCCGCGAGGCAAATGCGTTCGAAGCCCGGCGGCGGCGGACTAATAAGGTGGTCGAGCACGCCGGCTGAATCGGGGCCGCGGTCGATATAGTCGCCCAGCATCACGATGAGCTTCCCGCCCTCATAGGAGCGGGCGTCCTCCACGATACGCGCTTCGACTGCGCGCAACTGGTCCAGGCAACCATGGACGTCGCCGATGGCGTAAACCACATCGGGCCAGCGCTGCCGGCGCAGCCGGGCACGTACCGGCTCGTCCGGCCGCCCAGGCCACATTCTGGTTCTTAGCGCCGCAAGCAATGCTCGCCCCTGTTAACCAATTCTTAACGACGGCGGAGGGAGCGACTCCGGGCGCGTCCTGTCAAGCTCGCGCCAACCATCCACAGCGCAATCCCGACAACCGTGGCAAAGATGCATCGCTGTCGCACCCCGCAGCCGCGCTGTCGTTGCCCTCGCGACGGGTTAACTATCCCTGACGATACGCAATTGTAATCGTACGACTTGTAGCAATTTTCTCGGGGCCAAGTATAAGGTGCCGCAAGCAGGTGCACGGCCTTATTCTGCCCGAGCACCTTAATTTAGTGTCTGTCCCCGGTGGCGCATGGAAGATCAAGAGTTTAGCCTAGGCAGCGTTATCGGCACGCTCAGGCGGCAGATTTGGGTCATTGTAGTGACTGTAGTGGTTGTCGTCGGAATATCGTCCGTCGTCATCCTCTCGCTCAAGCCAATGTACCAGGCAACAACACTTGTCTTGGTGGATCCAACCGACAAGGACTTGCTCAATCCGGGTTCGTCTTCATCGAGTTCATCATCTGAGAACGCGCGCGTGGAAAGCGAGGTCTCTATCGCCAAGGCCGAGAGCACCTTGCAGATGGTGCTGCGCGAGGCCCGGCTGGTGGATGACCCCGATTTCGCGCCAACCATCGGTCTGCGCGAGCAGATCATGCAGTTGCTTCGTCTGGCTCCGCCCGAGGAATTCACCGCCGAAGATCGCCAGAAGTCGGCGCTCAGCAAGCTGCGCAATGCAATTGCCATCGAGCGGCAGGGGCTGACCTATCTCATCACCATTTCGGCCAATGCGAGTTCGCCTGACAAGGCAGCGCAGCTGGCCAACACCATGGCCGAGATGTATATCCGGGCCCAGCTGGAGTCCAAGGTCAGCAGCGTCCTGGCCGGCCGTGATATCATGCAGGATCGCGTCGCCGAAACGCGCACCGCCCTGGTCCAGTCGGAACAGGCATTCAACGATTTCATCATCGACAGCGCCGCCAGCATAGCCGAGGCCTCCGGCCGGACCGATCTGGAGGCCATGCGCCTTGAGCTGCAGGAGGCCGTCAAGAGCCGCGAGCGCATGAGCGCACAGCTTGACCTCGTCGAAACCGGCCTCGCCCAGAACAACTGGCTTCAGGTCGCCAATGCGCTGGGTACCCAGTCGCTGCGGGACATTCGCAATCGCCTCGACGAAATAGACGAGCAACTCGCCAACATGGTCGATGGCTCGGAAAATGCCGATGCGCTGCGCGCGGAATTGCTTCAGGCCAATGAGGACTTCCGCATCCAGGCAACCGCCGAGATGGAGCAGTTGCGCCAGGATGTGGCCAACGACCGCGCCCGCGAGGCCGATCTGCAGCTCCAGCTCCGCTCCAACATCCTGACCAGCAACCTGCCCCCCGAAGTGCTGGCCACCATGTATGAACTGCAGCAGAGTGCCGATATTTCGCGCACCCAATATCAGCAGATGCTGGCCCGGCTGCGCGACATCGAGGCCCAGGCATATCTGCAGCTCGCCGATAGCCGCATCGTGTCGAGCGCCACCCCGCCGTCATTTCCGGATTTCCCGAATACGCGTTTCCTTCTCGCGGTGTCCGGGCTCTTCGCTCTGTTGCTCGGCATCGGTCTCGCCTTCTTCCGCGAGCACTTCATCGGCGGCATCGTCAGCCCCGATCAACTCGAATCCATTTCGCGCTCGACGGTGGTTACCACGGTTCCCCATCAGAAGCGCCTCGGCAAGGATGCCGACGGCAAGTCCGTTGATAGCCCCACCGATCTGATCATTGCTCAGCCCTACTCCGCCTTTGCCGAAGCGATCCGCCGCATCATGGTGACGATCGACCAGGCGCTCCGCCGGATCAGGGGTGGCGATCTGGATACAACGGCATCGGTGATCCTCGTGACGTCAGCCAATGCCGGCGAAGGCAAGACCACCATCGCCATTTCGCTCGCGCGGGCCTTTGCACAATCGGGCAAGTCTACCATTCTGATCGATGCCGATCTGCGTCGACCCAATGTGCACCACGAACTCGGCATGGCCCCGTCCGATGCTTTGCAGAACTATCTGCGCCGCACCAAGGACACCGATGACCTGTCCTCGATCACCATCACCGACACCGGCACGAACGCTTCCGTTATCATCGGCGGCAACCCGTCCGGCACGCCGAGTGGCCAGGTGGTTTCGGGTGAACGGTTCTCGCGACTGCTCAACATCGCGGCGCGCAACCACGATGTCGTCATCATCGACACGCCTCCCGTGGGCGCGTTGGTGGATGCGCTTTACCTTGCACAATATGTCGACCTGATCGTCAACGTGGTGCGCTACGCCACCACGTCCCAGCAGGAAGTGCGGGCGGCACTGCGCGAGTTGAACGAGGCCAAGCAGGATGGCGCAGAGATCATTTGCGTGCTGAACGCCGAGCAGCAGTCCAAGTCGAGCAACAAGCGTCGCTTTGGCGGATACTACATCCAGTGATGCCCGCCATTCACCACCGCCAGACGGCTCGTAAACGCGGCTATCCGGTCTGCCGGGAGCATGAGGCCCGCTGATGGAAGGCTCACCTGGGCTACCGCTCCCTCTGCTGGCGCTTGGCGCGGGGCTCTGGGTGGCTCTGGCCAGCGTTGCAATTCCAAGGCTGCGCGGGCTCGCGCTCGTGCTCTTCCTGCTATTCTCGGCTCGCTACCTGGTGACGTTTTTCCACGACTATACCACCAGGTCGATCTTCGCAGGACAGAGCCTCAATTCCTTCCTGACACTGTTCATCACCGCGGTCGTGGTCGCCTATGGCCGCAAGGACCTCATCCGCTTTCGGCTGTTCCTGCCCGTTTTCGCATTCATGTTTGCATTGCTGATCAGTGGCTTATGGAATGGCGAGGTGATGGGCACGGTCAACGCCCTGATCCGGCAGTTCCTGTTCCTCGGCCTCATGATCATGGTCGTGACCGCTGTCGATGGCGAGCCGAATGACGGCAGTGTCAGTCGTGCCATGCTGCTGGCATTCATCGTGCCCATGGCCTACCAGGTCATGTCCATTGTTCTGCGCCTGGGCAAGGCTTCGGAATCGGACGGTTCGGTCAGCTATATCGGCGGCTACGTGCACGAGGGCGTGTTCTCGGTCGTGCTCCTCACCGCCATGGTGATTGCGGCGCTTGTGGCGGGCCTCACCTGGCGCCGGCGCACACTCCTGCTGGCCATCATCTTCACCGCCCTGATCTTCGCCAATTACCGCACCGCCGTTTTGGCTTCCCTGCCCATTCTGGCCATGCACCTGATCTTTGGCAGCGCCTCCACTGTTCGAGCGGATATGGCGAGCTACGTGCGCACGGGCGCGCTCCTGGCTGCCTTCGTGATCGGCATTTTCCTCACCACCCTGCTGTCCCAGCGCATGGCCGACCTCAGTGTCGTCCTGTCATCCCCGGGTGGACTGATCAAGCCGCCCACCGAATTCGGATCCGAGGACCGCAGCCTGCTTTCGGGGCGGATCATGATCTGGAGCGACTACATCTTCACCACAGTCCGCTCGGATATCTCCCACCTGATGTTCGGATTTGGTCCCGACGGCTGGCAGAAGTCGTTCTCGCTCTACGCTCACAATGTCTATGTGTCGTATGTCTACGAGATCGGGTTCTTCGGCACTGCCGTCTACATCTACCTCACCCTTCACTTCTTCTGGCTGGCCGTGACCGCGCGGCGCGACAAGCGCTGGCAGCTGATGGGCATGCATGTCAGCTACGGGCTGCTGTGCCTTGGCACGATGCCGACCTTCACCATCGAAGGCGTGATGCTCTACGCGGTGATCTGCGGCTATACGGTCTACTACCACCTGGTGGATCGCGTGCCCCGTCGGTTCGTCATGCCTGTCAACTTCGGCGTCCCGGGGCCGGGCAGGAGGCGCGCGACCGCGCTGGCGCGCCGCCCGATCCGGAGGCATTAACCATCCATTAGGGATAACCGGCTAATTTACCGGGATGTACACTCGGCGAATAAAACTCGTAGCCGCATTGCCACGCGCTTGGATCATTGTCCTGCTCGCGTCGGCCTGTTGGGCTGTGATATTTGCCATGACATGTGTGGCCCTGGGGCTTTTTCGCTAGGCGCCGCGGCACCTGGTCCCGGTTGCCTGCTATCCGCGCAGCATGCCGACAATGCCCCAGATGGCCATGGCAATGACCAGCCAGCAACCCAGTGCAAGCATGGCGATTAGCGGCCCGCGCGGCTGTTCATGGGGCGTAGTGGTCCGATCGATTATGAGCCGGCCAAGCCAGGCGAGGATGCCCTCCGCCGCCAATTGGAAATGCATTCTGCCTGATCTCCGCGATGGAAGTTCCATCCTACGTCATGGTGCGACCATGACAACGGAGGGAACGCTGACGAAACGAATCATCCACGGAAATAAGCCCATTTGGCCGCAATTTTGTGACGATGCGCGAGTCGGCGCACGTCAGCCTGACGAGCGAAAGCCTCAGACGTACCGCTTGACGATGCGTTTCAGGGTGAAGCCAAGCCTTGCCGCCAGCGCGCCCAGGGGTGTCGAAAGAAAGCTCAGCAAACGGCCACCGGATGGGTCGAGCTCCGTGTCGAAATCGGCCCAGGTGGACCTTTCGAGTCCGCCGGTCCGCGCGCTGACCAGGGCATAATTGCGAATTTCGAGATTCTGCAGGGCTCTGATGCGCTTGGCGACGTCACCGGTTTCCCGGGCTGACAGGTCCTTGGTGCTCTGCACGATGCAAGGGACGACGTTGGCATAGGCCATTTTCGTCGTCATGTTGATCGAGTCGCGGAAGTAGCGTGCGGTGATTGCCCCGGTATAGACCGTGGTCCCCATATGGGCGACGCGTAGCCAGGTATCCTTGTCCCCTCCCCTGCGGCATCGACCTTCCGGGAAACGGCCGGACTCTACCAGCGTGGTGCGTCGGCAGACGGTCGCCGAGGTCCACATCGGGGACGCGTTGAGCCTGACCCAATGGCCGAGCAGGGTCGAGAAATCCATCTCGCAGATGGGCCCACCGTTTTTCCGGGTGAAGGGATCAACGCTGCGCCGCCCGTCGGCATAGACATCCTCGTAGCCCGAGAACAGGCTCACCACCCCGTCGGGCCGCTCGATCGCCTCCAGCGCGCGCGTCACGCTTTCGAGATGACCGGGCTGCCACTCATCGTCGGCGTCGAGGAAGGCGATCCACTCTGATGACGCCAGCTCGATGCCCCGATTGCGCGCCGCATAGCCTCCAGGACCTGGCAGGCCGCGCCGCTCCAGGATCAGGTTGGGCAGGTCAAGCCCTTCCAGCCATTCATATCCGCCGTCGGTCGAGCCATCATCAACGACGATGATCTCCCGCGGCTGCACTGTCTGGGCCTGCACCGAGCGGAGGGCCCGCTCGATATGCGGGCCCTTGTTGTAGAGCGGAATGACGACCGAATAGTCAGGCATGACCAGTTTCCGATTCATATTCAATTGGATCCGGTCAGCTGTGCGCGCTCCAGATGAAGTCGGCGAGTGCTCTTGCGGTTCCCGCAGTCAGCGGGCCCGGTGCGCAGGCCTGCACCGCATTGGCCTCCCGGCATGCCGCCTGGAATGCCCGGATCGTCACGCTGTCCAGCGTACCGTTCAGCGTTCCATCATAAAGGCCGAGCGCCTGCAAGCGCTTCTGCAGCACATAGACATAGGCGCGTGCGCTTTGCCGGCGAAGGTCGTTCAGGCTATCGGCCACGCTGGCCCTGGACAGTTTCTCGAACTGGTCGCTGATGGCCTGCAGCGTCTCTATGTCATCGCCTCGTTGCACAGCCAGGCTGATCCGTTCGATGGCCGCTCCCTCTGGGCCAAGAACCGGTTCGATCGTTGCCAGGAAGGTCTCCGCGGCTGTGAGGTCCGGTTGCAGCAACAGACCGTAGCCGTCACGATAAAGCTGCAGCAGGAAGCGCGCCGATGCCTGGTCTCCTTTTGTGGCGGAGTCATTCAACATCGTCATGACGCCGCTAAGTCCTTGAGCCGGAAACAGACCATCGAGCTGCAAACGTGCGAGACGCGCGGCTGCGCCCGGCACGCCGCTTGAAACCGCACTGCTCAGCAGTTCAAACGAAGCGTCCCGCTGGCTGCGGGCCAGCGGCCCCTCGGCGATTGCCGTGGCAACGTTGATGACAGCCCTGGTGTTACCCATGGCGAGTGCCAGATCCAGATATGATTTGACCTTGTCGTAATCGGCAGGAAAGGGGTCGTTCTGCGCATAGATGGTCGCCAGGCGCTCCGCAGATGCACTGTCGCCGAATGTGGCGGCGCGCTCGAGCAGATCGATGGCCTGTTGCGGATCCGGGCTGAGAATTCTGCCCTCGAGATAGAGGTCGGCCAGGGACCGCATGGCGCCGGTGCTGCCGCCCTCCACCGCCTCGTTGTAGTATTCCAGGCTTCGTTTCACGTTGATCGGCACGCCTTCGGCGCCGGCAAGGTAGAGACCCGCCAGCCGAGTGGTACCTGCGTTGAAATTGAGTGCCGAGGCCCTCTCATAAAAACCGACAGCCTTGGGAACATCCGTGGCGACAAAGATGCCGTCCCGATAGAGGTCGCCCAGTTCGACAAAGGACTGGGCGTCCCCTGCCTCAGCCAGCTCGGTCAGCATCTGCTCGGCACGAACAACGTCCTGCGCGACCGCCTCACCGTTGAGATACATGCTGGCAATACGGCGCGTGGCGCCCGCCTGACCCTTGTCGGCGGCACGCTGGAACAGGTCCATGGCCACCTTCGGGTTTGCCGCCAGTTGTCTTGTCCCTGTCCGAAGGGCGTCGCCGAGCCCCACGATCGCGCCCTCGCTTTCGTTGATCAGGCCGACCCCATAGTAATGCAGGGCCTTCTCGACATCCGGATCGACACCGAGGCCGCCAAGATAGATTTCGGCAAGGCGGTTCGCCGCCGACACCTGTCCGGCCTCGGCGGCCTTCTCGAGCATTTCGAGGCCGCGCTTCTGTCCCTCAGGGGAGAAATCGGTATTGAGCAGCAGTTGCCCCAGCGACGCCAGCGCTCCGAGCGAGCCGGCCTTGACGGCCCGTTCATAGGTTTCGCGCGCCTTGGCGGGATCTGGTGCGAGCCCATAGCCGCCCTCGGCGTAGAGCTCCCCCAATTGCTCGATGGCATCGCGCGCTCCGGCTTCGGCGGCGCGCACAAGATAGTCGATGCCTTCCGCCTGCTTTGCCGGATCGGGATCACTGAACAGCGAACGCGCCATGGCGAGCGAGGCTGCGGAGTCTCCGGCCTCGGCCGCGACCCTCAGGTCCTCGCGAACCTCTTCGAACAGCGCCTCGACCGAAGTGATCTCGACCATTGCGGGGGCAGGTGCCGCCGGAGGAGCCACAGCATCCTGAGCCTGCGCCCCTGCAGCACTCAGGGTTACGCCAACTGCCAACGCAACAATCACGCGAGAAAAGGTAAAATGCATCCTTGGTCCCCTGCCTACGCCGCATTCGCCACCTTACGCGCATTGTCCACAGACCAGGACTGGCAAGTCAACCTGCCCGACTGTTTTGTGTTGGTAACATTAATTCGCGGGATCGTGATCGGCTCAGCCCAGTATTTGCAGGCCAAGTGTCCCCCAAAAGAGACGGCGCCATTTTTCTTGTCAGCCCGCAAATTGTTGCGCTGGACAACATGGTAACCAATTCGTAAATTTTGTCGTGGACGGGAATGTGGCCGATCCGATAACAAGCGGGCCTTGGCTCCAAAAATCCAGTGCCGCAGCGCCTTTAGCTGCCCACGCCCTGGGGAGATTTGCGGAGCAGAACAAAACAGATATTCGGCAGAGTGGTAGTTGCGGACCGATCCTGCAGATTTATTCTTCATGGGGAATGAAGACTATGGCAGAGCATGTGGTTACGTTTCGCCAAGGCGTGAACGGCTACACCGGGACCGTCGACACGCAGCTGTCGGAGTCTTCGCCCACGCAGTCCTACGCATCGACCAGTGTAATCGGCGTTGACAGGGGTACCGGCGAGAACCAGCAGGTTCTGCTACGCTTCGACGACATCCTCAGCCAGATTCCGCCCGGGGCGACCATCGTCTCTGCCACGCTGACCCTGCAGACGACCAATACGGGCAACGGTGCTTCGCTCTACCGCATGCTCGGTTCATGGTCAGATACCAGCACCTGGAGCAGCCTGGGCAACGGCGTTCAGGCCAACAATGTCGAGGCCCGCAGCGTCGCTGACCTGGCGACTGGCAGCACCAGCCTGGGCGCCTCGGCCTATAACGTCACCTCCAGCGTGCTGGCCTGGGCGGCTGGCGCCGCCAACAACGGCTGGGTGTTCGTGTCTCAGGGCAGCAATGGCTGGGACTTCCAGTCGGCGCAGGGCTCCACGCCGCCCCAGCTGTCGATCACCTACAGCGTTCCCGATGGTCCGGCCAACACCCTGCCTGTCGCCGTCAACGACGTCGCCGTCGTCGCCGAGGACGGTTCCACCGTGATCAGCGTGCTGACCAATGACAGCGATGCCGATGGCCATGCCCTCAGTGTCACCGGTGCCGGCGCCGCGGCCCATGGCACGGTCGTCGTCAACCAGAACGGCACCATCACCTATACGCCTACCGCGAACTATAGCGGCTCGGACAGCTTCAACTACACCATCAGCGACGGCAATGGCGGCATCGCCAGCGCGACCGTCAATGTCACCGTTTCGGCGGTCAACGATGCGCCGGTCGCCAATGCCGACGCTGCCCAGGTCAACGCCGGCAGCTCGGTGGTTGTCAACGTCCTGTCCAACGACACCGACATCGACGGTGCCGCGCTCTCGGTCTCCGCTCTCGGTACGCCCGAGCATGGCACCGTCTCGCTCAACCAGGACGGCACCGTCACCTACACGCCGACATCGGGCTATGTCGGCCCGGACAGCTTCCAGTACACCTTGAGCGACGGCAATGGTGGCACCGCCACCGGCACCGGCACCGTCACGGTATTTCCAGTCAATTCCGCCCCCGTTGCGAATTCCGACGCCGTTTCCCTCAACGAGGATGTCGCCACCGTCATCAATGTCCTGGGCAATGATACCGATGCGGAAGGCCAGCCGCTGACGGTCTCCGGCGTCGGGCAACCAGCGCATGGCACCGTCGTCATCAACCAGGACGGCACCGTCACCTACACGCCCACCGCCAACTACAGCGGTGCCGACAGCTTCAGCTATTCCATCAGCGACGGCCAGGGCGGCACAGCGAACTCGACAGTGAGCCTCACCGTCAATCCGGTGAACGACAATCCGGTCGCCAACGCCGATAGCGGCACGGTGCAGGCCGGCAATGCCGTGACCATCAACGTGCTGTCCAACGATACGGACGCCGAGGCCAATCCGCTGGCCGTCACCGGCGTCGGTGCAGCAGCGCATGGCACCGTCGTGCTCAATCAGGACGGCACCGTCACCTACACGGCGGCCACTGGCTATGCCGGACCCGATAGCTTTACCTATTCGATCAACGACGGCCAGGGCGGCACGGCCACGTCCACCGTCGGCATCACGGTAACCGCCCCGCCCGGCGCCTGGGTGGAAAAGCAGGCCGTCTTCAAGCAGGGCACCGCCGGATATACCGGCACGATCGACACGCAACTTGTCCAGAGCGCGGCCAACACGTCTTACGGCGACGCGACGACGATCGGCGTCGACCGGGGCACGAACGCGAACGTCCAGGTTCTGCTGCAGTTCAATGACATCTTCGGCGACCTGGCATCCCAGGTTCCTGCCGGCGCCGAAATCCTGTCCGCCACCCTCACGCTGAACACCACCAATACCGGTGACGGCGCGACCCTGCATCGCATGCTGACCGGCTGGACCGAGGGCAGCACCTGGAACAGCCTCGTCACCGGCGTCCAGACCAACAATGTCGAGGCGCGCACGCTCTCCGACGCCACTGTCAGCGCCGGCTCCACCGGTAATACGGTGTTCGACGTGACCTCCAGCATCCTCGCCTGGCTGTCTGGCCAGACCAATTTTGGCTGGGTCTTCGTCTCGCGCGGCAGCAATGGCTGGGACTTCACCTCGTCCGAGGGCGGCAACGCCCCGCAACTCACCATCAATTACCGGATCCCCGCCGCCGCCAACACGCCTCCGGTCGCCACAGCCGACACCTCGACCGTCGCCGAAGACAGTTCGGTGGTCATCTCGGTGCTGGCCAACGACACCGATGCCGACGGCAACGCCTTGACAGTGACAAGCGTCGGCACCGCAGCCCACGGCACCGTGGTGCTCAACCCGAATGGCACGGTGACCTATACGCCGACCGCCAACTACAGTGGCCCGGACAGCTTTACCTACACCATCAGCGACGGCAATGGCGGCACCGCCACCGCCACCGCCGAGGTCACCGTGACACCGGTCAACGATAACCCTGTCGCAACCGGCGACACGGTGACCGTCACCGAGGATGTCGCGACCATCATCAATGTGCTCGCCAACGACACCGACATCGATGGCAATCCGCTGTCGGTGAGCGCCGTCGGCAACGCGGCCCATGGCACCGTGGTGATCAACCAGAACGGCACCATCACCTACACGCCCGCCTCCAATTACAGCGGTCCGGACAGCTTCACCTACACCATCAGCGACGGCAATGGCGGCACCTCGACCGGCACGGTGACCATCACCGTAACCCCGGTCAATGACGCGCCCGTCGGCGGCGCCGACTCCGCCACCACCAACCAGGACCAGGCTATCGTCATCAGCGTACTCGGCAACGACACCGATGTCGAAGGCAATAGCCTGGCTGTTGCTGGCATCACGACCGGCCCGGCGCACGGCACCGCGGTGGTCAACCAGGACGGCACCATCACCTATACGCCGACTGCTGGCTATTTCGGCCCGGACAGCTTCGTTTACCAGGTGAGCGACGGCCAGGGCGGCACCGCCTTGGCAACCGTCACTCTCACGGTCGTCCAGGTGATCCCGGAAAATACCCCGCCGGTCGCCGTCACGGACACGGTTTCCGTCGCTGAAGACGGCTCCGCTGTCATCTCGGTTCTGGGCAACGACACCGACGTCGACAACAATACGCTCACCGTCACCGGCATCGGCACGGCTCCAGCCCATGGCACTGTCGGCATCAATCAGAACGGTACCATCACCTACACGCCGACCGGCAACTACAACGGCCCCGACAGCTTCACCTACACCATCAGCGACGGCAATGGCGGCACGGCGACGGGCACCGTCAATATCACGGTCACCCCGGTCAACGACCTGCCGGTCGCCGCAACCGACGCGGCGGCCGTCAATGAAGACGGGTCCGTCACCGTCAACGTGCTTGCCAATGATAGCGACCTGGAAAACGGCACGCTGAGCGTTTCGGGGCTCGGTACTCCGGCCCACGGCACGGTCGTGCTGAACCAGAACGGCACGGTGACCTATACTCCGGTCGCCAATTACAGCGGCCCCGACAGCTTCACCTACACGCTGAGCGACGGCCAGGGCGGCACCGCCACCGGCACGGTCAACATCACCGTCGATCCGATCAACGACAATCCGGTCGCCGTCAACGACACTATCACGGTCGACGAGGACAGCACGATCGGCATCGCCGTCCTCGCCAACGATACCGATATCGACGGCAACCCGCTGAGCGTTTCCGGCCTTGGCGCGGCCTCCCACGGTACCGTCGTGCTCAATCAGGATGGCACGGTGAGCTATACGCCGACCGCCAACTACAGCGGCCCGGACAGCTTCACCTACACCATCAGCGACGGCAATGGCGGCACCAGCACCGCCACGGTCAACCTGACGGTCAATCCGTTGCCGGATGCGCCCGTCGCGGCCAATGACAGTGCCAGCGTCCAGCCTGGCAATGCCGTGGTCATCAATGTGCTGCAGAACGACAGCGACCCCGATGGCAACCCGCTCACCGTCACCGGCATTCCCACCGGTCCGGCGCATGGCACCGTGCTGATCAACGGCGATGGCACCATCACCTATACCGCCAACAGCGGCTATAGCGGGTCCGACAGCTTCATCTACACCATCTCCGACGGCCAGGGCGGCGTGTCCCTTGCGAGCGTGATCATCAACGTCAACCAGGATGGCCTGGAAGATTCCTATATCGCCACCCGGCTCACATCGGGCTCGGCGCGCAATCTCGAGCATGGCAATGCCAGCAAGAGCTTCTACGCCAATGGCACCTGGTGGGCGGTCCTGCCGGATGGTGCCAACTGGTCCATCCATCGCTACGACGGCTCGACGCCCGCTCCCAACACCCAGGGCGGCTGGAGCATTGCGAGCGATGCCCTGTTCTCCAACAGCAGCCGGTCTGAGCTGGCCTGGGACGAGGTCAACCAGAAGCTCTATGTGCTCTCCTATTCGTCGAGCAGCTCCGAGCCCCATCTCAAGCAGATGACGTTCAACGAGGCCACCCAGACCTGGCAGGTCGATATCGATGTCCAGCTCGCCGGTGACGGCGGTGTGCTGGCCGGCAGCGAATGGGGCAACAACGTCGAGATGAGCCTCGGCCTCGACCAGAACGGCGTGCCGATCCTCACGGCGATTGCGGCATCCTCGCAGGGCGAAAAAGGCCTGCACGTGGCTTTCGCCACATCAGCCGACCTCAGCACCTGGGGTACGTCGCTGGTGGACGCTAATACCAAGGGCCTGGGCGGTTCCAACGGCAACAGCAAGGCCGACATCATCCACTTCACCCAGGACGGCGTCGACAGGATCGGCATCTTCTACAGCCGTGACGGCTCGGGCTCGGACGACGACTGGTCCTTCGCCTGGCACGACACCGCCTCCGACACGACAACCTATGGCGGGACGTGGAACGTCGAAGTTGCCAGCGACCAGGTCGATATCGACAATCACATGTCTGCCGTCTCCGACGGCGAGTTCATCTACGCCCTGATCAAGGACGACAACGACGCCATCTGGCTGCTCAAGGGGCGCCCCGGCGCTTGGGACGCGCCCTACCTGGTGGTCGATGGCGGCGAGCACAATCCGAGCCGCCCAACCGTGGTTCTCGACGAGACCAATGACCAGATCTACGTCTTCTACCAGGAGTCGACGTCCAACCCTGAGGGCCAGATCTACATGAAGGTCTTCGATACCGATAATCCGGTATTCGACCCCGAGGATCTCGGCACCCTGATCATGGAAGGCCCGGGTTCCGACGACTTCCTAGATCCCCAGTCGCCTGCCCATAGCGTGGGCGACCACACGGGCGGCTACTTCCTCTTGCTCGCCAAGAACGAACAGCGCAACGAAGTCTGGTACAACGACATCATGCTGGGTGGCGACCACCAGATCGTCTAGGTGCATGCGACCTGCCGTCTCCTTGCGAGGCGGCAGGTCATTTCAACAGATCATCGCGCCACAACTTGCTTCGGGGACTTGGCTCAGGCCAGCCAAGGCCAGTTAACCCCATTGGCAGTCCGGCGCGCACAGTTGCTTTATCGACGTGCAAATTCCTCCTGTCGAATATACCTTCAGATGAATATTTGAGGCGGAAAACAACAACCATGCTCGCGCCGTTTGCGCCCTCCTGTCCCGCTCTTGCCATCTGCAACCGGTGGACCCTGCCATGACGCGTCAGGTCACAACCGGCCGCCCGGCAGCCGTCGATATCAGGCGCGCCCTGTTGCTCCCGGGCACAGCTCTGGTCGTGACCAGCCTGGTCTCCAACCTGCTGATGCTTGCCGGCCCCCTGTTCATGCTGCAGATCTACGATCGTGTCCTGGCCAGTCGATCCATGCCTACGCTGGTCGCCCTGACCGTGATGATCTGCGCCCTCTACGCCTATTATGCCGTGCTCGAGGCGATCCGGGCCCGCATGTCCATGCGCGCCGCAAATATCGTCGATGGCGCCTTGAGTGGCCGGCTCTTCGCCGCCTCAGTACGCTTCAAACTCATCCCCGGCGCGCTGGGCAATGTCGATCCGGTCCGCGAGGGCGATACCCTGCGTCAGTTCGTCAGCGGCAATGGCCCGCTGGCTTTGCTCGATCTGCCCTGGATGCCCATCTACCTGACCATCGTCTTTCTGATGCATCCCCTGCTCGGCTGGCTGGCCCTGGGCGGCGCTGTCGCGATCGTTGCGCTGGCCATCGCCAATGAGCTGTCCTCGCGCGGTCCCGCCCAGAAGGCGAGCTCAGCCCAAGGCGCACGCCAGCGCTATATCGACGATGCCCGCAGCAACGCCGAAGCCATCGTCGGCATGGGCATGATGGCCGATATCGAACGCCGGCGTGCGGTGCTCAATCGTGACGTCCTGGCCGCCCAGCTACTCGCCGGCGACCGCACCTCGGCCTTTTCGGCGATCATCAAGGCCTTGCGCTTCCTGCTGCAGTCGGCGGTCCTTGCTGTGGGCGCCTATCTCGTCATCCAGGGCGACCTGACCGGCGGTCTGATGATCGCGGCATCGGTCATCACCTCAAGGGCGCTGGCGCCGGTCGATCAGATCGTCGGCCAGTGGCGCGGCTTCATCGCCGCTCGCCTCGCCTACGACCGTATCCGCAAGATCCTGCCCAAGGACAATGACGGCGCCCGGGAAACTCGGCTCCCCCTGCCCGGGCAAAAGCTTTCGGCCAACCAGTTGGCTATCGGCCCGCGCGGCGCCAAGGTGGCGCTTGTCAACGGCATCAGCTTCGAACTCGTCGCCGGCGATGCGCTGGGCATTATCGGGGCCTCCGGCTCGGGCAAGTCCAGTTTGGTGCGCGGTCTGGTCGGCGCTTGGCCGACACTGTCAGGCGCCCTCCGTCTCGATGGCGCACTCCTCGCCCATTACGATCCGTCCCAGATCGGCGGCATTGTCGGTTATCTCCCCCAGCAGGTGGACCTGTTCGAAGGCACGGTTGCCGAAAACATCGCGCGCTTCCGCCACGACATGACCGCCGAGGCAGTCATCGCCGCGGCCCGCTCCGCCGATGTGCACGACATGATCAACAGCTTGCCCAATGGCTATGACACCCCGATTGGGGAACAGGGTGACCTGCTCTCGGCCGGCCAGCGCCAGCGCATCGGCCTCGCCCGCGCCCTCTATGGCGATCCGTTCCTGATCGTGCTCGACGAACCCAATTCCAACCTCGATGCCGAGGGTGATGCCGCGGTCTCCAAGGCAATTGCCAGTGCCCGCGCCCGCGGCGGTATCGTCGTCGTCGTCGCACATCGGCCCAGCGCCATCGCATCCGTGGACCAGCTCCTGCTGTTGCAGAAGGGCCGTCAGGTCAGCTTCGGCCCCAAGAAGGATGTGCTCGACCACATCGCCAAGGCCGCCAGCGGCGAGAACGTGCGCCCCATGAAGGTGTCCGGCCAATGACCGACTTCGCCCTGCCCAACCAAAACACCGACCTCGCCAGTTTCCGCCGCCACGGATTTGTCGGCCTGTTCGCCGTGGTCGTGTTGTTCGGCGGCTTCGCCTACTGGGCCGCGACCACCGAGCTTTCGGGAGCAGTTGCGGCTCCCGGTACCGTGGTTGTCGATGGTTTCGCCAAGCGCATCCAGCATCAGGAAGGCGGCATCGTCAAAGATTTCTACGTACGTGACGGCGACGTCGTCGAAGCCGGCCAGCTGCTGGCGACTCTCGACAGCACGGCCATCGCGGCCAATCTGGCCGTGCTCGAAACCCAGGTCCGGGAAGCCTCGCTGCGCGAAGCCCGCATGGTCGCCGAGATCAACTTCGTCGATGCCATCGAGATTCCGGACGAAATCCAGTCGCTGCTCGACGATCCCGAAGTGGCCAAGCTGCTGGCCACCGAGCAGCAGGTGCTGCATGCCCGGCATGCCGGGCTCACCAGCCGCTCTTCCCAGCTTACCGAGCAGGTCACCCAGCTCGAGCGGAAGATCGAGGGCCTCGATCTGCAACTGGCGGCCATCCGGCGCCAGGGCGAGATTGCCACCGGCGAAATAACCTCGCTGCGCCAGCTCTACGAGGGCCAGCTCGTCGAGGTGAACCGCATCACGGCGCTAGAGCGCCAACTGGCTGAAATCGATGGTGAGGAAGGTCGCCTGATCGCGGCCATCGCCGAGACCAACGCCGCCATCGCCGAGCGCCGCCTCCAGATCAACCAGGTCGACCAGGACTACCTGGCCAATGTGCTCGACGAATTGCAGGAAACGCGCCGCGTCCTGTTTGACGCCATGCAGCAGAGGGTGGCCGCCCAGGACCGCCTGCAGCGAACCGAGGTCCGCGCGCCGCAGGCCGGGGTGATCCATGAATCCAGCGTCCACACCGTCGGTGGGGTTGTCGGCGCCGGCGAAACCCTGATGCTGGTCGTGCCGCAGGACGACGAACTGCTGATCAATGCCCGCATCGCGCCGACCGATATCGACAAGGTCGCGGTCGATCAGTTGGTCAATATCCGGCTGCTCGGCTTCAGCCAGCGGACCACGCCCGAACTCGATGCCAATGTCGTCACCATTGCGCCCGATCTGACGCAGGACGAAGTCACCGGCCTCTACTACTACAGCGTCCGCATCGGCATTTCGGAAGACCAGCTGGCGAGCCTTCCTGACAATGTCAGGCTGGTGCCCGGCATGCCGGTGGAAGCCTTCGTGCGTACCGCCGATCGTACCGTGCTGGACTACCTGGTCCAGCCGTTGGTCGAACAGTTGTCATATGCCTTCCGCGAGGAATAGGCCCAAGCGACGGAGGGAGATGTCTTGATGAACTGGAGCGCAGCGAAAGACATGCTGCCGGCCGACCTGCGCCGGATGCTGTCCCGCGTCCTTGGTCGCGACAAGCGCCCGCGCGTGCGGCGCTACATCCCCCACGGCGTCACCGTAGAGCAGTTCTTCACATCCCTGCGTGATGCCGGCGTGCAATGTGCCGTGCTGCGCTGGTTCGATACCCTGCCTTACGTGGCGCCCGGCGAAGACATCGACATGCTCGTCGCCGACAGCGACCTTGAGGTCCTCGGAAGCTACCTCGACAACACGTCTGGCTCCTTGCCTTGCGACATCTATACCGCCGGCGGGCTGCCAGGCACGCAATACAAGCAGCGGCCTTATTTCCCGGCTGCGCTGGCGCAGTCCACGCTGTCGCGCCGCCTGCTGCAGGATGGCCTCTATCCTGTGCCGTCGCCTGCTGACCATTTTCACGGCCTGGCCTACCACGCCGTCTATCAGAAGGGGCCGGCTTCCGGCCTGCCCACCACGCATGCCGATGTGCCCCCGCTGGCCGAGCCCGAGCATGACTACGCCGCCGTCCTCGGCGCGTTGTGCGATCAGCTCGGCTTCAAGATATCAATCGACATGGAATCCCTCGATCAGCACCTGGCGGAGCGCGGCTATCGCCCAGCCAGGCAGGATCTGCTCAACCTGAGCAAAAGCAACCCATGGATCGCCAGCCACCTTCTTGGCTAGAGTCCCACCGCCACCAAGACTTGGACCCTGCATTGCATCAACTGACTGCACTCCCGCGCCCCGTCGGAAAACTGCTCGCCACGCTGGGCCACAAGCTCGATCGCAACCTGCCCGGTCGCTATCGCGGCCGCATTGCGCGCTTTCTGGGTCCGCAACCCGGCCGCTATGTCAGCCCCGATCTTGGCTCCAAGGATGCCCTGCTGGCCGCCTTTGCCAAGCGGGGTATCCGCTATGCCGTAATCGGCGGCCAATCGCCTGCCATCCCCGGCATCACCGACCGGCTCGCCATCATGGTCGATGACGAGGACGTCAATGCGGCGCGTCGCATGGTCACCCCCTGGCCAACCGGCGAACAGATCGAGGCCTATTCGCCCAGCGGCCTGCCCGGCTTCGCCTTCGGCGACATGCCCCTGATGCCGCCGCGCCTCGCCCGTCGCCTGCTCGACGGCGCCACCCCGGTCAATGGCGTCAGCACGGTCGCTCCGCGCGACCACTTCTTTGCCACCCTGTTCCGGCTCGTCTACCTGCGCGGCCTCGACTCCGGCATTCCGGCAGCCGACGCGTCCACCGGATCGTCACCCGTCACCACTGCAATAGAAGACCAGGCCAGGCAGCTCGGCCTGGCTTTGGAGACACCGATCACCCTCGAATCCCTCGACGCGTTCCTGGCGATCCATGACTGGCAGCCCCCGCTCGACATGCTCGAACGCATCGGCTGCTGGAACCCCTGGGTCGCCGACAAGCTGCGCAAGGCCGGCGAATGGGTCGGCTCCGAGGCGCCAGGCCTGACGGTCTTCTATCTGCGCCAGCGCACCATGGACGAAGGCAAGACCGACCTGGTATTGGACAAGTTGGCAAGCAGCGGCTTCCGCCTGTTGCCAGTTCCGCCGCTGACGCCCGAGCAACTGGCCGACGTCACCGCCGAAGTCCGTGGCGGCAACTGGGGCCGCGGGCCCTTCCCGCTGAGCGGGGGCAATCCCGGCGCCGTCTATGTCGCGCACGACCCCGCGCCAATTCCCCCCGATGCCGAGACCCTCCGGCAGTTCCCGCTGCTCGATAACAACCGGATCCAGCTTGCCAAGCAGGCAGTGCGGGACGCGGTCCATGCCGGCCTGCCCCGCAATCAGCGCTACAACGCCATGCATTCCACCGACAATGCGGTCCAGGCCTGGCGTGCGGTGCGCGAGCTCCACCCCGCCCTCGAACCGGAACTGCGCGCCCTGACCAATGGCAACTGAGCCTTATCGGGACCAGCGGCAGCCGGCAGGCTGGGCGCCGGCAAACAGCCTGTCGAACACGGCAAGCGCCTGCGCCTCGCTGAACAGTCCCGACCGCACATTCGGCCACGCACCCGCTTCGCTGCGGCGGACGACCGGATTGTCGATGCGAATCGGCGCATTGTCCTTGCCCAGCGCCGTCAGCGCCGAGGCGCGATGATGCCCGGCCGTCACCAGCACGCGGAACCCATCCCCGCCCACCAGCACGACGCCCTTGATGTCGCCATCCGGCGCATCGCTGCGCCGATAGCCCTCGCGGGCGATGGCTTCATAAATGCCGGTCAGGCGCTGGAATTCCTGCAGCGCCACCGCGGGTTCGATCGGTCCCCATGCCTTCCACCCGGCGCCGATCTCCACTTTCGTGCCATGCTCGCGGTTGTCGAGCTCGATGAAGCTGGCCCAGCGTTTCTCGGCCTCACCTGGCGTCCATGCCTGCCAGGGCATCACCAGACCCAGCGGAGGCGCGGCGCCCAGCTCGGGCGACACGGCGAGGCCGTCAAGGCCCAACACCGCCACCAGCGTCCGCGGCTGCCAGGCGGCGTAGAAGCCTGCCAGCGGCGAGTGCTCGTAGTCGAGTTGTCTGTCGGCGCCATAGGCAATCAGCGTATCGACGAACGGATTGCCCGCAGTGGCCGCGCAGGCAAAGCCACTGCCCGGCAGGACGCGGCAACTGGCCAGCGGCACATCGATCAGAAATGGGCGCAGGCCCGCTCGATAAGCGGCCTCCACGGGATCGCCGGTCACGCCCCGCAGGTCGATGACCGCTTTTCCGGTCCGCACCAGCTCTACGCCCACCCGTCCCAGCAGCGAAGAGATCGTCGCGCGAGCATTGCGCTTCAGCGCCGACAGTGCCGATCCGTGACTGGACAATGTGCCTCCCCGCCCGGTGCAATCGGCACCGGCTATGTTGCCGATCAAGGAATAGCATTGTGAAATTGCCTTCGGTCAAGGGGCTGGTCCGCTCCGTTGCTGTCCTGGCCTCCGGAACGGCGGCATCGCAGGTGATCCTGTTGCTGGCCGCCCCTGTTCTCACCCGGCTCTATACGCCGGACCAGTTCGGCCTGCTGGCCGCCTATATGGCGACCGTGACGATTCTGGGCGCCATCTCCACGCTCCGCTATGAACTCATCATTCCCCTGCCCCGGCGCCATGACATGGCAGCGAATGCGCTTGCACTCACCCTGGGCTGCGTCCTGGTGGCCGCGCTGCTTACGGCCTTTGCCCTGATCGTCTTCGGTCCGCAGCTGGCCACGCTGTTCAATGCGCCCGACCTGCCCCGCTACAGCTGGCTCATCCCCCTGGGTGTGCTGAGCATGGGCTCCTACACCGCCTTCAACAACTGGGCCGTGCGTCGCCGCAGCTTCGGCATCATCGCGCGAACCAAGCTGACCCAGTCTGTCAGCCAGACAGCCATTCAGATCGGCGCGGCCTTCACACCCTTTGCGACCCTGGGCCTGCTGGTGGGTAGCCTGCTGGGCCAGAGCATGGGCATCAGCTCGTTTGTCCGGGCATTCTTCACCAAGGATCGCGCCACCATCCCCCATATCGGGTTGCGCCGGATCTGGTTTCTGGCCCGCCATTATTGGCACTTCCCGGCTCTTTCCCTGCCGGCATCGGTGGCATTCACCGCCAGTCAGCAGGCCCCTGCCCTGGTGCTGTTTTCCCAATTCGGCGCGGCGACGGCCGGGTTCTATCTGCTGGCCCAGCGTGTCGGCATGATGCCCGCCACGCTTCTGGGCACGGCTGTGAGCCAATCCATCTATCGCAACCTGGCCGACCGCAGGCGGGACCCACAGGCCATCGGACAGATGGTGCTCGTCCCGGTGCAGATCATGAATACCCTGATCATCGCCCCTGCCGTGTTCTGCGCCGTTATCGCGCCACTGGCCGTCGAGATTGCCTTCGGTCGGGAATGGATCGAGGCCGGGCACTATCTTCGCTGGATGGCGCCTTGGGTCGCCACAACGATCACCTTTGGTGCCATGTCGCCCGTGGTCTCGGTGCTGGGTCTGCAGAAGATGGGACTGTTCTTCCAGGTCGGTTCACTGGCCCTGAGCCTTGCCGCCATGATCGTCTGTGGCAACATCTGGGGCTCGATCGCGGCAATTGCGGCCTTCTCGCTCACCAAGACGGCGACCATCATCCTCTACCGCCTCCACATGTTCACATTGCTCGGCGTATCGCCTCGCCCGGTGGCGCTGAGCATCGGCGTGCAGGCTATCGGCTATGCTGCGGTTTTCGTGCTGGCAGAACAACTCCTGCGGAACGCGACAACAACACATTCGTTGTGGATATTCATCGCGGTCGCGGTAATTTTGCTCTGTACAGCGGTAGTATATGCCGTCAATGCTCTTCGATCGGCACGACAACTCAGCGGTCTTCGATCGACAAAGGGCTCCAGTCGGCCGGACCAGGATATCATCGAGCCTGATTCTTGATTGCCCAACACAGCCAGGTCGGTCGGAAGAACTCAAAGCAGTGCCAATTGGCCGCATTTTTGACCGTCAACTGCATTTGAGGGCGTCCGAAGCGCCTTTTTTGTCACTAACAACAGTAACAATCGGTTGAGTTAACGATAGCGGCAAAAAAACCGATTTGCGAAACATCGGCCAAGCGCTATCTTGCCATATTAACGAACAGTTAACCACAATCTGCGGCGGCGGCGGACGATTGATTGGGAACTAGGGAAAACGTAAGCTATGTCCGTTCACGGCACAAACTCGCCCCGCCCTAAGCCTGTGTTCTCTACCAGCGCTTCCAGTCGTGACCTGTCCAGCATCTTTTCACCGCCCGGCACCGGCCATTCCCGCGCCGAGCTGGGCGACGTTTCCGATACGATTCCGCGAGCGACGCTCAGCGCCCGCGCGGCGAGCGGCATACAATCCTATTGGCTCGGCGACGCGCCGGCGCCCATCCGCATGTCTGGTGCCCGCCTCGCGCGCCTGGCAGCCAAGCGCACCCTGGACATTATCGGCGCTTTGCTGGTGCTTCTGTTCCTGATGCCGCTTCTGATCGTCGTCGCGATTGCCATCAAGGTGTCCGATCCCGGTCCGGCGCTGTTCAAGCAGGCCCGCCTCGGCAAGGACGGTCGGCCGTTCACGATCTACAAGTTCCGCTCGATGTACATGAATAAGTGCAGCGTCGACGGCGTCGCGCAAACCACGTCGGAAGATCCGCGCGTGATGCCACTCGGTGCCTTCATCCGCCGCACGAGCATCGACGAGCTGCCCCAATTGCTCAACGTGCTGGTCGGCGACATGTCGCTTGTCGGTCCCCGCCCTCATGTGGAAGGCCAATTGGCGGCCGGGCAGCGCTACAATGAAGTCCTGCCCTATTACGACTATCGCCTGATCATGCGTCCGGGCCTGACCGGCTGGGCCCAGGCCAACGGCTTCCGTGGCCCCACCGACAACATGTCGCGCGCGCGCCTGCGGATCGAGCATGACGTGGCCTACATCCAGAACTTCTCGTTCATGCTCGACCTCAAGATCATGCTGCGGACGCTCCGTCGGGAGTTCATCGGCGGAACCGGGTTCTAGAACCCGGTTCTTGCGCTTGGTGATTGAGTGTCCCAACTGAGGTCGCCCGCAACAGCGGTGCCCCAGGACTTCCGTGATCATCAGACAGGCGGCTGGATATCGTCAGCGGCTATGGGCTGACGGCGTGGGCCCGCATGCCCCTACACGCACCAGTGCATCCGGGAAGAGCCGGTTGGCATGCGTGAAGGCTTGGCAGTCGGGCGCAGTCATCCCGGCAGCATGCCTCAGCTAGAGCTTGAGCCAATCATAGAGCTGACCGGCCAGCACTTCTGGCTCTTCCTCGGCGCCGTGCAGGGTCAGTTCCGACCTGCTGGGTGGCTCGAATGGCGAGTCGATGCCGGTGAAATTCTTGATCTCGCCCGCGCGGGCGCGCTTGTAGAGACCCTTGGGATCGCGCGCCTCGCACACTTCGAGCGGCGTATCCACATAGACTTCGCTGAAGTCGATATCCCCGGCGATCTCACGCGCCAGGCGGCGTTCCTTCTCGAAGGGCGAGATGAACGACACCAGCACGATCAGCCCGGCATCGGCCATCAGCCTTGCGACTTCAGCCACCCGGCGAATGTTCTCCACGCGCGCCGCTTCGGTAAAGCCCAGATCCTTGTTGAGGCCGTGCCGCACATTGTCGCCATCGAGGATATAGGCGTGCCGCCCCTCGGCGGTGAGCCGCTTCTCCAGCAGGTTGGCAATCGAGGACTTGCCCGAACCCGATAGCCCGGTGAACCAGATGATGCGGGGCGTCTGCCCCTTCATTTGGGCCCGAACGTCCCGGTTCACGTCGAAGGACTGGTAGGTCAGGTTCTGCGCCCGGCGCAGGCCGAATTCGATCGTGCCAGCGCCCAGAGTCCCGTTCGAAATGCGGTCCACCAGGATGAAACCACCGGTCAGCGCATTGACGGTGTACGGATCGAAGGCGATCGGCTTGTCGGTGGCAATGGTGACTGTCGCCACCTCGTTGAGATCGACCTTGGTCGCTGCCGTCTGCTCCAGCGTATTCACATTGGTGCGGAACTTGAGATCGGTGATCGTCGCCGGCACCATCTGGCTACCCAGCTTGAGCAGGTATGATCGTCCCGGGAAGGCCGGCTCCTCGCTCATCCAGACAATACGAGCCTGGAACTGGTTGGAATATTCCGGCGTCTCCCCCGCATGGCTCAACATGTCGCCGCGCGACACATCGACCTCGCGATCGAGCACCAGCGTAACCGCCTGGCCCGCCACCGCATGCTGCAACTCGCCATCCATGGTGACGATGTTCTTGACGACGGCCGGCTTGCGCGACGATGCGATCAGCACCTCGTCGCCCACCGCGACCACGCCCGACGCAACCGTTCCCGAAAAGCCGCGGAAGTCGAGATTGGGCCGGTTGACCCACTGCACGGGGAAGCGGAACCTGCCCGCGGTCCGATCTTCGGCAACCTGAATGGTCTCGAGATATGGCACCAGCGGCGAGCCGGTGAACCACGGCGTGCGCTCGCTGGCCTTGAGGATATTGTCGCCGCGCAGCGCCGAGACCGGCACGGCGGCCAGCGTCGCGAAGCCCAGTGGCTCCGCGAAGGCGCGATAGTCGGCGACGATCTGGTCGAACACAGCCTGGTCATAGTCGACCAGGTCGATCTTGTTGACCACCAGCACCACATGCTTCACGCCGATCAGCGACAGGATGAAGCTGTGCCGCCGTGTCTGCGTCAGCACGCCTTTGCGAGCATCGATCAGCACCAGCGCCAGGTCTGCATTGGATGCGCCCGTTGCCATGTTGCGCGTGTATTGCTCATGGCCCGGCGTATCGGCAACGATGAACTTGCGCTTGTCCGTCGAGAAGAAACGATAGGCCACGTCGATGGTGATGCCCTGCTCGCGCTCGGCGGCGAGGCCGTCCACCAGCAGCGAGAAGTCGATGCCTTCATCGCCAACGATGCGGTTAAGACTTTCCTTCTTCAGGCTTGCCAATTGGTCATCGAGCACCAGCTGGCTGTCATAGAGCAACCGGCCGATCAGGGTGGATTTGCCGTCGTCCACGCTGCCGCAGGTCAGGAAGCGCAGCAGGGACTTTTCCGTCTGCTGGCCAAGCCAGAGAGCGATGTCATTGTCAGCGGTCGCCAGGGGAAGGCTCATCAGAAGTAGCCCTCCTGCTTCTTTTTCTCCATCGACCCCACGGAGTCGCTGTCGATCAGGCGTCCCTCCCGCTCCGAAGTACGGCTGGCCTGCATCTCCATGATGATCTCCGGCAAGGTCGTCGCATCGGAGCGGATCGCACCGGTCAGCGGATAGTCGCCCAGGGTGCGGAAGCGCACCATCTCGTGCCGCGGCGTCTCGCCCGGCTCGAGCCGGAAGCGGTCATCGTCAACCATGATCAGGGTGCCCGATCTTTCGACCACCGGGCGCGGCTTGGCGTAGTAGAGCGTCGGCAATTCGATGTCTTCGGAGTAGATATAGGTCCACACATCCAGCTCGGTCCAGTTGCTGATGGGGAAGACCCGCATGCTCTCACCCGGGTTCAGCCGCGTGTTGAACACCCGCCACAATTCGGGCCGCTGGTTCTTGGGATCCCAGGAATGACTGGCATTGCGGTGGGAGAAGATGCGCTCCTTGGCGCGTGACTTCTCCTCGTCGCGCCGCGCTCCGCCGATCGCAGCGTCATACTGGCCGGCATTGAGCGCCTGCCGAAGGGCCTGCGTCTTCATGATATCGGTGAAGCGGGACGAGCCATGGTCGAACGGGTTGATGCCGTTGGCCAGCCCTTCCGGATTGGTATGGCTGATGAGGTCGAAACCGAACTTCTCCGCCATGGCATCGCGGAACGAGATCATCTCCCGGAACTTCCAGGTCGTGTTCACATGCAGCAGCGGGAACGGAATCTTGCTGGGGAAGAACGCCTTGCGCGCCAGGTGCAGCAGCACGCTGGAATCCTTGCCGACCGAATACATCATCACCGGTCGTTCGAAGCTGGCCGCCACCTCGCGCAGGATTTCGATGCTCTCAGCCTCAAGGGTCTGCAGATGCGTCAGCGAAGCAGGTGTCACGAGATCGATACTCCAGCAGGCGCCCGGGCAAAGGTCGCGATTGCCTGGTGTTGGTAAGCCGAGAGCTGCAATCTCATCAAGCTTAAAAGCTCGAAAAACCCTGCTCCAAGCTGAGGTTGGGCACAATCGTCTGCAAGGATTGCCCAACCCGATACCCTGCACTCGGCAGTGCTCGCGGATGGCGATGGAAATTGCGTGACCTCGCCACGTCGGCAGAAAAAAAGTTCCCCGGCACGACCCAGTCAGCGGCAAGGCCCAGCCACGCGCCCGCCCCCCCAGCGATGCCATGCGCCGCCAGAGGCTCGGTTTCTGCTCAGGCTGCCGGCAATGCCAGACGGGGCTCCGCCACTGGCAGGGCGGCCGTCGTATCCGCGGCAAAGGCCGCCATCACCCCGCGCGCCGCCTTGCGTGCAAGCACGATGTTCTGTTCACTGAGATAGGTGAAGGCCTCTTCCAGCTCCTCTGGAATCTCTCCGCCATGTTCGGCGATCAGTTCCTCGGTAAGGGCCGTAACGACATAGTGGCGGGCCGCCGCATCATCGGCCAGGTCGCTGGCGCGCGCGTGGAGTACGAGGCGTGCCAACAGGTTTCGTACCCCCTCGCCCAGCCCGCAGCGGGCCAGCAGCGCATTGAGCGCTGCGCGGCTGCCGGTCTCGAGCAGTGCAAACACCTTGGCCCGCGGCGTCTGTGCCAGCTCAGCCAGGCAATCGACAAAGAACATCACATGTCCGGTCACGACTGCATGCAACAGCACCCGGGCGCTGACCCGGTCGGTAACGATCAGGTCCGACACATAGGCGGCGGCAGTGGTTCGCACCGCCTCACGCTCGCCGATGGCCGAAAGCGCCGTGTCGCAGGAATCGCGCAACACCCGGCTCAGCCGGTCTTCGGCCACCGCGCCTTTCACGATCCGTGCCCCGCGCAGAGCCTCCGCCGCCTTTTGCACCAGCAACAGGCGCGCACCCGCAGGCAGGTCGCTCCGGGCCAGCAACGCACCGCGCATCTCGGCGTCGCCCCCTCTCGTCTCCGCCAGTTCGGATAGTAGTCCGCCCTCAAGCGCGACATCGCGACGCCGTAGCAGGCGTAATGTCACCGCCTCCTGCCCGCGCGCCACAATGGCCGCAGCCAGCCGCGGACTGATCTGGGCGCGTTGGCTCACCGCCACCAGCATGGTCATATCGAGGGTCTTGATCAGCCCGATCAGGTCGGCATCGATCAGCACTGGGGAATATTGCAGTACGGCGCGGGCAATGATGGCGCTGTCCTGCAGCAGGGCCAGCATGATGGGCCGCGGCGCCTCGGTGGAATGCAGCAGCCCATAGGCCAGCGCCGCCCGCACCTTCACCGATGGATCGTCCAGAAAGCCGATCAGCGCTGCATAGAGGGCGGCCTGCTCGTCGGCAGGTCCAATATGGTTGAGATAGGCCAGGGCCGAAAGGTGAGCCGCGCTGCCACGCTCTTCGCTGTCAGCCGACTGCGATAGCGACACGAACTCATGATACGCAACCATTCCACTCTCCGCACACCACGGAGTCCACCCTAGTGGGGAAGGCTTAAGGAACGGTTCACCATGCCGGGCAACGGAATGGTAAGGATCAGAAGGCCGCCAGCACGAACTGGAACAGCTGGCTTGTGCCGACCCAGGCAACGGCGAACAGCGCCCAACTCGTCAGGGCCGCACCCAGAATGATCCAGCCGCGGGGGAGCGGCAGAGGGTGCTGGGCATGCAGCGCTGCAGTATTCCGGCGCATTTTCCGCCTCCTTGGCGTCTCAGGGGCTCCTTCCCCTGATCCACTCAATAACGGCCAGTATAATAGTCCCGGCTAATCCAATCGGTTGCATTTTACGCAATTAGCGTCACTACTAACTGGGTGCCGTAAATGGCTTACGAGAAGTAAACGCCATCCTCTTCCCCTAGGTTGCTAGCGCACATAAAGTTGAGTGAAGAAAGCGCTGCCATCACCACCTGTCGAGGACGTCGTCGCGTCCTCGATTTCAGTCTTGAACAGTCCGGTAAACGACATGTTTTCTGGCGAAAACCGCGATGGAACTACAGGAAGCTCCGGTATGACCGGCTGACTGGCCATCTGCTGAGCAGCAAACGGGGCATTGGTGTCACCGGCTTCATGCTTGGAAACCAGCACGCGATAGACCTCGCGGATCGTCCTGGCCTGCCCATCCGAATAAAAGATCGTCCGATTGGCCGCGGCCTGCTTGGGAAAGAGGTCAGCCGCGATCTGATCGGGGTTCTGCAGGCCGGCCGTGAACATCCGCTCGGCCCCCTGCGCCCCCAGGAAATGCGCGATATAGAGCTCTCCGGCGCTGGGCATCCGGCCGAAGCGCTGACTCAGATAGTCGCCATTGCTCTTGGTGAAGGCGGCTGCCAGGTCAGCGGCGATCTGCGGATCCTCCCGCAGCTTGAGGATCTGTGCCTTGGTCTCGGCATCGCGAACGACATAGTCGCCATCCGCCGATCGCTCGATATTGCCGGCAATCTCGCTATAGCCCAGGCGCGGCCCCTCTTCCTTCATCACCTGCAACCAGGTGCTCTCCAGAAACTGGAACAGCCCCACCGCCGAAGAGGTCTGCGCCTTGGCCTGCGGGTTCAGGCTGCTCTCACGCATGGCCGTCTGAAGCAGGTAGTCGAAGTCGACCCCGTTCCGATCCCCGGCGGCCGTCAGCACATAGGCCAGGCTCTGTGGGACGGAAATTGGCTGGACGCCCATGGACGGCTCGACTCGCGGATTGGCAGATCAGGCAATTAGTGCCCGCCAAACGCTAACAGTCTGTTAACCAATACGACCAACCCGTTAAGATCGATCGACCCATCGGCTGACGATATCGTTCAGGTCGGGTCGGGGCCGATCCTCGATGACTGCCGTCGGCGTACCAATATGGACGAACCCCACGAACCGCTCGCCCGGCCGCACGCCCAGCATCGCCGCCGCCTCGGCGTCGAATGCATACCATCGCGTCACCCACGACGCGGCAAAGCCCAGCGCATGGGCGGCGTGCAGCAGGTTGAAGGCCACATTTCCCGCCGACAGAAGCTGTTCCAACTCGGGCACCTTGGGGTGCTCCTTGGGCGAAGAGATCACCCCGATCGTCAGCGGTGCCGGCAGAAACCGCTGCCGCTCGATATCCAGGCTTGCCGCGTCGAGGTCCGGATTGCTGCGCGCGGCAATCTCGGCCAGCCGCTCGCCCGCCTGCTGCCGGGCCTCACCCTCGATCAGCACCAGCCGCCACGGCGCTATCTTGCCATGGTCGGGAACGCGGGTCCCGATGGTCAGGATCTGCTCCAGCTCTGCCGGTGTCGGCCCCGGCTCCCTGAGAAACGCGATGCCAACCGAGCGGCGGGTGAGCAGATAGTCGCGCAGGGCGGCATTGGCAGGCATGGTCAGACTCCGTTTTGGCCAGCATCAGTATCGTGAAGTGCCCTAGGGCACCAGAAGCTGGGACTAATCCGCCGGCCCACCCATTAGGCTGTTTTCATCGGGCTGGGTCTGTGACACAGCTTTTCCCCAATCGCGCCCTATGAAGCGCAATTGATTCAGCCAGCTTGGCTCCAGCGGCCAGGGAGACCCGATGCGCCTGCGACTACTCCTAGCCCTTCTGCTTGTGTTGTCCGTCGCGGCTCCCGCCTCACAATCGATCGTCCTTCCGGCTTTCGCCCAGGAAACGACGACCGAAATGCCCCCCATGCCGCGGCCTCGCCC
Source organism: Devosia sp. (assembly GCF_014860165.1). Lineage (GTDB taxonomy): Bacteria > Pseudomonadota > Alphaproteobacteria > Rhizobiales > Devosiaceae > Devosia. The sequence continues at coordinate 145,010 of NZ_JACZKG010000043.1, forward strand.
CGATCCTGACAGCCTTCCCGCCAGTCCCACGACCCAGCCCGATGCAGACACCCCGGCCACCGAGGCCATCGCGGCGATGACGTCTGTGCCCCAGGCCGTGACGCTGAGCGCCCGCATCACCCAGGATGGCGCGCCAATTCCCGACGGCCTGGTCTGGCGCATTTTTGACACCAAGCCGGATGCAAGTGGCGAACTGGCTCTGGTCGCCAAGTCCGATCTTGGCGCCCCCACGGTGGAACTGCCGCCGGGGGATTATGTCGTTCATGTCGCCTATGGCCGGGCACAGACCAGCGAACCGCTGTCGGTCGTACCCGGCGCCAACGAAAAGGCCTTCATCCTCGAAGCCGGCGCCCTCCGCCTCAACTCCGCGGTAACCGGCGACATCGCCATTCCCGCCGGCCTGCTGAAATTCGACATCTTCACCGCAGGTGAGGAGAATGATCGGGCCGCGGTGGCCGAGGGGCTGCTGCCCAACGACATCGTCACGCTCAACGCGGGCACCTATCACATCGTGTCATATTTTGGCTCGGTAAACGCCGTCGTGCGCGCCGATCTGCGGGTCGAGGCAGGCCAGCTGACCGATGCCACGCTCTATCACCACGCCAGCCAGGTTGGCTTCAAGCTCGTCTCGGAAGAAGGCGGCGAGGCTATCGCCGACGTGGAATGGACCGTAAAGACGGCGGACGGCGCCACCATATTCTCGGAGCTGGGTGCGTTCCCGTCCACCGTTCTGGCCGAGGGTGAATATCTGGTGCTGGCCCGGCAGGGCACCCAGGTTTTCAACCGGGAATTCCAGGTCCAGGCCGGTACGGCGCGTGAGATCGAAGTTCTGACCACCGTCTACTAATTGAGGTTGGAGAGCTTGCTCGTCGCCTTCAGGCCCAGCGGCAGTACGCGATAGCTGCCCGGCCAGGCAGCATAGTTCCCTGACGCCACGCCATTGCGCGTCGCGCCTTCATAGCTGCCCGCTCCGGGGAGAATTTCGACACGCACCAGCCCGGTCTCGTCCGGCCGCAATATACCGGCATGCACGGCAGCCGCGGCGAGCCTGGAGTCATCGGTATAGACGCCGTCGCCCCATACCGAGCCCGACACGTCCGCCGTAACCTCGAAAGTCAGCATGGTGCCGTCCTGGCCCCGATACGCTGAAAGATCCCCGGGGTCGGGCAGCACAACGCCGCTGTCCAGCCCCGTGACACCGGCAAAGCGGTAGGCAACATCCCAGCTTGCATAGCTGCGGCTGACCACGCCATTGCGCTCGACGCCCGCATATGATGCCGGTCCTTTGATCACCTCGACCGTCACCACGCCACTCTCGCCCGGCGCCAGCAGCCCCGCATGCACTGCCGCCACCGCCAGTACGGAGTCGCTGGTATAGACTTCGTCGCCCCAGATTGTTCCCGATGTGCTGCCGACCACAGCAAATTGCAGGGTCTGGCCCACGGCGTCGGCGTAATTGAAGAGAGTGCCCGGATCAGCCTGCGGCCGCGACGGCGCCGCGCCGCCCGGAGCGCCCAGCTTGGCAGCGCTCTGGCCGTCGGTGCCCTGCGCGAACGCGCCCTGCCCCAGCATCAATACAATTGCCACGGCAGGCAGAAGCCTGGCTAGGGAAGCGAACCACACGGCATCAGGGCTCTTGGTTGGAAACGACAGCGCGCAATATTGCCCGCCCCGCAACTGCTGACAAGCATCATTGGCTCGCGCTGCGTTTGCCTATTGAAGCATGGCTGCCGATGCCTCAGATTGCCGCCACGTCAATGCGGGAGAACATGATGACGCCGTTCAACACCTCGACCCGGCAACGCCTGGGCATTGTTGCCACCGCCTGCCTCATGAGCGTTGCCCTGCCGGCCGCCCCGGCCTGGGCCCAGAAGGTCAAGAACAAGGTCGCGCCGGCCGTGGAATCCACCGCAGTCACCTCGGAAATCGCGGTTGACATTCCCACCATCGATGCCGTCGACTCCAACGTCGACGAAGCGACCCTGCGCGCCATCTTCAGCGGCAACGTGGTTGAAAATGCCGACGCCCTGGCGGGGCTCAGCGCCACCAGCATCACCATCCCCGAAATCACGCTCTCGGCCACCACCACGACCGACGGCGCGGTCAGCGAAGCGATCGTAACGTTCTCGAACCTGGTTCTGTCTGACATCACCGATGGCATTGCCGCTTCGGTCAGTCTGGCCGGAATGAGCGCCGATGCGGGCAACGACGGCAGCGCCGAGTTTGGCACGCTGTCCGCTTCCAGTCTCAATATCGGGGGCATGCTGGGCATGTATGGCCTGGTCGATACCGGTCAGACGGAGCTCCAAACCATCTATACCGATTTCACCTTCGAGGGCGGCTCCTTCGAGGCCCCCGAAGTCAGCTGCACCATGGGCTCGATGACCGCTGCCGAGTTCAAGGCTCGGCCGCTCAAATATACCTTCGGCGAGATCATGGCGCTGGCTGAATCGCTCAATGCTGCGGAGGGTGAGGATCCATCGCCCGAGCTGGTGGGTGACGCATTGCGCATGTATGTGGACCTCTTCACCGCCTTTGAATCCTCACCCACCGAGTTTGGCGGCTTCGACTGCTCCGGCGTCGACGAGGAGGGCCGTGACCTGACATTCAAGGTTGCCGGCATGTCGATGGGGGGCATGAGCCCCGGCGTCTATCCGGAAATCTCCATGGATGGCCTTGATGTGACCGTCGAGGGCGACGGCTCGGTTCAGGTCGGTAACATGACCTTCAAGGCGATGGACCTCTCCGCGCCGATCGCCGCCATTGAGGGCGCGCCCCAGGCCATCGACGAAGCCTGGTTCACCGCCAATGCCCGCTCGCTCATCCCGGCATTCGCCGGCTTCTCCTTCAGCGACGTCGCGGTGGACGTGCCCGATCCCGAAACCGGCGAGCGCATCCAGGCCAGCGTCGGCGCCTTCGACCTGTCGCTTTCCGAATACCTCAATGGCATCCCCACCGACCTCCTTACCACCGCCAGCAACATTGTCGTCGACCTTCCGGCGGACAGCAGCGACGAGCAGGTGCAGCAGCTGATCGCGCTGGGCGTGACCCGTGTCGACGCTGGCTTCACCATCGACGCATCCTGGAACGAGGCCGACAACACCATCGCTGTCGACGAAGTGTCCGTGACCGGGGCCGACCTCGCCACGGTCAAACTGGCCGGCACCATCGCCAACGCCACCGAGGCCCTGTTCGGCATCGATGAGGATCAGGCCCTGGCCGCGGCCATGGCCGTCGCCATCAGCCACCTCACGCTCGACGTCACCGATGCCGGGCTTTCCGACCTCATCCTGGCAAGCGTAGCGGCCGAGCAGGGCTCCGACCCTGCCACCATGCGCCCGGTCTTTGCCGGCCTTGCGGAAGGCACCGTTGTCGGGTTGCTGGCCGGCGCAGCGGAGGCCCAGAAGGTCGGGGCGGCGCTCAACGCCTTCGTCAGCGGCAAGGCAAAGTATCTCACCATCGAGATGACCGCCAAGGAGCCGCCGGGCCTGGGCCTGATGGACTTCATGGCCGCCGAGGACGACCCGACCGTGCTCATCGGCAAGGTCACCATCGACGCCAGCGCCAGGTAACAGGCGGAACAGTACCTGGAAGGGCCGCGCGTGCGGCCCTTCTCTTAGCTCACCTCGCGCGCGGCCACCTCAAGGCCCCAGGCCAGCAGCTCCCGCGCCACGTCGGGCGTGCTGCCCTCGACATAGCAGCGCAGTTCGGGCGCATTGCCCGACGCCCGGAAATGCACCATGTCGCCAGACGACGTTTGGAACTGCATGCCGTCGATCTGCGACAGCCCGGCAATGCCATGCGGTGCGAACAGGTCAGCGGCATAGGCCGCATCGCTGCCCAGTCGCTCGATAAAGCGCGCGCTCTTGTCGCTGGGCACGTCCTGCAGGCGGTCAGCCAGCGCGTGTTGCAGCGGCAGCGCGCGCACCAGCGCGTCTATCGGCATGTCCTTGCCCGCAGCCAGCCCCAGCACGCAGAGCAGCGGCAGCACCGCATCGCGCGTCGCCAGCGGCGGCAGCGCCACCCCGCCGGCGCTGACACCCTGGCCAACCAGCGTGCCGCCATTCGCCTCGAAACCGATCACGGCGCCTGGTGCGTCAGCCATCGCCGCCACCACATAGGGTGACCCCACCCGCGTCCGCACGACGCGACTGAACGCGCCCGACCGCTCGATACCGGAATTGGACGTGACCGGCGTCACCACGCTCCGCGCCCCCAGGTAGCGCGCCGTGATCAGCCCCAGCACGTCCCCCCGCACGAAATCGCCGTGCCGATCCATCAGCAGCGGCCGGTCGCCGTCACCGTCGGCCGAGACCAGGGCGTCCAGGCCGTGCTCGCGCACCCAGCCACCCAGCGGCGCCAGCACCGCGTCGCCAAAGGCCTCGGTATCCACGGGCACGAAACCGTCTATGCGTCCCAGGCTGACTGTTTCGGCGCCAAAATGCCTGAGCAACTGTCCCAACATGTCCCGTGCGACCGTCGAATGCTCGAAGACCCCGATCCGCCAGCCCGTGAGCCGGCTTTCCGGCAGGAGCCCCGCATAGCGGCGGAAATAGCGCTCATAGGCTGCCGCGGCTTCGTCCTGGCTGGTTACGGCCCGGTCAGCCACTGCGTCATCGGCCAGCGCGGCCATGATGCCGGCTTCGTCTTCCTTGCTGATTTCCCCGCTCGGCAGGTAGAACTTGAGCCCGTTCCGGTCCGCAGGGATATGGCTGCCCGTGACCATGATCGCCGCGCACCCGGCCGCCATAGCATGAAGCGCCAATGCTGGCGTCGGAATCGCCCCACAATCGACCGGCTGCAATCCTGCCGCGTCTATGGCCACCGCGCAGTCTTGAGCGATGGCCGCGCTCGACGGGCGAAAGTCCCCTGCCACGAAGACGCGCCCGCCGCCATCCTGCCCGAGTGCAGCCAGGTGCTTGAGGAAGGCCGAGGTATAGCGCCGCGCCGCCTGCCCCTCCAGCTCGCTGGCCAGGCCGCGCAAGCCGCTGGTGCCGAATTTGAGGCTGCTGCCTGGCATTCTACCTCCGCGGCGGTCAGTTCCAGCCGTAGTAAGCCTTGTACCACTCGACGAAGCGGCCGATGCCGGTCTCAACCGAGGTTTCAGGCACCCTGCCGATCAGTTCGCGCAACAGCGTCGTGTCCGATTGCGTCGCCACCACATCCCCTGGCTGCATCGGCAGCAGGTTCAACTCGGCCGGCCGCCCGATAGCCTTCTCGATGGTGCGGATGAAATCGAGCAGTTCCGTCTGGCGACCGCCAGCAATATTGACCACGCGGAACGGCGCCACCGCCGACAGGCTGTCATGGCGGACGGGCCTGCCCTGCTCGGGCGGCAGTTCCATGATCCGGGCGATCACATCGACCAGATCGTCGACATAGGTGAAGTCCCGCTGCATCTTGCCATGGCCGTAGACGTCGATGGGTCGCCCTTCCAGGATCGCCGAGGCGAACTTGATGGGCGCCATGTCAGGCCGTCCCCAGGGCCCATAGACCGTGAAGAAACGCAGGCAGGTCGAAGCAATGCCAAAGAGGTGGGCATAGGAATGCACCATCGCCTCGCCGGACTTCTTGGTTGCGGCATAAAGCGAAACCGGCCCGTCGGCCCGGTCCGTCTCGGCGAACGGAAACTTGGTGTTCCCGCCATAGACCGAACTGGTCGACGCGAATACCAGGTGCCTTGGCTTGTGCCGCCGCAGCGTCTCCAGCAGGTTGGCGGTGCCCACCACATTGGACTGGATGTAGCTCTGCGGCGCCTCGAGGCTGTAGCGCACGCCGGCCTGGGCCGCCAGATGCACGACGATTTCGGCATCGCTGGCCACGACGGCATCGTCGAGCCTTCCGGCATCCTCAAGCATGCCTTCGATCTGCTCGAACTGGTCATACTTGGCCAGCAGTGCCAGCCGGCTCCGCTTCAGCGCGGGATCGTAATAGTTGGTCACCCCGTCATATCCGGTGACGGCGTGCCCGTCATCCAGCAGCCGGCGCGCGAGATGGAAGCCGATAAATCCGGCCGTCCCCGTGACGAATATCTTCATGAAAACCCTCCCGCCTGGCGGTTAACCCGCCATGGCGGCCGCCTTTGCGGCTTGCAAACTATTCCGCCGCCTCGGCTGCACTGTCTGGGGCGCCACCTGCCGGTCGCCCGATGCTCGAATATTCAAATCCGTGCTTGGCCACTTCGTCGTGTCGATAGACGTTGCGCAAGTCAACCAGCACCGCAGACTTCATCACGCCCTTGAGCCGATCGAGGTCGAGCGAACGGAATTCGTTCCATTCGGTGATCAGCACCAGTGCATCGGCACCGACAGCCACGTCATAGGCATTGGTACCGAACTCGATGTTTCCGATCAGCTCGCGCGCAGCGCCCATGCCCTGTGGGTCATAGGCAACGACGCGGGCACCGCGATCGATCAGCCCCTGGATGATATCGATCGACGGCGCCTCGCGCATGTCGTCAGTATTGGGCTTGAAGGTCAGGCCGAGCACGCCGATGGTCTTGCCGCGCACATCGCCGCCACAGGCCGCGATGACCTTGCGAGACATGGCGCGCTTGCGCTGGTCATTGATCGCGACCGTGGTTTCGACCAGCCGCATCGGGCTTTCGAAATCCTGGCCGATCTTGACCATGGCCAGCGTATCCTTGGGGAAGCACGAACCGCCATAGCCGGGGCCGGCATTGAGGAACTTGGTGCCGATACGATTGTCTAGGCCCATGCCGCGCGCCACCTGCTGCACATCGGCACCAGTCGCTTCGCAGAGGTCGGCGATCTCGTTGATGAAGGTGATCTTCATCGCGAGAAACGCATTGGCGGCATACTTGATGAGTTCGGCGGTGCGGCGGCCGGTAAACATCAGCGGCGCCTGGTTGAGGTAGAGCGGCCGATAGACCTCGGTCATCACCGGCCGGGCGCGTTCGTCCTCGATGCCGACAACGATGCGGTCCGGGCGCTTGAAATCGTCAATGGCCGCGCCTTCGCGCAGGAATTCGGGGTTGGACACCACGGCAACGTCGGCATTCGGGTTGGTCGTGGCGATGATATGGGCCACTTCGTCGCCGGTACCGACCGGCACGGTGGACTTGGTAATGACGACCGTGAAGCCCTTGACGCTGGTCGCGACTTCTCGCGCCACGGCGTAGACATAGCTGAGATCGGCATGGCCATCGCCGCGCCGTGAAGGAGTGCCGACAGCGATGAACACCGCCTCGGCGTCGGGCACGACAGACTTGAGTTCGGTCGAGAATGACAGCCGGCCGGAGGCCACGTTGCTCTTGACCAGTTCGGTCAGGCCAGGCTCGTAGATCGGGATCTCGCCGCGTTCCAGCGCATCGATCTTGCGCTGGTCCTTGTCAATGCACACGACGTCATGGCCAAAATCGGCCAGGCAGACACCCGTCACCAGTCCAACATAGCCAGCACCGACAATAGCAATCTTCATGGTGAGATCTCCTGCACTTACATCCGACAAACTAACGGTTGCAGCGGCATCTGTCGCTACTGACTTTGATTGACGATGTTATGTCCTGTTCTCATGATTAATTGCGCGGCACGATTGCATGGCTGACCTGCGCCGGGCGATTGCGTGCTCCAGCATGCTAGAGGTCCGAGGGGCTGCCGCGCAGCTTCTTGACTTCCGACCGGATCGATTTGCCTTCCAGTCGCCGCCGCTTGCTGGCCAGCGTCGGCCGCGTCGCCACGCGCGCCTTGGGCACATGCGAGCCAGCCACGAGCAGGCCCACCAGCCGCTCCAGCGCATCGGCCCGGTTCATCGGCTGGTCGCGATGTGAATTGGCGACAATGACGATCACGCCATCCTTGGTCAGCCGCTTGCCCGCGAGCACAGCCACGCGCCGCTTCATCGCCTCGGGAATATTGGGGGAATTGGCGAGGTCGAAGCGCAGTTGCACCGCGCTCGACACCTTGTTGACATTCTGCCCGCCCGGCCCAGACGAGCGCACGAAGCTCTCCTCGATCTCCGAGGGATCGATGGCAATGGAGCGGGTGATGGGGATCAGGTCTGGCATTTCGGTCGGCTCCCCATCCGCTTAGTCCACCGCGTCATTCCCGCAAAGGCGGGAATCCATCCTATGCACCCACATGCCGCAAAGAGCGGATTCCCGCTTTCGCGGGAATGACGCCGTGGTTGTTAGTTGCGATACCGTCCCGCGAAGATGATCTCACCCTCGTGGATCGTCAGCCCCTTGATGGTCGCCCGATACTTCCCGGGCAACCCTTCGGCCTCGACCACCCAGCCCTTCTTCAGCATGCCGGCAAAGACCTTCTCGCCGATATCCTTGAAGTCGCCGGGCCCCAACGCATTGTCTTCGCCGAGATGCGTCAGGGCCTTGATTTCGCGATTGGACGGACGCTGCGGCATCAGGCTGCCTTTGCGGCCTTGAGATCGGGTGCGGTGGCTTCGGCCATGAGCGTGACCAGCGCGTCCATGAACGGCTCCACTTTCTGGCCCTCGGTGCCCAGGCGACGCACCGAAACGGTGCCCTCCTCGGCCTCACGCTTGCCCACCACGAACATCAGCGGGGTCTTGCCGACCGAATGCTCGCGCACCTTGTAGTTGATCTTCTCGTTGCGCACGTCGAGATCGGCCCGGATGCCGGCCGCCTTGAGCTGGTCCACCAGCTTGCGGGCATAGTCGTCGGCTTCCGAAACGATGGTCGCGACGACAACCTGGGTCGGCGCCAGCCACATCGGCATCTTGCCCGCATAGTTCTCGATCATCATGCCGATAAAGCGCTCGAGCGAGCCCAGGATTGCCCGGTGCAGCATCACCACATACTGGCGCGAACCGTCTTCGGCGACATAGGTCGCGTCCAGCCGCTCCGGCAGCACATAGTCGAGCTGCAGCGTGCCCACCTGCCAGGAGCGCCCGATGGCGTCCTTGAGGTGGAATTCGAGCTTGGGCGCATAGAAGGCGCCCTCGCCCTCGGCGATCTCGAAGTCATAGCCGGTCGCGCGCAGGGCATCACCCAGCGCCTTCTCGGCGGCATCCCACCGCTCGATGGTGCCGCCGAACTTGTCCGGCCGCGTCGCCAGCTTGATGACGACATTGTCGAAGCCCATGTGCCCATAGACCGAATAGAGCAGATGCACGAAATGCTCGGTCTCGCTCTGGATCTGGTCTTCACGGCAGAAGATATGCGCATCGTCCTGCGTCATCTGGCGCACGCGCATCAGTCCATGCAGGGCACCATGCGCCTCGTTGCGATGGCAGCAGCCGAATTCAGCCATGCGCAGCGGCAGGTCGCGGTAGCTCTTGATGCCCTGGTTGAAAATCTGGATATGGGCAGGGCAGTTCATCGGCTTGAGCGCCATCAGGTCGCCCTCGCCGCTGAGAACCGGACCTTCCTCTTCCGTGCCGGGGACTTCGTCGGGCACCACGAACATGTTTTCGCGATACTTGCCCCAGTGGCCCGAGGCCTCCCAGAACTTGGAGCTCATCAGCTGCGGCGTCTTGACCTCGACATAGCCTGACGTGCTCAGGCGGCGGCGGATATACGCCTCCATCTGGTTGTAGAGCACGTAACCTTTCGGGTGCCAGAACACCGACCCCTGCGCTTCAGGCTGGAAGTGATAGAGGTCCATCTCCTGGCCGATCTTGCGATGGTCGCGCTTCTCGGCCTCTTCCACCATGTGGAGATAGGCGTCGAGCTCGTCCTTGGTCGCAAACGCCGTGCCGTAGATGCGGCTCAGCACCGGATTGTTGCTGTCGCCACGCCAATAGGCGCCGGCCACCTTGGTCAGCTTGAACGCCATGCCGACATCCTTGACGGTCCGCATATGCGGCCCGCGGCACAGGTCGATCCACTGGCCCTGCTTGTACATTTTGAGCGACTGGTCAGCCGGAATGGCATCGACCAGCTCCACCTTGAAGGCCTCGCCGCGGGCATTGAAGAAGGCCTTGGCCTGGTCGCGCGTCCACACTTCCTTGGTAAAGGCCGCGCCCCGGTCGATGATCTCGGCCATCTTCTTCTCGATGGCGGGGAAATCCTCTTCCGAGAACGGCTCGTCGCGCTTGAAGTCGTAATAGAAGCCGTTCTCGATAACAGGACCGATCGTCACCTGCGTGCCGGGCCACAGTTCCTGCACGGCCTCGGCCAGCACGTGTGCAGCATCGTGCCGGATCAGCTCCAGCACGTCCTTGGACCCGCTGTCACGCGTCACGAACTCGATCTTGCCGTCGGCCTCCAGCGGATCGCTGAGATCGCTGAGCACGCCATTCCAGCGCATGGCGACCGTCTTCTTGGCCAGGCTCTTGGAGATGCCTTCGACCACGGTGGTCCCGGTGGTGCCACGCGCATAGTCGCGAGCTGCACCGTCGGGGAACGTCACCTTGATCGTCATTTTAGGTCTCCAGATATTGGGTTCATTGCCGCGTTTATCGCGGCAAGGGCGCCTGTCTAGCACGGTTTCCGCGCAATTCCAGCCGCCGAGGCCTGCAAAAGCAAAATGCCAGCACCCCACCGCGCGTCACCCTCGGGCTTGACCCGAGGGCTCTTCACTTGCTGAGCGGCAGATTAGTGCAGTGCCCTCGGGTCAAGCCCGAGCGTGACGGCCAGGGGGAGACACTATTTCCACCGCCCATAGGTCCACGGCATGTACCACCGCGCGCCATCAGGCACCGTCTCCGGCACCGGGTCATAGCCATGGGTGCCGCCCGGCCGGCAGCGCTGGAACCTTGCCAGCCCCATCCAGCCACCCGGCCAGAAGCCGAACTTCCAGATCGCATTGCTGGTATATTCCGAGCAGGTCGGCAGGTGCCGGCAGCTCCGGCCGACAAAGGCGGAGAGCGTATAGCGATAGATGCTGATCAGCAGCACCGCGACAATTTTGAACGGCAGGTCCACGGCCCGCCAGAAGATGGCACTGACTCTCTCCATCAACTTGCAGCCGCAACCGACTCTGCGGATTCGGCTTTTTCCAGCGCCTCAACCACCGCATCAAACACCAGCAGCGTCGACATGTGCCGCGCCCGATACTCGCGCACCGGCTCGAGGAAGCGCAGGTCATCCCATTTTCCGGATGGTGGCGCCCCATTCTCCTTGAGCATGGCATGCATCTGCTCGCGCAGCTGCCGGAACTCGGCGACCGGCGTACCCACGATTTCCCGCGCCACCACGGCCGCCGACGTCTGCCCCAGCGCGCAGGCAGAAATCTCGTGACCATAACCGGCAATCACGCCATCGCGCACGACAACATCCACCTCGATCACCGAGCCGCAGACCCGGCTCACCTTGCGCGCGCTGGCATCCGCGCCGGCCAGCCGGCCCGGCTGCGGGGCGTTGCCTGCGAGATCGAGGATCTTTTGGGAATAGAGATCGCTGAGTTCCATCAAACGCACAATTCTGTTTCTTGTGGCTGCCGCCACGGGCTTCTATATAGGACGTCCCAAGCGGACTGTCAGGGTTGCGTCGCAATCGGTGGTCCAGAAACGTCATGGTCTCATAGAATGACCAGACGCAAGGAGCCACCTTGATGGATGCCCGCACGAAGACTTTCGCCCCCGTAGCCAGCTCGACCGCGCCCTTCCCTCGCCCCACGCGCGAAGAGGCAGAGGCCGCCGTGCGGACCCTCATCGCGTGGGCGGGCGACGACCCCACCCGCGAAGGCCTGCTGGAGACGCCCGGTCGCGTCACCCGCGCCTATGGCGAGTTCTTCGCCGGCTACGAGCAGGACGCCAGATCCATCCTCTCCAAGACCTTCAAGGAGGTCGGTGGCTACGACGATATCGTGCTGGTCAAGGATATTCCCTTCAGCTCCCACTGCGAGCACCACATGGTGCCCTTCGTCGGCCGGGCGCACATCGCCTACCTGCCGCACTATGGCGTCGTGGGCCTCTCCAAGCTGGCCCGGCTCGTCGATGTCTTCGCCCTCCGCCTTCAGACCCAGGAAAACCTGACGGCGCAGATCATCGACGCCATCAATGAGAACCTGGGCCCGCGCGGCGCCGCCGTCATGCTCGAGGCCGAGCATATGTGCATGTCCATGCGCGGCGTTCGCGCCCACGGCGCCTCGACCGTCACCCACCGCTTCACCGGCGTCTTCGCCGAGGACCGGGTGGAGCAGGATCGGTTTTTCGCGATGATCAAGCGCTGATCGCAATCGCGATCAAGCGCCGCCTGCGCTAGGCTGGCAGAACCGCACTTTCACCGTCCGGTCCGCCATGCAATTCATCGAACGCGCCATCTGGTTCATCGAGACCCGTTTTGCCGAGGAGATCACCCTTGATGACATCGCCGAAATCGGCGGTGTCTCTCGCTTTCATCTGTCGCGCAGCTTCGGCACCATTACCGGCCAGCCGGTCATGGCCTATGTGCGAGGCCGCCGCCTGACCCTGGCTGCGCAAAAGCTCCTCGACGGCGCCCCCGACATCCTGAGTGTAGCCCTTGATGTCGGCTACGCCTCCCACGAAGCCTTCACCCGCGCCTTCCGCGACCATTTTGGCCAGACCCCCGAGCAGCTCCGCGCCGACGGCATCGCCGATCCCGCTCTGCTGGTCGAGCCATTGCGCATCGATGAGACCCTGCTGGCCACCCTGCCCGAGCCGCGCATCGTCGATGGCGCCCCGCTGCGCATAGCCGGCTTTGGCGAGCGCTATACCTTCGCCACCAATCACGGCATTCCCGCCCTCTGGCAGCGCTTTGCGCCCTTCGTCGGCAACATGCCCGGACAGATCGGCACCACCACCTATGGCGTCGCCGCCGATTTCGAAGAGGATTGCAGCTTCGGCTACCTCGCCGGCGTCGAAGTGTCGCCCACCGCGGACCTCGATGAAGGCATGGCCTATATCGACATCCCGGCCCAGCGTTACGCAATATTCGCGCACCAGGGCCACATCTCGACCATGCGGCGCACCGCCTATTCGATATGGGCCCACTACTTCCCCAACAGCCCGCTCATCCCCACCGGCGGCCCCAATTTCGAGCGCTACGGCACCGAGCACGATCCCTTTACCGGCAACGGCCTGGTCGAGGTCTGGGTGTCGATTGTCCGCTGACCGGCTGGATCAAACCGTTTCATGGCGCTAGAACCCCCACATGACCCTCACATTTGCCGACCCAGCGCCCCTTACCCACGAGCAGCTTGAAGAAGGCACCGCCTTCGCCCCCCGCTTCGACGCGGCGGGCCTCGTGACCGTGGTCACGACAGAAGCCGGCACCAACGAGGTGCTGATGCTGGCCCACATGAATGCCGAAGCCCTGTCGCTCACGCTGGAAACCGGCATCGCCCACTACTGGTCCCGCTCGCGTGGCAAGCTCTGGAAAAAGGGCGAAACCTCGGGCGAGCTGCAGGAAGTCGTCGAACTGCGCACCGATTGCGACCAGGACGCCATCGTACTGGTCGTCAACCAGACCGGCCGTGGCGCCGCCTGCCACACCGGCCGCAAGAGCTGCTTCTACCGCAAGGCGGTGGTCGGCGAAGCTGGCGTGCTCCTTGAGGACCGCGGCCTGCCCCGCCTGTTCGATCCCAAGGACGTCTACTAGGGCCTAGCTCTTCCGCTCGAACAGCCCCACCAGCAGAAGCCCCGCGAAGAACCCGCCCAGATGCGCCTGCCAGGCGACCGCCATCTGCGTGCCCGTCAGCAGCGGCAGCAGCGGCACGGCGGCGTTGAGCAGCACCCAGATCAGGATGAAGAATCGCGCGCGACTGTCCCGCCACAGGTCGCCGAACGAGGCCAGCCGCCGCCCCACGACGACCCGCTCACCCGTCTCGGGATGCTGCGCCACGATCACCGGCTGGAAGATGAATCGCACCGCCGCGCCGGTCAGTCCCGCCACCCCGCCCGAAGCGCCGATCAGGTACGAGCCCGAATAGAGCGTCGTCGCCGCAAACAGGGCCGCTCCGGCCGCTGCCGAGACAAAGAAGATCGCCATCATCGGCCCTGCCCCGTATCGCCGCGAGACCGGCGTCGCGAAGATGGCAAACCAGGCTGCGTTGACCAGCAGATGTTCCCAGCTCGCATGCAGCAGCGCGTGGCTGAACGGCGTCCAGATCAGCGGCACAGCGAGCGACAGATCATCCAGTCCCGCAATGATACGCAGAGGCTGGAACGCGAACCAGAAGACCAGTTGCATCTGCCCGGCCTGGTTAAGCACCAGGGTTGACGCCAGGTGAATGGCCACCAGCACGCCGATGATGGCGGTGACGTCGCCCGGCAACAGGAAGATCGGCTCCCGCCCCGGCTGACGCGGATTTACCGGCGCCCCACCTTGTTCATTCATCACTTCGCTCCGACTCGCTGGCGCCGCGCCCGTTACGCTCTTCTTTTCCACATTGGGCCACAGACGTTAACCTTAACTATTCTTTAAGGGCGCTTTTGCCCCCCGCTTTTGCCAATGTCGGCTTGTGGCGGACGCGTTCCCAAAGGGGAGCGCACGGTTGGACGTGGCGGGTCAAAGATATGCAAAAAAACAGCACCAGGACGCTTTACGAGTACTGGAATTCCATCCGCGGTGCGCGCAGCGCCCCCGACCGCAAGGATATCGACCCCACCCGCATCCGCGACGCCCTTGCCAATACCTTCATTCTCGAGCTTGACGAGAGCGACAAGTTCTCCTTCCGCCTCGCTGGCTCGCATCTGTGCACCAGCTATTGCCGCGAGCTCAAGGGCCGCTCCTTCTCGGCCCTCTGGCATGAACGCGACCATGACGCGATGGAGACCCTCCTCCGCGCCGTCACCGAGGATCATGCCGTCGCGCTGGTAACCTTCCAGGGCACCACGGCTGTCCACACCAAGGTAACCTTCGAGACCATTCTGATGCCGCTGCGCCACAATGGCTCCACCCATACCCGCCTGCTCGGCGCCATGACGGCCCTGGACGAGCCCTACTGGCTCGGCGTCCAGCCCATTCTCGAGCAGCGCATTACCGGCCTGCGCCTGATCTGGCCGGACGACATTTCGATGGAAGAATCGGTGCGCGAAGTGGCGACCAGCGTCGGCAACGATGGCGGCTTTGGTAGCGCCGCCTCGCCAGTGGCCATGCCGGCGGTGGTCTATGGCCGCACCGCCCGTCGCTACGCCCATCTCGCTGTCATCGACGGCGGCCGTCAGTAAGCAATTCCTCTCCGCCGCACAGACAATTTGTGCCGTGTTTCGTGGTGCTGTGCGGGCGACCCCAATACCTTGCGTTAACCAAGACCAGCTAGCTTGTCTTGGCAACACAAGCGTCAGTGGTCCGGCGAATGCTCAGCGACGACCTTACCTCACCGCAGTTCATCGCCCCGGTTCGCACGCGCGCTGAGACCAGCAAATTCCAGCGCGTGAAAGTGTCTGTGCTCGGCCGTTACATGCTGGCCGACCGCCGTGAATTTCCCTGCCAGGTCCTCGAAATGTCGCCCGGTGATGCCATGGTGATCGCGCCGGTAGCCGGCAGCCCCGGCGAAAAGGTCATCGCCTATATCGACCTTATGGGTCGTATCGAAGGCACCATCCTCAACCAGGTGGAAGGCGGCTTCCTGATGGATATCGCCGCCTCGCCGCGCAAGCGCGACAAGATGGCGGCCCAGCTCACCTGGCTGGCCAACAAGGATATTCTCAACCTGCCCGAGGACCGGCGCCATGAACGCGTGGTGCCCGATATCCGCCATTCCACCGTCGTGCTCGACGATGGCCGCCGCTACAATTGCAAGATCATCGATATTTCGCTCTCCGGCGCCGCCATCGAGCTCGACGTCCGCCCGGCCATGGGCACCCCGGTTACGCTCGGCCGCATGCGCGCCCGCGTCGTCCGCCATTTCCAGAACGGCGTCGCGGTCGAATTCGCCTCGGCCCAGGAAATGCTGACCGTCATTCAGCAGAATCTGCGGATGAACTGACTGCATTGCGGACAGGTCCGCTACGCGTCACTGTCAATTCTCCTGCCCGTCCGACGCCTCTATGATGCTTTTATGACAACTCTGCTCCGCGCCTCCAGCCTGACGGCACTCGCCGCAACCCTGCTCTCGTTTGGCTCTTCCCAGGGCGCCTTCGCCGATGGCCGTGGCGATTGGAACGGCTATGCCTGGCAACAGATCAAGGTCGCCGATTGCCAGGCCGCGGCTACGGTGCTGGTCTGCCCGCCCTACCACCAGAAGTGGGACTGGAAGCGCAGCCAGTGGGTCGACATATCGATCGAACTCGATCTGGCACGGGGCGAACTGCGACTCACCCAGCGCCTCACCGACTCCGATCCGCGCGACGACGACTACGTCTGCGTCACCGCGTTGGCAGTCGATGCCGGCGGCGACAACGTCGTTGCCCACCACCAGAACTGGCACATGAGCCCGGGCGCGGACGCGGAAGACACCTTCCGCTACACCTCGGCAGCGCTGGACCAGGTCACCACCATCCATATCGGCTCCAAGCAATGCCGCCAGGGCGCCGGCCAGGATGACGCGCTCTATGCCCAGGTCCTCGCCCGAATCCATTCCTGAGCAACCCAAGCCAAGCCCCTGCCCCGCATGGTAAATTTTGCCGGAATCACATCGATAAAACACGCATAAAAACTGCGTGACAGTTTTCGGACCGGCCTAAGCCGGCCCTCCTAACGTGGTCTCCATCAGGGAGATCACATAATGCAATCCAACAAGAAAGGACTGGGAGCCGCGTTCATGGGTGCCTTCATGGCGCTCGCCGCGATCATCAGTCCCGCCCAGGCGCTCGATACCACCAACGTCGCTTTCGCGCAGACCGTGGGCGGCACCACCAGCATTCCGGTGGGCCATGCCGAGTTCTGCAACAGCCGCCCCGACGAATGCCGCGCCAATGCCAATCCGGTCGCGATGGTGTCGCTGACCGAGGGGCTGTGGCAGCAGCTGCTCTCAATCAATGCCGGCGTCAACCAGCATGTCGTGCCGGTCACCGACCAGGACCTCTATCAGGTCGCCGAATTCTGGACCTATCCCAACGGCTACGGCGATTGCGAAGACTATGCCCTGGCCAAGCGCCGCGAGCTGGTCAATGCCGGCTGGCCCCCCTCGACGCTGCTGATGGCTGTGGTCAAGCAGGCCAATGGCGAAGGCCATGCCGTGCTGATGGTCCGCACCGATCGCGGCGACCTGGTGCTCGACAACCAGGTCGGCTCGGTCGACCTGTGGAGCCAGACCCCCTACAAGTTCATCAAGCGCCAGTCGCAAGCCGATGCCGGCCAGTGGGTCGACATGATCGACACCCGCGACATCGTCGTGGCCACGGCAGCGATCAACTGAGCAGACAGAGGAGCGAAGGAATCCAGGGCAGGCCGAGCCGAAAATGCCGGCCTTCGAGAACCGGAGCGGAGCGTACTCCAGTACGTGAGCACCGGAAGCGCAGAAGGCCGGGATTTGCAGGCCGGCATCCCCTGGATACCGAGTTCCGAAGAGTTCCGGACCCCGCCCAAAGCCTATCCCTGATAGGGGTCTGATGAATGAGGCCAGCTTCGCAACCCGAAGCTGGCCTCATTGTTTTCGGCGACGACGATGCCCCTAGAACCGGACGGCCACGTAGATGCCCATGAACAGCAGGCCCGTGATAAAGGCCCAGCCGAAGGCGACCACGGCCGAGACCAGCGCGGAGGTCATCGAGAGCGTGCCGCCCTCCTCCTGCTGCCAGCCCATCTGCAGCATGATGTAGGGGCCGCAGACGAAACTCATCGCCAGGTTGCCCATCGAATTGATGAAGGTCTCGCCGTCATAGCGCAGCATCGCCTGCTGGCGGGCGAGCCACTGGTAGAGATGCGTGCCGGCACCGGCGATACACAAGCCAACGCCAATCAAGAAGGCCGCAAGCAGCAATTCCCTGGTCATGCCAATCCGTCCCCGCCGCAGACGCGCCAAGCGCGTTGTTAACCCTTCATTAAGCATATTGCCCGTCCAATGCGCTGTCACGTCCCTACGGCTAAACTGGTTAATGCTGGAGATGAGTTCGCAATCGGCTCCGGCCCATCGCCATTCCGGCGCCCCGTCGCTGGCCTATAATCTTGCCGGCATTGCCGTTTTGGTGCTGCTGCTGGCCGTTGGCGCGGCCTATCTGGTCGACGAACTGGGGCGCACCAGCCGCGCCCCAGCCCCATCGCTCGATGATGCCGATCCGATTCTGCAGACCATTTCCGGGCGCGAACTGTCCATCCCCTCCACCTGGTTCCGCTATGGCGAGCAGATCCGCAACGGCTTCACCAACCAGATCGACCTGCGCATCCTCTATTCACCCGAAGGGGCCGAGGCGGCGATGCCGGTCGACATAACGCTGCTGCCCCGCAGCCGCGCGCGTGCCAGCGCTGCTCTGCTGGACCGAGTCTATGTGCATCAATTCGGTGAGGATACCCTTGGCGGCGTGTCGGGCCTGGTGGGCAAGCCCATGCTGGCGAGCAATGGGTATGCCGGCGAAAGCGTCTGGTATGACGCCCTCTCGCCCAATCCCTTCGTCGCCAAATGCGTGGAGCCCGTGGCCCCCGAAGGGGTCGCGCAATGTGTCCGGACCGCCTACCTGCCCAGTGGCATCGCGGCGGTCTACACCTTCAGCGCGACCGCCCTGCAATCCTGGCGCCAGTTCGATACCGAAATGGAGCGCTGGCTGGGTCACATCGGGGCCTGGTGAGCTGCCCAACACGCGCCGTCTTCCCGGGCACCGATATCGCGTCACACCCTGCCGGGCCGACGGAACCAAGCCCCAGCCATTCTCGTTGCGTCATACTGGCGGCGGGCCCACGCCTGGGCGCCAGGTTTGCCACAGGAGGACGAAATGCAGGTCAGGGAAGCAATGCATGCCGGTGTGACTTGGGTCGGACCGGAAACCAGCCTCAGCGAGTTGGCGCGCAAGATGCGCGACGAGGATATCGGCGCCATTCCCATTGGTGAGAACGACCGGCTGATCGGCATGGTGACCGACCGCGATATCGCGCTGCGCGGCCTGGCGGACGGCCGGTCAATAGAAAGCCTGACCGCCCGGGACGTCATGACCGGCCCCATCGTCTATTGCCGCGCCGATGAGGATATCGGGGACGCCATTCGCATCATGGAAGACCGGGCCATTCGCCGGCTGCCGGTCATCGACGAAAACAAGCGCATGGTCGGCATGCTGGCCCTTGGCGACATCGGCGATTTCGCCCCGCGCGACATGTCGGCCGAGGTCATGCAGGCCGTTTCCGCCCACCATGCCTGAAGTCGGCGGCCTGTACCCCCTCCTAACCTCCCCCTGACAGGGGGAGGGACAGATCGAGTTCGGGGCACGATCGAGTAACGGTCACCGCAAGGATCCCTCCCCCTATCAGGGGGAGGCTAGGAGGGTACGCAAAACAAAACTCCGGCCGCAGGCCGACCGCCCCCCAAAAACAAAAATCCCCGCTCTCGCGGGGACCTTCTCAGCTCACTTCATCCAGGTCGATATCCAGGATCGACATGTTGAAGATGTAGGATTTGTCGCCGTCCTCGTCGTCGACATGGATCAGCCCGATCGATTCATCGCCAATGAACACTTCGACGGAATCGTTGAGCTTGGCGCGCGGCCGCACGTCGATATTCCTGTTGTTGAACTTCAGTTGCAGGAACTTCTGCAGCTTGATGATCTCGGGATGGTTCACTGTCGGTGTCCTGCTGATTTGCGTTGAGCCGGCAATCTAGTCACCGCTGCCACGCATACAACCCCTGAATATGGCCATTTTAGCGGTGACAACCCGCTCGGCGGGCTTGCCGGCTGGCTAAGCCAACCGCGTCATCTGCCGGCCTTGCCGGGTCAGCGGGCGTTGAGGTCGTGCACCAGCACCATCTGGTCCATCACCAGCGCTGGCTGCGCACAGCCGGCTTCGCCGATCACCTTGGCCGGAACGCCGGCTACGGTAACCCGCCGCGGCACGTCCTTGAGCACCACCGATCCCGCGCCAATGCGCGAGCAGTCGCCGACAATGATATTGCCCAGGACCTTGGCCCCTGCCCCGATCAGCACGCCATTGCCGATCTTGGGATGGCGGTCCTGGTCCGACTTGCCGGTGCCGCCCAGCGTCACGTTCTGCAGCATTGAGACATTGTCGCCCACCACGGCAGTTTCGCCGATCACCAGCCCCGTGCCATGGTCCAGCATGATGCCCTTGCCCATCGGCACGGCGGGATTGATGTCCACCTGGAACACCTGGCTGGACCGGCTCTGCAGGTAAAGCGCAAAGTCCCGCCGCCCCGCCTTGAACATGGCATGAGCAAAACGATGCGTCTGGATGGCCTGGTAGCCCTTGAAGAACAGCAACGGCTCGACCGCACGGTGGCAGGCCGGGTCGCGCTCCAGTGTGGCCGCAAGGTCGACGCGCGCTCGCTCGCCGATTTCGGGCGCATCCGCCAGCGTTTCGGCGAAAGCCTGACGAATGAGATCGGCCGACACATCGTCATGGTCGAGGCGCGCCGCGAGGCGGTGCGCCAGCGCCTGCTCGAACGTGTCGTGGTTGAGAATCGCGGAGATGGCCATGTTCGACAGCGACGGCTCGGCCGCCACGATCTGCTGCGCCCCGGCGCGCACGGCGTCCCAGACCGGGTCGATCGCCTTGATCTCCGCTGACTTCCTGACACTGGTGGGCATGGGGCGGCTCCGCTTCATCGAGAAACACCGATATAAGCCATTCTCTACTCCGATACAAAGCCCGGACGCACTGTTTGGTTCACGATTGCCTGTATCAGGCCAACGTCTTGCCCAAAAATTCCAGCGCTGCCGTCTTGAACGCCTTGTCGCCCGTGGCCCGCATGTGGTCCCGCTTGGGGATGACGAAGGCCTCGCCCTGCGGCAGCAATTCGGCCAATGGCTCCGGCGGCCCAGCCATTTCGTCCGCCTCGCCCACCGCCACGAGTACCGGCACAGCGATCCGCCGGACGTCGGCTCGCGCCATCGGCTGCCGCGACGTTTCCATGCAGGCCGCCAGCGCCGCGCGATCAGCACCCGTATGGTCGGCAAAAATGCGGAACTGCCTTGCCGTCGGATGCGTCAGCTCCGCCAGCGAGGGCGCCAGCAGCCCGGCAATGATGTCATTGCCGTCGCTGAGCCCGTTGATCAGGTTCATCCCCATGCCGCCAAAAATGGCGCAGGCGACACGGTCCTCATGCGCATAGGCCATGAAAGCACTTATCCGCGCGCCCATCGAATAGCCTAGAATGACCGCCCGCTCGATGCCCAGATGGTCCAGCAGCGCCACGGCATCCTTGGCCATCAGGGCCGGATAGTAGAGTTCGGGGTCGGTGGGCTTATCGGAATCGCCATGCCCGCGATTGTCCAGCGTGATGGCGCGATAGCCCGCCCGGGTCAGCGTTTCGACCCAGCCGGTTTCGATCCAGTTTACCTTCCCGCTTGAAGCAAACCCGTGAATGCAAAGCACCGGGAAACCTTCGCCAAAGCTCTGGTAGGCAAGGCTTAATCCGTCAGACTGGAACTGCGGCATACAGCGTTTTCCTGCTCTCGATGCTAACAGTGTGTCAGCATTTGGTCACCGGATGCGACCCTTTGGCCAAGGGTGTGTGAACCCTTTCCTTCACTCCGTCCTTGGCATATGGTCCGGCCAAATCAAACAGGTTTATCGCCATGGCACACGGCACCACGCCCCATTTCCACAACACCGAAGGCCTTCGCCAGATCGAAGTCGGATCGAAGGAATTCCAGTGCGTCGGCGCCATGCCCCCGTTTGACCACCCCCATATCTACATCGACATGGGCAAGGACAACGAAGCGGTTTGTCCTTATTGCTCAACCCATTACGTCTTCAATTCGCGTCTGGCCGAAGGCACCGCCAACCCGCTCTCCGCCATTTTCCACGCCGACGCCGCCTAAGCGCGGGCCATGCCCGGCAGCGGCCGCACCTACTATGTCGCCGGCGCAGGAATCGCCGGCCTGACGCTGGCCTTGGCGCTCGCCAAGTTCGGCGCCACAGTGGTCGTGCTCGAACGCAACCCGACCATTTCCGAATTCGGCGCGGGCCTCCAGATCAGCCCTAACGCTCGGAAAATCCTCAACGATCTCGGGCTAGACGACGCCCTGGCCACCTGCAGCCTCGAGCCAACAGGCATCGACATCTACCCCTGGCGCCGCCCCGCACCGCTGGTGACGCTGGAACTCGGCGCCGTCATGCGGCAACGTTTCGGCGCCCCCTATGCCGTGATGCACCGCGCCGATCTCGCCGACGCGCTCTACAAGGCCTGCCGGCGCTTTGCCAATATCGACATCCTGTTCGGCGTCCGCGGCTGGGACGTGGTCTCCCATGCGCGGGGCATCACTGTCTCGATCGACGAGGCCAACGGGCAGTCGCGCACCGGGCGGGGCCATGGCTTCATCGGCGCCGACGGCGTTCACTCCCGCACCCGCACCGAAATTCTCGGCGGCCCTCCAGCCCAGTACCGCCAGCGCGTGGCCTGGCGCGCTTTGGTACCATTTGATTCCGTCGTCGGCCAGATTGCCCTCGACCGCGTCTCCGTGCTCTTCGCGCCAGGCCACCACATGGTCTGCTACCCCTTGCCGCACCGCCGCCAGGTCAATCTTGCCCTCTTCGCCAGGGTCCCCAAAAATCAGACCGAGTTTGGCAGGGACCCTCTCCTGCCCGGAACCCTGAGGCGCAGTCCACGGTTCGACATCCTGCTCACTGCCGCAGGCGACCGATGGTCGGCCTGGCCCCTCTCGACCGTCGAGGCCAAGAGCTGGCACACGGGCAATATCGGCCTGGTGGGAGACGCGGCCCATGCCATGGTGCCTTTCCAGGCGCAGGGCGCGGCCATGGGCATCGAGGACGCCGCCACGCTGGCCCCGCTGCTCATCGCCGAGCCCACTGCCGAAGCGGCCTTCGAGAAATACGAGCAGGCGCGGCAGCGCCGCGTCGAGCTTGTCGCCCGGACATCCGCCACCAATGGCCGCATCTTCCATATGCCGTGGCCGCTGAGTATCGCCCGCAACGCAGTGATTGCCCTGCAGGGCAGTCGTGGGCATCTGCGGCGGCTGGCCTGGCTTTACGCTCACGAAATCCGGCCGGTGTCTCTGCCGGGGAGCGCCGCGTCCGGGGCCGACTAACGGCGCTGCGATGGAACTTTGTCGCGCCCTTCGGTCTTGCGTTGGCAGGCCGGCCTGTGTCAACTGCCCGACACAACGGCGGTCGGTCCGAATTCCAGAGGTTAGCGCCCAAGCATGCAAGCAGCGACCCGCTCACGCCTGACCCTCGCCTGCATCCTGGTGACGATCCTGCTCGATATGATCGGCGTCGGCATCATCGTGCCGGTGCTGCCGGAACTGCTGGAGGACCTGACTGGCGGCAGCATGGCCAATGCGGCGGTCATCGGCGGCTATCTGGTCTTCACCTACGCCTTCATGCAGTTCGTGTTTTCGCCCGTGTTGGGCAACCTCTCCGATCGCTTTGGCCGTCGTCCGGTTCTGCTGGGCTCGCTGCTCGGCCTCACCTTCGACTACCTGATGATGTCGATCGCCCCGGTGGTCTGGTATCTGTTCATCGGCCGCATCATTGCCGGCTGCGCTGGCGCGGCCGTCGCGACCGCCACCGCCTATATGGCCGATATCACGCCGCCCCATAAGCGCACCCAGCGCTTCGGCCTCATCGGTGCCGCATTCGGCCTCGGCTTCATCATCGGCCCGGTGATCGGCGGCGAACTGGGCGAATTCGGCGCCCGCGTGCCCTTCTTTGCGGCAGCAGGTCTGGCCTTCGCCAACTTCCTGTTCGGCCTGCTGGTCCTGCCTGAAAGCCTGCCCAAGCATTCCCGCCGCAAATTCGACATCCGCCGTGCCAATCCGTTCGGCGCCGTCCTTGCCCTCAAGCAGTATCCGGTCGTGCTCTGGTTGCTGGCCGTACTCTTCGCCTTCTCGCTTGCGGCACAGGCCTTGCCGACCGTGTTCAGCTACTTCACCGTGGAAGTGTTCCGCTTCACCTCGTCCAATATCGGCCGCGCCCTGGGCGCCTTCGGCATCGGCTTTGCCATCTGCCAGGCCTTCCTCGTCGGACCTATGGTCAAGCGCGTCGGTGAGCCCCCGGTGGCCATACTGGGCCTGCTCGCCGCCATCGTCGCCTTCGCCGGCGTGGCCTTTACCGACCAGGTGTTCTACCTCTATGTCTTCATCATGATCGGCGCCATCAGCGGCCTGGCCGCCCCCGCCATCAACGGCGTGCTATCGCGCCAGGTGCCCGACAACGCCCAGGGCGAGTTGCAGGGCGCCGTCAACGCCGCCAACTCGCTGGCGACGATTATCGGTCCGCTCGCCGCGACGCAGATCTTCTCCTATTTCACCCACGCGGCCGACTCGCCCGGCTACTTCCCCGGCGCGCCGTTCCTCGCCGCGGCCATCTGCGTCGTGGGGGCCCTCGTGCTGTTCACCTTCGCCGCCTGGCGCTTCGAGCTCGGCCACCGCCCCTCGATCGCCAACAAGCCCCACGTGCCCGACATGCCGCCACCGGGCCAGATTCGTGTTCCGCCCATCGACGAAGATGCCGACAATCCAGATGCAGATCCGCCTCGCCACTGACGCCGACTGGCCCCATCTCTGGGCGATCATCGAGCCGATCATGCGGGAAGGCGAGACCTTCGCCCTGCCCCGCGACGGCACTGAGGCCGTTGCCCGGGCCTATTTCGCCTCGCCCGAAAAGGTCAACTTCGTTGCCGAGGAAGACGGCGTCGTCTTGGGGGCCAGCTACGTCCGTGCCAACCAGCAGGGCGGTGGCAGCCATATTGCCAATTGCGGCTACATGACCGCGCCGGCCGCGCGGGGCCGTGGTATTGCCCGCGCCCTCTGCGCCCATTCCATTGATTATTGCCGCGCCCAGGGCTTCCAGGGCATCCAGTTCAACTTCGTGGTCTCGACCAACGAGGCCGCCGTGCATCTCTGGCAGAGCTTCGGCTTCGACATCCTGGCCCGGCTACCCAAAGCCTTCAACCATCCCCGCCTTGGGCTGGTGGATGCCCTGCTGATGTTCAAGCCGCTCTGAGACGCCGCATCGCCCGGTGGGTTAGCCGGGAATGCCGCTCAGATGTTCATGCACGATCCGCCAACCGTCCGCTTCATGGCGGAGCACGGTTGTCCCGCGTCCGATCCCCGACGCTTCCTGGCCGTTGATCGAGGCCTTCCAATTGAACTGGTAGATGCAGCTTGCCGCCATGTCGCCCACGGCGATCCAGCGCAGCTCGCTTAGCCAGTAGATCTCATCCCCCATACTGGCCCAGGTTCGCTTAAAGGCGCCGCTTATGGCCGCATGTCCCACAAACGAGCCATCGTTGAACCAGAAGACTGCGTCCGCGGCGATCAGCGGCGCGACAGCGTCGAACCGGTGGAGGTTGATCTGGCTCTCATAGAGCTTCAGCAGGTCTTGCGGCGTCATCGCATCGCTCCAAACAAAAGGGCCCCGCGCAGAGGCGGGGCCTTCGACTCGTTGTCAGGTCACGGCTTATTTGCCCAGCGTGCTCGGCCAGGTGCCGTGCAGGTCCGTTCCACGGCCGACGATCTCGAAGCCATGTGCGCCGAAGAAGTCGCGCTGGCCCTGGGTCAGGTTGGCCGTACCCTGCGCCTGGCGGTAACTGTCGAAATAGCTCAGCGCGGCCGAGAGGCAGATCATCGGGAATTCGCCTTGGGCCGCAGCGGCAACCACTTTGCGCAGCGACGGATGGCTGTCCTTCATCAGCGCCACGAAATCAGGCACCACCAGCAGGTTGGCATTGCCACCCTTGGCATAGGCCGCCGACATCTGGTCGAGGAAGCGCGAGCGGATGATGCAGCCAGCGCGCCAGATCTTGGCGATGGTGGCGAGCGGCAGGCTCCAGCCATTCTCCTCGGAGGCCTTGGCGATGACCGCGAAACCCTGGGCATAGCTGACGATCTTGCCGGCCAGCAGCGCCTTTTCGAGATCGGCCAGCGTCACATCCGTCTTGGCGCGGTTGGGCTTGCCATAGATAGCTTCAGCCGCCACGCGCTCATCCTTGCGCGAGGAGATCGAGCGGGCCGCGACGGCGCCCTCGATGGCCGTTGCCGGCACACCCATCTGCTGGGCCACGATAGCGGACCAGACACCGGTGCCCTTCTGGCCGGCCTTGTCGAGGATCAGCTCTACCAGCGGCTTGCCGGTCTGGTCATCGACCGCGGCCAGCACGTGGCCGGTGATTTCGATCAGATAGGAGTTAAGCGGACCCTTGTTCCAATCCTTGAAGACGTCGGCACATTGGGCTGGGCTCATGCCCAATCCGTCGCGCATCACGCCATAGACCTCGGCGATCATCTGCATGTCGCCATATTCAATGCCGTTATGAATGGTCTTGACGAAGTGACCGGCACCACCCTCGCCCAGATAGGCCACGCACGGCTCGCCGTTGAACTTGGCGGCAATGGCGGTCAATACTGGCTCGGCATTGTGCCATTGCGCCTTGGAGCCACCAACCATGATCGAGGGACCATGGCGCGCGCCCTCTTCGCCACCCGATACGCCGACGCCGAGATAGCCGATGCCCTTGGGCTTGAGATAGTCGAAGCGGCGCTGGGTGTCGGTGAACAGGGAGTTGCCGCATTCGATGATGGCGTCTCCCTGCGAGAGGTGCGGCAGCAGCTGTTCGATCATCTCGTCGACCGGCTTGCCGGCCTTGACCATGATGATGATCGAGCGCGGCGCCTTGATGGCCTGGATGAATTCGCTGAGGTCGGCCTTGGGAATGACCTTGCCGTCCAGGCCCTGCCCCTTGGCGGTCGTGACGAACTCGTCGATCTTGGACGCCGTGCGGTTGTGAACGGCGATGGTGTAGCCTTTTTCGGCAATGTTGAGGGCGAGGTTGCTTCCCATCACCGCCAGGCCGATCAGGCCGATATCCGCAGTCGACATACGACAGTCCTTCCGAGGTCTTCGTCTTGAATACATGCGCTACGCGCGGCGGCGACCTGACCACAATCCAGCCGCAGACGGAAGTCGTATTAGCGGAAAAATTGGCCGATTGGCCAGCCTTGTATGGAAGAAACTATTGCCAGCGTAGTGGCGCCTCCCCTAGGGTCCGGCAACGTTTCGGGAGGACGCTCATGCCATCGCCATTCGACCTCAGCGGCAAGCAAGCATTGGTGACGGGATCGAGTCGCGGGCTGGGCTATGCCATGGCAAAAGCCCTCGCCGAAGCCGGTGCATCGGTCGTGCTCAATGCGCGGGACAATGTCGCCCTGGGCGCCGCAGCCGCCGATCTGTCGGCCACCGGCGCTTCCGTCAACGCCGTCGCCTTCGATGTCACCAGCCGCGACAGCATCAACGAAGCGGTGACCTATATCGAGGACCAGCTCGGCCCGATCGACATCCTGGTCAACAACGCCGGCATGCAGTTCCGCTCCAGCCTCGAGGCCTTCCCGCCCGAGAAATTCGACCAGGTTATCGCCACCAACGTGACCTCGGTGTTCAATGTCAGCCAGCCCGTTGCCCGCCACATGATCGCCCGTGGCGCCGGCAAGATCATCAACACGTGCTCGCTGATGTCCGAGCTGGCGCGTCCTTCGATCGCGCCCTACGCGGCCAGCAAGGCCGCTGTCGCCAATCTTACGCGCGGCATGGCGGTCGACTGGGCCCGCCATGGGCTCAACGTCAATGGCATCGCGCCGGGCTATTTCGCCACCGAACTCAACGAAGCCTTGCTCAAGGACGACAAGTTCAACGCCTGGATCGAAACCCGGACGCCCATGGGCCGCTGGGGCCAGCCCGAAGAACTCGGCGGCGCCGTGGTGTTTCTGGCCTCCGAAGCAGCGCGGTTCGTCAACGGCCACATCCTCTATGTCGATGGCGCCTTCACCGCCACGGTGTGATTTCAGGCCGGCGTCTTGGGCGACTTGGGAACAACACCCGAGCAGGTGGTAATGCCCTGGTCGCGCGCGCAGGTTACGTCCAGCCCGGAATCGGTCTTGCAGGTGCCCGCATTGTTGCCATGGGACGTAAAGTCGCCGCCCATGCTGGCGCAATTGCCGGCAAACTGGCCAATATTGAGCTTGGTGGACGTATCGTAGAAATTGTCGACTGCAAACGCCGGCCCGACAGACAGCCCAAGGGCAGCAATGATAGCGAGGGTTTTCATGGCAGTTCTCCGATCCTGCTCGGGACGCCGGCACCATGCCGCCCCCGAACAAGACCATCCTGCCTCGGCTAACCTGCACCGGCGCTGGCCCCGCCATTCAGCCGGTATTCACCGCCACAGCCGCCAGTCCCTGCAAATGAATGGGAGCCATCTTTCATGTCGTCGCTGATCCCCGCCCGCATCATCATCGTCATGGGCGTCAGCTCGTCCGGCAAATCCACGGTCGGTCAATCCATCGCCCGGCGGCTGCATGTGCCGTTTCTCGACGGTGACGGCTACCATCCCGATGCCAATGTCGAAAAGATGCGCGCCGGCATTCCCCTGACCGATGAGGACCGCTGGCCATGGCTGGAGCGGCTTGCGCTGGCCCTCCACGAGGCTGCCGACAAAAAGGGCGCCGCAGTCGGGGCCTGTTCCGCCCTGCGCCGCGTCTACCGCGATTTCCTCACCGAGAAAGCGGGCGAACCGATCCTCTTCGTCTACCTGGAAGGCTCGCGGGAAGTTATCGGCGAGCGCATGGCGAAGCGGAAGCACGAATACATGCCCACCAGCCTTCTCGAAAGTCAGTTCGCCACACTGGAAGTGCCTGACCCGGCGCTCGAGAATGTTCTCGTCGTGCCGGTGATCGACAGCGTCGACAAGATCACCCAGACGGCAATCAAGTCACTCGATCACCTCAAGACCTTCAAGCGCTGGCAATAGGCCGATCAAGCCAGGCCTGACCGCGCGCCGACAGGCGATAGCCGACATCGAGACTCTCGGTCAGCCCCAGCGCCTTGAGCCGGCGCACATTGCTCTTGAACTTGAGCTTTTCGACACCCAGCGTCGCCGCCAGTTCCTGTGCCGAATGGCCGGGGTTCTGAGCGATCAATTCCAGCGTCCGGCGGACCCAGGGCGTGCCGCCGTCCATCCGGCTCAGCGTCTGGCCGATGGCTTGGGCATCCGCATCCGAAAGCGCCGCGCTTTCCCGTAGCGCCACGCGCGGGTCCTCGCCCTCATAGTGCAGGCGAATGCGGTAGAGCGTTCCCTTGCGGTCACCCAGCATGGCGTCGAGATCGTCCCGCCCGTCAAAGCCGGCGCGTTTGAGATCCTCCTGCGTCACCGCGTTCAGCGCGATGACATCCACCGCATCGATCGCCAGCACCCCGGCAGCCGTGGTGAGCGTACCCCCGGTCTTGACCGTCGGCCGAATCCAGCGGCGAAACGCCGTGTCCACCCGCCCTGACCTGATCGCCTCAAAATCGTCTGCGTTGATCAGCATGGGCATTCTCCGTTGGGACAGCGACTATCGGCACGGCAGAACACCGCTCCTGGCCAGGTCATGCGCCACCCATAGCGTTGGAGCGCCGGCCTGTCACGCCGGCGCTCCGTTCATTGCCCTCAATCCGCCTGCCGCTTCGCCCAGGACCGCATCGCGGAGGTGAGATAGTCGGCGAAGCCGGGCTCGATCGCCTCGTAACGGGCGCGGAAGTCCGGGTGCTCGTAGATGTCAGCCAACCCGGCATAGGCCTCGGGCGCGCAATCCCTGCCCCAGGACCGCCCGACCCAGGCGCGGTGCCGCTCGATCATGAGGTCAAGACTAGTCGCCTGCGGCGGTATCCCGCGCCGCAGGCCCTCGGCCAGCCCCTGCTCCACGGCCTCCAGCTCGGCCATCGCGGCCGCTATTTCGTCCTGGCTCATCTCGGACATGGCCTTGCGGCTATGCTCGATCTGCACTTCCATATCGGAGCCATAGTGCTCGACCAGCCAGGCCTCGTACTCCGCCTGCTTCTCGGGCGATACCACGCCCGAATACAAATCCGCGTCCTTCATGGCGCGATCTCCTTTCAGTCTGGCGATCGTGCGGTCGATCGTCTTGACCATCCTGGCGTATCGCTTCGCCTGCTCCTC
Organism: Devosia sp.; assembly: GCF_014860165.1. GTDB lineage: Bacteria > Pseudomonadota > Alphaproteobacteria > Rhizobiales > Devosiaceae > Devosia. The sequence goes on from NZ_JACZKG010000043.1 coordinate 174,913, forward strand.
CAGCCGCTCGCGCTGCTTTTGCAGCGTCGCCAGCTTGTCGAAGCCGGGCGCATCGAGAATGGCTCCGATCTCCGCGAGCGGAATATCGAGCTCCCGATGGATGAGGATCTGCTGCAGGCGCAGCAATTCCTCTTCGCCGTAATAGCGATAGCGATTGTCACCAGTAAACGCGGGCTTCAGCAGGCCGATTTCGTCATAATGATGCAGCGCCCGCACCGAGATGCCGGCAAGCTGCGCTAATTGATTGACGGTATAGGTCTTCATCTGTCCACGCCTCCGCAAGACAGAGCGATAGTCCCTCACGTCGCGTCAGGGTCAACACCTGGAGGTGCGCTGGCGCGCGACAGGCTTGCATTGAAGTAGCGATCGTCATGCGTCACCTCGGCCCCGACCCAGTCGGGGAGTTCCACATGCTGGGCCTCATGCTCCAGTTCGACCTCGGCGATCACCAGCCCCGCATGGCGCCCTTCGAACACATCGACCTCCCAGGTGAGGCCCGCGAAGGGCACGATATGCCGCCGCTTCTGCAGCACATGCGGCTCCGCCATGGCGAGCATTTCCCGCGCGTCTTCTATCGGCACGTCATACTCGTATTCCGCCCGCGACAGGCCGCGCGCTGCACCCTTGATGGTCACCATCGCCTCGCTGTCGTCGCGTGTCCGCACCCGCACGGTCGCCTTGGCATTGGATGAGAGGTAGCCCTGTCGCAACAGCTTGTTTGATGTGACGCCCTGCTTCCAGCTGTCCGAAACCACCAGGAACTTGCGTTCGATCTCCTCGGCCATGGTTCAGCTCCTCCCCGGCAGCAGTGACCAGTATTGTTCGAACCGGTCGAGCAGCTTGGTCGGCTTCTCCGCGGTCAGTTGCCGTCCCAGCTCCAGGGCATCGAATGCCAGCACCGCCTGCCGCTCCGCAATCACCTCCCGAGCCGTGGCGACGGCGTCGTGCGTGGCCAGGGTTTCGTCGAGCACGGCGAGGTTATGGTGATCGCCGAGCATTTCGCCCAAGCGGTCGATGGCGGCCTTGCGTGACCGCAACAGGTCGGGCGCCGTAGGCAGCAGCAGACTCACATGGTGCCAGTGATACTTGCAGTCCTTGCGCCATGCGTGCAGCGCCTCAGCCGTTTGCGCGGCCTCGACGCTCGCCAGCCCATCGCGCATGCGCCGATAGGTGCGCTCGAGGCCATCCCCGATCTGATCGAAGCCCCGCCCCGAGAGCGACCAGTCCTTGGTGCGTTTCCTGGCAGCCTTGAGCAGCGTAGCAAAATCGGCCGGCAAACGGGCCCGCTCCGCTGCCGCCGGCGCCTGGCCAAGTCCGCTTTCCAGCCACTGCATCAGCGCCGCACCATGCTCGGCATCGATGCGCGCACCGCTGTCACGTCTGGCATCGAATGCCAGCACATGGGCAAATGTCTCGACCTGCACTGCCGCGTCGCGCGTGCCCGAGAGCACGTCGGCGGCATCCCCGAATGCCCGGTTCTCCTGCTTCCACTGCTTGAAGTGCGGCTCGATCAGCCGCACAAGGCCACGCAGCTTCTTGCAGCGGCGGCGCAACCCATGCACGAGCTTGCCGAACTCTGCGCCGTCCTGGCCGCATTCCAGCAATGCCTTGTCGATCTGCTCGCGGGCAATGCTGCGCACCTGTCTCTCGATGCCGCCTCGATGGGTGAACTCAAATCCCATGTGCCGCCCTAGAAACCGAATGCCATCTGGCCGGCCGGCGCACCCACCGACACGCCTTCGAGCGCCAGCATGCGCAGCTTGGACTCGGCCCCACCCGGCGCCGAAAACCCGCCCGCCTTGCCATCGCTGGCCAGCACCCGGTGGCAGGGAATGATCAACGGAATGGGGTTGGCGCCCATCGCGGCGCCCACCGCCCGCGACAGCGCCACATCGCCAAGCTGTCGCGCCAGGGCACCATAGGTCGTCGTCTCGCCCCAGCCGACTCGAAGCAACAGCGTATAGGCCCGGCGGTTGAACTCAGGCACCTTTTCGAGATCGAGCGGCACGGCCGAAAAGTCGACAGCCTCACCCGCCGCATAGTCCTCGATCTGGTTGATGACGGCCTCGATGGCCCGCGTCGGCTCGCCCGCCTGCGCACCATCGCGATTGATCCGCTCCAGCAGTGCCGCTCGGTCGGTGCCCGGCAATTGCAGGCGCGCCACGCCGGCATCGGTCCAGCCAATGCCAAACGCCCCCAGCGCCGTATCGAACACCATGGTTTCCATGCGCCAACCTTACGGCCCGATCCTGTCACATTCCAGAGCCAGCACGGCGACTGCTGACAGATGCTGTCAGCTCAGTGCGGGACATATCCGTCCAGTCTCAAGCTGCAGGAGTATCCCCATGGCCAGGATCGTCGGTTACATCGCCACCAGCCTCGACGGCTTCATTGCCACCGCGGACGAAAATCTCGACTGGCTCACCCAGCAGCCCGATCTCAACCTGGGCGAGCATGACTACCGCGCCTTCATAAAGACCATCCGCACCGTCGTCATGGGCCGCACCACCTATGAGTGGATTGCCCGCTATCCCGGCGCCTGGGAGTATGACGGCAAGCGCGTCATCGTCGTCACCTCCCACCCCATCGACAACCCCAAGGGGCCGCTCGAAACGCGGTCCGACATCGATAGCCTTATCGCCGAACTGCGTGCCCTGGACGATGGCGATGTCTGGATGCTCGGTGGCGGCAAGCTGCAGATGGCCTTCATGGAACGCGGCGCGCTCGACGAAATCGAGATCTACGTCATGTCCGAGATCATCGGCGGCGGCATTCCGCTGTTTCCGCCGACGGGCCTGCGCGCTTCGCCCAGGCTGATCTCGGCCAAGATGCTGCATCCGGTCTGTGCCCGCCTGCATTACCGCTTCGGCTGACATGCAGAAGGGCCGTCCCGCGGGACGGCCCTTCCTTCATGTCTGGCGTGCGGCTCAGTGCTTGAGCGCGTCGCGTGCATTGTCCTTGGCTTCGCCGACCTTCTGCTGGACCTTGCCAACAGCCTTGTCGAGCTTGCCTTCGGCCTGCAGGCGCTCATCGCCGGTGAGACCACCGGCGGCGTCCTTGAGCGCGCCCTTGACCTGCTTGCCGACGCCTTTGACTTCATCCTTGTGCATGAAAGCCTCCTCTTGTGTTGGTGTTGCAGACACAATGGTCCAGTGCCGGGGGCGTTCCGCAAAATATCCGTCCTGCCGAAGAAAACGGCTACGGCCCAAACCCGCCTCCGCGCAGCGTTGGTCAAACCGCCCGCCTTCTGCTAAACGGCGCCCATGCCCGGTCCCATGCCCACCCTCGTCAACTATTTCCCGCCGCTCGACCCCTATCTCAACGTCCTCTACGTGGACGATGACATGCTGGTGGTGGACAAGCAGAGCGGGCTGCTGAGCGTGCCGGGCAAGGACCCTTCGCTGTGGGACTGCGTCGAATATCGGGCGCGCCAGACCTGGCCCACGGCCGGCATGTGCCATCGGCTCGACAAGGACACCTCGGGCGTCCTGGTCCTCGCGCTGAACAAGCGCGCCCATGGGCGCATCGGCAGCCAGTTCGAGCATCGCAAGACCACCAAGGCCTATATCGCCCGCGTCGCCGGCATCATCGAGGCCGATACGGGCCTGGTCGACCTGCCCCTCGCCACCGACTGGGAAAACAAGCCGCGCCAGCGCGTCGACCACGAAAACGGCCGCCCTGCCCAGACCGAATGGACGGTGATCGAGCGCGAGGCAAATGCCACCCGCGTCCGCCTCCACCCGCTGACCGGCCGCACTCACCAGCTCAGGGTCCACATGAAGGCCATCGGCCATGTGATTCTGGGCGATGCGTTTTATGCCGATCCGGAAGCCTTTGCCGCCGCCGACCGGCTACAGCTCCACGCCGCCGAACTGGGCCTGACCCATCCCACGAAGGGCGAGTTCATGACTTTCGTGGCGCCGACGCCGTTCTAGGTTTCGTCGGCAAATCGAACCTCGATGCGCTGGAACAGATGGCCCGGCTTCATCGTATCCAGCCATTTGCGGAAATCGGCGACGTCCAGAAAGCCGGCGCGCTTGGCATCGGCCTCGGTCACCGCATCGGGGTCCATGTCGGTGATCGCCCCGATCGACAGCACGCCCAGCCTGGTCTTGAGCGTGCCGCCCGGCTTGACGCTGGGCCGGCTCCAGCGCCGGAACACCAGGTCCACCTTGCCTGCCTCGATCGCTTCGAGAAGTTCGAGCTTGAGCAGCATCAGTCCAGCACCGCCTGCGCCGTCATCTCGATGAGGAGGCCATCGGCCAGCAATTCCTTGACCACCACTGTCGCTCGCACCGGATAGGGCTGCGCCGTGAAGAACTCGCGATAGACCGCGTTCATCCCGGCCGCATCGGCGCGATCGATCAGGTAGATGTTGACCATCACCAGGTTGGCCAGCGTCCCACCGGCAGCCTTGATGGCGATTTCGAGATTTTGCATGCAGCGCCGCGCCTGCGCCTCGATGCCGCCACCGACGATCTCGCCGGTATCAGGGTCTTCGGCAATGGCGACCAGCCAGACCTGCTTGCCTGCCCGCACCGCGTCACTGATAGGCGCCGACGATGGCGCGATGCCGGTTTCGATCTTCTCGATCATGGAGCTCCCCAAATCTGGTACGGGCGGCGGGACTCGAACCCGCACGGGGATACCCCCTCCGGATTTTAAGTCCGGTATGTCTACCATTCCATCACGCCCGCGTCGGTCCGCAGGTAGCACGCCCCCTGACGCCTGCCAACGCTGTTGGACAGGCACCTCGGTTTGCCAATCGTTTCCCGGGGGAAGCTCCGATCCAGCCACGCGGCCATTGCAGATCGTCAGCAAATCGCCCGACAGCAACCGAGGCTCTGCGGCCGCAAGAGCTGCCAGGCCCCTGCTGCCCTACGCCTTCAGCACCACGACCTTCGTACCCACCGGCGTCTTGTCATAGAGGTCCATCATGTCCTGGGTGAGCAGGCCCACGCAGCCGCTGGTGACGCCCTTGCCGATCGTCTCGGGCATGATGGTGCTGTAGAGGGTGTAGAGCGTGTATTTGCCGTCCTGGTAGAGGTAGAGCGTGCGGGCGCCGAGGGGATTGCCCAGGCCGGGGGGCATGCCACCGGCATATTGGGCCACTTCGGGCTGGCGCTGGATCATCTCGCGGGGTGGGGTCCAGACCGGCCATTCGGCCTTGCGGCCGATATAGGCGTCGCCGTTCCACAAGAACCCGGCCCGGCCGACATTGGCGCCATAGCGGGTGGCCATGCCATCGCCCTCGATTCGATAGACATAGTAATTGCGCGGATCGACGATGATCGTGCCCGCCGCTTCCTTGCTGTCATAGCGCACGGTGCGGCGCATATATTTGGGATTGAGCTTGTTGACATTGACGGCGGGAACCGGGAAGCGCTCGTCGGGCAGCGGCCCATAGACCCGCTCCGCCTCGGCCATGCTCATGCCGGGCCCCAATGAGGCGCAGCCGGCCAGCGCCAGCGCGCCGAGGCCGAGCGAGCCGGCGAGGAATGAACGGCGGCCGATAAGGCCAGAGCGCGACGCGCCCTTCGTGGTGATCCCATGGTCCATGCGTCAACCTCCCGTTACCTGACGGGCGGAGATTGGCCCCGCGGGAGGCGATTGGCAAGTCTGGTGCTGGGTCGGTGGACGGGCTAGATAGCCGTGCGAGGAGATCAGCGCCATGAAAGCCGTCCTGTTCGAGAAATTCCAGGAGCGCCCCCGGATCACGACGCTCGATGACCCGACGCCGGAGCCGCATGGCGTGGTGCTCAAGGTCGAGGCGACGGGCGTCTGCCGCAGTGACTGGCATGGCTGGATGGGCCACGATACCGATATCGTCCTGCCCCATGTCCCCGGCCACGAACTGGCCGGCGTGGTCCAGGCGGTGGGCAAGGATGTGCGCAACTGGCAGGTCGGCGACCGGGTCACTGTGCCCTTCATCTGTGGTTGCGGGGCGTGCCCGGAATGCCATGCCGGGCACCAGCAGGTCTGCCTGCACCAGGAGCAGCCCGGCTTCACCCATTGGGGGTCGTTTGCCGAATATGTCGGCATCCACCGGGCCGATCTCAACCTGGTGGCTCTGCCCGAGCATATCGATTTTGCCACCGCGGCAAGCCTGGGTTGCCGGTTTGCCACCGCCTTCCGCGCCATCGTCGATCAGGGCAAGGTGTCGGCGGGACAGTGGGTTGCAGTCCATGGCTGCGGCGGCGTGGGCCTTTCGGCGGTGATGATTGCCAGCGCCGTTGGCGCCAATGTCATCGCCATCGATATCGACGAGGCTAAGCTCGCGCTGGCGCGGGAACTGGGCGCGGTGCACACGATCAACGGCGCCGCTGGCACCAACGTGCCCGAAGCGGTGATCGAGCTGACCCGGGGCGGCGCGCATGTGTCGCTCGATGCGCTCGGCCATCCCGTCACCTGTTTCAACTCGATCCTCAACCTGCGCCCGCGCGGCAAGCATGTGCAGGTCGGCCTGATGCTGGGCGATCACACGACGCCCGAGGTGCCCATGGCCAGGATCATCGGCAAGGAACTGGAAATCCTCGGCTCCCACGGCATGCAGGCGCATCGCTATGGCGCCATGCTGGACATGATCGGCTCGGGCAAGCTGTCTCCCTCGCGCCTGGTCGGCCGCCGCATCAGCCTGGCCCAGGCCCCCGAGGCATTGATGGCCATGGACAAGTTCCAGTCGGTCGGAGCGACTGTGATCACGACATTTTAGCATCTGGACAGCAGAAGGCGCCGCCCCGCCCTGAGGCGTCGCGGGTTCACGATGCGAAGCGGCTTTCGCCCCGACGGCTTGCGCCGCCTGTTTGGTAGTTAGAAGAGGCGAAAGCCGCTTCACACGAGCTGGTTTTTCCTGCGCACGCATCGAGCGGCCACCCATCATTCTGGGGTTGGGCACAGCTGACGGGGCGGTTGCCAGCGAGGCCGAAGCCATCCTGGACATTTCGCACGCCTTGCGGCGCACGAAACCCGCAGTCCCCCACAAGCCAAGCCGGCCGGTGGTCAGCGTCCACGCAGGCGCCGGGCGACCCCGGCTGCCAGTCCTCCCGCCCGATGCTTCGTCGGCACCGCGTGAGCGGCGGGAATGGGAGCGAGTCTAAAGCAGGATGAGACTACGGGGATAACTTTTCAACGGGACTGCCGGAACTCCTCGATGCCTTCATAGGTCAGCCACCCGTCGCCATAGTGGGCGTCGTGGTCGCGATGGTTCCAGGCAAAGCCGTCGAGCACGAGGCGCGCATCGCGCAGCAGGGCGACCAGTTCGCGATGGCTGAGTTGTTGCCGCCGGTCGAGGCGAGCAAGCGCACGGGCGCCCGGCTCGCGCGACACCAGCCGGTAGATGTCGCCGAGCAGGGCGGCTGCGGTGAAGACCAGCGTCGGGCTGGCCGGCAGGTCGGGCGCCTCGCGGCATGCCGTCGCCGCCACGTCGCGCAGATCGCCCAGCCGCTCCAGCAGGCGTTCGTGTTCGATGACCTTGGTGTAGGAAATGATGTCGACCATGCTGTTCTCCTTTGGCCACAGAATGCGGCCAAGGCGAAGGCAGGGGACAAGTATCCAGCCTAGAAGCAGAAACTTCCGCTTTCGACCCCATTCCGGCCATTGGCGCTTCGCTCTCGGGATGACCGCTTCTGGTCCCAAGCGGACCTCAAAGGCCAGCGGGGCAGAACACGGGCCGATCCCACAACTTGGCGCAGTAGCTCGCCAAACTAGCCCGCCGGTCCGCATAGAGCCTCCCAGCGCCGCCAAAGGCGCTCGGCCAGGACGTCCAAGCGAGATGCCAACGCGGTGTACTGGTTCTCAACTACCGTCGATCCAGCCAACACGGGATGGCGGCCGTCGCGTCTTGGCGCGATGCGTGTCGTGTTCTAACTTGCTTGAGCCCGTTCGAGATAATCCGAGGAGGTTACGATGGCATCCACATTCACCGTGCACGAGGCCTCTGGCTACGAGCAACTCATGGGGCGCTGGAGTCGTAAGTTGGCGCCGGCATTCGTCGAATTTGCGGGGCTCGCAGCCGGTGAGAAACTGCTCGATGTCGGTTGTGGTACGGGCAGCCTGACATTTGAGCTCGCAGCGCGAGGCGAGCCGATCGAGATCCGCGCCATCGACTACGCTCCAGCGTTTGTAGAGGCGGCGAGGCAGCGCAATACCGATCCCCGTGTGACGATCGAACAGGCAGACGCCACTGCATTACCATTTGGGGATCGGACATTCGATCGAGTGATGGCGATGCTGGTCTTGCACTTTGTGCCGGACGCGCCGTTGGCCATCAGAGAAATGCGTCGGGTCGCCAGGCCAGGCGGCGTCGTTGCGGCGGTCGTGTGGGACCATCTTGGTGGCATGCCCGGGATGCGCATGATCGTGGACACTGTCGCAATGCTATCGGAGGGTGGCCGACAGCTTCGCAACCGCTACGTCTTTCAGCCGATGATGCAACCCGGCGAAATGAAGCAAGCGTTCGTCGAGCAGGGGCTGAGGGACGTCGCCGAAGACCAGCTGATGATACGCATGGACTACCGAGACTTCGACGACCTGTGGGCACCCATCGCTGCTGGTGAAGGGCCACTTGGCAGGTTTGTTGGCCAACTAGAAGCAGGGGAACTCAATCGAGTGACCGCCGCGGTTCGCGATGCGTACGAGTGTGGCAGACCAGATGGTCCGCGTTCCTTCGCCAGTGTGGCATGGGCTTGCCGCGGCATTGTCCCGTGAAGGCCTGCTGTACTTAGCACCTCCCTTTGGATGGCTCTGACGTATCGCACCGAGCCGCGCGCTCGCTCGATCCGAGCGGCTTGTGTAAATTCGGTGATGAGCACGATCATCCTCCGAATGTTGGCGATTGGCGAGGCAGATCGTTGCGAACGGCTGGTTCTGGCGCTTAGCTGCCGTTGGCAGTTGGTTATCGGCATGGCAGTTATCCACCCCAAAGCCGCGCTTGCAGGCCCCAGGGTGACGAACGGAGTCCGCCGCAGCCTTGCCTCAGTCCGTCCCGCCACTGATCGGCGCCACATAGGCGACATCCAGATCCCACGGGAAGAAAATCCACGTGTCCTGGCTGACTTCGGTGATGAAGGTATCGACCAGCTCGCGGCCCTTGGGCTTGGCATAGACAGTGGCAAAATGCGCGCCGGGGAGCATTTCGCGGACGACGCGGGCGGTGGAGCCGGTATCGACGAGGTCGTCGACAATCAGCACCTTGCCGCCATTTTTGGCGATGTCGAGGATGGGCTGGCTGATGGGCTTGAGCACCTGGATGCCGCCCTGGTTCTGGTGGTCATAGCTTTTGACGGCCACGGTCTCGACGGTGCGGATATTGAGCTCGCGCGCCACGATGGCGGCGGGGACGAGGCCGCCGCGGGCGATCGCGACCACGGCGTCGAAGGTGCCCATGCCGGCCAGGCGCCAGGCGAGGGCCCGGCTATCGCGGTGAAACTGGTCCCAGGTAACGGGGAAGGACTTCTGGTTGGGATTGCTCAAGATGGGCTCCTTCGCCGGCGCTGCCCCGCGCCGCGGTGAATTCGGAAAGGCCCGTGCTTAGCAAACCCAAGGGTCCGCGCCAATGTCTGCGTGCAATTATGCCCAGCTGCCGCCGTTTGACGTTTACTCGCGATCGTCACCCTCGGGCTTGACCCGAGGGTGACGGCCGGTGGCTGGCGACCAAGGCCTTATCTAATAGGCTTCCTCGTCCGGCATTTCGAGATTGGCCTTGCGGTGGGCTTCCTTGACCATTTCGCGCACCTTGCCGGCGGCTTCCTCGAGGCGCGCGGCGTCGGACGAGCGCAGCACCAGCTCGGTCATCACCCGGTCGTGGCCCATTTGCGGATAGGAGCCCATCTTCACATCGGGATATAGCTCCTGCAGGGCGCCGAGCGGGCCGCCAATGGTCCCCTCGCCCACCGCCGCCTTGATGGCCACCGACAGCACCTTCTTTCCGCCCTTGAGCGTGGGCAGGATAGCTTCGAGCATGGAGCGCATGATGACGGGCACGCCGGCCATCACATGCACATTGCCGATGCGGAAGCCGGGGGCGGCGCTGACCGAATTAACGATGAGCGAGGCGCCCTCGGGGATGCGCGCCATGCGCAGGCGCGCCTCGTTGACCTCGGTGCCGGTCTGCTTCCAGCGCGTTTCCAGCATGGCCCGGGCTTCCGGATTGATCGGCAGGGCCACGCCGAACGCCTTGGCGATGGCATCGGCGGTGATGTCATCATGGGTCGGGCCGATGCCGCCGGTGGTGAAGACATAGGTGTAGCGGGCGCGCAGGGCGTTGACGGCTTCGACGATATCGTCGGTTACGTCGCTGACCACGCGCACTTCCCTGAGCTCGATGCCCAGATCGGTGCAGAAATCGGCGGTGGCGCCGATATTGACGTCCTTGGTGCGGCCCGAGAGGATTTCGTCGCCGATCACCAGAAGACCGGCAGTGACAGTATCTGCAGACATGAATGGATTCCGTGGCTTGCGTCCGTCAGCAATGAACCCGGGCGATATCGCCGTCAAGCAAGGGCACTGCCCTTCCAATATGCGGGCCGAGCGACTAATTTGAGGGAACTTCCCCGGAGTCCCTTATGATCACCTTCGTCGACGCCCCCGCCAAAGCCCGCCGCACCCCCGGCGTCATTCCGCTGCATGGCAGCGAGGGCTTCGAGGGCATGCGCAAGGCCGGGGCGCTGACGGCGCAGGCGCTCGATATTCTGACCGAGTTCGTCGAGCCGGGCGTGCCCACCGCCAAGATCGACCAGATCGCCTATGAATTCGCCCGCGACAACGGCGCCGTGCCGGCGACGATTTTCTACAAGGGCTATCGCCACTCGCTCTGCACCTCGATCAACCACGTGGTCTGCCACGGCATTCCCGACGAACGGCCTTTGCGCGAGGGCGATATCGTCAATATCGACCTGACGCTGGTGGTGGATGGCTGGCATGGCGATTCGAGCCGCATGTACCCGGTGGGCGAAATTTCGCGCAAGGCCGAGCGGCTGATCGAGATCACCTATGCCGGCCTCGACGCCGGCATTGCGGCGGCCAAGCCGGGCAACACCACCGGCGATATCGGCGCCGCCATCCAGGCGGTGGCCGAAGCCGAGCGCATGAGCGTGGTGCGCGATTTCGTCGGCCACGGGCTGGGCAAGCTCTTCCACGACGAACCCAACATCATGCATTTCGGCACCCCGGGCACGGGCGTACCGCTCAAGCCGGGCATGATCTTCACCATCGAGCCGATGATCAATCTGGGCCGGCCGCATGTGAAAATCCTCTCCGACGGCTGGACGGCCGTGACCCGCGACCGCACGCTCTCGGCGCAATGCGAGCACTCGATCGGCATCACCGAAACCGGCTGCGAGATCTTCACCCTGTCGCCGGCGGGCCTGTTCAACCCCATGGCCGCGCGGGCGGCATGATGAGCGAGCGGCCCGACGAACTCGCCGAGGCCCCCTTCCCGGCTCCCGAGGCCGATATTGACGACCATGCCGGCCACCGCCAGCGCGTACGCGAGCGCTTTCTCAAGGTCGGCGGCGACGCGCTGGAGGATTACGAACTGCTCGAACTGGCTTTGCAGCTGGTCATTCCGCGCAAGGATACCAAGGGCCTCGCCAAGACGCTGCTGCGCGAGTTCGGCTCGTTTTCAGGCGTGTTCAACGCCAGCGAGGCGCGCCTCGCCAAGATCAAGGGACTGGGCGACACCAGCATTGCGCATATCAAGGTGATCCAGGCCGTGGCGGCCCGTTTCGGACGCGATCGGATCGACGCCGAGCAGCCGATATTGTCATCCTGGTCGCAACTGATCGACTATTGCCGCAGCCAGATGGCATTCCAGTCGATCGAGCAATTCCGCATCCTGTTCCTCGACAAGAAGAACCGGCTCATCGCCGACGAGGTGCAGCAGACCGGCACGGTGGACCACACGCCGGTCTATCCGCGCGAAGTGATCAAGCGCTCGCTGGAACTGTCAGCTACGGCCTTGATTTTGGTGCACAACCATCCCAAAACGCCTATTTCTATCACGCAGGATCACGCTGTATCACACTGATTCGGCTGTATTTTTTGACTTGTCGTAGTCCCGGATGGTGTGGCAGATTCTGGGTGTCTTTCGGGGGATCAAAACCCCAACAGACCCCAACTGCCGACCCTGTTTTCTTGGTGGGTTTGAACCCCACTTCTCATCCGTCGGCAAAGCCCACTCTCAACTCAGGGGAGAACACCATGCCGATAATCTCCGATGGAGAGATACGCGCCGCGATCAAGCGAATCGAGCAAAGCGGCAAACAGGAAACGCTGGTTGATGGCGACGGGCACGGCACCGGCCGGCTCATCCTGGTCCTGAAACCTATGCCCACGCGCGTGACCGCCGATTGGATGGCGCAACAGTGGCGTGATGGGAAGCGCGTCAAAAAGAAGATCGGTTCCTACCCATCAATGTCTCTGGCCGCCGCGCGCGAGATATTCGTGCGCGACTTCGCCAAGGTCATCCAGAAGGGCCGAAGCATCAAGATCGCGACCGACGCCCGCGCCGGAACTGTCGAGGACCTATTCGGGGGCTATGTGGCTGCCCTAAAGACCGCGGGCAAACCTTCCTGGAAGGAGACAGAAAAGGGTCTGAACAAGATCGCCAACACCCTCGGCCGCCATCGCCTTGCCCGTGAAATCGACCCAGAAGAGATTGTTGAGTTGATCCGTCCGATCTATGAGCGCGGTGCCCGCTCCATGGCAGACCACGTTAGAAGTTATGTCCACGCCGCCTATAGCTGGGGCATGAAATCGGAACACGACTATCGGAACTCATCGCCGCGCCGGTTCCGCATACCGTTCAATCCAGCATCGGCCATCCCGACCGAGCCGAAGGTGCGGGGCACGCGATGGCTGGACGAGACCGAATTCTCCCGTCTCTATTGGTGGCTCGGCTGCCCCGACGTTCCGGTACACCCCTCCTACCCTCGTGCGATCCAGCTCATCATGCTGACCGGCCAGCGTGTTGACGAGATCGCGCGTCTCCATGTCGATCAATGGGATGCGGCAGAAAAGATAATCGATTGGTCGAGAACCAAGAACGATCAGCCGCACGCTGTGCCGGTGCCATCATTGGCAGCCGAACTCATCGGGTCCATCACGCCGAACGAATACGGCTGGTATTTCCCATCGGCGCACGATCCATCAAGGCCGGTCGGCCACGGCTCGCTTTACAGCTTCGTCTGGCGACAGCGGGACCGGGGCGTCATTCCCTACGCAACCAACCGCGACCTCCGCAGGACGTTCAAAACCTTGGCCGGCAAAGCCGGCCTCTCCAAGGAAATCCGCGATCGCCTGCAGAACCATGCCCTGCAGGACGTCAGCTCGAAGAGCTATGACCGCTGGAACTATATGCCTGAGAAAAGGGCAGCCATGAAAAAATGGGACGCATATCTTAGAAGGCTGCTCACACGGAAGACGTTCAAGCAGGCTGCCTAACCGATATGGGCGCATTGCTGAAACCATGGACACAGCCCCCTCCCTGCCGACTGATTTGCCGCTCCTTTTCAACCGTCGGCCTCCCCGACTGCACTTCCAGTGAAACGTAGGAAGGTCACCAGTAGCTACAGAACGCCTGTACCCGGTCGCTTAAGTTTCTTTTAAGTCGACTCGGCCAATTGCGTGCGCGCCCGAAATCTTGGACGCCGTATGCCAATGCCTAAAGCCGCCCTGACCCCGAGGATGATCTCCGATTTCTGCCGCCTTCGCCTGGCGAAAGTCCTCGAGGAAAGCGAACGGGTAGCGGTGTGCCGGTACCTCACCGATCTCCTAGAGCTACTCGCCTTCCCGCCCTATCGCGGCCGATGGATCGACTGGGCGCAGGTGGCCATCGCTGCCGGAGTTGGGAAAGAAAGGCTCCAGGCTGCCCGTCATCAGCTCCAGCCGGTCTTTGATGCCTTATCGCGTGCCATCGCTATGCAGGACGTCGCTCCGCCTCTTCGGACACCACCGGAAGATATCCTGAGGGCAGAGACCTCCAAAGCGCGATCGGGACGGCGCGCCCTGCCCTTAGCCGCCGGAGCTAAGCCGGCGCCAAGGAAGCGAGGCCCGAAGCCGAAGGTCATTGTTGAATTCCCGGAGCCGCTGTGGACCGAATGGGAGGAGCCGGAGACCCTGTCCGAGGCCCTGATCCTGCACATGCAGCGCCACGGCGACACGGTCCGGCATCTGTTCCTGGCTTTGCACAGCAACGGCAACGCTAGCGACCAGCGAACCCTGATGAAGTGGTGCACTGGCCAGTTGATGCCGCGCACGGTTCAGAGCCTAGCCGTCCTGGCAAAGATCGAACGCCGCTATAGACTCCCCGTGGGCTACTTCAAATCAAAGATGCCGAACCGAGGCCGGGCGACATACGGCCATGGTCTCGAGGGAATTTCCGCACATGAGCGGCGGCGCTTGGCGTGGCACCTACCCGACGACTTCCTCAGCCGATCGAAAGGGGAGCAAGAAGAAATCCTGACCTGGGTGCGCCGCGTCATCATCACCGGATCGACGGATTACCGCCGCTACCAGGCCGAGGCCATGAAGCAGAAATATGCCGTGCGATTTTCCGCCTTTCTCGGGCGTAAGCGCAAGGCGGTCATCGCCAACGACAATCTGGATATCAACCATAACGACCTCGATGCCGAACTAGTGTCTGCGGTAGTAGATGCGCCGGCGGCGCTCGATCAGGAAATGCACGAGCTCCTGCGCTTCAAGACGGCGACCCTGACCGCGTTTGGTTTCCAGCGTAACGGCGTCTGGAACGAGGAGACGGCGTCGCAGAAGGTCGAGCACCTCAGCCTTATGTTCGGTTCGTTAGCCTCCGATCCCCGAAGCACGGTCAAGGGCTGCGGCGTACCGTTGGATAGCTTGTGCTTTGCCATGTTAGTGTTCCCAGCCGTATGGGACTGGTACCTGCAAGGCGCGAGCGCCGGCGGGGATTCTACACCAAATGGGAAGTGGACATGCTCAGCGTGGTCCTGGGCATGACCCGAGCTGACACGGGATGGATACGGCAGACGCCGGCTCTGGCCGATCGCCTCAAACCTATCCCGGGCTTGATATCCGACCATGACATCGAGGTTGTCCGACAGGACTGGGACGCTGCCTGCGAGAATTTCCACAAGCATGCCCGGCACCGGATCAAGGAAATCCAGCGCGTAGCGCGCATCCACCGCGACCCCTTCGAGCCAATTCTGCCGGTGCTTGAGTCCGATAGCCCGGTGGGAGAATACCGAAAGATCACCGAGGAGATCGTGCGCCTGATGCCGGACGAGCGTCGCTTTCCGCGTGCGGCCGCAGAGGCCGTCAGGTCGTTTCTGCTGCTTCGCCTCGGCATGCATCTCGGGCTGCGTCAGCGTAACCTGCGGGAACTCCTGGTATGTCCGCGTGGACGGATGCCGACGTCGGAGCGTCACCTCGAGGAGAAAAAGCGCGGCGAGCTGCGGTGGAGCGATCGCGAGCAAGGTTGGGAAGTCTTGATTCCGGCTGTCGCCTTCAAGAACTCGACCTCCTCCTTCTTCGGGTCGAAGCCTTTCCGGCTGGTGCTGCCTGACCTGGCCGGGCTCTACGACATGATAGAGGCGTACCTCGACCGGCACCGGGCCCGCCTGCTCGGCGAGGCCGTTGATCCCGGCACGTTCTTCGTGAAGTCGGTCAAGCGGACGAGCGCCGATGCGGCCTATAACCAGAACACGTTCTACGAAGCCTGGCGCTTGACTATCCAGCGCTATGGCATCTTCAATCCCTACACTCGGCGCGGCGCTATTCGGGGCTTGCTGCCGCATGGCCCGCACAATGTTCGCGATGTACTGGCGACCCACATCCTAAAGCAGACCGGTTCATATGAACAGGCCAGCTACGCAATCCAAGACACGCCGGACATGGTCGCCAAGCACTACGGGCGCTTCTTGCCTCAGGATAAAGCTGCAATCGCGGCGAGAATCCTCAATCGGGTTTGGGAAGCAGCGTGACGAGAGGCATCTGAGGGGAGCCAATGGTCCGCTTCGCGCCCCATTTCGGCCGTTGACGCCGCGTTCGCACGCTCCCGAAAGCTGCCGTGC
Source organism: Devosia sp. (assembly GCF_014860165.1). Taxonomy (GTDB): domain Bacteria; phylum Pseudomonadota; class Alphaproteobacteria; order Rhizobiales; family Devosiaceae; genus Devosia. The sequence continues at coordinate 190,959 of NZ_JACZKG010000043.1, forward strand.
GAATTAGGTCGTCATAATGGTGATGACTACGGGTGGGAACACTCGCGCGGCTCGCATTCGACAGCAGTGGCGGGAACCGGCAACTGGCACACGGGTCCGGTAACGCGACACCGCGTTGGTCTTCGTGATGCTAGTTAATTTCCGAGAGAAATTTGCGGGCGCGATCAGTCTTGGGATTGTCGAGGAATTCCCGGGCGTCGCCATCCTCGATGGCCCGCCCCTGGTCCATGAAGATGATGCGATTACCCACCGAGCGGGCGAAGCCCAGTTCATGAGTCACGACGATCATCGTCATACCTTCGGCGGCAAGATCCTGCATCACCGAAAGCACGCTGCCGCGCAACTCGGGGTCGAGAGCCGAAGTCGGCTCATCGAACAGCATTGCAATCGGCTTTGTCGCGATGGCTCGAGCAATGGCGACGCGTTGTTTCTGCCCGCCCGACAATTGGCTGGGATAGTTGTCAACTTTGTCTGCGAGACCCACTCGGGCGAGCTCTGCTTCCGCTATCGCGCCCGCCTGGTCCTTAGCCATGCCCTGGCTATGGACCAACCCGCACATGACGTTTTCGCGCGCGGTTAGATGGGGGAAAAGATTGAAGTGCTGGAAGACCATCCCGACCTGCCGCCGCAGGGACAGTAGCGTACGCGCCTGGGGACGATCCCCATTTCTGCCGGCACTGGCCTGCCAGGTGACATTGCCGACCTGAACGGTGCCTTCGTTCGGAATGTTGAGGAGATTCACGCAGCGCAGCAGCGTACTCTTGCCCGATCCGCTGGGACCAAGCAGAACGACGACTTCACCCTTCTCAACCTTGAGCGAAACGTTGTCCAATCCCTTATGGACAGCCACACCGCGGGAGGGGAAAACTTTGCTCACTGACTTGAGCGAGACGATGGGGCCGGGTGTGTCCACGATGCAAACCTTTCGATCGGCGTTTGTGCGAGGCCCGGGACCGTGCGGAACCGGGCCTCAAGAGATTAGGCCGTGTAGGTGATCGGCGCGCCGCCGGGGCCAACAGCCATGTAGGGAAGGCCCGCCGCAATTGCGTCCGCACCGATATGCTTGCGGAAGAGCGAGTTCAACTCTCCACCCGCAGCGTTGTGCAGCAGCCAGGTGGTTACATAGTGGTACAGTTTGATGTCACCAGCAGGCAGGAAATAGGTGTTGTGATCGACGTAGGCCGGTGCATCGTTAAGCAAGGCGATGTCGACCCCCTGCTTCTTGGAGTTGACGATCGTGAACAGTGACTGAAGCGTCGCGTTCGCGCGGCCAGTCATGACTTCTCCGAGGGCCGCCGCCTGGTCCGGAAACACGGCCAGTTGCGCATTCGGATAGAGCGACTTGATCTTGGCTTCCTGGGAACTGCCCTGCAGCGTGGCGAACTTGAACTCAGGGGTATTCATCTGTTCCTGGGTCACTGCTGCCGTGCCGCCCTTGGACACGACATAGACCGGCTGGAACGCGCCGGCGCATCCGGCAAACCAGCCCCGCAGCGCCCGCGACGGGAGGATGGTTCCCATGGTCATGAGATCGACGCGACCCGTCTCCACTGCGGGAAACATCTGGCCGAAGTCCATGTCGACGAATTCGACTTCAAGATCCGGGGTGATGTCGCCGAGCATGCGACGCATGACCTCGATCTCGTAACCGTCGGGCTTGCCGTCGGCGTTCAGGAACATGTTGGGCGGGTACTTGAGGCTGGCGCCCACCATCAGCTTCTTGGTGCGGACGGCCTTGTCCAGGATCGATTCACCCTCGGCGGCCTGCGCGACCGATGGCGTGGTGGCTGCGCCCATCAAGAGCGCCGCTGCTCCTCCAGCAAGCAGCCCTCCAGTCAAAACGTTGCGACGCGTAGTGGCCTGTTTATCTGCGTGATTGTCCGTCATTCACTTTCTCCCATCAGGAATTCCGAAGTCATATACTAAATCATATGCGATCCACGTCGGCCTGCTTCCGGATTTCGCTTGGTTCACAAGCCCACCCCTGACCCGAAAGCTACGCCGCGTGCGTTTGCATATCAAACTATGTTCCGTATATTAACGAAAGTCAACTGAGCTTGTCGGAGGCCGACAGCCGGTTTTCTAGTTCCCGGAGATCGATTTCAAGGTGTCACGAGCCAGCTTCACGATGTGGTGGCGCGAATGGAGTTCTATCTCGTTGGCCGAGCGCCCCTGCTCGAACGCCTCGATGATCCACTGATGGCTTTCAAGCGCCGCACGACCGCTTTCGGGCCCAAGTGTATGCAGGATGGCGGCAGCGGTCCTGGGGAATACAAAGCGGCTGATGGTCGCCAGCCGTTTGCGGATCTCGACGATCTGATCGGCTAGGATCTGGTTACCGCACCGGGCATTGATCGTGCTGTGGAACGCGTCGTTGCCGGAAGTCCAACGGGCAAAGTCGAGCTTCACTAAGGCATCTTCCATCTCGTGGTTGATCTGACGAAGCCTAGCGATATCTTCGGCCTGGATATTCACGGCGGCGGCGCCGGTAACATACCCCTCCAACAGTGCCAGCAGCTCCATCAAATGGGACCATAAGGCGGGATCCGCCGCGGCCACTTCGGCGCCGGAGTTAGTACTGAAAGTCACGAGGCCCTCGGCCTCAAGACGCCGAACAGCCTCGCGCACAGGGACCTGGCTCATCTCTAGATCGCGTGCCAGGGAATCCAGAACCAGTCGCTGTCGGGGCGCAAACAGTCCCTGGTCGATCCGTAACTTGATGTACTCGTATGCCCGTTGCTGTTTGCTTGGACTGGGAGCGGTACTGACTGGCTGGGTCACTGTCATGGCATTTCTATGAGCGGGATATGCGGCGGGATACGCAAATGTGTGTCACATCGCAACATTCGCGTCTCGACACCTACTGTCCCCGGTTGAGCCTGCGCTCCAGGAGCAGAGACAATCTCGAAAGGACGAAAACGATGGTGATGAAAATCAAGGCGACCACAGTCAGATACTCGAACTGCTTGTAGGTGATGGCCGCCTGGGCATTGGCTACATAGAGGATATCCTTGACGCCAATGATACCAACGATCGAAGAGTCCTTGAGTATGACGATGAACTGGTTGAGCAGTGACGGCATCGCCACACGCAATGCCTGCGGCCAGATGATCACATAATTGGTCTTGAAGCTGCCCATGCCGATGGATGCCGCTGCTTCCCACTGGCCCTTGTCGACTGAAAGCAGCGCCCCCCGATAGATTTCCGCGACATAGGCGCTGTTCAGGAGGGTCAGCGAAATGATTGCCGCGGTGACGGCGTCCATATTCCAGCCGGTCAGCCCGGAAATCGCAAAGAACACCAGCAAGATGTAGACATAGGGTGAGAGCGAACGGAAGACCTGCACGTACGCGAAACCGACTGCCCGCAGTAAGGCGGATTCGCTGCGCCATAGCTGCACGACACCAAGCCCGATGATCATCGCGCCCAGCAGCGACACGACCGAAATGAGAAACGTGTATCGCAGGCCGGCCAGCATTGCCGGGATGAAGGGCAGTACGGATTCCCAGGAATTCATCGATCCAGCCTCATGGTATCGCCAGGCGGCGTTCGACGGCCGCGGTCAGCAGTGACAAGGTAACGACAGTGGCGATCAGCATGACCCCTACGGTGATGTATGCCTCGAACGGTCGATAGTGGTTGAGGCTCAGGTCCTGCGCCTGGAAAACCAGTTCCGGAACCGCGACGACGGCGGCATAGGTTGCGGCCTTGAAGCAGATGACAAAAATGTTCAGCAGGGGCGGAATGGTCGTACGGATGACCTGCGGAAGTAGGATGTGCCGGTTGATCGCAAAGCCCGTCATGCCCAGCGCCTTGCCGGCTTCAGCTTGGCCTAAGTCCAGGGCACCATAGCCACTTCTGAACACTTCGGCGCAGAATGCCGAGCTCATGATGGCAATCGCGGTGATGATCGCCTGTTGCCCTGACAGCGCCAGGCCGAACTTGGACGCAAGCCCAAAATACAGCCAGAGCAGCAACAGGTACATCGGCATCCCGCGCACGATCTGGACGTAGACATAGGCAAGCCAGCGTACGGCACGCCAGGGGCTTGCAGATGCCAGATAGCAAACGAACCCGATGGCGCAGCCGCAGATGAATCCAAACGTGGCGAAGTAGAAGTCATAGCCGAGGCCGGCCAGCAGCTTGGGCCATGCCGCGAAGACGAGGGTAAAATCCAGTGCGCCCATGAGGGACCTCATCAACACCGCCAAAACGCATTGGCTTGTAATATATGAAATCATATGCGATCTGTTTGTGCAAGGGCGGAGTGCGTTCTGAGGGCGTCCGGCCATCTATCCCACAGGGGCGATGAATGAGATTTCACGACAAGATCGTATTGCTGACCGGCGCCGCCACGGGTCTGGGGCGCGCCACCAGCGAACTTTTGGCGTCCGAAGGCGCACGTCTTTTTCTTGTCGATCGAGCGGCAGAGGCGCTGCAAAGCCTTGTCGCGTCACTGTCGGCCAGTGGATGCCAAGCCCAGGGTATCGTTGGTGATGCATCGCATCAGGACACCGTGGACGCCGCCGTGGCCGCCGCCATGAGGCCGACGGGTCGAATTGATATCCTTATCAACAATGCGGGCATCAACCCGACCGGCACTGTCGTCGATACCGACGCAGCGCAGTGGGCGTCTACCATCGACGTCAACCTGAAATCCGCCTACCTGTTCAGCCACTCGGTCATTCCTCTCATGGTCAAGCAAGGTGGCGGCGTAATCGTCAACACGGCCTCGATCGCTGGCCAACGAGCCTCCACCGCGGAAGCCGCTTACGCTGTCTCCAAGGCTGCCATAATCATGCTCAGCCGAACAACGGCGCGGGATTTTGCCGGCCAGGGGATCCGCTGCAACGCGCTTTGCCCGGGTGTCCTCGAAACTGTTATGGCCGATCGCCGGACGCGAATGAGTGCTGACGATGTCGCCAAACGTTCCGCAAAAGCCGCCGCACTCGTGCCCATGGGGCGCCTTGGACGCTATGATGAAGTGGCAAAGTGTCTCGCATTTCTGGCCAGCGACGACGCCAGCTACGTCAATGGCGCGCAGCTCACCGTCGATGGGGCGCTGACCGCCTGAACGGCTCTAGTCCTCCGCGGAGGAAGCGATGGCTCGTCCGCATCTGTAGGCGGCGGTCAAAATCGGGCCAAGCGATCCCCCATGCCCAGGGTAGCCAGGGCCCATAATGCTCGCAGCGACGTTGCCGCATGCATAAAGACCGGCGATAGATTGCTCGGCGCCGCTCATCACGCGCCCGTCGCGATCGGTGACAAGGCCGCCCTTGGTGCCGTTGCTACCAGCAACGATGCGAATGGCGTGGAACGGCGGCATAAGCAACGCACCCAGGCAGGGATTCAGCGTCTGCGCGGCGGGGTCACCATAGTACAGTCCATGTACGTCACCGCCGCGGCCGAAATCGTCATCGCGACCCACGCTGGCCATGCGGTTGAAGTTGTCGACTGTGGCCGCAAGTTGAGCCCCCTCGAGCCCGATGGCTTCTGCGAGGCCAGAAATGGTGTCGGACGATGCCATCCATGGCGGCGGATTTTCAGTGATTGGCGAACCCGAAATGGGATAGCGTCGCCGGAAACGCTCATCGACGATCAGCCACGGCGCCAGATTTGGATACGACCAGCTCGCTACGTCGAAGTTCAGCATTGCCTTGCCGAGATCATTGTAGGAGCTGGCTTCGTTCACGAAGCGCCGGGCCTCCGCATTGACCAGAATTGACCCGGGAAGCGCCAGTTCGCGCACGATGTTCCGGGTGAATACCATGCCATCGTATTCCTGGCCGGGTATCTGCACGGCAGCGGTCCACCAGGCTTCCGACATATTGTCTACGGCAGCCCCGGCCCTGATGCCCATAAGGAGCCCATCGCCTTCGTTACCCGGCGGCGTGGTGGGAAAGATCTCGGCAGCGGGCAGATGAGCCTGGACCAGAGCCGCGTTCCACTCGAAACCGCCACTGGCGATGACCACGGCCTTGGTAGCGCCGAACTGACGACCGTCATCTGACGCCACACCCGTGCAGCGCCCGTTTGACAGGGTGAGTTCGGTGATGCGCACGCCTAAAGCGAAGTGGACTTTGTGGTCGAGGCAGGCCTCCACCAGGCCGGCGACCAATGCGGCACCCTGAGTGCGAACGCCGCGCTGGAGACGCGCTTCCACCTCCAGCACATCGACGCCGGTTCGACTTTCCTTGGAGGTCACCGGGCCGCGCGTAGTCGAGTAGCGAAGTTGTCTCAGATGCTCGCCGAGCGCAGAGGTTTCGAAGGGAAGCGGCTCGATAGAGCGACCCTCCCGCGCGCCTTGCCACGATGGGTGGTAGTCGGGCCGTTCGACCCGAAACAGCTCTAATCGGGTGCAATCAAGCAGGAACTGCACCATTTCGGGCCCGGTATCGACGAAACTCGCCAGCAGCTGCTCATCGACCCTGCCGAGCGTAAGCCTGCGCAGGTAATCCATGGCATCTGACATGCAGTCCTTGTCCATCAGCGGATGCGCGGGAATCCACATTCCACCGCCGGAAATCGCGGTTGTGCCGCCCAAGAGCTGGGTTCTCTCCAGAACATGAACGCGAAGCCCGCTGCTGGCGGCGACAAGCGCCGTCATCAGGGCCGCCCCACCGGAGCCGACAACGACCACGTGCGAAACCCTGCTGGTCATGGCATCGAGGATGGGCACCGACAGCCTCCTTCAGGCCCGATCAGGCCGAGGTTCAGGAATTATGCGACCGCCACACCCAGCAATCAGAGGTCGTTCTCGAAGAAGGTCGCGTTTCGGCCACCGACGACGATGTCGAAGCGATACCCGGCCGCGAGATCGGGCTGACCAGCGTCATATTCGCCCGCTACGTTATGCTTGAATGCATCGCCCATGAGGATCCGCATCGGGTCACCGTCATTATGGGGGTCGTTTGCAAAATACATCTGCGTGACCAGTCGTGAGCTGCCGCCGCGCACCGACATGTGGATATGCTTGGGTCTCCAGCGGCCGATATCCGGCCGGGCCAGATATGCGCCAGGGCGGATTGTCAGGAAGCGGTATTTGCCGTCCTGATCGGTCAGCACCCGCCCCAGGCCAAGAAAATTGGGATCGAGCGGCAGACCCGATGCGTCCTCTTTGTGGGTATAGCGGCCAAAGGTGTTGGCGTTCCAGATTTCCAGCAGCACGCCACGCAGGGGTCGGCCGAACTCGTCGGTCAATTGCCCGGAAACTTCTATGGCCTCGCCAGCGGCGCGTGGCAGATCTGCCGCCAATCGGGTCATATCAGCTTCTGCAGACAGCAGGGCCGGCTGGACCCGGGAATACGGCACGAAGGATTCGCGAGCACCTTCCGGGATGAGCTGCAGCGGTTGCCGCGGTGTGCGCTCACGGGAGGTATTGTCGGTTGGTCCGATTGACAGCAGTCGTCCTAAACCAGTCATTACAATGCCCTCAGCTTTCAAGGTCGTCGAAGAATGGGGTCTCGTTGTTGCCAGCCATGACAACATCAATCGAGAACACCTGCTCGCCCCGGTCATTGGCGCCAGTGCTTTTCGCTATGAGCCGAGACCGCAATGGTTCTGGCAATGAGGTCAACAGGGGATCGCTGGCGTTGGCGGCCTCACCCTCCAGAAAAATCTGGGTGACAAGGCGGGAAATGCCGTCGGAAAAAATGGTCAGCGTCACGTTGGGAGCGCGATCTGCCAAAGCGCCTGGCTTGATAGTCCGCAGCGAAAATTTGCCGTCCTTACTGCGGCATCGGGCATAACCATCGAACCAGGGATCGATATCGGGATGGTCGGCATGCGCGGGCGTGCGATAGATGCCTCGATCGTTTGGTTGCCAGAACTCGAGTACCGCGCCGTTCCCGAGGTTGCCATCGATGTCGATCAGTCGCCCCTCGATCACTATGGGCGTTCCACGGGCCGTCGCGACAAGGCCTGGATGGACTTCAACGAGGTCCATGCGATCGGCGTCGCAGAACGGATCCGGAAAGTACGGGCCGCAGGTGTCCTCGTTTGTGGCCGGCCGTTTATTCGGCGTGATGCTATTCATGATCCCTCTCCGATGGTTGCCTGCGCATCGGCTGTGCCAAGCCCGAGTATCGCACGTGCCTCGCCCGGCGTTGCAATCTGCCCGCCCAGATGGTCGATGATCGCAATCGCCTTTTCCACCAGCTGGGCATTGTCGCGGCACAACTCGCCCTTGCGGATGTATAGGTTGTCTTCCATGCCGACCCTAACGTGCCCACCGAGTAGAAACGACTGCGCGAGCATGGGAAATTCGTGCCGGCCGATGCCGAACGCCGCCCATTCCGTACCCGGTGGCAGTTGCGACACCAGGTATGCCAGCGTCGCGGGATTGGCTACGGCACCGTAACGCACGCCCAGTACGATTTGTGCCATGAGGGGGGCCCTGAGGATACCCTGCTCCAAGAAGTGCGTGGCCATATGGAGGTCGCCCGAGTCGAAGATCTCGACCTCAGGACGCACGCCGGCGGCATAGATGCGTTCGGCCATGATGCGCACATTGCGCGGCGAGTTGATCACCGCGGCTTGCCCCGACCACATGGTATTGAAGTCGAGCGTGCAGACTTCGGGCCGCAGCGACTCCACATGCGCAACCCGCAGTTCTGGGGCGCATAAGGTGGAACCAGCGGCGGCGATCCTCGGAGTGTCGTCGGAAGGCACAAACCGGCCGCCCTCCCCCGTGGTCAGGTTCAGGATGACGTCGGTATTTTCATTGCGGATGCGGTCGACCAGTTCCTGGTAGAGCGCAAAATCCATCGAACCACGACCCGTTTCTGGGTCACGGACGTGAAGGTGGACGACGGCGGCGCCGGCCTGTGCCGCGGCAAGTGCGGCCTCGGCAATCTGCTGGGGCGTTATTGGCAGGCCCGGATGCTGCTCCCGACTGGTCAGGTTGCCGGTCACGGCGCAGGTGATGATGGTCTTTTTCACCACGGTGCCACCTATGCCGCAAGAGCTTGTGGCAGACAGGACCGCAGGGCGGCGTCCAGCCGATCAACGATGAAGTCCAGTTCACTGTCGCTGACGTCAAAGGTGGGCGCGATCAGGACGTGATCGCCCTGCTCCCCGTCCACGCAGCCAGCTGCCGGATAGAGCAGCAGGCCCAGCTCCTGGGCACTGCTCTTTATGCGCCCTGCGAGGCCCGCGGAGGTCGAAAAGGGGGCTTTGGTGTCGCGATCGGCGACAAGCTCAATCGACCAGAACAGCCCGACGCCCCTGATGTCCCCAACGTTGGCGTGTTGACCGAACCGTTCGCGCAGCTTGGCGCCAAGCTTGGCACCCTGCCGGGTGACGTTGGCAAGCAGATCGCGCTCATCCAACTCCCGCAGCACCGCGAGCGCGCCTGCGCATGCCACGGCGTGGCTCATATAGGTGTGACCGTTCCAAAGCGTTCCGCTCCCGGCCAGCATGACGTTCACCACTTTTTCGCTAGCTAGTGTCGCGGCTATGGGCTGGAAGCCCGCGCCCAGGCCTTTTGCGATGGTGATGATGTCCGGGCTGATGCCTTCCTGCTCAAGGTAGAAGAAAGTCCCAGTTCGCCCCGACCCGCACATCACTTCGTCCGCGATGAGCAATACGCCATAACGGTCGCAGATTTCCCTTATGCGGGAGAAATAGCCGGGCACGGGGGGCACCGTTCCCAGCGTTGCGCCTGAGACGGGCTCCACCACGAAGGCCGCGACCGTATCGGCGCCGAGGCGCAGAATCTCCGCCTCAAGTGCATTGGCCGATCGCAATCCAAATTCCTCCTGCGACTCCCCGTCCTTGCGCAGTCGATATTCGTAGCATGCCGGTACCCGGCCGACGTCAAGCAGAAGGGGCGTGTAGGGTTCCCGACGCTGGCGATGACCACCCACGGACAGGGCGGCCAGGGTATTGCCATGATAGGCCATGTCCCTAGCAATGATGCGACTGCGCTCGGGCTGGCCATTTTCAACATGGTACTGCCGCGCCAGTTTCAGCGCCGCTTCCATGGCCTCCGAGCCGGAGCCCAGAAACATCGCCCGGCCGTCACCAAAACCACGAGGCGCCCGCGCGACCAACTCCGCGGCCAGGCGCTCCGACGGTTCGTTGGTGAACGTGCCGGTATGCGCATAGGAAATCTTGTCGAGCTGGTCTTTGATGGCAGCGATGACACGACCGTTGCTATGCCCCAAAGTCGACACTGCAGCGCCGCCGCAGGCGTCCAGATATTTGCGCCCCGAGTCGTCCACAATGTACCCTGCCGATCCCTCGACCGCCGTAGGCAGGGTTTTTTTGAGGTTTCTATGCAGTACCGCACTCATTTTCGCTGCTCCAAATCGGGATTGCGCTATCTTCGATGTTTGATATATAAACACAAAGGTTACCTGCTAAACAAGACGGCATCTTCTGGGGAGCGGAAATGAGCCAGCCTTTTTCCGGTGTCAGAGTGCTGGACCTGACCCATGTCCTCGCCGGTCCATTCTGCTCGTGGCAGTTCGCTCTACTTGGTGCGGACGTCATAAAGGTTGAGGACCCGGCTCAGCCCGACTGCGCTCGCGGCCGCGGCCCGGACAAGGATGACAACGCGTCGGGCCTTGGCTTGAACTATCAGGTGCAGGGCACCAACAAGCGGGCGGTGGCGATCAATCTGAAATCACAAGCGGGTCGCGAAATTTTCTCGGCGCTGGTCGCGACGGCGGACGTGCTGGTCGAAAACTACCGGACCGGCGCGCTCGCTGCCCTTGGCCTCGGCTATGATGACCTCAAGGTGGCGAACCCCGGCCTGGTCTACTGCTCCATCACCGGCTTCGGTGACGTCGGCATCCGCGCCGAAGTAAATGCCTACGACAACACCATCCAGGCCGCATCGGGCGTCATTGCGCAGTCGGGTGGGCACAAGCCCGGACTTTCGTTCATCGACTACTCTGCCGGATACAGCGCGGCCTTCGCCGTCAGCGCGGCCCTTTTTCGGCGTGAACGCGAGGGGCATGGTACGCATATCACCTGCTCGATGTACGAGACGGCCCTGATGCTGATGGCGCCAGAAGTCGCCGCCGAAAAACGGCCAAGGCAATTCACACGGACAAAGGAGCCGGGCATTTCGGCTTACGCCACCGCAGATGGGACCCTGATGTTGGGCGCTTTTACGCCTTCGCAAAACCAACGGCTTTGGAACCTGCTGGCCCAGTTGGGTTACGACGCCCAGGATTTCGCTCAGACGGCTGACTGGCCGGCACTCTGGCGCAAGGCGTCTCGCGCCAAGGAAGCACTGACCGCAATTTTCGAGCGCGAAACAGCGTCCCATTGGGAGGGCCTTTTGCGTGACGCCGGCCTTCCGGCAGAACGTGTACGCACGCTGCGCGAAGCCGTCGCAGATCCCCAACTGGAGGCCCGCGGCTTCTTTGCGCCGGAACCCTCTCGACATCCGGGGCAACACCGCTACCCCTTGCCGGTCGGCGCGTTTCGGTTCTCCGAAGATGGCCCCTCCATCGTGACGGCCGCACCGCGCGTTGGCGAACATACAGACGCGGTACTGGGCGAGCTCGGGATGGACGCGAGAACGATCGCCGACCTCAGACGCCGGGAGATCGTGCAATGATGCCGGGACTGCCTGTCATCGAAGCAGAACTCTATGGCCGTTTGCCGGAGGCGCTGCACTGGCGGGGGGAACCTAATGACTGGGTTAGGATGACCCGCCCCGGAATGAGGCTGCACTCATTTCTCGAGGGCCCCTGTCTCGACGACGATGGCGCCCTCTGGTTGGTCGATGTGCCGTATGGACGGATTTTCAAAGTCGACAAGAGCGGCGATTGGACTCTGGCACACCAGTATGAGGGTGAGCCGCACTCCATAAAGAGCCTAGGTCCGCGCGGGTACATGCTGGTCGACTATAAGCTCGGGCTGTTGAGTTTTGCTTCAGACGGTCCCCGCGTCGAGGTCGTTGCTGACAACTGCGATGACGTTGCCTTCCTTGGCCTTTCCGATCTGACCGTGCTGCCGTCAGGCGATCTGTGGTTTACCGATTCCGGCAGGACGAGCCTCTCGGATCCAAGCGGGCGTGTTTTCCACCGCAGCGCCGCGGGGCAGATCAGGCTCGTTCTCGACACAGTGCCATACCCAAACGGGATCGCCGCGTCGGCGGACGGGGCCTTCATCTATGTGGCGGCGACGCGATCCAATCAGATACTGCGACTGTCTGCGACACTGCCGCCCTCTGGTCGCCCGATGAGCGGCACCTTTATCCAGCTTTCTGGTGGCCTCGGACCAGACGGGCTTGCCGTTTCCACTACCGGGCTGCTGGCCATAGCGCAGGCCCAAGCCGGCCGGGCCTATCTTGCCTCCGCCGTTGGTGACCTCGTCGCCCAGATCAGGCTCCCCGAGGGGCGCTGGACCACCAGTGTGGTGTTCGGGCGGGGCGGAGACGCGGGCACTCTTTACATTGTCGAGGCTCAAACCGCCTCGATCTACCGCGCCGACATCTCATCCTTCCAGGAAAGCTAGCGATGCAAAAGACAGACTTGACGGGGTTCGTGCCGGCCATTGTCACGCCATTCAGCCAGAACGGCGAAATCATGGAGGACGGCTTCGTCGCCATCGTCGACTTTCTGCTGAATCTGGGAGCGAGAGCCATTTGCGTCGCCGGCGACAACGGCGAGAGCTGGACGCTGTCACCCCAGGAGCGCGGACGGTTGACCCGCCTTGCGGTCGACCGTCTCGCTGGCCGGGCGCATGTCATCACGGGGTGCTCGGCTCCGACGTTGAAAGCCAGCCTTGCCTACGCCAGTGCCGCCCAGGAAAACGGCGCTTCCGCGCTATTGGCCATGCCACAGACTTATGTGCTCAAGGCAACCCGCGACGAATTGCTGGCACGCTTTGAGGCATTGGGAAAAGGCACGGACGTGCCGATCGTCGCCTACAACTCGCCGCGCCGGGCGGGGCTGGGCATGAGCGTGGATGACATCGGCGCAATTCTCGACGTCGCCCCGATCATCGGGATCAAGGAGTCAGAACGCGACTTCTTTCATCACACCCACCTGCTTCACCGCTTCCGTGACCGGATATCCATCATGGTTGGCCCGGGACACTACATTCTGCCCGGTGTCGCACTGGGGGCCAGCGGTTTCATCGCTACCGGGCCGGAGTTTCTTGGCGAGGACACCGCCCGGATAATGTCGCTTGGGAAACAGGCGCCATCGCCCGAAACGGCGGCCCTGCACCACAGGATTACGGTCCTCTATGAACTGTTGATGGGTACATCCACCTGGCCCGCCGCGTTCAAGGCCGGTCTCAATCTCATCGGCCTGCCGGCAGGCGTTCCGCGCGAGCCGGTTGCCGCCTGTTCGCCCGCCGAGGTGGACAAGATAAGGGCGACCTTCGACGCCCTCGGGATCCGGCGGATTCAGTGAGCTCCCTCGTTCGCCCATTGGCCGTCTCGCGGACGGAGACAGTTGCCTTCACTTTCGACGATGCAAGTGTCACCTGCCACCGTGGCGAGAGCATAGCCGCGGCCCTTGGTGCCCAAGGCACGAGTGTACTGCGGCACAACGCTTTCGACGGCACTGCCAGGGGAGCATTCTGCTTCATGGGCATTTGCCAGGAATGCGTTGTCGAGATCGACGGCCGACGGGTGGAAGCGTGTCGGACGCCAGCAGTTGATGGCATGCATGTCCATTCTCTGAGAAATCGAGCCAGCAATGTCTGAGACTTTCGACGTCGTCGTTCTTGGAGCAGGCCCAGCCGGGGCAAATGCTGCGCTCGAGACTGGGCACGCTGGTCTCAAGACGCTCGTTGTCGAAGAACAGCATAAGGCCGGTGGACAGGTGTGGCGGGCGAAATCGAGCGCCATAGTCAAGGCGCCGCCGACGCCTGAAGGCAAGGCTGGAGATGCTTTGCGGGGGTTGTTGGGGAACTCCAGCGTGGCGGCATGGTACGCGTCTCGTGGCTGGCAGCTTACTGCAAGCCGGGAAGGCGCATGGCGCCTGGATGTTGTTACGCCGCAGGGTCCGAGGGTTGTGTTCGCACCAAGCTTAGTCCTCGCGACTGGCGCACAGGAACGCGTCGTTCCCGTCCACGGCTGGACATTGCCTGGTGTCATCGGGCTTGCGGCCGCTACGGCATTGATCAAGCAGGAAGTCATGTTACCCGGCGACAGGACGATCGTCGCCGGCTGTGGCCCACTGGTGTTTTTTGTGGCGGCCGAGATTATGCGGCTAGGCGGCCGTCCTGCTGCCGTGGTGACGCTCAACTCGCGGCAGGATTGGGTGAGGCAGCTGCCAAACCTGGTGAGCCGTACCGATCTGCTGGCGCAGGGTGTCTCCTGGATAATGAAGCTGCAAAGCGCCGGTGTGCCGATCTTCTGGCAGCACGGCGTCGATTCGATTGATGGCCAAGACCATGTGACGAGCGCCGTCGTGCGACCGGTGGACAGCCAATGGCGTCTCCGCAAGGAAGCCCCGAGCTCGGTCGTATCGGCCGATAGCGTCGCCATAGGGCATGGTCTCATGCCTGCCGTCGAAGCCAGCCGCCTGGCGGGGGCCAGCCATCGATTTGCTCCGGAGCTTGGCGGTTGGGTGCCCGAGACGGACCATGCGGGAAAGACGTCAGTTGCCAACCTGTGGATTTGTGGCGACGCGACGGGCATCTTCGGCGCTGCGGCTGCCGAGCAGCAAGGTAAACTAACAGGATTGTCGGTCGCCGCCCAAATGACCGGTCGGTCGAATACGCCAGAGCAACAAGCCGTGACGGCAACCCTGATAAAGGCGCGAAAGTTCGGCGCGGCGGCGGCACGCCTCATGGACATGCGCCCCGGTCTCGTCGACAACGTGACCAGTGAAACGATCGTTTGTCGCTGTGAGGCCATCTCGCGCGGCGACCTCGAGCAGGAAATCCGCAGCGGGGCCACCTCACCCAACGCAATCAAATCCGGGACGCGGGCCGGGATGGGCCCATGCGGCGGACGCTTCTGCCGCGACACGGTAGCTCGGTTGATCAGCCTGAATACCGGCCAGACCATGGAAGAGGTGGGGCTACCAACGGCCCGCTCACCCCTGAGGCCCGTGGCCATCTGTGACCTGGCCTCGCCGATTGACTACGAGGCGCTTCCCATTCCTGGATTGGCGCCGCTATGAGCCCGTTCGACTACGATATCGTGATCGTCGGTGGCGGCATAATGGGATGCGGCGCTGCCTTGCGCCTGGCTGAGGGGGGTATGAAACCTCTCGTTATCGAGAAGGATGATCTCGGCCAGGGCGCTTCGGGGGTCAACGCCGGCACGCTGTCGCTGCAGATTAAGCGCGTGAAACTCATGCAATACGCTTTGCGCGGCCATCATGAATGGGAGGCGATGGGTGCGGCGGTCGGCTTCCATAAAACGGGTGGATATACCCTTGCCTTCAATGCCCGCGAGGCAGAACTGCTCCATGACCGCATGGAGCTGAAGCGGCAGGCCGGGGCGCCGATCACCTTCGTGAGCCGGGACGAACTGGCCAGGCGGGAACCTGAACTGTCCACGAACGTGGTGGCGGCAAGTTATTGCGCCCAGGACGGATATGCCAACTCCTCTTTGACCGGCCAGTATTACCGCCGGCGCCTGGCGGATGCGGGTATCGAATACCAGGAAAAATCGCCGGTGGACCGGATCGAAGCCCTCGGGCCGGGCTATGCCATTCATTGCGGCGGTAGGAAAGTTACCGCGCCGCGCGTCCTGCTGGCGGCGGGCGGTTGGTTGCGACAGGCGGCAGCAATGCTCGGCCTTGACCTGCCGGTGCGGGCACGCGTCAACACCGTTTCGGTGACGGAGCCCGGTCCTCGTTTGACGCCGTCGGTCATCGGACACGCCACTGGCCTCCTTACCCTCAAGCAGAAGGCCAATGGCACGATGCTGATCGGGGGTGGGTGGCAGGGGACAGGAGCTCCCGAGGACGGTCGCGGAGTGGTTTCCCCGGAAACACTTCTTACCAATCTTCAATTGGCAAGCTTCGCGGTACCGGCGCTGCGCAACTGGCGCATCGTTCGGTCGTGGACTGGCTTTGAAGCCAATGTCCCTGATTTCTATCCTCTGGCGGGCAAAGCGCCAGGCCTGGATGGTGTGTTCATCCTGGGCTGCGTCCGCGGCGGCTATACGATCGGGCCCTACATTTCAAAACTCATGGGGGATTTCATCCTGGGGCGCACGCTCGAGCTGCCCTTGTTTGATCCCGGGCGCATTTTCAACCTGGAGTAAGTGGCCTTGGCCAATGAACACATCGGATCCCTGGCAGGAAAGACTGCAATCGTAACGGGCGGCGGCAGCGGCATCGGTGAGGCCTGCGCCGTGGTTCTCGCGGAAGCCGGTGCCCATGTCGTGGTCGCCGGACGCGGCATGGACAAGCTTGCATCAGTCGCCGAGCGCATCGGAGGGACTGCTGTTGTCTGCGACGTGCGTGACCCCGATCAGGTGGCGAACCTATTCGCGCGGGCGCGGTCGATCGTCGGGACCGTCGATGTGTTGATTAACAATGCAGGGGTGCCCGGCCCTATAGCTCCGGTTGCTGAAGTCGACCTTGCGGCTTGGCGCGATTGCGTCGAGATCAACCTGTTTGGGGCGCTCCATTGCCTGCAGGCCGCGGCGCGCATCATGCGGGAGCAGAGAAGCGGCTCGATCGTCAACATGTCGTCGCTGATGGGCATCCAAGGCTACCCGATGAGGACGGCATACTCCGCGACCAAATTCGCAATTATCGGCATGACCGAAGCCGCGGCACGCGAGCTCGGGCCCTATGGAGTGCGGGTAAACGCGCTGCTACCGGGTGCCGTGTCGGGGGAGAATATGGACCAAATCCTGGCGCGGCGTGCCGAAAGGGAAAACCGTTCGGTCGATGACATCGTTCGGGAGAACTACACGGAGCCTTCGGCCCTCAAGCGTTGGGTCGATCCCTTCGAGGTGGGCAGGGCGGCCCTGTTCTTCGCTACCAACCTGTCTTCCGCCACCACCGGAGAGAAATTGAAAGTCGACTGCGGTCGATTTTAGGGAGAGCGCAGGTGTTATTCTCAATCGAAGACCGGCAGCCGACAACGGCCGGCGCACAGACCTCATGGATCGCCCCAAGCGCTGTCGTTCTCGGTGATGTACTATTGGGCGTCGATGTAAGTATCTGGTTCAATGCCGTCCTGCGCGGAGACAACGAGCGGATTTCCGTCGGCGCGAGGAGTAACATTCAGGACGGTTGCATCCTCCATACCGACATCGGCTCCCCCCTCCAGATCGGCGAGGACGTCACGGTCGGACACCGTGCAATACTTCATGGTTGTTCCATCGGCGCCGGAACCCTGGTCGGAATGGGCGCAATCGTCCTCAACGATGCCGTTATCGGGAAAAGCTGCATCATCGGTGCGCAGGCACTGGTGCCCGAAGGCAAGATTATCCCCGACAATTCGATCGTGATGGGCGTGCCGGGCAAGGTCGTGGGGCAGGTTTTGGCAGAGCGAGCAGTGGCTCTACGCGGTGCAGCGACACGTTACGTGCTGAACTGGAAGCGCTATTCGACTGGTCTCGTCCGGCTTGCCGACATCTAATCGGCGCTGGTGGCCTCAGCACCGACAAAGCCCAGACGCGCCGAAATCCGGCCGGCAGCCCTCACTACTTCCTGGGCGTACCGCGTTTCGAGTTCATTCATGTCAAACGCCGAGTCAGGCCCGGAGATGTCGATTGCCGCGACAACTGCACCCGTATTGTCAAAAACTGGCGCAGCAATGGACGATCCCCCAGCCTCCAGTATGCCTCGGCTCACGACGCATGGCAGGCCAGAAACCTCCGCAACCTTGCTCGCAAGCTGAGCCGGGGTGGTAGGCGTTTTTTCGGTGAACTGCTTGAATGGACCGGGCCCAAACAGCCTGTTCAGTTCCCGGCCCCCTAAGTCAGAAAGCAAGTACCACCCCATTGGCGCCGCGTAGGCGGGCACCCGCGACCCAACATTCATGTTGCTGAGGAAACCTGAGCGCGTCTGGATACAGCTGAGGTAAAGAACGCTCTTGTCGTCGCGAATAGCCAGGTGAGCCGTGACGGATGTCGCATCGCGCAAGGCCTCGAGTTCCGGCCTGGCAACTTCGATGATGTCCTGCGACGCGAGGAACGCAAACCCTATGTTGAGCACGCGCGGACCAAGGGCATACTGCTTGGTCTGGGGGACCTCATCCAGAAATCCCATGTGGTGAAGCGTATAGACCAGCCGGAAAGCAGAAGACCGGGTCACGCCAAGCTCTGCCGCAATCTCGGTCACATTCATGGGCTTCTGAGCGGCGGCAATCATCTCCAGAGTGAGCAGTCCGCGATGCAAGCCCGGCACGAAATAGACGCCGTGGTTCTTGTGCAGCGGCTCGAGATCGAGCGCGTTGTCGTCCATGCTCTTCTCCTACCGACTAACCCGCCAGACCATTAAGTCGATGGCCCGGGCAGCCGGATCTTTTGCGACGCCGACTGCCGCTAATTTAGGTGATCTGATACCGTTATCGACCATTTTTTCAAAGCTGAAGTTTCAGGTCCATTGGTGGAGTCTTGCGTTCCGCCGCAGCCGGTTCCTTCGCTCCTAGCTGCGGCACGCGGTGGAGGGTGACCGGGCGGCGACGGCAAATCTAGACGCTGGTCGCGCGAAGCAAGACCAATGCCGTCATTGACGCCGAAATTGGCCTCAGCAAACGCACCGGAGGGCCACCGCCTGCGCATGATGCGCCTGGTCGGCGTGCCCAGCGCTGCAGAGTTGATCGCTTGGATCTCGACTTACAGGTGATCGAACCTGGGGGCGCCGCGGGCAAAGAGACTGTCGGATCTCCGCTGCCGTGAACGTCTCACAGGGCCAGAAGACTTCTCGCGACATAGCCACCGCGTCTTGGATGCCGCGCAGCCACGTCCGCATGCGGCTTCGGGCCGCCAAAAGCCGCCGGACCGCTATCGGCCCGAGTCTGTGTGAAAACCCCTGATCATGCTATGATCTGGCACTGCTTCGGAGGTGCTATATGGGTGGTTTCGTTGAAGGTTCTGACCGTCACCAGGTGAGCTTTCTGCCGGCGTATCTCGAAGATTATGTGGATGCTGACAACCCGGTTCGCATCATCGACGCCTTTGTCGACGAACTCGATCTGGCCGTGCTCGGCTTCGGGCGTGTCCAGCCGGCGTCGACCGGCAGACCCGGCTACGCGCCGGGCACGATGCTCAAGCTCTACATCTATGGATACCTGCACCAGCTGACCTCAAGCCGGAAGCTGGAGCGGGAGGCTGGCCGCAATATCGAGCTGATGTGGTTGACCGGCAAGCTGGTGCCAGACTTCAAGACCATCGCCGACTTCCGCCGTGACAATGCCGGCGCGATCCAGATCGCGTGCCAGCGCTTCGTTGGCGTCTGTCGTGCCCTTGGCCTGGTCGGTGGCGGCATGGTTGCGATCGACGGGTCACGCTTGCGCGCGGTGAACACGCACGAGAAGAACTACACCAAGGGCAAGCTGGCACGGCGCAAAGCCCATGTCGAAGAGAGCATCGCGCGCTACCTCGCCGAGCTCGATGAGGCCGACGGCGCCGAAGCCGGCCCGGCTACGCCCTGGATCGCGCACCTGACCGAGCGACTGGCATCGCTGCGCGGGCGTCTCGGCGAGCTCGAGGAGATTGGTCGGCAGCTGCAAGCGGCTCCCGACGAGCAGATCTCGCTCACCGACCCGGATGCCCGCGCCATGGCAACCGGCAGCGACCATCGCGGCGTGGTCGGCTACAACGTGCAGGCGGCGGTCGATACCAAGCACCACATCGTTGTCGCCAATGCGGTGACGAACCGGGGCCATGACCGCTCGCACCTGCTGGAGATGGCCAAGGCTGCACAGGCCGAGACCGGCGCGGCCGGGATGATCGCCCTTGCCGATCGAGGATACTATGAGGGCGAGCAGATCCGCTCCTGCACCGAAGCTGGCATCATCCCGATGGTGCCCAAGCCCAATACCTCACCGGCGCAGGCGCGCGGCTTTTGGGGCAAGGCCATGTTCGTGCATGAGCCCGCGACCGACACCTATCGGTGCCCCGCCGGCCAGCATCTCTAGAAGCGCCATGCCACGGTCGAGGGCGGCAAGCTCATCAACGTCTATTATAGCCAGAAGGCATGCGATGCCTGCGCATCGCGTCCTCTATGCACGGCCGGCAAGGAAAAGCGCATCCGGCGATGGGAGCATGAGGCGGTTCTTGATAAGATGGAGCATCGGTTCGAAGCGATGCCCGAGGCGATGGCGGTCCGCCGCTGTACTGTCGAGCACGTCTTCGGCACCATCAAGGGCTGGATGGGTGCCACCCACTTCCGAACGCGGGGGCTCAGGAACGTCGCCACCGAAGCCAGCCTGGCAATCCTGGCCTACAACATCAAGCGCGCCATCGCCGTTGCCGGCGTCGTTCCAATCCTTCAAGCGTTAAGGGGATGAAACGGTCCCCCTGATGCCATGGGATCACGCTCAGGACAGACGCTGCCGCGAGTTCTCACACGGCCTCGGCCCCCAACCTGCCGAAATACCCGGAGTGGGATGAGCCCCTCTCACCCCACTTCCTGGGGCGCAACGCAGCTACCTGCCCCTACCCCAGCGGAACCCGGGGCCTGGAAGCGATGTCGTGTCGCCCAAAAGGTCTGTGCCCCAACAGCGCCGGCGTCAAAGACGGATGGCGTGACTTCCGGTTTCCGTTGAAGTCGAACTGAGGTGCCACCCCAAAGCAAACAACCCTGCCGTTTCCACTCGCCAAGTAGGCCGGATCATTCGTTTTTGTCCCTCAGTCAGCACAATGCGCGGTGAAGGTCCCGTTAGAGATATTCCCAGGCCCCAAATCGTTGCTGGTGGCGTTTCAGGCACAACCGGAGAAACCGATGATCTATGTCAGCGAAGACGAATCTGCCGCATTGGTGACGCATGAGCTGGCGTTCGAGGCGGTGCGGCAGGCTCTCGTGGCCGCAGCATCCGACCTGAGCGGCGTCTTTCCCGCCGTTCTCGGACGCTCCAAGGAGCCAACCAATACGTTTTCCGTGAAGTCGGGCTGGTCGGCCGAACTGACCGGCGTCAAAGTCGGCTCGTTCTGGTCCGGCAACCCGGCGATCGGTCTGCCGCGGCACAATTCCACCATCATGCTGCTCGACCAGCGTACGGGGCGCCTCCGCGCCGTCATCGAAGCGGGCAAGGTCAATGCCTTCAGGACCGCGGCGGCCGATGCCGTCGCGACCGACCTGCTCGCGCGAAGGGACGCGAGGGTGCTGGCCATCTTCGGAGCGGGCAATCAGGCCAGCTATGAAGTTGCGGCCTTGGCGAGGGTCCGTCCAATCGAGGAGGTGCTGGTCGTCTCCCGCCCCTCAGAGCGGCGCGATGCCTTTGTTGCGCAGATCCGCCAGAGCGGTCTCGACGCACGGATTGCTTCCGCTGAAGAGGCCGTGCGGGCCGCCGATATCGTGGTGACGGCAACGCCATCGCGCGAACCGCTTTTCGAGCCCGCCTGGGTTGGAGCGGGCACGCATGTCGTGAGCATGGGGTCCGATGCGCCCGGCAAGCATGAACTCCCCACGGACCTCTATCCCAGGGCGAGCCTGTTCTGCGACCTGCTCTCCCAGTCCATCCAGATCGGTGATTTCCAGCATGCGCGCACAGCGATCGACGCAGGCACTCTCACGGTAACGCCCATAGGCGACGTCATTGAGGGACGCGCACCGGGGCGTCGCAGCGAGTCCGAAATCACCGTGTTCGACAGTTCAGGGATTTCGCTGCAGGACCTGTTCATGGCCGACGCGCTGATCCGCGCCAAAGGCTAGCGGAGCCGACCGGGCTCAGGCAGCCCCGGCAGCGGTTCCGCCGCCAGCCGCCAGCGGGGCCTTGCAGGCACCCCTACCAGTTGATCGAGGCCCTCTAACCGACGGCGCGGTAGCCCTCGCCGACGGCCTCGTGGATTTTCTTGGCGTATTTGACCGGCAGCGCCGTCGGCGTCTAGCACTGCATGCGCCCGCGCGGACCTCACGGCATTTGGCCGTCTAGGCCCTCTCGAAAGCGCGAACCGATCATCGTCGCCATGGCACCTTTCCTCCGCAGGTAGACGCCTCGAATATGAGCAGTGCCACCCCCGCCAGCGCCGCCGTGGCGTCGCCAAAGTGTGCCGCTGGGCTGCATGAAGTGCCAAGTCCGGAGGATTAGACAGCGATTTCGTCCGCGGCACGGCCGACGGTAGCGGGGTCCGCCCGCAGCGAAGCCTACGGAATGTAAGGCATCCAGAACCCGCGAATTCTGCCGCTCCGACACAAACTAACAGCAGGATATTCCGCTCGACAGCAATCGGCCGCAGCACGTTGTCGAGTGGCTGCGCTAGAATAAGTAGAACAAAGGAGTTCCCATGCCCGCGCCCCTGCTACATATCGAGTCCAGCGCCGATCTGCCTCGAGAGGCGGACGTCGTCGTCATCGGCGGCGGCGTGGTGGGCGTATTCACCGCCTATTACCTGGCCCGCCGGGGCATTCGGGTTGCCCTACTCGAAAAGGGACGCGTCGCCGCCGAACAGTCGAGCAGGAACTGGGGTTGGTGCCGTCAGCAGAACCGCGACGAACGCGAACTGCCGATGGCCACCAAGAGCCTCGAGCTGTGGGAAAACGTCGCAAAGGAAACCGGTGAAGACACAGGCTTCCGACGCTGTGGGTTGCTTTACCTTTCTCAGGACGAGACCCAATTGGCCGGATGGGCAAAGTGGCGTGACTTCGCGCGAACCGCCGGGGTCACGACACACATGCTGAGCGGTCAGGAGGCCAGCGAACGGGGCAAGCCGACCGGCCGCAAATGGAAGGGTGGAGTCTTCTCGCCAAGTGACGGAACGGCGGATCCCTCACGTGCGGTGCCGGTTGCCGCTCGTGGCATCATGGCGGCGGGCGGCTCTGTGCATCAGTTCTGCGCTGCTCGCGGCATTGAGCTGAGCGCTGGACGGGTCAGCGGGGTGGTTACCGAAAAAGGTATGATCGCCACCAGGACTGTGGTCATGGCAGGCGGCGCATGGGCTTCCTCCTTTTGCCATCAGCTCGGCATCCGGTTCCCCCAGGCCTCCATACGCTCGTCTATCCTGACGGTCGCTCCGGGCACATCAGAACTGCCTGTCGCCCTTGCCGCGCCTGATGTTTCAATTACACGGCGCGGCAATGGCCATTATACGCTGGCAATCAGCGGCCGGGCGCGTGTCGACCCCACGCCACAGCAAGTTCGGTTCGGGCGGGAGTTCCTGCCCATGTTCGCTCGCCGCTGGCGCAGCCTCTCTCCAGGGGGGGTGGACGGGTGGCGGCAAGGTCATGAAAGCCTGGAAAAGTGGTCGCTAGACGCCATCACTCCAATGGAGCGTAATCGCATTCTCGATCCGCGGCCCGACATGGCGCAGATTCGCCTCACATATCAGCGCGCGTGTGAGCTGATTCCAGAGGTTCGAAACCTGCCGATTTCAGACGCCTGGGCTGGGTATATCGACAGCACACCGGACGGCATCCCCGTCATTGGCGAGATAGAAAGCATTCCCGGTTTCATCCTTGCGGCCGGGTTCAGCGGCCATGGCTTTGCGATCGGACCTGGCGCAGGGCACCTAATCGCCGACATCATCACAGGAAAGCCACCGATCGTCGACCCGGCGCATTTCCGGCCCGCGCGGTTGAAAACCGCGGCCTGGGGCAAGGTCGCCGAGTTCTGATTAACATCAAAAGATATGGGATAGCTAGGTAGCATCCCGATACGACTTCATCGAGGAGAGCAACCGCCTGCTGCCCCGCCCACCGCTGGCGCTGAGTACATGAAACGGAACTCAATCTGGCGCAGGAGATGACATTCAAGCAATGTCTGGCCTGGAAGCAGCGCACTAGGTCCGTACCTGAATGCGCGAGGTTGCCCGGAGAGCGCAGGCGGCCGCCCGCGAAAGCGACCACCGGTCCTCGTGAACGGCTAGCGGCTACATCGCGGCATAGTTGGGGCCGCCGCCGCCTTCGGGCGGAACCCAATCAATGTTCTGGTTGGGATCCTTGATGTCGCATGTCTTGCAGTGCACGCAGTTCTGCGCGTTGATCTGCAGCCGAACATCGGAGCCGTCGGCGACCCATTCATAGACGCCAGCCGGGCAATAGTGCTGCGACGGCCCAGCATAAACGCCATACTCGCTCTGCCGCTGCAGTGCGGGGTCGTTGACATGCAGATGTGGTGGCTGATTCTCCTCGTGGTTGGTGTTCGACACAAATATGGATGACAGACGGTCAAACGTCAGCTTTCCGTCGGGCTTTGGATAAGAGATGGGCTGGTGCTGTGCTGCCGGCTCCATCGATTCATGATCGGCCTTGCCATGCGCTAGGGTCCCGAACGGAGAAACGCCAAACAACTGCTGGCACCACATGTCAAAGCCGCCCATGGCGATGCCGACCAGCCCGAAGCGCGACCACAGCGGTTTGACATTGCGCACCGGTTTCAGGTCGCGGCCGATGGCGCTGCCCCGCCACGCTGAGTCGTAGCTATCGAGGCTGGCCGGGGCGTTGTCACTGGCCAAGGCCTTCACGAGCGCGTCGGCGGCCAGGATGCCGGACTGCACCGCGTTGTGGCTGCCCTTGATGCGCGGCACATTGACGAAGCCGGCCGCATCACCCACCAAGATACCGCCGGGAAAGCTGAGTTTGGGGACCGATTGCCAACCACCCTCGGAAATGGCGCGCGCGCCATACGAAATGCGCCGCCCACCTTTCAGGGTGGCCCTAACCGAGGGATGGGTCTTGAAACGCTGGAACTCTTGGAACGGCGACAAGTACGGATTTTTGTAGTTCAGGTGGACCACGAAGCCCACGGCCACTTGATTGTTCTCGAAATGATAGAGAAACGAACCGCCGCCGGTCCTCCAGTCCAGCGGCCAGCCGAAAGAGTGCTCGATGCGCCCCGGCTCGTGCTTGGCCGGATCGATTTCCCAAAGCTCCTTGAGCCCAATACCGTATTTTTGCGGATCGCGACCGGCTGCCAGGTCGAAGCGGCGAATCACCTGCTTGGAGATCGAGCCCCGCACACCCTCGGCCAGCACCGTGTAGCGGGCGTGCAGTTCCACACCTGGCTGAAAGCCGGAGCCCGGCAGGCCGTTCTTTTCAATGCCGACATCGCCCGTCGCTACGCCGATGACCTGACCGTTCACGTCGTAAAGCGCCTCTGTCGCCGCAAAGCCCGGATAGATTTCGACACCCAGCGCTTCCGCCTTGCCCGCCAGCCAGCGACAAAGAGCGCCAAGCGATCCTACATAGTTGCCGTGGTTGGACATCAGGCGAGGCATAATCGGCGTCGGCAGGCCAAGGCTGCCCTTGCCAGTTAGCAGGCGAAAGATGTCCTTGGTCACCGGGGTGACCAGTGGACTGCCGTCGCTCCGCCAGTCCGGCAGCAGCTGGTCGAGCCCAGCCGGATCGATCACGGCACCTGACAGGATATGGGCGCCGATCTCGCCACCCTTTTCGACGAGTGCCACCGACTGGTCGGGTGATTTCTGCTTGAGCCTGATCGCGGTGGCGAGCCCGCCGGGCCCGCCACCAACGATGACAACGTCATAGAACATAGTCTCTCGAGCTGTCCGCTCATCGGTCATGTGTAAAGTCCGTGTCATGAAATGAAAGTAGTGCCCACGCCAGTGCATGATGCGCGATACGCAACCCACCGCATTGCTGATCAGGGCCGGCGAGAAACCCTTTCAGAACGCGCGTGGCAACGGTGAGATCGGCGGGATCGATATCCGCCAGTTCACCCTGGTAGCGCGACAGGTATTCAATCATCTAACGGCGCCGCCGTTTTCCGGATTCCGTCAGCGCGAAACGGTTACCATCAAACAGTGCAACGTGGCCGTCAGCCAAGAACACGTTCAAGGAGTCTTCGACTTCGCGGCGGTCGAGATACATGCCCCTGGCGAGTTGGTCCGCCGTCAGAGGGGCCGACTGATAGAGGCCGGCGAGCACCTTGCTTCCTAGCGCGGTGTAGCCCGCCGCCGAGCGCCGCTGCTCCAAATCGGCGTCCTCCTTATAGTGGGGCTTCGCAATCAAGCTCAGGAACGGCAATTCGTCGAGACCACGCTCTTCACGCCTTTGGTCTCGCGCATTCCCCGCCACTTCCGGATGGTCCAAGGTAATCCCGTATCGCCCTTGCGAAAAAGCCAGCGGGCTTCCCTCCGAGCGCCCGAAGTCGACGACGCGGCCGATCATGATGGTGTGGTCGCCGCCCTCGTACCGAGCCTCGCAGACGCAATCCAAATAGGTCAGCGCATCGTCGATCAAGGGCGATCCCGTACGGCCAATATGCCAATCCACCAGGCTAAACTTGTCGTCACTGGCGCTGGCGAAAATGTCCGAGAAGCCCACCTGATCCTCGGCGAGAATGTGTATCGCGAAATTCTCGCACTGCCAGAACGCCGCATGGCTGCGCGAGGTATGCGCGATCGACCAAAGTACCAGAGGCGGATTGAGGGATACAGAAGCGAAGGAATTAACTGTAACTCCGGCGGGGGCGCCCACCCCAGCTGTGGTTACTATAGTTACCCCCGTTGGAAAATTTCCAAGTGCACGTCGAAATGCCCTGGTATCCACGGCGGGGTCACCGCCCTCGAGCATCAACCGTGTCTTGTCAGCCATCGACAACTCCGTCCTGCATTCATATCTGAATTGAATTTGAGCCTTCGCGTACAACGCCAATTCTTTCCGCCTCTACGTACGGGCCCCCGCCAAACCGCGACCGTCAGCTCCCGACTGTAACCGCCAGCGTTTTCCAAATACTGGACCGGCAAACGCTCCGGGACCGATGCCCCCTTCTTCATGAATGTCCGGCCGAACGGGGTCGAAGGTGACCGAACGAAAGTTGACGACAAACGGTCCGTATCCACGGATTTGGCCCGAAAGCCTTGCTGGCCCGATGGGATCAATCCCGAACTCAGTGCCGATCGGCCCGTCCCCCGGGACTCCCAAAGGCTCTGTCTGCCGCTCGACTATCTTGTTTGAGTTGACATCGCTTGGCTTAGCCCCTTTTGGCGCCAAAGCTGTTCAGGATCTGAACGACGGCGATGGACAGACCGACGATCACCAGGATGAGAGTCGAGACCGCTGCGAGCGATGGATCGATCTTGTAGCTCATTTCCTGCCAGAGCTGCTTCGGCAGTAGCGGCGTTCCCGCATCGGCGACGAAGAGTGCAATCGCCAGCTCATCCATCGCCTTGACGAAGGCGAAAAGGAAAGCCGTCACCATCCCCGCCTTGAGAATGGGCAGCGTGATGCGCCGGAAGGCAACACCGCGGGTCGCCCCTAGCGTCCAGGCGGCTTGGTCGAGCCGCTCGTCGTAGTTGCGCAGCACCGCCATCACAGTGATCACCACATAGGGCAGCGAGAAGATGGTATTGCCTATGA
>NZ_JACZKG010000044.1 GCF_014860165.1 Devosia sp.
CGGCAACCGGGACCCCGGCCTCCTGCTCCTTCAAGATCGCAATGATCTGCTCTTCGGTGAACCTGCTTCGCTTCATCTCTGGTCCTTCTGATGGGGCCAGAGCCTACTTCAAACTGGATTAGGCGCAGGGGGCAACGTCACCGTCGAGGTAATTGGTTCGCTCCAGTCGCACAGTGGGGCGGCGAAGCAGCATTTCAAACATGATGTTATCCCTGAAGTAATCAAGGTTCATGTCGAGCACTGCCTCGATATCAAATGTCACGAGCAAGCCATCCTGGCTGAGGTTCCCCACTCCTAGCCACAACTGAATTGAGCTAGGTCCACGGATCGACAAGTGCATCTCGCGCACCATAGCGTCATGAAATTCGGGGACATACCCCAACTGACTGATCAGCGAGGGCCCGCCAGGTATACCGGCGAGTAACTGACTATGGACGACGGCCTCGTCTTCGATGTCCGGTTTTGTTTCAGGTTCTTCGCCCAACGCTAACCCCGAGGTGGCTCAAAATTCCTCCAGTGATGACATCGAGTGCGCGACCCATCAACGTTTCATTAAAGGTCAATAACTCGGTACGCCCGACCGGTAGCAATGGGGTAGGTGGCAGCTCGGCACCTTCGGGCGGGAACCGGAAAGACTGCTTTTGGGCAGTATAACGTCACGTGCCGCATACGCGCTCAAGCGCTCGTCGTTCGCGACTGCCCAACACCACCGAAGGTTGGCAGGTCGGCTTTCTTGATCAACGCGGCATAACCCTCTAGATCGTCAAAGAAAGTAACTGGAATGTTCGAGCGCGTGCCCATCAGCTGTTGCACCCCTGCGGGACAAATATTTCGTTAATTCACTGGCGGTGGTGGCGGATTAATGATCGGTTTGGGAGGATTTATGGTGATGCAGATGGCAGCCGCACCGCTAATTTTAGCTTCATTATTGGATGCCAACGTACCCACCATAGAGGGCGATACGATTTTTTATTGCGGATCGGTTTATAGTATTTTGAGTCAAGTCTCGGAGACGTCCGGAGATATAACTGCGTCCCAGCAATATTCTAAGAAATATCAAACGCTCGCGCGCGAAGCTGAGAAATTGTTTGAGCAAAACGATAATGGAAAGCTATCAGCATTTAATAGGATGCAGGAGTATGCAGATTTGGTTGCGGAGGTCGCTGCAGAGAACGCTCCTATGTTCTTCGCCATTGTTGAAATTTGTGACAGCTTTACAGAGCAGGAAGACTAGGAAGGTCGCCACAGGCGATACAAGATACTTGGCTGAACCTGCGTCGTTTTCGCTACTACGGCAGCTTTCGCGTTGCGGCGCTCCAGATATGTACGACTGAAATGGGGTCGCAAGCTGCCTATTCCTTTTGTATGCAAAGCAGGCCTTCTGCCATGAAAAAGCAGCGCCAATCCCACTCTCCGCCCCCTCACCCCGCGGCCTCGCTGCGGAGTGCCGACAAGAGCATGTCCAGCGCCTCGAACTGTTCGGGATAGGCGCCCTGGCTGCCCGATTCGATGGCCGCATCGAGAGCATCCCTGGACGGATAGCGGTCGGTCAGCACCAGATGTGTCTTGCCGTCTCGTTCGGTGAACGTGACCGTGGTCACTGACCCCTCCTCGCCCTCTTCGTTCGTCCAGACGATGCGGGTGGGCGGCGTCACCTCGATATACCTGCCGAAAAAGGCCATGGGCTGGTCCGATGCGGGGTGGCCGAAGACGAATCGATAGCTGCCCCCGGTGCGGACGTCTGCCTCGCAGGAGAGGAAGGTGATGCCTAAGGATTTGGGCGCCCACCAGCGCATTAGCAGGTCCGGCTTGGTCCAGGCCTCGAAAACCAGCTGCGCCGGGCCGTCGAAGGTCCGGGTGATGACAAGCTCGCGCTCGGACTGCCGGGTCACATCGGTGCGGTTTTGTCCAGGGATGGAGTTAGTCACCTTCATTTCGTCCATCGCTTTTCTCCCTCTGTTTCAGGTCCTCGATGACGCTGTCCAGCGCGTCGAAGCGTGCGGCCCAGAGCTGGCGGTAGCGCTCGATCCAGGCCAACTCTTCTTCCAGCCGGCTGACGCCAAGCCGGCAGGTGCGCACGCGCCCGACCTTTTCGGTGGTGACCAGCCCCGCCCGCACGAGAACGTCGACATGCTTCTTCATGCCCGTCAGGGTCATGTCGAAGCTCTCGGCAAGGTCGGTGATCGACGCATCCGAACGGGCAAGCCGCTCCAGCACCCCGCGCCGGGTGACATCCGACAGCGCGGCGAACGACGTATCAAAACGGGCCTGATGAAACTGAACCATGTAGTTCAGTATAGCGGATGAGGCGTAGTGCGCAAGGGGGGCAGCGATCACGCCGCCCTCCGCAATCCCCCCTATCTGCATTTGCGCTGGCGAATACCCGCCTTGGGCGTATCCTGGCCTACGGCGTCTCCGGCCCCATCCACCGTGCGCCCGCCTCGCGGCTCAGCAGCCGCTCGTAATAGTCCGCCACAGCAGGCAATTCCTTCTTGTCCATCGGGATGCTCATCCAGCGATGCACCGAAAGGCCCAGCGCGATATCGGCGATGGAAAAGCCTGCGCCGATATAGCCGGTATTGCTGCCCCTGAGCGCGCCTTCGAGGATATCCATCTTGGCGGTCCACTTTGCCATCGACTCCGCGATCTTGGCCGGATCGTCGTAGCCAGGCGTCTTGCGGATCAGCGCGTTCACCGCATAGCCCCAGGGTGGATTGAGCTCCGATGCCTGCCAACCCAGCCATTGCAGCGCCAGCGCGCGCAATTCGAGTTGCTCGGGCAGCAGCGCGCCTTCTCGCTCCGCCAGGTAGATCAGGATGGCATTGCTTTCCCACAGCACGAAGCCGTTCTCGATCAGCACCGGCACCTGGCCATTGGGATTGAGAGCAAGGAATTCGGGCACCTTGGGGTCGCGCAGCGGCAGGCCCCAATCCTCGCGCTCATAGGCGAGGCCCAGCTCGTCCATCGCCCACAGTACCTTGCGCACATTGATCGAGGTCACCCGCCCCAGCACTTTGAGCATCGCTTCATCCTTCCTTTACCCAGCCCGGCATTTTCTGCCGGAATTCGCAAACTGCTACCAGTAGTTAAGACAATCTTTACCATCAGCTAGGTAATTTTTGCCCAGCGGCCTCCACGTGCGTTGCGTTGGCATGGTCTTCCCTTCAATCGAGTGCCGGCGTGGACAATTTTACCCAGCTGATCAACCGCATAGGCCTGCCGCGGCTGGCCGCCATGGTGGTCGTGGCCGTGCTCCTGCTCGGCTTTTTCGGCTTCCTGATCATGCGGGCGCAGACGCCGAATCTGTCCCCGCTCTATACCGGCCTCAGCCTTGAAGACTCCTCGGCGATTGTGACCGAACTGCAGACGCTCAACATCCCGTTCGAGCTGCGCGGCGAAGGCGACACCATCCTGATCCCCCGCGACCAGATCACCACCACCCGCATGACGCTGGCCGGCTCCGGCCTGCCGCAACGCGGCCAGGTCGGCTACGAGATCTTCGACGCGCAGTCGACGCTGGGCGCCACCAGCTTCGTGCAGAATATCAACAATGTCCGCGCCCTCGAAGGTGAGCTTGCCCGCACCATCGGCTCGCTGACCCGCATCAAGTCGGCCCGCGTGCACCTGGTGCTGCCCGAGCGCGAACTGTTCCGCCGCGAGCGCACCGACCCCTCCGCCTCCATCGTGCTCTCGGTGCGCGGCGAACTCGCCACCGGGGAAATCCGCGCTATCCAGCACCTGGTGGCTTCGGCCATCGAGGGCCTGACCCCGACCCGCGTCTCCATCGTCGACGACCAGGGCAACCTGCTGGCCTCGGGCGCCGGCGACGATGAGCAGGGCGCCATTGCCGGTGAAGCCGCCGAGCGTACCCTCGGCTTCGAAAACCGCCTGCGCACTCGCGTCGAGGACATGCTGGCCAATGTCGTCGGCGCCGGCCGCGCCCGTGTCGAAGTCAGCGCCGAGGTCGATTACAACCGCTCGACCACCACCCAGGAAACCTTCGATCCGGAAAGCCAGGTCGTCCGCTCCAGCCAGGTCCGCGAAACGGAGAACCTGACCGCCGGCGCCAATGGCCAGGTCACCGTGGCCAACGAACTGCCGGGCGCCAGCCAGAATACCGGCGGCGCCGGCGCGTCCGAGCAGGGCACTTCCACCGAGGAAGTCACCAATTACGAAATTTCCAAGACCACCCAGACCGCCGTCACCGAAGCCGGCGCCATCAAGCGTCTTTCGGTCGCCGTGGTGGTTGATGGCGTCTATTCTGCCGACCAGAATGGCGATCCCGTCTACGCCCCGCGCAGCGCCGACGAGATCGCCCAGATCCTGACCCTGGTCCGCTCGGCGGTCGGCTATTCGCAGGCGCGCGGCGACAGCGTCGAAGTGGTCAACATGCAGTTTGCCGAGCGGCCGGAACTGGCCGTGCCGGGCACCGACGCAACGGGCGGCCTGCTCGACTTCACCCGCGACGACCTGATGAACGGCGCTGAAATGGCCGTGACCCTGCTCATTGCACTGGCTCTGGTCTTCTTCGTCATGCGCCCGCTGCTCAAGAAGGTCATGACCCCCGAAACCCAGCCGCTGGCTTTGCCCTCAGCCGCCGAACTGGGCCATCATGGCGTGCTCAGCGCCGATGGCCACGTCATCGCCGACCAGGAACCCAAGGACAAGACCCCCGCCTGGGTCACCAACGCCAAGTCGATGGGCGAGACCCAGCTCCAGACCCTCAAGACTGTCGGCACCCTCGTCGAAGAAAACCCCAAGCAGGCCGCGCTGATCGTGCGCGACTGGCTGGGTAGTGCAGCGTAACCGCCATGGCCACTCCCCCCACCGATAAGCCGGATCTCCCCACATCAGTCGCCGTCGGCAAGCAGCTTGTCGTCGGCAATGACGCCACCAACCAGCGCGTGCTCAAGGGCGACGAAAAGGCCGCCGCTTTGCTGCTCGCCCTGGGCCCCGACTATGGCAAGCCCATCTTCGACGAGCTCGATGAACTCGAGGTCAAGCAGCTCAGCCGCGCCATGGTGCGCCTGGGACCGATCACCCAGGAAATGCTCGACGACCTGATGATCGAATTCGTCACCACCGTTTCCTCCAATGGATCGCTGTCAGGCAATACCGACTCCACCGAGCGGCTGCTGCTGAGCTTCCTGTCCGCCGACAAGGTGGATGCCATCATGGAAGAAATCCGCGGGCCGGCCGGCCGCAACATGTGGGAAAAGCTCTCCAACGTGCAGGCTGACGTGCTCGCCGCCTATCTCAAGAACGAATATCCCCAGACCATCGCCGTGGTGCTCTCCAAGATCGCCACCGACCACGCCTCCCGGGTTCTCGCCGTCCTGCCCGAGGAACTGGCAATGGACGTGGTGCAGCGCATGCTGGGCCTCGACCCGGTGCAGAAGGAAATCCTCGAAAAGATCGAGACCACCCTGCGCACCGAATTCATGTCCACGCTCAACCATTCCAAGCGCCGCGACAGCCACGAGCAGATGGCCGAAATCTTCAACAGCTTCGATCGCCAGACCGAAGCCCGCTTCATCACCACGCTTGAAGAACACAGCCGCGACGATGCCGAGCGCATCAAGTCGCTCATGTTCACCTTCGAGGACCTGGCCAAGCTCGAATCCTCGGCCATCCAGACCCTGCTCACCAAGATGGACAAGAAGGAACTGGCCATGGCGCTCAAGGGCGCCAACGAAAGCGTCAAGGAAACCTTCTTCAAGAACATGTCGGGCCGCACGGCCAAGCTGCTCAAGGACGATATGGAAGTCATGGGCCCCGTGCGCCTCAAGGACGTCGACGAAGCACAGGGCCGCATGGTCTCCACGGCCAAGGATCTCGCCGCCAAGGGCGAAATCCTGATCATGAAGTCCAAGGCCGACGATCAGATGGTGGCGTAACCCATGGCACCCTCCCCCGCCCGCTTCACCTTCGATCTGGATCTCGGCAAGCGCACCACGGCCGCTGCGCCGCCCGAGCCCACCATGCCCGAACGCCTGGTCGCCCAGTTGCTGGCCCAGGCGCGTGAGGAAGCCTATGCCGAGGGCGTCGCCGCCGGCGAACGCAATGCCACTGCAGTCGCTGCCCAGACCCTGGCCGCCGC
>NZ_JACZKG010000045.1 GCF_014860165.1 Devosia sp.
ATCCATATAAGCTCGACCCCGCCCATACCGCGCTGGTCGTCATCGACATGCAGCGTGATTTCATAGAGCCCGGCGGCTTTGGCGCCAGTCTCGGCAACAATGTCGCCTTGCTGGAAGCCATTATTCCCACCGCCGCCGAACTGATCGCCTTGTTCCGCCGCCAGGGCTGGGCAATCGTCCACACGCGCGAGGCGCACCGGCCTGACCTCAGCGATTGCCCACCCGCCAAGATTGCCCGCGGCAAGCCGGGTATGCGGATCGGCGAGATGGGCGCCATGGGCCGCATCCTGATCGCGGGCGAACCGGGCAACCAGATCGTCGATGCCCTGGCGCCTCTGCCGGGTGAGATCGTCATCGACAAGCCGGGCAAAGGCATGTTCTGGGCCACCGGCATCCATGAGACGCTGCAGGGCATGGGCATCACCCACTTGGTCTTTGCCGGCGTCACCACGGAAGTGTGCGTCCAGACCTCGATGCGCGAGGCCAATGACCGGGGCTATGAATGCCTGCTGATCGAGGACGCCACCGAGAGCTACTTTCCCGCCTTCAAGGCGGCCACCGTCGAGATGATTGCGGCCCAGGGCGGCATTGTCGGCTGGGTGACGCCCCTCGCCCAGCTGGCGGCCGCCGTCGAAAGCGTGTCGGCATGATCCTCAACGATCCAGCCGTGGTCGCCGAGGTGCGCGACGCTTTTGAGCGCTACGAGCGCGCGCTGCTGGCCCATGATGCTGATGTGCTGGACGCCATGTTCGTGCAGCGCGCCGATACCGTGCGCTATGGCGTCGGCGAGATCCAGTATGGCATTGATGCGATCCGCGCCTTCCGCGCCCAGCAGCATCCGTTCACGCGGACGCTCGACAGCCTTGTCATCGTCACCTATGGCAGCGATGTTGCCACCGCCTCCACCCTGTTCTATCGGGAGGACTTTCCCGGCCAGGTCGGGCGGCAGCAGCAGACGTGGCTGCGCACAGCAGCGGGTTGGTGCGTGGCGGCCGCCCATGTCAGCATGATGCCCAAGACGTGAATCACAGAAAGACTCAGAGAGCGTGATCAAGCGCCCCCGCACATCGGCCGAGGACATAAGGCAGCAACTGGCGGCCCGCATCATTTGCGGCGAACTGGCGCCCGGCACGCCGCTCGACGAAACCAGCCTTGCCAGCGAGTTCTCGGTATCGCGCACCCCCATCCGCGAGGCGCTGCGCCTCTTGGCGGCCAGCGGGTTGATCGACCAGAAGCCGCATGCCCGCGCGCTCGTCGCCAAGCCCGACGACGCGACGCTGGCAGGGATGTTCGAAGTCATGGCCTATCTCGAGGCACTGTGTGCCGGCCTCTCCGCGGTCGCCATGACCGCCGCCGAGCGCGAGGCGCTCGATGCGCTGCATATCAGCATGGCCCACATCGTCCGCGAGGGCGATCATGCCGGCTATGTCGAGGCCAATGAAGCGTTCCACTCGGCCATTTATGACGGGGCGCACAACGGCTATCTGGCGGAGGTGACGCGCTCGACCCGGCAGCGATTGCAGCCGTTCCGTCGCGCGCAATTCCAGGCGCTGGGCCGGCTCAGCCGGTCCCATGCCGAGCATGGCGTGGTGGTCGACGCGATCCTGCAGGGTGATCGCGCCAAGGCCGAATGGGCCATGCGCCAGCATATCGCCATCGTCGAGGATGCCTACCAGGACCTGCGGGCGACAGGCAGCCGCCGCTAACCCAGTTCGAGGCTGGTGACGCCAAAGACGCGATCGAGGCTGATGGTTGGCGCCGGGCCACGATACATGCGGGTGGTCTGAAAGCCGGGGCTGAAGCCGCGGGCCGAAAGCGCCGCCAGCCAATCGGTCTGAACCGCGGGGACATCGATGTGGAGGGGGCCCGACAGGGTATCGATGATATCGACGGCCGCCGCGACGGTGTGGGCGAACAGTGGGCCGAGCTTGGCACCGTCACGGCATGGCCGCACCACGCCATAGGCGTCCACGACACCATCTGCATGATGCAGGAAACTGCGGTTTGGTGGGGCGAGCCAATGTTGCAGGAAGGCCCGGCGCGGGGCCGGGAAACACTGCCTGTCGAGTCTCGCAATATCCTCCGGCGTCGCGGGTGACAGCGCGGTGGGAGGACGGCCGGGTGGCAGCGTCCCGCTCATGCGGATGGTTTGATAGGCGGGGACAAAGCCCATGCTGGCATAGTTGGCCTGCTGTTCGGGGACGCCGTCCAGGCCGATGGTGCGCTTGGCGAGATAGGCCATGCCCCTGTCCCAGACCGCCTTGCCATGGCCCTGCCCGCGCCAGTCGGGATGGCAGATATAGAGCCCGATGAAGCCGAAATTGGCGTCATAGGCCACGGCCGAAATGCCCGCGACCATGACGCCATCGGCAAAGGCGCCGAAAAAACCATGGGGATCGGCTGCCTGGAAGGCGGCCGCGTCACCAAGGCCCGGATTCCAGCTTTCGGCCGCGGCCCAATCAAGCAGCGTGGCGATTTCGGACAGATCGAGGTTGCGGATCGTCCGGTTCATGCCGGGGCGAATTCGCTGAGCGCGCCGAGATAGGGTTTTGGCACGGGCGCGGCATAGGCGCCGCGCTTGCTGGTGGTGAGGCCCAGGGCGATCAGGGCCTCGGCCTGCTTGACGGCCGCGCCGACGCCGTCGATCACAGGCATGCCGAATTCGGCCTGCAGGGTGCGCGCCAGGTCGGCCATGCCGGCGCAGCCCAGCACGATCGCCTCGGCATTGTCCTCGCCGATGGCGCGGACGATTTCGTTGCGCAGGCGGTCGCGGGCGCCGGAATTGGGGTCTTCCAGCGCCAGCACGGCGATATTGGCGGCGCGGATGCGGGCGCGGCCGGCCATGCCATAGCGCTGCGCCAGTTCCTCGATCGGCACGCGGGAGCGCTCCATGGTGGTGACCACGGTGAAGCGCTTGGCGATGAAGGCGGCGGTGGCCAGGGCGGCCTCGCAGATGCCGATGACGGGAATGGTCGCCATCGCCCGGGCCGCGTCGAGGCCGGTATCGTCGAAGCAGGCGATGACCGCGGCCTGGGCCCCTGCACGCTGCGCCGCCGCGATTTCGCGCAGCAGCCCGGGCAGCGCGAAGGCCTCGTCGTAATAGCCTTCGATGGAGACCGGCCCCATGCTGGAGGTGATCGCGACGATTTCGGTATTCGCCGCCGCGACCTGCCGCGCCGCATCGGCAATGGTCGCCGTCATGCTTGATGTGGTGTTGGGATTGATGACGGCGATGGAAATCATGCGCGGGCCCGGCGGCGGTTGACGATGAGAATAGCGCCGAGCGTCACCATGATCACCAGGAATGAGAACAGCGTCGTCACCGTGCCCAGGGCATAGAGGACGGGCGTCGTAACGTTGGTGGTCATGCCGTAGATTTCGAGCGGCAGGGTGTTGGAGCTGCCCGAGGTCATCAGGGTGCGGGCGAATTCGTCATAGCTCAACGAGAAACCAAAGAGGCCAACGCCGATCAGGCTCGGGGCGATCATCGGCAGCACCACATGGTAGAAGGTCTGCCACGAACTGGCGCCAAGATCGCGCGCGGCTTCCTCGTAGGAGGGCGAGAAGCGGTTGAAGACGGCGAACATGATCAGCACGCCAAAGGGCAGCGTCCAGGTGAGATGGGCGCCATAGGCGGAAGTGAACCAGGCCGGGCGCCAGCCGATCTGCTGGAACAGCACGCCGATGCCCAGCGAGACAATGATGGAGGGGACCACCAGGCTCGCCACCGTCAGGTAGAAGAGCGGGCTGGCGCCGACGAACCGCCGGCGAAAGGCGAGGCCCGCGAGGAGCGACACGAGCACGGTTGCCGTCATGACCATCAACCCCAGCGCGAATGAGCGGCCGAAGCTGGCGCCGAAATTGCCGACGGCCTGGGTCTCGAACAAGTTCTGGAACCAGCGCAGCGATACGCCATTGAGCGGGAAGGTCAGCCCGCCCTGCGGACCCTGGAAGCTGAGGATGAACACGGCCGAGAGCGGGCCATAGAGGAACAGCACGAAGAGTCCGAAGAAGGCTGCAAGCACATAGAAAGAAATCGGGCGGCTTTCTCGATGCATGCTTCAGAGCTCCTTGCGGATATCGACGATGCGGAGGATGCCTGCGACCATTGAGAGCACCAGCACCAGCAGCACGATGGCATTGGCGGCGGCGGCCGGATATTGCAGCAGCGACATCTGGTTACGCATCATCAGTGCCACCGAAGCGCTCTGGCCGCCGCTCATCACCTGCACGGTGGAAAAATCGGCCATGACCAGGGTGACCACGAAGATGGTGCCGATGGCGATGCCCGGCTTGGCCAGCGGCAGGATGACATTCCAGATGATCTGCCAATCCCTGGCGCCAGCATCGCGTGCGGCCTCGACCAGGGATTTGTCGATGCGCATCATGGTGTTGAAGATCGGGGTGACCATGAACAGCGTATAGAGATGCACCATGGCGAGGATCACGGCGAAATCGGAATAGAGCAGCCACTCAATGGGCTGGTCGATGACACCGGCCCCGACGAGGCCCGAATTGACCAGCCCGTTGCGGCCCAGCACAGGGATCCAGGAGATCATGCGGATGATGTTGGAGGTGAGGAAGGGCACGGTGCAGACCAGGAACAGCACCATCTGCATGGTCGCGGTCTTGACGTGGAAGGCCAGGAAATAGGCGACCCAGAAGCCGAGGAACGCCGTGATGGCCCAGACGATGGCGGCAAATTTCAGGGTATTGCCGTAGGTCTTCCAGGTGACCCAGGAGCCGAGCGTCTCGGCATAGTTGAAGGTGACGAAATCGGGATACATGCCGGCAAAGTCGTAGTCCCAGAAACTGACGACGAGCAGCAGCAGGATGGGGATGGCGAGGAAGAAGCCGAGGATAAGAAGGAGAGGGGTGGCCTGCAGGTAGGGCGTGGCGCGTGTCAGCAGGTTGTTCATTGGACTGTCCTCTGCATCAGCGTTGCATCCTTCCTCGTACCCACAGTTCCATCGTCATTGCCCGGCAATCCATGCTTCGGCACGCGCTGGGAATGGATCACCCGGACAAGCCGGGTGATGACGCTGTGGAGGCGGTGTGCCCCATGAGGGCGGGACCCTGCCGATGACAGAGCCCCATCTCATCAAGCGGCGATGAACTCGTTCCAGCGGCGGACCATGTAGCGGTCTTCGTCCATCACCGAGTTCCAGCAGGCGACCTTGCCCATGCGTTCTTCGAAGGAGCCGCCGTCACGCACGGCGCCGGCCTTTTCCATCACGGTGCCATCGGGTGCCTTGATCTCGCCAACGGCCGGCTTGCCTTCGATCCAGTAGCCCCATTCGTCCTCGGACATGTATTCCTTGGCCGTTTCCATGGCGGCGGAATAGTAGCCTTGGCGGTTGAGATAGCCGCCGACCCAGCCGGAGGTGTACCAGTTGATATATTCGTAGGCCGCGTCGAGCTGGGCGCCCTGCAGATGCGCGGCGAGGCCCAGGCCACCACCCCAGGAGCGATAGCCTTCCTTGAGCGGCTGGTATTTGCAGGCGATGCCCTTGGAGCGCACGGCGGCGACGGCCGGCGACCACATGGACTGGATCACCACTTCCCCTGAGCTCATCAGGTTCACCGACTCGTCGAAGCTCTTCCAGAAGGCGCGGAACTGGCCGTCCTGCTTGGCCTTGATCAGGAAATCGATGGTGGCGTCGATTTCGGCCGTGGTCATGTTGCCCTTGTCGCCATAGGTGATGTTGCCCATGGCTTCCATGATCATCGCCGCATCCATGATGCCGATCGAGGGCACGTTGATGATGGCCGTCTTGCCCTTGAAGGCCGGGTCCATGATGTCGGCCCAGGTGGTGATGTCGCGGCCGACGAGGTCGGGGCGAATGCCGAGGGTGTCGGCATTGTAGATCGTCGGGACCATGGTGAACCAGCCGGTCTCGCCCTTGGCGAATTCCTTGCTGTCTGCGCTCTCGACGAAGCCCACCGTATGCGGGGCCGTGCCCTGGGCGATGACGCTATCGGGCAAAAGCTTGCCGGTTTTGAACAGCGGTACGATCTTGTCGTAATAGGTCAGCCTGGAGGTATCCATCGGCTGGATCACGCCCGTCGGGAACACCTTCTTGAGGATCCAGTATTCGATATCGGCGATGTCGTAGCTGTCGGGCTGGGTTACGGCGCGCTGGGCGGCGGCGTCGGAGTCCGTCGCCGTCATCTCGAGCGTGATGCCGAGGTCTTCCTTGCACTTTTCGGCAATGGCATTGAGGTTGGACACGCCGGTGCCGAACTGGCGCAGGGTGATCGGGTTCTGCGCCCAGATGGTGGGGAAGCCGGTGATGGCGCCCGAGCCGACGGCGGCGCCGGCCATGGCGGCCGCGCCTGATTTGAGCAGGTTGCGGCGGGTAATGCCTGAGGTCTTGGTCGTCTCTGTCATAGCCTAATGTCCCTGTTTGCTGGCTTGTGATTACGAATTGAGCGGACCGAGGATGATGGCGTCCCCGGCGTCCCAATGGAGGGGCACCGCATCGCCCACGGCGACTGGCGTCGCGTAGTAGGCGGTGTCGGTGATGATGGCGGTGAATTCGGCGATACCGGCGCCTTCGATGGTGAGTTTGATGGTGCCCCCGCGATATTCGAGGTTGGTGACGATGCCGGTGAAGCCCAGGCCCTTGACGGGGCTTTCGCCGATCCGGACGTGATCGGTGCGGATGGCAGCATCGACATCGGAGCCGGCGGGCCGCGGTTCCCCCGACGCCGAGAAGGTCCCGCCGCCGACCACCTCGAAACTGACGAGCCCGTTGGACGAGCCGACCACCTTGCCCGCGATCACGTTGTGATCGCCCATGAAGCGGGCGACGAAGGCAGTGGCGGGGCGCTCGAACACCTCGCGGGGGCTCGCGGCCTGTTCGATACGGCCGTCATTCATCACCACGATGAGGTCGGCCAGGGCCATGGCCTCTTCCTGGCTATGGGTGACGTGGACGAAGGTGATGCCGAGCTGCTTCTGCAGCTTCTTGAGCTCGGCCCGCATGCGGATCTTGAGGAAGGGATCGAGCGCCGAGAGCGGCTCATCGAGCAGCAGCGCCTCCGGATCGGTGATCAGCGCGCGGGCCAGGGCGACGCGTTGCTGCTGGCCGCCGGAAAGCTGCGCCGGCTTTCTGTTAGCATAGGCGTCCATCTGCATGAGCTTGAGCATGTCGAGGGCACGCGCCCGGCGCATGTCCTTGCCAATGCCGGCCATCTTGAGGCTGAAGGCGACGTTGTCGACGAGGTCGAGATGGGGAAACAGCGCATAGGACTGGAACATCATGGCCGTGCCGCGTTTGGCCGGCGGCAGATGGGTCACCACGTCCTTGCCAAGCACGATATCGCCGATGGAGACGCTTTCATGCCCGGCGATCATGCGCAGGGTCGAGGTCTTGCCGCAGCCGGAGGGGCCGAGCAGGCAGCAATAGCTCCCGGCGGGTATCTTGAGGCTGATGGCATCGACGGCAGTGGTCTTGCCGTAGATCTTGGAAACCGAAGCGAGATCGATCTCGGCGGCTTTCGACATCCAGTCGTCTCCCGTTTGTCGGGACATGACTATGCATCCGCCATGCCAGTCGGCGGCGCGGGGGTTAACCTGCTGTTACAGTTCAGAAATCGCGGATCATCGGCGTTGTACGATTTATGGGCAGCACTCGTTTTTGCTCGATTTGTGGGCACGTGTTCCCATCACGCGCCGAAATTGTATGCAATCTTGTCTTGTGACTGTATGCGACTTCTCGCTTTCGCGGCGCGACGAATGACCCTATGAATGACGCATGACGCTCGCCGACCAGACCTTCGCCCTGCCGCCCGTTGCCGAGGATCGCGCTGCGATGATCCGCGACCACCTGCGCGATGCCATTGTCGATCGCCGGCTGGCGCCGGGCACCAAGCTCAACGAGGCCGAAGTCGGGACGCTGTTCGATGTCAGCCGCACAGTGGTGCGCGCCGCCTTGCAGGCGCTGGCCTTTGAGGGGCTGGTCAAGACCGAGCGCAATCGCGGGGCCTTCGTCGCCAATCCGACGCCGGAAGAGGCGCGGCAGGTCTTTGCCTCACGGCGCCTGATCGAGCCGGGACTGGCGCTCGCCGCCGCCCAGCGCATCACCAGCGGCGAGGTTGCTGCCTTCCGCGAGCGGCTGCACCATGAGAGCGAATTGCTGCATCAGCGCGGGCCGACGGCGCGGCGCGCGGAAATCCACGCATCCGGCGATTTTCACCTGCTGCTGGCCAAGGTGGCGGGCAATGCCATCCTGCTGCGCTTCATGGAAGAACTGGTCGCCCGCTCATCGCTGGTCATCGCACTCTATGGCCGCTCGGGCGCTTCGAGCTGCGGCCATGGCGACCACGGCAATATCCTGGCGGCGCTCGAGCAGCGCGATGGCGAGCTCGCCGGCCGGCTGCTGCTCACCCATATCGACCATATCGAGGCCGATCTCGACCTGCGCAATACCAGCAACCTGGCGCTGCGCGACGCCCTGGTCACCGACGCGCACAGGCTGCCCTGACAGGGCGCCCGCCTAGGCGCGGGATTGGGTGGCGGCATTTCGAGACGACGCCCTGAGCTCGGCGGTGCGGGTCAGCACCCAGGCGAGGGCAAGCAGGACCAGAAGTCCGCCGCCCAGGACGAGGCCATCGAACAGGGGATCGGGTTGGCGCGGCGTCTTGACCACCTGCAGGAACATGCTGATCACCGTGCCGGCGGCGAACACCGCCAGGCCCTGCCGTCCAAGCAGCCGGAATGGCGCCGCGATCGAGGAGGCGGCAATGGTCCGCATGATGGGCAGGTGGCCGAGCACATAGAACAGAGCCAGGGCATGCAGCAGCCGCGGCAGAGCCAGGAAGGTCTTGTCAAACCAGGTGATGTAAAAGGGCGCGCCGGCATCGGCGATCATGGTCAGGCCGCTGCGGCCGAGGGCGCCCAGTTCCGGAATCCGGACCCAGAGCAGGACGAAGGCAACGAAGGCCGCCGCGAGGCCGAACAGCACCGGATGATAAGGCACAAAGCGCTTGCCCGCCTTCAGGGCGACGCCCGACAGCAGGCCAACGACGAACAGGAACTGCCAGGACAGCGGGTTGAAGAACCAGCCACCGGAGGTGGGGAAGTTCGGCAGATTGAGGCGGAACTGGCCGGCGACCACCCACAGGGCAACCGACAGCAGCAGCAACACCCACGGGCGGCGCAGGCCGATCACGAGAAAGACCGGTGTGGCCAGCAGCAGCACGGTGTAGAGCGGCAGGATGTTGAGATAGCCCAGTTGGTGGGTCAGCAGCGGAATGCCGATCAGCGTGCTCAGGGGCTTGCCGTAAATCGGGGCGATATTGTTCGTCTGCATCACTTCGGGCAGGCCGAACCACAGGGCGGCGGCGGCGAAGATGCCCAGGCACAGCATGGTGATGGTGATGTGCACGAAGTAGAGCTGCCGGGCACGGGCCCAGACTTTGGCAATGGCCAGCCACAGATTGCCCGTGCGGAAGCCATTGGAATAGGCCAGCCCCGCCGCCATGCCCGACATGAACACGAAAGCCTCGGCCGCGTCCGAGAAGCCGAAATTGCGGTTGGTGAAATTCTCGTAAATGGTGCCCGGCACGTGATTGATGAAGATCATCACCAGGGCAATGCCGCGAAACATATCGAGGCGGGCATCGCGGCCCACTGGCGCGCCGGCGACATCGCGCGCGGCAGCGGGCGACCAGATGGCGCGCATCCAGGCGGGGCCGAGCAGGCCAGCGGAGCGATGGACCGTGGTATCAGGCAGGGACATGGCTAGCCGTTCTCAGCGGGAGCAGCGGGGATTCGGTTTCCAGCGGGATGCCGGGAATGGCCCAGGCCGACAGGATGGCGCGCTGCTCGACCAGAACCGGCGGCGGCGTGATCTCGATTTCCGTGCGGAAGGGCAGCGGCAGATTTCGGTCCGATGGGCGCGAGGTCGCCGAAATCAGCAGGGGGGCGACCATGGCCGGCAGCATGGCGGGCGCCACCCAGACCGCCACTGCGGGGGCGAAGGCAAGCGTGCCGCCAAGGGCCAGCGTGGCCAGGGCGACGATCCACCAGCTGGCGCGGAACGCCTCGGCGACGCCGACCCAGTTCTGCCCGCGCCCGGTGGGCGGCCAGCCGCCATCGAGCCCCAGCACAACCTGCGCCACGGCGCGGGTCTGCAGCAGTAGCATGGTGGGCGCCAATAGCGTCGACAGCGCGATCTCGCCCAGCACCGACAACAGTGCGAGCGGTGTGCCGCCGAAACGGCGGTTCTCGCCATCGAGCGCGCCGCGGATCAGGATCAGCATCTTGGGCAGGACAAGGATGGCGGCCACGGCAATGCCCAGGGCCCAGACCTCCACCAGCGGGACGCCCAGCCCTGCCAGGACGGGCGGCTGCTCGGGCATGACGCCCGCGACGATGCTGGTGATCAGTAAAGCCAGCCAGAGCGGGGAAGCCAGATAGGCCATGATGCCCTGGATGAAGGTAAACCGGCTCCACACCTTGAGACCCGGCGCGGCCAGCAATCGGCCATGCTGCAGGTTGCCCTGGCACCAGCGGCGGTCGCGCTTGGCATATTCGATCAGGTTTTCGGGGCCCTCTTCATAGGACCCCTGCAGCCATGGATCGACCTCAACCTTCCAGCCAGCGCGCGAGAGCAGCGCGGCTTCGACATAGTCGTGGCTGAGGATGTGGCCGCCAAAGGGTGGCGTGCCCGAGAGTTCGGGCAGGCCGCAGCTCGCCGCAAAGGCGCGCATGCGAACGATGGCGTTGTGACCCCAATAGGGACCTTCCCGCCCCTGCATCAGCGCGGCGCCGCGGGCAAAGGTGGGGGACAGGTAGGAGGCCGCGAACTGGATGGAGCGGCCGAACACGGTACGGGCATTGATGATGCGCGGCACGGTCTGCAGCAGGCCGAGCTCCGGATCTTCCTCCATCCGGCGCATCATGGCCACGATGGTGGCCCCTTCCATCAGGCTGTCGGCATCCAGGATCAGCGCATAGTCGTAGGCGCCGCCCGAGTGGGCGATGAAATCCTCGATATTGCCGGCCTTGCGGCCGATATTGCGCTCGCGGCGCCGATAGAAGATGCGGCCTTCGCTTTGCGGT
Source organism: Devosia sp. (assembly GCF_014860165.1). Taxonomy (GTDB): domain Bacteria; phylum Pseudomonadota; class Alphaproteobacteria; order Rhizobiales; family Devosiaceae; genus Devosia. The sequence goes on from NZ_JACZKG010000045.1 coordinate 11,072, forward strand.
TCCTGCCGCAGGCGGTCGAACCACACCGCCTCCTGCGTGGCGCAGTCCATGGCCTGGGTGTCCGACAGCACGGCGAAGTGGAAATGTTCGGCCTGGCCTTCGGCGATCAGGCTGCGGTTCATTGCGGCGATGCGCGAGAAGGTGGCGACCGGATCTTCGTTGTAGATCGGCACCAGGATGGCGGTGCGGCCCGAAAGCGGCGCCACCGAGGGCGTGACTTTGGGCCTGAGCCGGAAGACGCCGAGCACGGCGGCGGCGCTGCCCCAGACCAGCCAGAAGCCGCTGATGGCCACCAGCAGGCAGCGCAGCAGGTCAAGCGCGTTGAGGCTCCCCTCCCCCGCCAGGCGCAGGAACAGGTAACTGCCGACCAAGCTGAAACCCAGCGCGGTGAGCAGGGCGCCGCAACGGAACAGGACGGGCCAACCCATGGGTCGATGTGTCTCGATCAACGCCCGGCGAACGCTGACAGCGTGTCGCGCAGGACCCTGAACAGGGAGCGGCGATATTCCAGCTGCTGCTTGGGCATTTGGAGGGGCGCGTCGGGAAGGGCGTTGGCGAAGGGAAATTCGGTGGTGTGCTTCATGCGAGGGGTCTCCACTGGTAGAGCCAGGTTTCAGTCAGCTTCTTCCCCAAACCAACAAGGTAGGCCTTGAGCTCGAGCGGCGCGACGCCGTCGGTCTCAACGTCCATGACCAGTCGCCAGACGCCGTTGGCGTCGACGCGTGACAGCACGGAATTGCGCATCACGCCGCCGCTGCCGATGGTCGCGAGCACATCTATCGGCGTTCCCGGCGAAAATGTGTCCAGCTCGCCGCCCTTGAAGTCGACGACGAACTTGCGGAGGCTGGCAGCATTCTCCACGCCCGATACCCCGCCGACGCCGGCGCGGGTCTCGGCGACATAGGCCGTCGGCGCGTTCGGGTCCGGATCGAGATTGCCCCAGATCAGCCGATAGGCATATTCGCGCGACTGCCCAGCCAAAGCCGGCTCGGCCGGAATCCAGAAGGCGACGATATTGTCGTCGGCTTCCAGCTTGGCCGGAATCTCGATTAGGCGGACCATGCCCTGGCCCCACTGGCCCTGTGGCTCGACCCGCAGCGAGGGCCGCCGCTCGTAGTGAGCACCGGCATCCTGGTAGGATTGGAAATCGCGCCCGCGCTGATAGAGGCCGAATGCCTGAGGGTTGTTTTCCCAGAAGTAGGAATTGCCCAGCGTCGGGCCATTGTTGAGGGCGCGCCACATGACTTCGCCGCCCTCCCGCTCAACGAGCAGGCCGTTGCTGTCATGCACCTGGGGACGATAGTCATCGAAGCCGCCGCGATTGGCCTCGGCATAGAGGAACATGGAGGTGAGCGGGGCAACGCCCAGCTCCTTGACGTCGGCGCGGAAATAGAGCCGCGCCCTCACATCCATGGTGGTTTCCTGCGCGGCATCGCTGGCCGGGGTGATGACGAAGCGATAGGCGCCGGTGACACTCTGGCTGTCGAGCGCGGCATAGACCGTCAAAGGCCCGCCAGGCTGGGGTTTTTCGACATAGAATTCGGAGAAGCGCGGGAATTCCTCGGGCAGGTCGACCCAGGAATTGAGCACGAGGCCGCGGGCGCTCAGGCCGTAGATGTTGTCGCGGCCGAGCGAGCGGAAGTAGCTGGCGCCCAGGAAGGAGACCAGTTCGTCATAGGCCTCGGGCCGGTTGAGCGGATAGTTGACGCGGAAGCCGGCGACCCCGGGGAAGTCCTGGGACTGGGCCGCCTCGGCCACGGCAGTGTCATAATACTGAAAATCAGATGCGCTAAAGTCCACGGGACGGGCCTTGCCCGCCTGGACCTCGAAGACCTTTACCGGCTCGGCATAGAGCCAGCCCAGATGGAAGGCCTGCAGGCGGTAGCCGGCATTGTCATCGGCCCATTTGCCAGCATCGGCGCGATACTGGATCTTCCGGTAGGCGTCATAATCGAGCTGCTGGAAAGCCTCGGGGAGAGCGGCTGTAACCGGCGTAAACGGGGCCTTGGCGAGCTCCTGCATGCGCGCGCTGAAGCTGTCATAATCGAAGGCAAATTCGCTCTGATCCTGCGCCAGGGCTGGCTGAGTCAGCGATGTCGTGGAGAGGAGGAAAGCGGAGGCGCCAAGGCCTTTGAGGATCTGACGACGATTGGGCAGGTTGGAGTAAGGCTTCACCGGGCATCCCTGTCAGTGACGAACCGCCGTGTTCTTGGGTAAAGCTCGAACGCCCGCTAGGCTAAAAAGTTGTTGCATGCGCTCCATGCGCCAATCGCATAGATCGCGACGCAGTCGAACGCTGCGTGCCGGTCATGGACTGGCTGGGCAATGTTGTCGGTCTCGGGGAACAATCTTGGCCGTTATGGTCGATCAGCAGGAGCGACTGACGCTCGATCAAGCTGCTGTCGGCGACTCGGGGCGGTCACGGGACGGCGCCAGGAATCAAAAGCCCGGCCGCCCTGGAAAGGGCGACCGGGCTATGTGAAGGCCGAGCCTTACTTCAGGAATTCATCGACGTTTGCGGCGGTGACGACGTCATTGCCGGTGTAGATGATTTCTTCAACGGTCTCGCCGTTCTTGATGGCGAGCAGGGTGTCCATGGCCTTCTGGCCCATTTCGTAGGGACGCTGGCCAACCAGGCCATGCGCATAGCCTTCCTTGAGCAGCTGCAGCTGCTGGGGCAGCGTGTCGGCGACGACGAGCGCCAGGGCGCCGCTGTCGACGTCTGCCTTGTACTGGTCGACGAAGTTCTTCCAGCCATCGGGAGCGAACATCGGCCAGCCGCCGACCGGCACAATTGCCTTGATGTCGGGGTTGGCGGTCTTGAGGTCGCCCATCTGCTGCACGGCAAGCGCGATGTCGTCGTTCGAGAAGGTCGGCGAGCCGGGGACTTCAGTCCAGGCCGAACCGGCCAGGGCTTCGCGAACGCCATCGACGCGCAGGGCAAGGTTCGGAGCAGCAGCGCCGCCCGAGATCATGCCATAGGTGCCGCCTTCGGGAGCAACCTGCAGCAGCAGCTTGCCCAGGTCGACGCCGAACAGCTTGTTGTCGGTGCCGACATAGGCGGTACGGGTGCTGTCGGGAGCGTCGGAGTCGAAGGTGATGACGGCGATACCGGCTGCGGTGGCGCGATCGATCACGGTGGTGGCGGCAGCGATATCGGATACGGAGATGGCCAGGCCATCAACGCCCTGGGTGATCAGATCTTCGATGATCTGGGCCTGGGTGGTGGCTTCGTGCTCAACCGGACCGATATACATGCAGGTCACGTTGCCCAGTTCCTTGGCACGGGCTTCGCAACCATCACGGGTCAGGTCGAAGAACGGGTTGTTCATGGCCTTGGGCACGACGGCGAAGGTAAAGGTGTCCTGGGCAATGGCAGTGCCGCCGAGGAACATCGAGGCGATCGTGCCGAGCACGATTGCTGTCTTAGTCATGGTAGTCTCCTCCAAACGAACCGGACATTTGTCCGGGTTTTGCACCGGCGAAGACGCTTCGCCGGCCTCCCTTCGGCGCCCGGTTGAGCCGGGCGGCGATACGTTGCGTCGTCAGCCGTTGCGCATCGACCGCAGGCGGTCGACCAGCACGGCAGCGACGATGATTGCGCCCACCAGGGCCTGCTGCCAGTAGGGGTCGACGCGCGCCAGGACGAGCCCGTTGCGGATGACCTCGATGAGAATGCAGCCGATGATGGCGCCTGCCGCGCCACCGACGCCGCCGGCGAGGTTGGCGCCGCCGATGACGGCTGCGGCGATGATGGTCAGCTCATAGGCGGTGGCGAGGTTGGCCGGGGCCGAGCCCAGCCAGCCCGAAATGATGATGCCGTTGACGCCTGCGGCCAGCGAGCACAGCACGTAAACCTGGATCTTGACCCGGTCGACGTTGACGCCGGTGAGACGCCCCGCGCTTTCGTTGCTGCCGATGGCGAAAACATGCTTGCCCCAGGCCGTGTGATTGAGCGCCACCCACATGACCAGCGCACAGATCAGCAGATAGATGAAGGCGATCGGTACGACATCGAACACCTTGCCGGCGGTGACGAGCAGGAACAGTTCCTTGTCAGGGCCGGTCGGGAACGCACCGCGACCCTGCGTCGCCACGTAGACCAGCCCGCGCACCATGGACAGCGTGCCCAAAGTGGTGACGAACGGGCTGAGCTTGAGCTTGGCGATGGTCAGGCCGTTGAACAGGCCAACGGCACCGGCCGCTGCCAGCCCGGCGAGAACCGAGAGCACCAGCGAACTGCCGGGGAAGGGGTAGAAATTGGCACCGGCCATCGAGCCCATCACGATCGAGGTGACAGTAGCCGAGAGCGCGATGGTCGAGCCAACCGACAGGTCGATGCCACCGGTGATGATGACCAGTGTGATGCCGAGCGTCGCGATGGCGATGAACGAGAAATTGCGGGTTATGTTGGACAGGTTGCCGGCTGTCAGGAAATTGGGCGACAGCAGGCTCATCACGATCATGAGCACGACCAGGGCCGCCAGCACATAGGCCGACTGGCTGGCGAGAAAACCGCGCTGCCAGAACTTGGTGACGCCGACATTGGAAAAAGTCTGAACGTTGGGTCCAGCCATCACGCAGCCTCCTTAGCCCCGGTAATGAGTGCAGTAACTTCCTCGGGCGAGGAGCTGGCGATTGGCTTGTCGGCCACCTTGGTGCCCCGCCGCATGACGATGACGCGCTCGCAGACGGCAAAGACGTCGGGCATGCGGTGGGAAATCAGGATCACGGCAATGCCGGCATCCTTGAGGCGGTGAATGAGACTGAGGACCTCGGCCACCTGGCGCACCGAGATGGCCGCCGTGGGTTCGTCCATCAGCACGAGCTTGGCATCGGACAGGCGGGTGCGGGCGATGGCGACGGCCTGGCGTTGGCCACCCGACATCTGCCGCACATAGTCGCCAGCCCGCGTCTCGGACTTGAGTTCGGCAAAAAGCTCGGAAGCTCGGGCGTTCATGGCGGCGTGCCGCAGGAAGCGGAACGGGCCGATATTGTATTTCAGCTCCCGGCCCAGGAAGATGTTCTCCGCCGCCGTCAGGTTATCGGCCAGGGCCAGATCCTGGTAGACGGTCTCGATGCCCAGCTTGCGAGCCTCGCCCGGGCTGCCGATATCGGCCGTGACGCCGTCAAAAGTCAGCGAGCCACCGGTGGGGTGATAGATGCCGGAGATAATCTTGACCAAGGTCGACTTGCCTGCGCCGTTGTCGCCCATGAGGCCAACGACCTCGCCGGGCTGAATGGCGAAGCTGACATCCGACAGTGCACGGATGGCGCCAAATTCCTTGGTCACGCCTTCCAGTTTCAGTAGCGCCAAGTAGTAGTCCTCCTCACTGGCGTAGACGCTGCGATACCCCAAGCCTGCGCCGCGCGTATGGCGCAGCTCAGCCAACCGACGCGAAGCTGCGCGACGGAAAAGTTCTCAGCGATTTAGGCGATCCTCCCAGATCGCCCTGAATACAGCAGAGATTGAAAAGTAATACAATATCATATTTGTTCTATTTTTTCGATTGTCGACCGAAATCCACCGCTACGCATACCTGCCGCCAACTTTGCCGCGTTAAGGGGGACCGATCGCCAGAGCACTGGGGCAACCGAGTTCCAAGCAAGCGCAGTCAGTGTCATCTGACTTTCATATGAGCGTGTTTAAAGGCGCGGAGGCCGTTCATCGCCTCATTCTGTGTTCACTTGAACATCCCCTTTGCCAAATGAACATCGCGTTGCTACCAATTGGCAATGCGAGGACGGAGATCCTTTGCTTAATAACAGGAGGAACGACCCCATGAAGAAACTAGGACTGCTGCTGTCGACAGCCATGATCGCAGCGCTCGCCCAGGCTCCCCAGGCCGCCGCCCAGACCGAGATCGCCTGGTGGCACGCCATGGATGCCGAGCTGGGCAAGAAGCTCGAAGAAATCGCCACCGGCTTCAACGAGAGCCAGTCGGAATTCAAGATCGTGCCGAGCTACAAGGGCACCTATCCCGAGACGCTGACCGCCGCCATCGCCGCGTTCCGTGCCAACGAGCAGCCTGCCATTGTCCAGGTCTTCGAAGTGGGCACCGGCACGATGATGGCCGCCAAGGGCGCCGTCTACCCGGTCTACCAGCTCATGGCCGACAATGGCGAGCCGTGGGATCCGAGCGGCTTCCTCGCCCCGGTCACCGGCTACTATTCGGACGTGGACGGCAACATCCTGTCGATGCCGTTCAACTCCTCCACCCCGATCATGTACTACAACAAGGACGTGTTCGAGAAAGCCGGCCTTGATCCCGAAACCCCGCCCAAGACCTGGGCCGAGCTCGAAACCATGAGCCGCCAGATCATGGAATCGGGCGCCGCCCCCTGTGGCTTCACCAGCGGCTGGATCACCTGGGTGCAGACGGAAAACCTGTCGGCCATCCACGACCAGCCGTTCGGCACGCTCGACAACGGCTTTGGTGGTCTCGAAACCGAGTTCAGCTTCAACGGCCCCGTGCAGGTCAAGCACTGGGACAATCTGAAGAAGTGGGCGGATGAAGGCCTGTTCCAATATGGCGGCCCGGTGGGCGGCGGCGATGCCCCGCCAAAGTTCTACGCCCAGGAATGCGCCATCTACATGAACTCTTCGGCCTCGCGCGCTGGCGTGATCAACAACTCCAAGGAGTTCGAGGTCGGCTTCGCACCCCTGCCCTATTATGACGACGTGATCACCGAGCCGAAGAATTCGATCATCGGCGGCGCGACACTCTGGGCGCTCAATGGCAAGGATCCTGAAGTCTACAAGGGCGTCGCCCAGTTCTTCACCTATCTGAGCCAGCCTGAAGTTCAGGCTGCCTGGCACCAGGCGACCGGCTACCTGCCGATCACCAACGCTGCCTATGATCTCGGCCAGGAGCAGGGCTACTACGAGCAGAACCCGGGTTCGGACATCGCCATCCAGCAGATCACCCGCGGCACGCCGACGGCCAATTCCAAGGGCGTTCGCTTCGGCAACCTGACCCAGGCCCGCACCGTGGTGGATGAAGAGTTCGAAGCCATGCTGGCCGGCAACAAGACCGCCCAGGAAGCGCTGGACGCAGCCGTCGAACGCGGCAACCAGATCCTGCGCGACTTCCAGGCCGCCAACCAATAGGCCTGTTGGCCCCTCCCAAGCCCGCTTCACCCTCTCCCGAGAGGGTGAAGCGCCAGTATTGCCGCAAGGCGACAGCGTAGCTGCGCCGGGCGCGGCCCCAGAACGAGGCGGAGCATGCAGGCCAAGCGAACAGTCTTTCCCAACAAGGGTCTCCCCTACCTGCTGCTCGTACCGCAGCTGGCGGTGACGCTGATCTTCTTCATCTGGCCAGCGCTGCAGGCGGTGAAGTCGTCCTTCGAGCGCGAGGACCCGTTCGGCTTCAAGACCACCTTCGTCTGGTTCGAGAACTACCGTCGGCTGTTCATCGACCCGCTCTATCTCAGCACAGTCAGCAAGACCGCAATCTTTGCCGTCAGCGTGACGGCACTCTCCATGTCGCTGTCCCTGATCCTCGCGGTCGCGGTGAACCGGGTGCTGCGCACAAACAGGCTCTACACGACGCTACTGGTATGGCCCTATGCGGTCGCGCCGGTCGTGGTGGGCATATTGTGGTGGTTCATGTTCAACCCCACCATCGGCATAGCGCCCTATATGCTGCGCGCCGTCGGCATCAGCTGGAACCACCGCGTTGATGGCGTGGATGCGATGGTCCTGATCATTATCGCGGCGAGCTGGAAGCAGATTTCCTACAACTTCCTGTTCTTCGTCGCCGGTCTGCAATCGGTGCCGCAATCGCTCATCGAAGCGGCAGCCATTGATGGCGCTGGGCCGTTCAAGCGGTTCTGGACCATCGTCTTCCCGCTGCTGGCGCCCACGACCTTCTTCCTGCTGATCGTCAACATCAACTACGCCATGTTCGACACATTCGGCATCATCGACGCCACCACCCAGGGCGGGCCGGCACAGGCGACCAATACGCTGGTCTACAAGGTCTATACCGACGGCTTCATCGGGCTGAACATCGGCTCGTCCTCGGCCCAGTCGGTAGTGCTGATGATCATCGTCATCGCCCTCACCGCCATCCAGTTCCGCTACGTCGAGCGGCGCATTCAGTATTAGGGAGCGGCCAAAATGATCGAAAACAGACCTTTCCTGGCCTTCCTCACCCATCTGGTGCTGATCCTGGGCGTCGTCATCGTGGTGTTCCCTGTCTATCTGGCCTTCGTGGCCTCCACGCATGGCAGCGGCGACTTCATGCGCGGCCTCGTGCCGCTGCTGCCTGGCCCGCACATGATCGAAAACTACAGCTTCATGCTCAATGAGGGCATCTCCACCGCCGGGGCGCCGCCGCTGTCGATCATGCTGCTGAACTCGCTGGTGATGGCCATTTCCATCGCGGTGGGCAAAATCATCATTTCGATCCTGTCCGCCTATGCCATCGTGTTCTTCAAGTTCCCATTCCGGCTGCTGGCCTTCTGGACCATCTTCATCACCCTGATGCTGCCGGTCGAGGTGCGCATCATTCCCACCTTCAAGGTGGTGGCCGATCTGGGCATGCTCAATTCCTATCCGGGCCTGATCATCCCGCTGATCGCCTCGGCGACCGCCACATTCCTGTTCCGGCAATTCTTCCTCACCGTTCCGGATGAACTGATGGAAGCCGCGCGGGTCGACGGGGCCGGGCCGATGAAGTTCTTCCGCGATATCCTGCTGCCGCTCAGCCGGACCAATATCGCGGCGCTCTTCGTCATCCTCTTCATCTATGGCTGGGTGCAGTATCTGTGGCCGCTGCTGGTGACCACCGACAGCCGCTATTACACGATCGTCATGGGTATCAAGCGGCTGGCGGCTACCGCCGATGCCGAGCCGCAGTGGAACTTCGTCATGGCCGCGGTGATCCTGGCCATGCTGCCCCCCGTCCTCGTCGTCATCCTGATGCAGCGCCTGTTCGTCAAAGGCCTGGTCGAAACCGAGAAATAAATATCATGGCAAGCATCGACATCACGGGCGTCAAGAAAATCTATGCCGGCGGCGTCACCGCCATCCATAACCTCGACCTCGCCATACCCGACGGGGAGCTGGTGGTGCTGGTGGGGCCATCGGGCTGCGGCAAGTCCACCCTGCTGCGGATGATTGCCGGGCTTGAGGCGATCAGCGAGGGCACGATCGCCATCGACGGCACCGTGGTCAACGCCAAGGAGCCGGCGGAACGCGATATCGCCATGGTGTTCCAGAACTATGCGCTCTATCCGCATATGACGGTACGCGGCAATCTCGAATACGGGCTCAAGAACCGGGGGACGCCGCGTGACGAGATCGACCGACGCGTCAACGAAGCCGCGCGCATTCTCGAAATCGCGCCTTTCCTCGACCGGCGCCCGCGCCAGCTATCGGGCGGGCAGCGCCAGCGCGTGGCCATGGGCCGGGCCATCGTGCGCCAGCCCAAGGCCTTCCTGTTCGACGAGCCGCTGAGCAACCTCGACGCCAAACTGCGCGGGCAGATGCGAATCGAGATCAAGCGGCTGCAGCGCAACCTGGCGACGACCAGCGTCTATGTCACCCATGACCAGCTCGAAGCCATGACCCTGGCCGACCGGCTGGTGGTGATGAATGCCGGCCGGATCGAGCAGGTCGGCGCGCCACTGGCGCTCTACGAGCGCCCCGCCACCCTGTTTGTGGCTGGCTTCATCGGTTCGCCGCCGATGAACCTTATCGAGATCGACTACCTGCGCGACAAGGGCGCTCTCACCCTGCCAGAGGGTACCGACCTGGTCGGCATTCGTCCCGACACCATCCAGCTGACCCAGCCCGAGGGTCCACACCTGGTGATGCATGCCACCGTCGAGCTCTACGAACCGATCGGCGGGGAAAGCCACCTGCATATGCGGCTCGAGGGCAGCGGCCAGTTGATCGTGGCCGCAGTGCCGGCACGCACCGCGGTGACCGAGGGCGCCAAGGCCGTGCTGTATGTGAGCATGAGCGACCTGCATCCATTCAACAAGGAAACGGGGCGCCGCACCGACTGACACTGGGCGTCACCAGGGGACAGACAGATGATCAACAGCGGACCTCGGAGCACCGGGGAAGTTCAGTCGCGGCGCGGCGTGATCGTGGCAGCGCAATGCCAGGGTGCGGTCGGCCGGGTGCGCGGCGATGTCGTCGACATCTGCGACAGCCCCCGCTTTTTCCTAGAGTGAAGCGATGGATTCCCGGCTTTCCGAGCGGCAGAATGACATCCTCGCCCGGATCGGCGCGCGCGGTGCGCAGCAGATTGACCGGTTGGCGCAGGACTATGGCCTGACCACCCAGAGCATCAGGCGGGACATCAACGTCCTGTGCGCACTCGGGCTGGCCCGGCGGCTGCATGGCGGGGTCGACCTGCCGGTGCTGCCGCAGAATACCTCCATCAGCGCGCGGGCGGGCCTGCATGAGGCCGCCAAGCGCCTGATCGCCGCCCGTGTTGCGCAGGACATCCCCAATGGCTCGACCGTGTTCATGGGCATTGGCACCACGGTTCGTTTCACCGCCGAAGCGTTGCGCGGACATGCGGGCCTCACCGTCGTCACCAACAATGTCGACGTGGCGCTGATCCTGGGCGAGGCGGAGGGCATGGAGATGCATCTGGTGGGCGGCGTGTGGCGGCCCAATGACCGCGACCTGGTCGGCCCCGAGGCCATTCGCTACTTCGAGCGGTTTCACGCCACCCATGCCGTTGTCGGCGCCGGGGGTCTCAATCCGACCAGCGGCGCTCTCGACTTCAGCTACGGGGAGGCGCAGATCACCAATGCCATTCTGCAGAATTCGCGAACGCGCTATCTGGCGGCGGACGCCAGCAAGTGGCGGGGCACGGCGGCCGTGCGGGTCGCGCCGTTTTCCGCATTCACCCATTTCGTGACCGATATGATGCCGCACGAGCACGATAGTGAAGTCAGCCTGGCGCAAAGCGGAGTGCGGGTCATTGTATGCGGATCGCCGGACGGGGACTGAGGGGCAACAAGCCTCATCCGCACCGCGCAATCGGGGAGCCCGTTCTCGCTTGAAGCCCCGCTTCCCAAACGCCGTTCTGTCGGACTGTTTTAGCAGTTGAGCTTTGCGCGCTCCTGTGGCATCTGAGGTCGGGAAAACCTTTTCCTTCCGACCAAGAGGCCTGATGTGGACGATGACCGCTACCCGCTGCGCGCCACTATTCGCGACGTTGCGGAGCGGGCGGGCGTATCGATCGGTACCGCCTCCAAAGCGCTCAATGACAATGGCCGGCTGAAGACCGAGACGCGGGAGCGGGTGATCGCGGCGGCGCAGGAACTGGGGTTCCGGCCCAACTCCCTGGCACAGAGCCTGCACCGGACGCGCTCGATGACCGTGGGCGTCTTGTCGACCGACAGCTTCGGACGCTTCGCCTTCCCGATCATCGAGGCCCTGGAGGAGCGACTGGCCGAGCATGGCATCGCTATCTTCATGTGCAATGCCACCGATGACCCAGCGCGCGAGAAGCAGCATCTGGACCAGTTGCTGGGCAAGCGCATCGACGGGTTGATCGTGACCGGGCGGCGCATGGACAAGCGCCCGCCCGTGGCGGTGCCCGGCCAATCCATGCCGGTCATCTACGTGTTTTCGCAGGCCGACGACCCGGAGGCGCTGTGCCTGCTGCCGGACGATTATGGCGGGGCGATGCAGGCCGTACAGCACCTGATCGGTATCGGTCGCAAGCGCATTGCTCATATCACGGGCCCGGAAACGTTCGAAGCGGTGACGCTGCGCCACCGGGGCTATCGCGACGCGCTTGCCGCCGCCGGGCTAACGGAGATCGAAGGCTATTATCGCAGGGGCAAATGGTCGGAAGCCTGGGGGCGCGAGGCGGTGGCCGCCCTGTTCGACGGCGAGGGCGACTTGCCCGACGCACTCTTTTGCGGCAATGACCAGATTGCGCGCGGGGCGACGGACGCCCTGCGCGAGCGCGGGATCGCCGTGCCCGGCGCTGTCGCCGTGGTGGGTTTCGACAACTGGGACGTGATGACGCGGGCGGCACGGCCGCCGCTCAGCAGCATCGACATGAACCTGCGCGAACTCGGTCGCCTGGCCGGGGAACGGCTGATCGCCATGATCGCCGGGGAACGCCGCAAGGGCGTCGAACGGCTCCACTGTTCCCTGGTCGTGCGCCAATCGTCCGACCCGACCCAATCCTGAAAAAGACTACTGGAGGAGCTCCAATGAGCCGCTACGCCCCCGTCAATTTCCCCGATGTGAAGCTCGAGGGAAAATTCTGGCATGAACGGCTGGAGACCGTGCTGACCAGGACCATTCCCAGCCAGCACAAGAAGCTGGCGGAATACACGATCCTGGATTCGATCAAGCTGCCAAGCCCGCCGCCACCGCTGCGCTTTCCGCGCCACGGCAACGGATTCACCGTGCAGGTGTTCTGGGACAGTGACGTAGGCAAGTGGATCGAGGCGGCAAGCTACGCCCTGGCCCATCGTCGCGATGCCGATGTCGAAGCCAAGATCGAGGCCATTGTCGACGATTTCGAGAAGGCACAGGCGCCCGATGGCTATCTCAACTGCTGGTATCTGGGGCGCGAGCCGGAGAACCGCTGGACCAACCTGCGCGACAATCACGAGATGTATAATGCCGGGCATCTGCTCGAAGGGGCCATCGCCTATTTCCGGGTGACGGGCCGCCGCCGCTGGCTGGACATCATGGAGCGCTATCTCGACCACATCTACTCGGTGTTCGGCACCGGCCCCGGCCAGAAGCGCGGCTATGACGGGCATGAGGAAATCGAGCTGGCACTGATGAAGCTCTACTACCTCACCCGCGACCGCAAGCATCTCGACTTCGCCACCTATCTCATCAATGAACGCGGCCGGCAGCCGCATTACTTCGATATCGAACGGGCCGAGCGGGAGGCGCGCGACCCGCGCCAGCCCTATCCCTTCGCCAATTACGAATACAGCCAGAGCCACAAGCCGGTGCGCGAGCAGGACAAGGTGGTCGGCCACGCAGTTCGGGCGATGTACCTTTATACCGCCATGGCGGACCTGGCGGCCGAACTCGGCGACGCAGCGCTGAAGCATGCCTGCGAGGTGCTTTGGGACGACGTGATGGAGACCAAGATGTATGTGACGGCGGGCCTCGGGCCGTCGGCGCATAACGAGGGCTTCACCCACGATTTCGACCTGCCCAACCAGACGGCCTATGCCGAGACCTGCGCTTCGGTGGCGCTGATCTTCTGGGCCCAGCGCATGCTGCATCTCGATCTCGACGGCAAGTATGCCGACATTCTCGAACTGGCCATGTTCAATGGCGCGCTGAGTGGCCTCAGCCGCGACGGCGAGCACTATTTCTACGCCAATCCGCTCGAAAGCGATGGCACGCCGACGCGCTGGGACTGGCACACCTGCCCCTGCTGCACGATGAATGTCAGCCGGCTGGTGGCCTCGGTGGGCGGATATTTCCTCTCGGCGGCGGATGATGGGGTCGCCTTCCACCTCTATGGCGGGATTTCGACCGAGGTCGAGCTTGCCGGCACCAGGGTCGGCCTGCGAGAGGTTTCGACCTATCCGTGGAATGGCGACATCAAGATTCATGTCGATCCGGCGAACCCGGCGGCGTTCGACGTCAAGCTGCGCATCCCGGGCTGGTCTGAGGGCGCCAAGGTCTCGGTCAATGGCGAGGCCGTGGATGTAGCCAGGGCGGTCAACGGTTACCTCACGATCAACAGGACCTGGACCAGGGGCGATGTGATCAGCCTGGATCTGCCGATGCCGCCGGTGCGGCTCTATGCGCATCCCGGCGTGATCATGGATGCCGGTCGCGTGGCGCTCAAGCGTGGGCCGCTGGTCTATTGCCTTGAGGAAGTCGACAATCCGGGTGGGCGGGTGCAGCGGCTGAAACTGCCGCGCGCGGCGGAGCTTCGGGCGGAGACGCGTGCTGACCTGTTCGATGGCGTGGTGACGCTCAAGGCCGATGCGCTGGCGATCGAGGAGGGTGACTGGACAACGCTCTACCGCACGACCCCGCCGACGGACGAGCCGGCAACGCTGACCGCCCTGCCCTATTATCTGTGGGCCAACCGGGGCCAGGGCTCCATGCTGGTCTGGGTGCCGGAAGTGCAGTGAGGCTCTCACCTCTCCCCTGAGGGACGAGGGCCGCGCCGGCCAATATTCGCGCAACAAAAAACCGGCGCCCCTTTGGGACGCCGGCGGCATTATCATTTGGTGCTGAAATGCCTTGGGGGCATGGCTAGATCCAGTAGGGGGCCACGCCGTAATAGTCATAGACTCGACGACCGTTTTCGGACGTCCAGTAGTCATCGTCGTCGCGCTCGTATTTCGGCGCGCCTTCGAGCTGGTCCTTGGTGACGTCGACGCGATAGCCGCCGAGGCTTTCGTCATAGTTGAGCTTGGACCAGGGCAGCGGATAGTGATCGTGGCCGATGCCGAGGAAACCGCCGAAGCTCAGCACGGCATAGGAGACCTTGCCGCTGCGCTTTTCGACGAGGATGCGTTCGATCGAGCCGATATGCTCGCCGCGCGGATCGTAGACCTTGGTGCCCTCGACCTTATCGGACGCGATGAGATCGTGGGTTTCCTTGACGTCGGCATCGCGATTGCGAACATCTTCGTAAGCCATTTTCGAGCTCCTCTGTGGTTGCGTGTGGGGGGTCAACGTCTCCCTGGCGATGCGGTTCCGGCCCAAAAAAATGTGATCGGGCGAGCCCTTGCCCTGCCCGGGGGAACCGGCAACCCGCCCTTCGCATTGCTTTCCTGAGGGTCCTTTCCGACCCATAAAAGGAGATGCGCCATGGTTTTCGACAGCCTCCGCGACCGCATGGGCGGGCATGACAATGTCACTCCCATGAGCATCGCGCATAACAGCCTGTTTACCGCCAAGGAGAAGATCGAGCTGCTCAACCAGCTCAAGGCCGACGTGACCGGAGCGACGCAGGAAGGCACGGAGCTCGGCTTTGGTCCCGAAGAGATCGACGAGGCCATTGCCGAGGTGCGGCAGGGCGTCCAGAGCGGCGTCGGCTCGGAAACCGTCGTCAAGGGAGATTTCTGATGGCAACCGCACCCAGACAGCCTGCGCCAACCGTGGCCGAGGTCGACGTGTTGATCGACGAAAACGGCTCCCGCATCGACGTCCCGGACGCGTCGCCGATCAAGGTCGCGGGCGAGCACGAAGCCAGCGTGGGCGCGACCGGGCCGACGAACTGGTGGCTTTATGGCGTGATCGGCCTCGCCATTGTCGTGGCCGTGCTGTTCCTGATGCAGATGTTCCAGGGTGCGCCATCAACGGATGTGCAGCCGGGTTTGCCGAGCGCCGAAAGCGTCGTCGCGCCGGCTGCCGATGATGTGCCGGTGGCAGAACCGGTGGTCCCTGCGCAGTAAAGTGCGCCAGGCCCGCTATCGACAAAAAAGGCGCGTCCCCGCGGGGACGCGCCTTCTGCATTTCTGCGATCGCGATCAGCCGTTGATCGGCGCGATCTGGATTTCGACGCGGCGGTTCTGGGCACGGCCGGCTTCGGTGGCATTCGAAGCGATGGGGGAGGTTTCGCCCTTGCCTTCGATATAGAAGCGGCGCTGGTCAATGCCCTGGTTGGCCAGAATGGTGGCGACCGAGACGGCGCGCTTCTGGCTCAGGCTCAGGTTATAGGCGTCGTCGCCCTGGCTGTCGGTGTGGCCATAGACGTCCACGATCGACTTGTCGAACTTCTTGAGCACCAGCGCGACCGAAACCAGCGTGGAGTTGAACGCAGGGTTCACATTGCTCGAGTCGCTGGCGAAGGTGATGTTGGACGGCATGTTGAGGATGATGTTCTGGCCCACGCGGGTAACCGAAACGCCGGTGCCCTGAAGCTGCGCGCGCAGCTCGGCTTCCTGCTGGTCCATATAGTTGCCGATGGCTGCACCGGTGAGGCCGCCCACGCCAGCACCGATGAGCGCGCCAACGCGCGGATCGCCACCCACGGCAGCGCCGACAATGGCGCCAGCCACGGCACCGCCGCCAACGCCGATCAGCGCGCCGCCGGTGGTGTTGGAAATCTGGCTCTGGCCGGTATAGGGATTGGTGGTGGTGCAGGCGGTGAGCGCCAGGGTCGCAACGAGTGCGACCAGAATCTTCGACTTCATAGATTGTCCCCCTGAAGGATCATGAACAGTGGCCTGTTGGTGACCACTGAATAAGGCAGGATGGTGGTGAAGCAAAGGGTCTGAACCGGGAATGAACGGCCCACCGACCTGCTCAACAACTGCGCATACCAGATATGTGCCTCCGATCCGGGCAGTTTTAGGATTTGCATACTAAACTCATGCCAGCGTTCCGGGACGGGGACTAGCATGACCATGGACGATCAGGATCGCACCGATATCGACGCTGCACTGGGCGTAATGATTAATCTCTCAGGCAAGATGCGCATGCTGTCCCATCGGGTTGCCATGTTCGCGCTGCTCGCCGCCAGCAAGCCTGCCTCGGCTGCGACGGCCTGCGATGCGCTCGACGGGGCCCTGTCGGAGTTCAATGATATCAAGCTCGCCCTGGAGAAGGGTCAGGATCGGCTGGGTGTTCCCGAGCCTGCAGCGGTTCATCTGCATCGGTCAGGAGCGATCAGCGCCAAGGCGATTGGGACCGTTGACGATTTTCTGCACAGGGTGGCAAAGCTGCGCCCGCCTCTCCTTCAAGGCCAGGCACCAGAACCCGCGCTGGTCGATCTGGTCGAGTTTGTTGCCTCCGACCTGCTTGCCGCGCTCAATGTCGTCACCGAAGGAATCGGCAAGGCACTCAAGGTTCGGTTCGAGGATCGCGACCGGCGCGCGGCCGAGGGGCGCGCGGCCATGCTGGGCGCTGTCGGCTCGATTAGCGACGTCAGCATGAAGGTCAAGCTCATCTCTCTCAACGCCTCGATCGAAGCCGCGCGAGCCGGCGTCCACGGCAAGAGTTTTGGCGTCATCGCCAACGAAATCCGCAGCCTCAGCGAAGATGCAGCACGCTCGGCGCAGGGGCTCCGCGAGCAGATGCAGCTACAGGACTAGGGCGGGGTCACGTGCTGGCCCAGCCGCCGTCGACAAGGAATTGCTGGGCCGAAATCATGGCGCTGTCATCGGCGGCGAGGAACAGGGCCATGCGGGCGACATCGTCGGGATAGACATTGCCCGCCAGCGCCTGCTGCGCTTCGATGTCGGCCAGGGTGGTTTCGGTGTACCACAGTTCGATCTGGCGCGGCGTGACGGTGGCACCCGGGCTCAGCGTGTTGACGCGCACGCCTGATTTGCCCAGCTCGCGCGCCATGGAGCGGGTCAGGCCATGGGCGGCGGCCTTGGCGGTTTCGTAGAGCGGCAATTGCGGCGTCATGATCATCCAGCTGATCGAGCTCAGATTGATGATCGAGCCGCGGCCCGCCTTGATCATGCCAGGCGCCACGGCCTGTATGGCGAAGAAGGCATGCTTGAGGTTGACCGCCATGCGGTCGTCCCAATAGGCCGGCGTGACCTCGCTCCAGTCGTGGCGCTGGTCGTGCGCGGCATTGTTGACCAGCACCAGCGCATCGCCATGGGCAGCGGCGAAACCGGCAATCGCTGCCTGGTAGGCCGGGATATCAGTGACGTCGCAGGGGGTAAAGCGCACGGACTGCCCCGCCTCGGTCAGTTCGGTTGCCAGCTTCTCCCCCGCGTCGACTGCGATGTCGACGAAACCCACCTTGCTTCCCTGCGCCGCGAGATTGCGCACCAGGCTTTCCCCGATGCCCGTGGCTCCCCCGGAGACGATCACAGGACGGTCCCTGAGGCTGGGATAGCGGGCAAAGCTGGTCATGGGCACATTCCGGGACGGCGGGATTGGTCACGCCCAGATAACCTGGCTCGCATCGATCCGGCAAGACATTTGAGGTACGTACCTCAGATTTTTCCGAGTTGTTGTTATGAATGGATATGTCGGCATTAGCTGCTGCTACAGGCCACCGAGGCCGGCATCTTGCGCGGGGTGACGGCGCGCCGCTCCATGTCGTCGAGCAGCGCTTCGACCTTGTGCACATTGGCGAGGTGACGCGTCTCCATGGAGAAGCTGAGCGTCACATATTCGCGGCCGGGGCAGAAGGTGACGATATTGGTAGCCGAGTGCCAGGCGCCGCAATAGATGGGCTCGACCATGCCATGGGTCATGGGGCCATAGGTCCGGTGCGGCGGCACCAGGGTCAGCACCACATGGATGCCGCCATTGAAACGCCAGAAGCGCTTGCCGGGCAGCGCGGGCAATACGCGGTTGATGCCGCGCAAGGCCTTGAACATGGCGTTCATCATCACCTGGAACTTGGTGATGTCCTTCTGCTCGATGGCGGCGACGGTGTCATCGACGGCGCGGACATAGTCGACGAAGTCCTCGATCACGGCGAACTTGGCTTCCAGCGCGCGGACGCGGAAGAAGTCGTCATCCGCATCGTTGCGCTTCGTATCGAGCATGGTATAGGCGGCGCCGATCACCTTCCTGCTCATGGTCTTTTCGTCGCCCTCGCCATTGAGGGCATGGGTGACCAGGGCAAAGAGCAGCGAGCGCTGGCGCACGCCGAGCTTGTTGGCGAGCAGTCGCAGCCGGTGGCGCTTGAGCGCCAACGTCTTGAAGCCCCAGGGTTTTTCGGGCGGCGCCAGCAGATTGGCGAGGATGATGTAGGTGATGGCGGTGAACCCGCCATTCAGCACGCCCTTGAGCCGCGCGCCCAGGCTGAGCTTGTTGGCCTTGTCGGACATGGTGCCATGACTGGCCGACTGCGAGCGCGTCAGCAGCGCTGAATCGGAACCTTCCAGCAGCGCATGGCTGGAGCGAACCTGGATGACGGAAGCACGCCCCTGGGCGTCCGGACCATTGCGACGGACGGCGGCCATGACGCGGAAGAGCGGCAGATCGGTCTGCTCCAGAATGTCCTGCGACTTGCCCAGCCACTTGTCGGGATAGCCGTCGAATTCATCCACCAGTTCGACCGAGGTGATGGCATCGAGGATATGCTTGGGAAACGGATGGCCGGGCCTGGCGCCGGTGAAACCGTGCGTCAGCTGCGGCGCCAGCGCCACCATTTCGGCGACCAGGTTGCCCAGACCGTCCTGATCGAAGCTGGTCTTGGAAAAGGCGGTGAAAAAGACGGTGTCCTGTCCCTGGTAGAGGAACCACTGGAAATCGGTGAACAGGGCCTGGGGATTGTGGCTCACCGCGGCATGAGCAAGATCAAGCGGCTCGGCCTGCTGGCCGGCAAAACTCGACGAAGAAAAACTCTTCACAGCACTACCCCTCCAGAGCCGATTCAGGCTTTTTTGTGATGGTAGTCCGAGATCAGCCCTGCTTCAACATCAGCCCATAAGGGGCGTTAATTGTTGGATAGCAGGCCAAACACGAGACATTGCCGCGCGCTATCCTGAGCAGGGAGCGCGATTGCCGCATTGGCAGAACGGCCGATGCACTTTAGAATGACTCTCATGTTAAGCCGTTGACGCCTCGTGCCGAAGCGGCGTGGCTGGGCCCGGCGCGTCGAATTGACCTATGTCAAAGCGGTATTGTCCGACCTAGTTATGGCTTGTTCACCGGCAGGGCTTCAGGCGCCAACGGCAGGACACAAAGGACGTTTCGATGGACTATCGCGGCATATTCGAAGATGCGGTGGACACGCTGCGGGCAGAAAAGCGCTACCGCGTCTTTGCCGATCTTGAGCGTGTGGCCGGGCAGTTTCCTCGCGCCATCTATCGCGACGAAGCCGACAATATGCGCGATATCACCATCTGGTGCTCCAACGATTACCTGGGTATGGGCCAGCACGCCAAGGTGGTCGGCGCCATGCAGGAAACCGCCGGGCGTCTGGGCGTCGGCTCGGGCGGCACGCGCAATATTTCGGGCACCAATCGCCCGCTGGTGGAACTCGAGCGCTCGCTGGCCGACCTGCACCGCAAGGAAGCGGCCCTCGTCTTCACGTCGGGCTTTGTGTCCAACGAAGCATCCATCGCCACCATTGCGCGGCTGCTGCCGGACTGTGTGATCTTCTCGGACCAGCTCAACCACGCGTCGATGATCCAGGGCGTGCGCCAGTCGGGCATGCAGAAGGTCATCTTCCGCCACAATGACGTGGCGCATCTGCGTGACCTCTTGGCGGCGACCGACCGCAAGCGGCCCAAGCTGATCTGCTTTGAATCCGTCTATTCGATGGATGGCGACGTGGCCCCGATCCGCGAGATCTGCGACCTGGCCGAGGAATTCGGGGCGCTGACCTATATCGACGAAGTCCATGCCGTGGGCATGTATGGCGAACGCGGCGGCGGCATTGCCGAGCGCGAAGGCCTGATGGACCGCATCGACATTATCGAAGGCACCCTCGCCAAGGGTTTTGGCACCATGGGCGGCTATATCGCCGCCAACAAGGCGATCATCGACGCGGTGCGTTCGTATGCGCCGGAATTCATCTTCACCACCTCGCTGCCCCCGGCCCTGTGCGCTGCGGCCCGCGCCTCGATCGAGCACCTCAAGGTGTCCACGCATGAACGCATCATGCACCAGCGCCAGGCACGCCTGACCAAGGCCATCCTGGCGGATGCCGGCCTGCCTGTCATGGAAACCGATACCCATATCGTGCCGCTGATCGTCGGCGATGCGCGCGCGGTCAAGGCCGCCAGTGACATGCTGCTGGACAAGCACAACATCTACATCCAGCCCATCAACTACCCCACCGTCCCCAAGGGCACCGAGCGCCTGCGCATCACGCCGACGCCGCTCCATACCGACGAGATGATCTTCGCCCTGCGCCATGCGCTGGTCAGCGTCTGGACGAGCCTGGAGCTGCCGCGCGAAGCCGCCGATGCGGCGATCACCGCCAGCAAGCTGACCTCGGGCGACCTGACCCTGCCGACCATCGGCGGCTGAGGTCAATCGATCGCCCGTGGTGACGGGCGGACGGCCCGGGCAGGCTTCGCCGTTAGAGCCGCAGAGGGGTGGTTTGCAGTCAGTCTGCTTTTGGCCAGCTTCATCGAAAGCAGGCACTTGATCCGGCGATCCTTGACGTCGGTTGATATCTGCGCCAACTCTACGCGCAAGGGGTCTGCGATTACCCCGTGAGGCGCCAGCCGAAGAATCGCGTCCATTATCAATCCAGGACGCAGCTATGGCACCCTTTGCCTCAATTTCTGTCGACAAGCTGGCCCGGCTCGTCGGCACGCCGCAATCCCCAGTCATCATCGATGTCCGCGACGCCGAAGCGCTTGCTGCTGAACCCCATATTCTCCCAGGGTCGCTAGGCCGGCCCTGGCAACGGGCCGGACAATGGCTCCCCGAGATCAGCGGCACTGCCTTTGTTGTCACGTGCGCTGCGGGTGGTGCCAAGAGCGAGGGGGTTGCTGCCCTGTTGCGGGCAGCGGGACACAATGCCGAAATTCTCGAAGGGGGCATCGCCGCCTGGCGGGAGGCCCGGCTGCCTACCATCCCCCTAGCAAACCTGCCGCCCACTTCGCCCAGTCTGTGGGTCACCCGGGTGCGGCCCAAGATTGACCGCATCGCCTGTCCCTGGCTGATCCGGCGGTTTGTCGATCCATTGGCACGGTTCCTCTTCGTTTCGGCGTCCGAGGTATCGGCAGTCGCTGAGCGGTTCGATGCCGTCCCATTCGACATTGAAGGTGTCCACTGGTCGCATCGGGGCGAACTCTGCACCTTCGACGTAATGATCGATGAGTTCGGGCTAGCCTTTCCCACACTGCAGAAGCTTGCGACCATCGTACGCGGCGCCGATACCGCCAGACCTGACCTTGCACCCGAAGTTGCCGGCTTGCTCGCGGTCTCGCTGGGACTTTCCCGCATGTATGCCGACGACCTCGAACAGCTCGACGCCGGTATGCTGGTCTATGACGCGCTTTATCGCTGGTGCCGGGATGCTGGTGACGAGACTCATAACTGGCCCGGCACGGGAGCGCGCAAATGAGTGTGGAAGCTGCCAGTGCGAGCCCGCCCTTGATCGCGCCCGACCACCCCAGCTTTGCCGAGATGACCGCCGTGTTCACCCGCATCGGCCTACTGAGCTTTGGCGGGCCCGCTGGCCAGATCGCGCTGATGCACAAGGTGCTGGTCGAGGAGAAGCGCTGGATTTCGGAAACCCGGTTCCTCCACGCCCTCAACTACTGCACTCTGCTTCCCGGCCCTGAAGCCCAGCAACTGGCGACCTATATCGGCTGGCTGCTGCACGGTACCAGGGGTGGTATCGTCGCCGGCACGCTGTTCATCATCCCCGGCTTCTTCGTCATCCTGGCACTGTCGGCGTCCTATGCGCTCTTCCAGCAGACCGACATCCTGTCCAGCCTGTTCTACGGCATAAAGGCCGCCGTGCTGGCCATTGTCGTCGAGGCCGTGCTCCGCGTCAGCCGCCGGGCCCTGCGGAACGGCGTCATGGTGGCCCTGGCGGCACTGGCCTTCATCGCGCTGTTCTTTTTTGCCGTGCCGTTTCCGCTGGTCGTGCTCACTGCCGGCATTTTCGGTTATGTCGGGGCCCGGCAGCGGCCGGACCTGTTCGCCGCCGGTGGTCATGGCGGCAAGAGCAAGGCCGATACCGGACCCGCCGTCATCGATGACAACGTGCCGGAAGTGGACCCCAGTTGGCGCCGTGCCGTGCGCGTGATGTTGGTCTGGGGCGGTCTATGGGTACTGCCATGGGTATTGGTGGGCCTGGCTTTCGGCTGGGGCTCCAGCTTTGCCAGCATCTATGTCTTCTTCTCACAGATGGCCGTGGTGACGTTCGGCGGCGCCTATGCAGTGCTCGCCTATGTGGCGCAGGAGGCGGTCGTCACCTTCGGTTGGTTGCAGCCAGGGGAAATGATCGACGGCCTGGCCCTGGCTGAAACCACGCCTGGCCCGCTGGTCCTAGTGCTGACCTTTGTGGGCTTCCTGGCTGCCTATCGTGACGGCCTCGGGCTCGATCCCCTACTGGCCGGCGTGCTGGGGGCTGCACTCACAACCTGGGCAACCTTCGTGCCATGCTTCCTCTGGATATTCCTGGGCGCCCCCTACATCGAACGGCTGCGGAACAATAAGGCAGTGTCAGGAGCGCTGGCGGCTATCACCGCTGCGGTCGTAGGGGTCATCCTCAACCTCGCCATATGGTTCGGCATGCATGTGGTGTTCAACGACGTGCAACGCATCACCTGGGGGCCGCTCAACATGGCGCTGCCGGTGCTGCCCACCATCGACTGGATGGCACTAGCGCTGTGTATGCTGGCCGGGTTCCTGGTATTCCGAACCAAGCTGGGAATGCTCTGGACGCTGGCGCTGTTCGGTGTCCTTGGTGTGGCAGTCGGCCTGCTGCCATAGAGGCCGTCGTCACTCGCCACAGCCAGCGACGACGGACCTTATGATGAGTTCATCGCGTTGGCCGGCTTTCAACTATTCGGCTGACGGCCGCTTAAGGGCATCGCGGGCTCGGGCTCTTGAGGCTGACTTGGGGTCGACAGCCGTCACTCCTGCCACTTTGATCAACATCAAGGCGGATCGCCTGCCGACGTTGCATCGTTGTCGCCAGACAGGAGGCGCCGATGTCCATCTTGATTGTCTATGACAGCATTTTCGGCAACACCGCACAGGTCGCGCTGGCCAGGGCCGGCGCGGTGCCCGGATCGCGCGCCGTTCCCGTGAGGGACGCTGCCACCATCGATCTCAACGGCGTCACCCTCCTGGTGATCGGCTCACCGACGCGCGGCTTCCGTCCCACTCCGGCTATCCAGGAATTCGTCGACGGCTTGGGCGATGACATGCTGGCGGGTCGGCGGGCCTCGGTGTTCGACACGCGACTCGACCTCGAAACGGTGCATCCGGCGCCCCTGCGCTGGGTGATGGAAGTGGGCGGCTATGCGGCCAACACGCTGGAGCGCCTGCTCGCCGAAAAAGGCTGTGTGATGACAGGTAAACCGGCCGGTTTCCTCGTCAGCGGCAGCGAGGGCCCATTGCTGGCTGGCGAACTCGAACGCGCACGCGACTGGCTGCGCGACCTGGTCGCTGCCGCCAATGCAGACTGAAGTCTGCGCCCGTTCTGGCGCAACCGAACCGGCCGCCCGGACTGCCAGCCGGCCGACATCAAGGAGAACAGTGATGGATAATGATCGTGGAACGCGTCGCAGCCTGGGCGAGGAGATCGAAGTCGCCGGACATCAGCTCGTCGACAAGATCAAATCGCTGATCGCGGAGGGCAATGTGCGAACGCTGCGCGTCCGCGCCGAAAGTGGTCAGGTTTTCCTCGAAATCCCGCTGACGGCCGGCGCCGCCGCCGGCGGATTGGTCGTGCTGACCGCCCCATGGCTCGCGGCCATCGGCGCCCTGGCGGGGTTGGCAACCAAGTTGCGGCTCGAAATCGTCCGCAACGAGGACGACAGCCAGACCGACGAGCAAGCGGAAGCGCCGATCGACAAACCCGCGCCGACCGACGAGCATCCTTCCGGGGACGGCTAGGCCGACACTGCGGCTGGATTGTCAGCTCGTCAGCACGATCCGCATCAGGTCCGCCGTGTTTCTCGCGCCCAGTTTTTCCATGACCCGGGCGCGGTGAACCTCGATGGTGCGTGGAGAAATTCCCAGCTCGCGGCCGGCCTCCTTGTTGGATTGGCCGTTGGTGATGAGTTGCAGCACTTCGCGCTCCCGCGGGGTCAGCTGGGAGAAGCCCCGCACTTCCACCGGCCGCCGCCCGCCCTGCATGGCGCCCAGATGCACATCGCGGCGGAGCGCGTCGCGAACGCTGCCCAGCAGATGCTCGGTATCGATCGGCTTGGGAATAACATCGGAGGCGCCCAGCTTCATCGCCGTCACCGCCGCCTCAAGCTGCGGCGTGTCGGCCAGCATGAAGACCGGCGTTCCGGTGCGCATGCCCTTGATGCGCCGGAGCAGGCTCAGGCCGCTCTCCTCCCCCAGGCGCAGGTTGAGCACGACGACCTCGGGCCGGCGGCGCTCGATGGTGGCGGCGAAGTGGGCCGCCTCGAGAGAAAATGTGGTCTGGAAGCCCTCAAGGCGAAACAGCACGCTTAGTGCTTCGCAGGTGCTCGGGTCCGTGTCCACGATGTGGATCAGCCGGTCGCGATTGAGGAAGGAGTGGTAGAAGATCTCGTCGCTCATGTTGCCCTCTGCCCAGTTCGCTCACGCGCCCCTCGGACTACAAGGCTACGCCCTCGCAGAGCTGCCCTTGGCAACCGCGATACCGATGCCCCCCGACGGATCGCAACGGTAGTTTGCACTAGGTGTTCCTGCCGTCCGATATGGACAATACGTAGGATGTACTACCTACATACTAGGCTTATTTACCTATCAGCCCTTTGTCAACGGACCTTCGTCCTATGCCGTAGCATAGGACGATTTGGGCAGTTGCCGATCAGCGGGGACTGGCGCGCAGGGCGTCGCGGATTTCGGTGAGCAGCACTTCTTCCTTGCTCGGCGCCGGCGTGGCCGCAACGGGTTCGGCGGCGGCCTGGCGCTTCATGCGGTTGATGCCCTTGACCACCAGGAACAGCACGAAGGCGATGATGGTGAACTTGACGACGGCATTGATGAACAGGCCGACATTGAGCGTGGCGATGCCGGCATCCTTGGCCGCGGCGAGTGAGGGCACCGCGACGCCATCCGGGTTGGACAGCACGATGAACAGGTTCGAGAAATCGATGCCGCCGATGATCAGGCCGATGAGCGGCATGAAGATGTCGTCGACGATGGAGGAGACGATGGCGCCGAAAGCGGCGCCGATGATCACGCCGATGGCCAGATCGATCATGTTGCCCTTGATGGCGAAGTCACGGAATTCCTTGAACATGGCAGCACCCCTCTTGGTATCAGTCCTTCCCAGACAGCCGCGGTCGCGGTGGTCAAGCATTGATGACCACGCCGGCAAAAGCAATGGGTCGAGAGTTGGTCTTGCACCGCCGCGATGGCGGGCCGATAGTCCCGACGCGCCCGAAAGCCCAGGATCGCGACCCGATGTCAGCCAACAAACATGACGCTGCCAACAGCCTCAGACAGGCGATCGACCATATTCCGCAGGGCATCGCCGTGTTCGACGCCGCATTGCGGCTGGTGACATCCAACAGCCGCTACAATTCACTGCTGGCGCTGCCTGCGCACCTGGTCAAGCCGGGGACGCCATTGTTCGACATTGCGCTGTTTCTGGGCGATCGGGGCGATTTCGGCAGTGGCGACGCGGCGCGCCTCGCCATCGAGCGCATCAACCTGCTGACCGCATCGCCGACCACGGTGACCCAGCGCCTGGGCAATGCCGGGCAGACCCTGGAATTTCATTCGAGCCGCCTGCCCGATGGCGGGCTGGTCATCAGCTTCTCCGACGTCACCGCCCGCGTGCGGGCCGAGCGGGAACTGGCGGGCATGAACCAGTCGCTCGAAGAGCGGGTGGAGGAGCGCACAGCGGCGCTCACGCGGGTCAATGCCGAACTCGAAAGCGCCCGCGCCAAGGCTGACGCGGCCAACCATGACAAAACGCGCTTCCTGGCCGCGGCCAGCCACGACCTGTTGCAGCCGCTCAACGCGGCACGGCTCTATACCTCGACGCTGATCGAACGGGCCAAATCGACGGGGCTGGCCGATCTCGCCAATTCCATCGAGGCCTCGCTGACAGCGGTCGAGGACATCATGGGGGCGCTGCTCGACATTTCGCGCATCGACAGCGGTGCGCTCAAGCCGGCGCCAGCGCCGGTGGCCGGGCAGGACCTGCTCAAGAAGATCGAGGTGGAATTCGGCCCGATGGCGCGCGAGCGCAACATTTCGCTGCGTATCGTGCCGACCGACGCCACCATCATGGTCGACCGCATGCTGGTGGGCCGCATCGTGCAGAACCTGGTCAGCAATGCCATCAAATATACCCAGCCGGGCGGCAAGGTTCTGGTCGGGCTGCGCCGCCGCGGCAATCGCATGCGGCTCGACGTCATCGACACGGGCATCGGCTTCAACAAGGACCAGCATCGGCTACTGTTTGCCGAGTTCTCCCGGCTCGAACGCGGCGCGCGCATGGCGCAGGGGCTGGGCCTTGGCCTCTCCATCGTACAGCGCCTGGTGACGGCGCTGGGTCTGACCCTCGAACTGGACAGCAAGGAAGGCAGCGGCTCGCGGTTTTCGCTGTTCCTGCCCGCCACCCGCACCATCCGCGCGACGCCCGAGAGCAGCGCGGCACCCGCCGAGACCAGTTTCGGCACGCTTGATCTCAAGGTGCTGTGCGTGGACAATGAACGGGCCATCATCGAGGCAATGGAGGGCCTGCTGCGACATTGGGGCTGCGACGTGCGCAGTGCCCTCTCGCTCAAGCAGATCGACCGTGAACGGCTGCTGGAGGGCTGGTATCCCGACCTGGTGCTGATGGACTATCACCTCGACCAGACATCGGGCCTCGATGCCATCGAATGGCTGCGCCACAATCTGGGCGGGCACCTGCCGGCGGCGCTGGTGACGGCCGATCGCAGCCCGGCAGTGCGGGCGCTGGCCGAGGAGCGCGGCATTGCGGTGGTCACCAAGCCCGTGAAACCCGCCGCCCTGCGCGCCGCTATCAGCGGGCTGGCGAACCAGAGCCGCAGCCCGGCAAAGCGGGCGGGGTAGCAGGACAGCGCGGCGCCGGGGTCCTTCGCCTCCCTCCCCCTTGAGGGGAGGGATTGAGG